>JAOZFG010000029.1 GCA_027491435.1 Thermoproteota archaeon
ATGACGCTGTTCTCCTTCAACTCCAGTCGGGAGGCGAAGCTCGCTGAAGGCAAGCCCATTAACTCGCCGAGGAGAGGGGCCATGGAACAGGAGTAGTAGTCACTGCTCCCCTCTCCGCAAATTATGAGGTCTGGATTTAGGCCGTCCTCCTCCAAAGCCTTTTTGATCGCCAGGGCCGTTCTAACTGGGTTGTGCCCCCCTACATCTCCCCTAACTACTATGGCCCTGTCGGCCCCCATGGCTAAGGCTTCCTTGAGGACCGCATCGTCAAAGGGACCGGTCACCACGGTAACTAGGGTGAGGCGTCCCCCCCTCTCCTCCTTTATCCTCACCGCCTCCTCTACAGCGTTCTTATCTATCTCACTAATCTTGACGGGAACCCCTTCCAAGTTTAGCCCTCCATCCACGGAGATCTGGGTCTCGTCATAAACTAACTTGACGCACGCAACTAGCTCCAAGGTCACCCCCCGCTTACTGAGGTCTAAAAGTTTTAACCTTTGTCGAAATCGATCAGCTCGAAGGTGGTGGCATGAAGCTGGAAGCCAAGGAGGTGGCTGAAATCATTGAAATGCTCTCCTTTCAACATCTGGACATAAGGAGCGTGACTTTAGGGGTGGATCTAACCCCTGCAATAGGGGAAGGACCTTCTGCAGTCAAGGAGACGATGAAGAGGGCGGCGGAAGGCCTGAGCGAGGCTGTGGATAGGGTGTCGTCCAGGCTGGGCATCAAGATAGTCACGAAGAGGGTAGCCGTCACCCCAGTGTACCTCTTCCTCGAGGGAGTCAGCAGAAGGGACCCTAGGCTGGGGCAGGAGCTGGGTGTGGAAATAGCTAAGGCCTTGGACGAAGCGGCGAAGGAGCTGGAGGTCGATTACGTGGGTGGGTACGCTGCCTTCGTGGAGTCCGGATTCACTCCAGGGGACGTGGCCCTGGTCAACTCAATACCGGAGGCCCTGGCCTCTACTGAGAGGCTGGCGGCCATGGTGAACGTGGCCTCTACTCAGGCTGGGATAAACCTAGACGCCGTACTGAGGATGGGTGAGGTGATAAGGGAGACAGCGGACCTCACATCTGGAAGGGGGCCCGCTAGGCTAGGGACCTTCGCTAACGCCCCTGAAGGAACTCCCTTCGTCCCTGGGGCTTATCATGGCAGGGGTGAGCCGGACAGGGTTATAAATGTTGCAGTCAGCGGCCCTGGGGTCATTGAGAGCGTAGTGAAGTCCTTAGGCGATTCAGACGTGAGGGCCCTACACGACGCCATAAAGAGGGCCGCCTTCAAGATATCCAGGCTGGGGGAGCTTGTGGGTAAGGAGGTAGCTAGAGAAATGAGCGCCCTCTTCGGTTCCGTGGATCTGTCTCTGGCTCCCTCCCCTGTGGTCGGGGACAGCGTCGGGGACGTGCTCAGGGCAATGGGTCTGGATCACCCGGGGGCTCCAGGCTCCATACTGGCCTTGGCTATACTGACCGACGCCGTCAAGAAAGGAGGAGCCATGGCCGTTTCCTCTATTGGAGGGTTGAGCGGCGCTTTTGTCCCTGTAAGTGAGGACTTGGGGCTTGCTAGTGCTGTAGAAGCTAACGCATTGACGGTGTACGCCCTGGAAGCCATGTCTGCAGTCTGCAGCACCGGGTTAGACATGCTGCCCCTGCCCGGAGACGTCACCCCTGATCAGTTAGCCTCCCTGATAGGCGACATAGCAGCCTTGGGGGTCCTCCTAAATAAGTCATTAGGGGTTAGGCTCCTTCCCATGCCAGGAGCCAAGCCAGGAGACGTTGTAGAGCTGGGAGGTCTGCTAGGAAGTTCTCCTGTGATGAGCTTAGGTAATTACAGCGCCTCCAAGCTAATTAGAAGGGGAGGGGTAGTTCCTCCCTTCGTAACGAGGCTCAGCATGGGCTGAGCCCCCACGATTTGATTTAAATCTTTTCCTAACGTAGTGGCCCGATAGGAATGACCGACTATGACTTGGCCCTCTTCCACGCTCCCAGCGTCTACGACTTCAGAAAGGCTTTCACGTTCAAGAGCTTCATAAGCGAGGTCATACCTTCGTTTTCCGTCTTTGACATGTATCCTTATGGATTTCTAACCATAGCTACTTGGCTCTCTCATCGTGGTTATAAAGTAGGCCTGTTCAACCTAGCCGCCAAAATGATGTTAGACCGAAATTACGATCCGCTGAAAACGATAAGGCAGGTTAAGGCTAAGGTGTATGGCATTGACTTGCACTGGCTGGTGCACGCTCATGGCGCAGTGGAGGTGGCTCGCCTAATAAAGGAGGAACATCCAGATTCCCTGGTAGTATTTGGGGGAATTTCCTCAACTTACTACTGGAGAGAGCTCCTTGACTATGACTTTGTGGACGCCGTCATCTTAGGGGATAGCACCGAACATTTGATTGAGAAGTTCCTCGATAGGGTTGATAAGGGCCAGGAGCCAAACGTCAAAGGAGTTGCCTACAAGTGGAACGGCAGAGTGAAGTTCACAGGACTTCCTGAACCGGTAATCTCCCTTGACCAGTTCAAGATAGATCATAACCTTCTAGTGAAGCTTGCCATAAAAGAAAGAGACCTTTGCCTGATCTCCCCCTACTCCGCCTTCATCGAGGCCCCTATATCAGCGGTGATAACTGTGAAGGGATGTCCCTTCTCTTGCGTAACCTGTGGGGGCTCATTCCACTCTTACATGAACATATTTGGCAGGAAGAGGCTGGCCGTGAAGAGCAACGATGCAATATTGGATGAAGTTCTTTCCATAGCCTCCCTGTCCAAGATGACCATCTTCTTCGTCGGGGATCTGAGGCTTGGGAGAGGCGTACAGGGAGCGGTGAAGCTGTTGAGGGAGTTGAAAAGGTATGACTTAGAGAACCCGCTCATGTTTGAGTTCTTCGCTCCTCCGCCGAGGGAACTTTTGAAAGCCATGAGAGAGGCGGCAAGTACAGTTTACCTGCAGATATCCCCAGAGTCCCAGGATGAGAGGGTGAGACGAGCCTTTGGAAGGCCCTACGACAATGAAGCCCTGGAGAAGTTCGTCAAGAATTCCAGCGAGATGAGCTTTGACAGGCTAGACCTTTACTTCATGGTAGGCCTACCTTACCAGACCCCAGACGTAGTCAAGGGACTCCACAAGTACGTCAAGAGGTTGCTCAGCGAGTATAAAAGGTTAGATGCCTTCGTCTCACCACTAGCTCCCTTTGTAGATCCAGGAAGCCTAGTCTTTGAGAACCCTGAGGCCTTCGGTTACAGGCTGCTCTTCAGGGACTTGGAATCCCACAGAAGGGCCCTGACGGAGAAACACTGGGGGTTCACCCTGAACTACGAGACCAATTGGATGGGGAGGGGCGACATAGTTAGGTCGTCGTTGAGCGAGTACCTGAACATGGGTAGAGTGAAGCTGGAGAGCGGCGTAATCAGCGATGAAATGTATGAGCTCATGCAGGAAAAAGTGGAAATAGATCTATCCCTGTACGAAGCTCTATCAAAAGGAGTTGCCATTGATCACGACAGAATAGCGGCGAAGCTCAAGGACCTGGACGAGAGAAAGGAAATCCTCTTGAAGAAAGAGCTCTACCCCTGTGACACACTAATAAACACGCTTAGGGTTCCTAGGCCTATAAAAATGATGTTGGGGATGCTGGCCAGGTTCTAGAGACACATTTTAGAGGCCAGCCGCCGCCATGGCTATTGCTACCTCTATCTGCCTCTTAAGCTCTTCGGGAAGTCCCTCCAGCTTGACGTCCATGAACCCCCTGACCAGGATGCTCGTCGCCTCTTCCTCGGTGAAGCCCCTGGACATCAGGTAGAAGATCTGCTCCTCCTCAAGCTTGCCTACTGCGGCCTCGTGGGAGAGGGTGACGTCGCTGTGCCTAGCATCAAGCTCAGGTACTGTTAATATCCTAGATGTGCTGGACAGCATTAGGCCGTCGCACTCTATATGCCCCTTGGTGTCTGGAGCCATTGCTACTATGGTTCCCCTGGTCACCACCTCGGCGAAGTCCTTGGTTATGGTCTTAGACACTATCTCAGCCGAGGTCTCGGGGGCCTCCAAGTAAACGGTGGATCCCACGTCCATGAGGGAGTTCTCCTTAGACACCACGATTGAGGAGAGGTAAGCCCTAGCCCCCTCCCCGACTAGCCTGACCCTGGGGTTTGTCTGGAGGCTAGCTGTGGGGGTCATGTTTATGTAGTGGCTTATGTACTCCCCGCCCTCCTCAACTATCACCCCCGTCCTCGGCCTGACGTGTGTCTCCTCATCCCAGGCGTGAATCATGGTGTAGGTCAGCTTTCCTCCCTTCTTGACGTAGAACTCGGAGACGCCAGCGTGTAGTCCTGCTTTCTCCATCATGGTCGTGCACCCCGTGATCACGTGGAGCTCAGCTCCCTCCTCCACGACGACTATGTTGTGAGGGGCCTGTATAGCCCCAGGAGTCGACATCAGCAGGCAGGACTGTACGGGCTTCTCCACTTTAACTCCCTTCTCCACTATGAAAACGTACCCCTGGTGATTGCCCATGAGCTCGGCGACCGCCGTGTACTTGTCCAGGTCTACAGGCACAGCCTTCCAGTAATAGTCGTCGATGATCCCCTCCTTCAACGCCTGCTTGAGGCTCATCACAGTTAGCCCTTTGCTCTTCACTGATATCTGAACTGCCTCCTGATCGAGTTGGTAGTAGGAGCCAGATCTGTTCGCCTCTGTGACGTCTATCCCAACGCTTGCTAGCAGGTGAGCGTTCGCCCTTATCAGATCTAGGGTGTAAGGCCTTTCAGGCGGCGGGGAGAACTGGCTTATGTCCACGTCAGGCCCATACTTTGAGGGTTTATTGAGGGCCCTCTTGGCCCTCTCCCTTACCTCCTCAAGCAGCTCTATCATAACACATCAACTCCGCCATTACACAGTTCATACAAGCCTCAAATCCGCCCTCCTCTATATCAGACAAGACCTTCTGGAGCTCTCCACAACACAAGATCTTGCCTTCCATCATTATGTAGGCCAGGGAGCCGGACAGGTACTTGGCTATGTGTCCCGTGTGAGTCACCACTAGAGCTGACCTCTCCTCCCCATCCTCTAGTAACCCCCTTATAGCTTCTCCTATTACGGGAAGTCCCGCCAAGTCCACGCCTGAATCAGGCTCATCTAAAAGTATAAACTTGGGTCTTTGAGCGTAGACCAGCAGTATTTCAGCTCTCTTCATCTCTCCCCCGCTAAATCCAACGTGGAGGTCCCTGTCCAGGAGCTTATAGGCGTCCATCTTCTTGGCAAGCTCCTCCACTTCCTCCATGCTGGTCCCGTACATATGAGTGAGCCTCCTCAACAGCTCCCTTAACTTCACCCCTTTAAGCTTAGGAGGTATTTGGTAAACTATCCCTAGGCCTCTCTGCGCTCTCTCGTGAGGTTCTAATTTTAGCAGGTCTGTCCCGTTAAAGGTTATGCTACCACTCACCACCTTGTACTTGGGGTTGCCCATTATCGTCTGGATTAGGGAGGACTTACCCGAGCCGTTAGGCCCCAGTAAGTAGACCACTTCTCCATCTCTTATCGCCAGGTTTATGCCCTGGAGTACTCTCTTCCCTTCTACCTCCACGTGGAGCTCTTCTACCCTTAGCATAACCATCCCTCTATCAATAAGAAGGTCCTTTATATCCCTTTTAAAACTATCGTTAATTGAAGGATTGATTGAAAAATAAATGGACCTCACCTTCAAGCTCTAAATTTGCTTTTCTAATAAGATTATTTTTTAAACTATTTTAACATTTTAGTGTTTATTCACTTAGTTATAAGTTTAGTTATCTATATTATATGAATTTTTTAAACTTAAATGTAAGGTAGAAACAAGGGAGGGTGTATTACTCTTATAAATTATATACCAATATATATGATAACAGAAATCTCTTTTAATTATAACAAAAGCTTTATATATTACAGGTGTCTCAAAAGTTAGGTGAGCCTTATGAGCGAGGGATTCGAAGTGAAAAGGGTCAAGGAGCTCCTAAAGGTTAAGGAGCCCATAACTATAGGGCCAGAGGCCAGCTTGAGGGAGGCCGCCAAGAAGATGGCAGATCACGGCATTGGTTTCCTCCCCGTAGTGGACGAGAAGGGAGACCTCGTAGGGGTGATTTCTGAGAGGGATATAACCTACTCCTTTGGAAATGGGAAGGAAAACTCCAAGGTTAAAGACGTAATGAGGACTAACATAATAACTGTTAATGAAAACGACACCGTAGCCTACGCGGCCAGGCTCTTGAGCGAGCACGGGATTAGGCACCTGGTCGTCGTTAACGACGAGGGCAAGCTGGTGGGGGTCTTCTCAATTAAGGACCTAACTTACGGAGAAGGGGCACTCTTCTCAATAATCTTCTAGACCCCTTCCTTTTAAGTTTCAGGGATTGTTAAGACAGGATGCCCGTCAGGGTCAGGTTCTACGGCCCCCTTAAGGAGAGGTTTGGTGAGGAAGCCGAGGTCTCCGCAGAAGATCTGTTCAAGCTTTTACTTAAACTGGGGAAGGAGGTTTACGAGGAATTCCAGGAGGGCAGGATAATGGTGGCCGTGAACCACGAGATAGTGCATGGTAAGGTTGGGCTTAAAGATGGTGACTTGGTAGCTGTCCTACCTAGGTTCTCGGGTGGTTAGATGAAGTCTGGGATATTTAGGGGGAGCCTGGACGAGGAGTCCTTGCTTGACAGCCTAGCAGAGGGGAACGTGGGGGCAATTCTCACCTTTAGAGGGGTTGTCAGGCCCTTCTCAGAGGGTAAGAAAGTAGTTAAACTCTACTACGACTACTACGAAGAGTTAGCTTTAAAGCAGCTTGAGGAGATAAGGAAAAAGGCCATAAGGAAGTTTGAGATAGTAGATGCTATCGTATATCACAGGGTGGGCGAGGCGAAGGTTGGAGATCTCGTGCTCTTCGTGGCAGTGGCTTCAGAGAGGAGGAAGGCTGGCTTCGAAGCTTTAAGGTGGATAGTGGATGAGGTTAAGTCCGGGGTGGCCATATGGAAGAAGGAGTACTTTGAAGAGGGAGAGAGATGGGTGGAGCCTGATTAGGGGTACAGCTTCCCCGGGTTCATTATCCCCTTGGGGTCTAACACTCTCTTTATCTCCTTGACGAGCTTTAAATAGCCCAGGGAGTTAACGCTCTTGAGTTCCTCAACCAGGAGCTCCTTCTTAGTCAGGCCTATGCCGTGCTCCCCGCTTAAGGAACCGCCCATCCTTATGGCCAGTAGGGCCACCTCTCTGAACATCTCCTCGGCCTTCTTCACCTGTTCGGGGTCATCTGGATCGTAGCATATGTTAGGGTGTAGGTTACCGTCACCGGCGTGCCCGAAGGTGGGCATTGGAAGCCCGTATTTCTCTTTTATCTTTTTTATCTCTCTGAGGGCCTCAACCAGCTTGGAGACTGGGAAGACCACGTCCTCTATGAGGACCCCCTTGTAGGTCCTAGTGACGGCAGCGTATATCCCCTGCCTGACCGCGTAAAGCCTCTTCATCTCCTCAGGGTCGTCACTAGCTTCAGCCTTACCTCCGTTCCTCCCAATTATCTCTGTCACTTGATTGGCCAGTCGCCATACTGCCTCTTTAGGCCCATCAACGTCTACTATTATCATGGCCTCAGTCTCAGGAATGTCCAGGCCTGATTGCTCCCTTACTATGTTGACGCTCTCGTCGTCCAGCAGTTCCAACATCGTCGGCAGTATGCCGGACCTCCTTATCTCGAATATGGCCCTTCCCGCATCTTCCAAGCTGTTGAAGAGGCCTAGTATCCTTACCACCTTCTCGGGAAGCGGGTAAATTCTCAGCCAAGCCTTCGTTATAACCCCCAGAGTCCCCTCAGACCCTATGAATAGGGAGATCAGGTCAGGTCCCCACCTCCACTTGTAGAGGGGCTTTCCGATCCTCAGCACCTCTCCTCCTGGTATGACCACCTCCAGAGATAAGACCCAGTTCTTCATGACCCCGTACTTAGCTCCCCTCAGCCCTCCGGCGTTTTCAGCTAAGGCCGCCCCTATTGTGGCATACCTGGAGCTGGCAGGATCTGGAGGAAAGAAGTACCCATACTTTCTGCATTCCTGATCCACCTTCGCTACTGTAGCCCCAGCCTCAGCCATGACCCAACCATCGTCAACGTTAACTTCAATCCCGTCCATGGGTGTGACGTCCAGCAGGATGCCCCCCTTTACGGGCACAGAGGCGCCCGTTAGGGAGGTGCCCCCTCCCCTAACCACCACTGGAGTTGAGGTTTCGTTGGCTATCCTGAGCACCTTGCTGACGTCCTCAGTCGAGTAGGCCCTGACCACCGCCAAGGGCACCTGTCTCAGGACGTTAGAGGCGTCGGTCACGTAGGCGTATATGTCCTCAGGCTCGGTCAGGACCTTCTCACCTAGCTCCCCTTTCAACTCCTTGATCACGTCCATGTTAGACCCTTCCCGTCATTATGGCGTAGGCCCTCCCATATACAATTATCTCTTGGACGTGCAATCCAACAGGGCACGTCTGTGAACACGAGCCACAGAGCACGCATGAGTAGAGCCTGTCCAGGACTTTCTCCGAGCTGAGGGGTTCTCCCCTAACGAGAGCATTTATCAAGGTCATCCTACCCCTGGCACTCCTGCTTTCCAGCCTGTCCAGGGCCTGAGCTGTGGGGCAGACTGCATTGCAGAAGCCGCACTTCTTGCAGAGGTCAGTGTATTCCCTTAGCCTCTCCCCCAAGTTGGAGAGGTCCCACCTGAGGGTATCGGGTAGCACCTTGTACTCCTTGAAAGATACCTCTTGGGGCCCTTCGAACTCTAACCTGTTCCTAAAGGCCTCTGCCACGAGGGAAGCTAGATCCAATACATCCATCTTTATGGAGAGGTCATCAAACCCGACCCTGAGCATCATAATGCAGGCGGGACAAGACGTGAGGGTTAGAGAAGCTCCAGTCTCAGCTAGCTCCTTAACCCTCTCGTAGGACACCTTCCTAGCCAGCTCTGGTTGAGTCAGCTCCAAACCACCATCTCCACTGCAACCCGTGTTCACCCCGTGCCTCTCGGGCTCGATTAGCTCCACCCCATCCAGCCTGGACAGCACATATCTTACCTCGTCCACGACTCCCATGACCCTGGCTAGGTAGCAGGGGTCGTGGTAAGTGACCCTGACCTTCCTCCTCAAGCTGGCTTTAGCTCCAGTCTCGGCCATCCTCCTGGCTACCACTTGGACGAAGTGCTCCACCTTCACGTTGAACTCGGTGAACACGGGGTAATAGTGCTTAAAGGCCGTAGCGGCTATAGGATCTAGCGTTATAATTTTGCTCACTCCGAGCTCCCTGAACTTGGCCGCCACCTCGCTGGCGTACCTCTTGAAGTCCTCCAGTAAGCCATAAGTGTGGAGAGCTATTCCAGAGGGAGGTTCGTCCTCGTACAGGTAGCCAAACTTAACGTCTAACTTCTTGAGGACGTAAACGGCGTCCTTTAACGCCTTCTCATACCTAGAGTTCAGAGAGGACCAAGAAGCTCTGGCTACTACCCTGTAGATTCCCAACTTCTTGAAGAGAGGTGCCACCTTAGCCATGGAGTTCAAGTCTAGCTTGAGCCTGCTCATCATCCTGAAGGCCCCTTCTGCGTATCCCATGATCGGATAAACTTCGCCAGCGTAGAAGATGGTTCCATTAACTGGACCTCTAGGCAAGTCAAGGCCTTTAGCCCACCTCACCCTCTCTTTGGGGCCTAGGCCTAAAACATCCCCCTCACGCTCGGTGTTCTCGGAGGCCATCAAGACTACGGGGGGAACTACCAAACGATCACCACCTTTATGGGAGGAACCTACTAATTACCTTGATGAGCCCCTCCAGAAGTGACGTTTCCATAAGCAAGAGGCTCACCCTTGTTTTAAGGCACAAACCTGAATTGCTGGACTTGAAGCCCGATGAGAGGGGCTACGTTAACTTGAACGAGCTGCTTAAATCCTTCGAGAGAAAGTGGAGCATCCCAGCTGAGAGGGTCATGAAGGTCCTCCTCTCAGATCAGGAGAGGTTTGAGGTTGTGGATGAGAAGGTCAGGGCTAGATATGGCCACAGCTTTCCGGTAGAACCTGGGGAGCCTTTAAATCCAGAGGAGGTTCCGGAGACGTTGTACCACGGGACTGTAGAGTCATCCTGGCGTAGGATAGCTGAGGAGGGAATAAAGCCCATGAGCAGGGCCTTTGTCCACCTGTCTTTAACGGCAAAGAGGGCCCTTCAGGTGGCCTCCAGGAGGAGGGGAAGGAGGATCATCCTCGTGATAGACGGCAAAGAGTTGGCAAAAAGGCGCGGGGTTTGGAGGGCGTCTAAGCTAGTTTACCTGACGGACTACGTGCCCCCTGAGCTAATAAAAAAGGTGGTTTATATGTAGCCCAAGGACCTGAGCCTCTCCTTTATCTCCTCCTCTTCCTCCTTGGTGTAGGTCTCCTCCTCCCTATCCCCCAGGGCCTCCCTTAGCAGGAACTCGACCAGTTCGTCAACTGATGAGAACTCATCAGTGCTGTCCACGAGCTCCTTGGCCTTGTCGTATAGGGGCTTGGGCACCTGTACACAGATTTTATCATCGGCCATAGTATCACCGGGTATCCCGTCGCCCCCACTAAATAAGTTTAGGTCATGGACCTGTGTAGCAGGATCAGGGCCATGAGCTCTAGGATCACCGAGGCTGCGATGCCCAGGGGCGTTGAGGCTAAGTCAATTGCCATTCCGAACAGCACGCCGCTGATCAGAAAGCCGAGGCCGTACATAGTGTTGAAGATGCCGTAAGCAGTTCCCCTGAGCTCCGGGCCCACTAGATCGCCTACGGCTGCCCTGTAGACAGATTCCTGCATGCCCAGTATGAGTCCATATAGGGCGGATGCCACTAGCAAGTTCTGAATGTCCCCTACCAACGTCAAAGCAGTGGGAATGGGGGAAAGGAGGAAGGGGACGTACAGCACGGACCTGCCGAACCTGTCGTAGGCGTGGCCTACTAGGGGAGAGGAGATTGCGTCCACCAGCTGTACTAGGACATAAGTGAAGGCCGCGGCCCAGCCGGCCATGACGCCAGAGACTCTGTATAGGAGAAGAGATACGTGAACCAAGCCAGCTGCGTTTAGGGCTACGGACAGCGAGTAAATTAAGAAGTTCCTGGGCATGGACCTCCACTCAACTTTCCTGCCCTTCAGCTCGGGTATATCCACGTCGTAACCTTTGTAGGCCAGCAAGGCAGCTACAACCAGTAAGACGTAGGGTACGAAAAGCACCGAGTAGGCCATCTTGTAGTCGTTTCTAGTGAGTAGGATCCACCCCAGGACTGCTGGACCTGCCACAGCCCCTATCTGATCTAGAAGCTCGTGGAGACCGAAGACCTTACCCCTCTTCTCCGATACCATGGAGAGCAGCGTGTCCCTGGCCGGAGACCTTATCGCTTTTGCAACCCGCTCCACCACTATGAGGAGTATCGCCAACTGCCAAGAGTTGACGAACGCCATCATAGGTATGGATATTATCAGGAAGTAGCCAGCGAAGTACAGAGGCCAGTAGGCCCTCTTGTAGTCAGCTACTACCCCACTGATCAGCCTTAAGGAGAGCCCTATGAACTCGCTTAATCCCATGGCCGCCCCTACCACTAGGGCTGATGCCCCCAAGCTTTCCAGGAATGGGGGAGTTATCCCCCTGGCTCCCTCATATATCACGTCGCCTATGAGCGACACTAGGCCGAACAGCAGGACTATCCTGTACTTCCGACTCACACGTCGGGTGGCCACTGGTTAAATAGAACCTTTCCGCCCCACCACATGTGAGCAGGTCATTGACTCTGGGACTGCTGGTCCTGCTGATGATCTCAGCAACCTTGGCCAACTGTGCAGACGTGACTTTTATGGTCTACGACATGCCCAAGGAGGTTACAGCGGGGGATAACGTAACAATAAGGGTTGAACTGGGAAACCAGCGCCCAGAAGAGGTGAAAGGAATTGTTAGAGTTGCCCTATCTGGCTACGGAACCTTCAGGGTGCTCACGGATGAAGGGGTCTCATTGAGCCCTAACAGCGTGAACATGTTCAAGGTGAAGTTCACAATACCAGAGGACTTAGTCCCAGGCTACTACAGGCTCAGGGTATACTTCATGGGAGGAGACTTCAACAGAACCTTATCTAGCGAGGTTTTAGTAGCTCCCAGCGTAAAGGATTTAGCTGAATTGTCCATAAGGCTGTCCAAACTGGATTCCGTCATAAATGAAGTTGCAAGGGTTCTTTCTGAGGATCCGGAAGTCCAGGAGATGCTTCATGAGAGGGATTCCACAGCCGAGAGTTTCAAGGAGCTTGTAAACCTAGTCCTATCCAAGAGAAATGCTTCTAGGGCCTTAAGCCTTTACGAGAGCGTTAAGATGTCCATAAATAATCTGGAGAATAAGGTAAATGAGGTATATGACATCAAGCTGGTTCTCTGGTCCATGTCCGAAGAGGTGGACGCCAGCTTAAGGCTGTCCAAGGGAGTCTCTGTGGAGTTTTGGGCCAAGGTCCTCTCAGCCTCCGTCTGGATCCTGATAATATTGTTGATAATGTTTCCGCTTTATTCCACGGGGTACATGAGCCTGGCTCTAGCTTTGGCTAGTGAGATCAGGGAAGGTGTTGAGGAGGAGGCCCTGATAGATGAGATAAAAGAGAAGTCCTCTAGTATGCTGGTGAGGGCCTTTAACGAGATGAGGGAGGTCTCTACAACCAGGGCCATGATAATGATAGCCTTAGCAGGGGCCCTGGCCTCGGTCGGGCTGATGGCCGACAACATTACTGCGATAATAGGTTCCATGCTCCTCTCCCCCTTAATGAGCGCCTTCGTGGCCAGCGCCATTGGGTTAGCTCTGATAGACGTTGAGGAGAGTGTGAGCGGTTTAGACCTCTTCTATGGAGGGCTCAAGAACGGGATAATAGGTACTGCCATGGTGATAGGCCTCTCCTGGCTTACAGCCCTATTGGCCAAAGCCTTCGTCCCGTTGCAGATGACCTCCCAGTTAGCTGCCAGAAGCAGCCCTAACATGTCTGACTTGGTGATAGCCCTAGGCGCCGGGTTTGCTGGCTCAGTGGCCATGCTACACGAGAAAGGCGAATCTGCTTTAGTTGGGTCGGCGATAGCAATTGCTCTAGTGCCTCCAGCCTCTGCCGTCGGCGTTGGTCTGGCTATGGGAAGCCCTTCAGTCACAGTAGGTTCCTTCTCCCTGTTGACGGTCAACATCATCTCGCTGATAACTGCAGGATACATCTCAGCCAGAATATACGCCTTAGTCCCAATAGTTAGGTTAGTCTTCGAGGGGATTAATCCACCTGAAGGTGACAGCATACTAGAGAGAGTGGTTAGGTTCCTAGGAGACGTGTTAATCAAAGCCTCAGAGGTGTCCTTAGCCTGGCTTAAGGTAGCCTTCCTCGGAATATACTTTAAGGCCACTGGATTCGTTGAATCCCTCAAGGCCCTAATAAGTCGTATTTACCACATAGCGACTCCCATAGTCCTCTCACTGGCCCTAGGCGCCCTTATATCAACCGACGTCTCCCTAGCCTTCTCCTTACCGTTTTGGCCACTCGTAAGGCTAGCTGATGCAATCAACTCGGTGATCAAACTGAAGCCCTTGCTGGGCCCTTACTGGAACGAGTTTGTATTCCTGTTACTGGCTACCACTTCACTGTTATCCTTCAGACACCTTTACTACGAAGTTCCCAAGGCCAGAGATGGGAGTAGGCGCTCCTTAGCCAGGGTGATCACCTACGCCTTCGTGCTGTGGATGAGCTCGGGCTACCTCTTGGGAGCCCACAAGTTCCCGAGGGTTGCAGCTGTCCTCTTCCTGATCATGTTCTCGGCGCTTCTGGTCACTACTAACAAGAGGTTATGGGAGAACAGGAAGAAGGTAGCCCTTCTGGGCTTCATAGTTCTCGTCCTCCTGACCATAACGATACACAGCGCTATGGCCTTCGAAAAGGCCAGGATCTACGAGACCATCAAATCTAAGGGCTTCCGAGATCTAGTCAGGGGAATTGTGGCCTCCTACGCCGGGCTGAGAATTAATGAGGTGCAAGTCAACGTCACAGTTCAGGAGGGCAAGTGGATAGTTCTGGCCCAAATACTGGTGCCCGAGAGTCGGTTTAAAGGCGACGTAGTGATGACCAGTGAAGTTGTTAAGGCGGCTGAAATGACGATAAGGCGTGCTGTAGGTGAGGATGTAGTGCTCAGAGTTCACTACGTGATAATACCTTCCTAGCTAGGCCTGGCAGAGCGCGGAGCGTAAGGGCTACGGAGTGGAACTTCGTGTGGGTTACCTTATACCCCTCAAACGTGGGGTAACTAGATGTTAGTTTACGAGAGTGTGGAGGAGCCTGAAGTTGTCGGCGGTGAGGGGCTCATATACCTGGCGACTAGGGTCTCCAGGAAAGTAGGCGGACCCGAGGAGATAGCTGAAGAGCTTAACGACGTGAGCAGGGTTAGGAGGCTCCTAAGGATGGTAGTGAAGGCGGGGCACTTCTCCGTCTTGGAGCACTCTCTGGTGAGGCTGAGGGTCAAGGCAGACTGGGGAAAGCTGGCACAGCTCCTCTTCAGGTACAAGTACTTGGAGGTTAGCCACGAAGGGAACCTCTTATTGATCTCGTTGAACCCTAGAACCGCTCTAGAGATGCTGAACGACCCCAGGGAGGAGGTCAGGAGGCTGGCCAGGATGGCTTTAAAGGGTTTCCCCATAATAGGGGAGGCAGTGGGGATTAGCTCGGGGGAGAGGCCTAAGCTGGACGTCAGCTTTAGGAAGCTGTCTGAAAGCCCCCTGGTCTACTCATTCGTGGTGGAGCCTTACACACCTGAGGTACACGGCTTTTACGCCTTCTGGGCTGAGATGTCCAGGGTTGCCTCGCACCAGTTCGTAAGGCATCGAAGGCTGAGCTATACCCAGCGTTCAGGCAGGTACACCAGGCCTGACGGGTTCGTGCTCCCTGAGGTCGGTGATGAGGCTTTGAAGGTCATGAGGGAGCAATGCGTTAAGTCGTATGAGGTCTACGAGAAGTTGCTGAGGATGGGGCTGAGGAGGGAAGATGCCAGGTACGTGCTACCCGCAGCTTTAAAAACCGCTTTATTCGTCAGCGGCAGGCAGTCTGACTGGAACCACTTCTTGAAACTCAGAACCGACGTGCACGCTCAGGAGGAGATAAGGAGGATCGCCTTGATAATAGCCGAGGCTGTGGGGTGGAGGAGGTAAAGAAAGTTTTACGCTTCTGTTGTAGATGGAAGCTTCAGAACGAGGTTCAACGCCTCACGGCCATTAACAATGAGCCCTGTCATGACAACAGCCCATGTAATCGTTAAAAGATTCACCTGTCAAAAGGGAGGATGAAGCTAAATCACTCGCGCATCAGGGAAGTGGCCTCCGTAATAAGGGAGATATCCCCGGAGAGGGAGGAATACGTGGGCGAGCTCTTCCCAAGCCCAGACGACGATCCAACCCTGCAGAAATACTTCTTCTTGGCGATGGTCTCCATAGACCACAGGACTAGATCGCTCTACCCCTATGAGGCGATCATCAACGGGAAGAGGTACTTTGGATCAGAGCTCCTCTACAGGAAGGGGATGTTGATATACGAGAGGGACCCCCAATTCTTCCTGCCTGAGAGGCTTAAGGAGCTGCCCGGAGACCCCCTCCTAGACCTCCTGTTGATGGATCCGCCCCTCTGGGACATGCACGTGAGGACCCTCCTCCTGAAGGATCTGGGCGTTAAACTTCACCAGAAGGGCTTGAACTACTACATGGAGAAGCCCAAGCGACTAAAGGAGATCAGAGCTTACGAAGACCCTGTGGAGAAGAAAATTTACCTGCTAATAAAGTTCTTGGAGGGCAGGGGGCTCATAAGCTACGAGGGGGAGAGGCACGTCGCCGTGGACAATCACCTAACTAGGCTGGCCCTGATGTCAGGGATAGTGGAGTACACCCCTCCAGGTTGGGAGGTGAGTAGGGAGGAGGACGTATCCATCAGGATGGCGGTGAGGGAGGCCTGGGACAGGGTAGCCCGCCTAGCGGGGGTGGACCCGTTTGCATTGGACGACTACTTATGGAGGTTGGGGAGGCAGGGCGAATGCCCCTTCTGCGTCAAAGAGGTTAAGGAGCACGTCCACCTCCTCACTTGGTACTACTAAGGGCCCTCCTTCCCTTTCTTGTTAGCCTTATCGAGCTTCCTTGATCCATCCTCTTGATTCGAACCAACCCCTCAGATTCCAGCCTGTTCAACCTACGCCACAAAGTGCTTTTAGGCACTTCCAGCTCCTTTCTCAGCTCGCTGGCGCTCTTCTCCCTGTGCTCCAATGAGAAAAGGATTGACCTGTCCAGCTCGTCTAGATCCACCCTGACCTGCCTTCTGAGAGCCCAGATCAGCAGGATTAGCGAGGCAATCGCTAGGATCAGCAGATAGATTGGGAAATCATTACTTGAGGGCCTCTCAAGCACCACGTAGTCCAAGCTGAAGGGAGACTCCATTAAGAGCACAAGGCCCCCTTCGGAGTCTCGTATCTCCAGGGGAAGGTCGCTCATGCCGACGATCCAGACCTTCTTGGGAAGCCTGACCTCAACGAGGCCGATGCTCTCGTTGACCGTTAATGTCCAGACCTTTCCTACCTTGCTTGTGAGCGCCTGTGTTTCGTAGGTAACGTTAACCTCTCCTGAGAGGGCCTCCACCAACAGGTAACCGTCGCTTAGGTTATAATCCAGGGGACCCGTCCTGTCGGTCACCATAATCATTTCAGGCTCTCCCAGAAGCTTCACCGCTGTCAGGTTGTCTGCCTCAACGAGCTGGGAGACCAGGCACCACCCGTCGTGATAAACCCTTATGATCGGGTGAGCTGAAACCTCCGTGAAGGCCAGAAAAATTATGATAAGGGAGGCCTTAGCCCCTGTACTCATTTAGGGTACCCTTACACCTCCTCAAGAGTTCCACTAAGGCCTGGACGTCATCCTTGGTGACGTTACCGTCCCTCAACCTGCCCCTGAGCTCCTTGACCTGATCCATGATATCCCACTTCAGCTTTCTGACCTCCTCAGCCTCGGCAGTCATGTTCTTCTTCATCAGTTCCCGCTCAAGCCAGTTAAGCCTGGAGATACAGGCTCCGGAGGCTTTGAACACCCTCTTCATGGCCCTCAGCTTCTTGGTCAGGTTGCTCTCCTTCACCAGTTCCCTCAAGTCATGATGAGCCTGCTTCAGCAGATTTCTAGCCTCCTCGATCTTAGAAAAGGCCTCCTGCGCGTTCCCACTTGAAATGAGGTTCTTAGCCTCCTGGATCAGGGAGTTAACGGCGTCCAGCTCCTCCTGCACTGACGTCACGTTCACGTACTTGGACAGCCTCCTCACCAGACCTTCCATCCTGTGAAGCCAGTAGGAAAGCCTCCTCAGCGCATTAAAGGCCTTCAAGTCGTCCTTCAATGGTTCCTTGAACTGTTTGAGCACGTCTCTCAGTATGGCCAGGGCCTCCCTAAGCCTAAGCACAGCCCCCTCGTAATCTCCAGATTCCATTAGAGATTTTGCCTCTTCAACAAGGGGATCAGCCCTGGATAGAGCGTCGTCAACTGTGGCAGACAGGTTAGCGTCCCTGTCCTTCACGCTTAGCAGGTAACTCCTGACGTTCTCGTATGCGTCCAGGAGCTTGGAGGCCAGCGCCTGCTGGTGGTTGTTTGCCAAGGCAGGTATCATGAGGAGGGACAGAGCTGCTAACCCTGCAACTGCCCAAACAATTTTCCTCATTGAATCACCGGGTCAAAGGGGAGGTGAGGGGATATTAGGGACGCTGATGGGACGTCCCTGAGACGTCAGAAGTCCATGGCCTCGTAGATCTCCTTGGGGAGGTTTGGACAGTTCCTGTCCAACCAGTACTTGCTCACCTCTATTTGGGCCTTAAGGAGCCTCCTGAACTCCTCCATCTCCAGGTAAGAGGTTGGATCCAGCTGGCTGAGCCTCTCATCGCTTAACCCGGGGACGTGCTTGGGAATTAGGACCTTGTCTCCCCAGACCGGGTGAGGCTTGTACTCCACCGCCCCCCTGACCGCCTGTAATATGAAGAGCTCAGTCTCCTCTATGGTGGGCCTCTCCCCGCCTACCGCCTTAGGAACCCCGTTCTTCTCCACTAGGATGGGCTCGGGAACTTCCAGAACCCTTCCGTCTAATTCCCTCTCCACCCACCTGTACTTAGCTATTATGCGGCCGGTGTTGTTGAACATGTAGACCTGAATGGGGTCTCCCCTCTCGGCCCTCCTCTTCAAGAACTCGTAGAACCTAACCACGTGAGCTGTGTTGCTCACCCCCATGGTGAAGGGCTGAGCGAACCTGGCCACGTACCTTATCTTCCCTATAACCTCCTTTGACTGGGCCGGGTGGCCTATAGTCCTGCCGTCGGCCAGCACCTTAGCTGCAAGGGCTGGATCCTCTATCTTCATCCAGGCCCACTCGGTGAAGTAACCTGGGGAGAGGAATATGGCCACGTTTAAGGGGCCGCTTGACTGAACGTCTCCGTCGAAGTAGCCTGTGTCCTCCAGCCTGAGCACGGATCTGGAGTTCCTGTTCATCATCCCGAAGTACTGGAAAAGCTCCCCTTTGAACGAGGGATAGCCGTTCTCGTCGAACTCCGTGTTCTCGTGAAGGGCGTGAGGGCTCATGGCGGCCCTCCACATGGCCTCTTGCTCCGGAGTTAAGTCCTCCGTCTTGGTCCACGCTCCCCTCTCCGAGCCTATGACTGTGTCCTCAAATATCGCTATTATATCATCGTTCTTTATCGCCTGATCCCTGACGTACTCCAGGGGGTTTATCCCGAACTCCCTTTGATAGACCTTGCTGTTGTTCTCCGTCCAGACGTAAAGGCCGTGAGTTGACTTGCCTGTCCCCGTCAGCCCCCAGACGGCCATCACTATCCTCTTCCACTCTCCGCTAACAGTCTTGACGGTAAACTCCCTTAGGGCGGCGTGCTCGCCCGTGCCTCCTCTCTTGTAGACGTGGAATATCCAGTGGGTCAGCACAGCCTTCTTTATTTCGCCCTGATAAGAGGAGGCGGTTATCACCGTGAAGTTATGGTGGGGGAACCTCATGACCATGAGCATCCTGTCGGTTCCGGGTATCTTAGGGTTCCCCAGGTAGTGGGGCACCACGAAGACCTCCACATCTGGCTCCCCGTCGGGAGGGGCGTCAAACACGAGCTGTTTCCACCTGTAGGCTAGATCTGGGAATTGGGGGTCTACGTAAACCCTGGCGTGCATGCTTGCCTTGGTGCCCGGCTTGCCGACTATGCCGTCCACCTTTATCAAAGGGCCCTGGGCCAATATGTGCTCGAGAACCCTCATTAGCAGGAGTTTATGCTCCCTCTGAAGCTGAGAGTCGTCCTCTATTACCACTGTGTTGGCAGCGGACCTGCTCCATATGTTTGAGGCCCAGTTCCAGGAGCCGTTCTTGTATTGAGTCCCGTAGAGTTTAGCCCTATCAAACAGGTCTGGCGGGTTATCCAACAAAGCTTTGAGCCCGGCCCTCTCCTTAACCTCGATGATCTTCCTGAAGGTCTCCTTGAAGACCCCCGGGGTCATCTCATCGAGATCAGGTATCACCTTGGGCATGCTTAGACCTCATGCTCCACCCATATAGTATAAATTAATAACTTTCGGAGCCGCCCGCTCCGGGAATTAAGTTAAAGAATTTAATGCAATATGTTGAGAGACGTCGGGAGTGAATTATTAGCTAACCCGTCAGGGAAGGGAGGTGGTTATGAGAAGGGAACATCAGGGAGTGGCTATAGCGGTGCTCACCTCAGCCATATGGGGAGCGACCTTCCCGGTTATGAAGTTAGCTCTAAACGACGCCTCGCCCCTGGCCTTCATGACCCTCAGGTTCTTGCTGGCTTCAGCCCTGCTGATCCTAATCGTGAGAAGGTTAACTTACTGCCGCAAGGGGGTCATGCTAGGTGTGCTCGTGTTTTTAGGGTTCTACTTGCAGCTCCTAGGGCTTAAATTCACCACAGCCACGAAGTCTGCATTTATAACCGGGATGAGCGTGGTTTTCGTTCCCCTAATTGATTACTTAGTGTTCGGCAGGAGGCCTCGCCCTAAGGTGTTACTGGCCGCCTTTTTGGGCATTACCGGGCTGGCCCTGTTGACTGAGGTCACCTACTCCCCGGTAAACCTTGGGGACGTGCTCACGCTGGGAAGCGCAGTGGCGTGGGCGGGACAGATAATGGCAGTGGACAGGTTGGTGGGCAGGTTGAGTCCTAGAAGCGTGGCTTTATATCAGTCAATACCCCCCTTCCTGTTGTCCGCGGCCTTCTCCCTGTTGGGGAGCGACTTCACGTTGAGGCCCACCTTAGGCTTAGCTGTGGCTCTCATCTACACTGGAGGGATAGCTACAGCCTTAGGGCTCAGCCTTCAAGCCGTCGCGCAGGAGATGATAAGCCCGGAGGCTGCTGCCCTCAGCTACCTGTCAGAGCCTATATTTGCCGCCCTTTTCGCATCCCTCATGCTGGGAGAGGCAATGAACCTCACACAGGCCACGGGAGCCCTCCTGATAATAACCTCCATGCTGATGGGAGCGGAAAAGAAGGTTAATGAGTTTCAAGAGGTTAAATGAACTCCCTCAGCTCCCTAACGTATTCCAGGTCGGTTATGACAGCATCCCCCAGGTTTACCTTAAACAGCCTCGCTAGGGGGAGACATTTGGCCCTGAACAAAGCGAGCACCGGCGTCCTAACTGAGTCTACAGTGTCCAAGAGGCTCTCAAGGTTGGCTATCCCCTTTGAGATTATCAGGTCGAACTGGTCCTGCCTGTCCAACAACGTGTAGAAGAAGGTGTACCTAGAGCCCGTCTCCAAGACCTCAAAATCAACGGGCCCCAGATCTTCAGGAGTAACGTCTACCTCGTAGGGCAGGCTCCTGACCACCAGTACAACCTCCTTCCCGGACTCCCTGAGGACTCTGGCCAATTCGACATCCACCAAGTGTTCCCCAGCGTTGTCCAGGAGTATGGCCACCCTCTTGGCCCTCCTCAGCTCCTCAACAGGATCGCCCTTCACCCTGTAAGCTACACGCCCCTCCAGCTCAACCCTATCGCCCCCATCGTAATCGGGCATGAGGACGTCAACGCTGTTGGCCATGGCTGAGAGCTCCAGCATCCACTTTATATCGACGTTAACCAGGTCTAGCCTGACGCTCTTAATCACAGATGCCTTCTTGTCCCTGCAAGGATCCTCTTCACCAAAGTACTTGGAGACCCAATCAAAGCTCTCAACGAAAATCTCAGTCCTGTTCCTTCCCTCCATGACTAATTGAGAAAGCTTAGTTAACAAAAGTGAGTAGGCCCTTTCCTCTGATATCCCCCTCTCTAAGAAGTGGTTTAACCTTGAGCAAATGAGACATTTAACGCATTCGGGCCCCAAGAACTTGAGCCCCGTCACTGGCGTCTGAACGGGAACTAGAGGTCCGAATAGCGACCACCTGTCATGGGATCACCTGCCCGAACCTGTTCCACCTTCTATATAAAGGTTGTGAGCCTCTCGAACATCAGGTTCAGCTCTTCTTCGGTCACCTCAGGGTACATGGGGATGGTGACTACCCTGTCGAAGAGCTTCATTGCCTCCTTTAACTTCCTCCTCTGCAACTCTAGGCGCGCCGACAGGACGTCTTGACTCATAACCTGGTTTACGATCACACCCCTCACATCTATCCCAAAGGACTTGAGTTCTCTAACAGCCCTTACCGCCTCCCTGAGGGGCAGGTCCTCAGGAGTCGTTATGACGTAGGATGTAGTTTGGCCCCTCAGCATCTCGAAGATGTCCTCCGCGAGCTTCCTCCACCTGTTCAGTATGTTGAGCGGATCCTCGCCGCCCCTCCTCATCCTGTCCAGGGCACCCCTTACCCTTAGGTAGAGGGAAGCGGCCTGCCCCAAGTGCTCGTAGAACTCCTTCTCAATCCTTATCAGCCTGAGGGTCCCTCCCACAGGAGAGGTGTCCCAGACCACGTAGTCGTAGTTGGGAAGCTCCCAGAGTATCATAGCCAAGGAGAACTGTTCGGGAATACTTGGCGCCTCGGCTATGTAGTCTATCACCTCCCTTCCCACATCAAGGAATGAGGAGATTATCCTGAAGACCTCCTCACCGAACCTTTCTCTCCAGAGCTCCCTGGTGATTTCCTCGTCCAGTTCTAGAACGTCTAAGTTGCCCAGGGAAACCTTCCTCCCCCTGGCGTCTACCTTCAATATGTTGCTGAGGCTGGGCTGATAATCTGTGGATATCAATAACACCCTATACCTCTTTGCGAGCCCCTTAGCTACTGCTGAGGCGCACGTCGACTTGCCGACGCCTCCCTTCCCAGTGAACATGAGAACCTTCATATGCTTTTTTACGGCTCCCAACATAAAGCTGTGACGCGCGAATATAAGGGGCTCCCGGCTAATTAATGGGTTGACATGGACCTCAAGAAGGTGGTTGAGGGTTTACCGGAAACTGAGGAGTTATTCCTTCAAGATTCCTACCTGAGAGAGGCCGACGCTAGAATAGTTAAGGCGGTCAGGGAGAAGGGGAAGAGGTATTACTTGGTCCTAGACAAGACGATATTTCACCCCTTGGCTGGAGGACAGCCCACCGACAAAGGCCTCTTAGAGGGAGACGGGCTCAAGTTTGAGGTTAAGAAGGCCTTAAAGACGGGGAAACACGTGGTACTCTATGGAAAAGCTGTGGAGGGCCTTCCCAGCGAGAGCATGGAGGTGACCCAGAGAATTGACTGGGAGAGGAGGTACCTAATAATGAGGTTGCATACAGCAGGTCACGTGTTGGACAGGGCGGTATCAGAACTTATAGGTCAGCAGGTCCACACGTTGGGAGCCTTTCACGGTCCCCCAGACGCTTACGTTGAGTACGATGTGCTTAACGTTAACCTAAAGGAGTTGGAAAGGATGGCCAACGAGATATTGGACGATAGGGAGGTTGTGATAAGGTACGTGAGTTGGCGGGAGCTGGACAAGGTGATATACGGAGCCCCTAACTTGGGAAGGCTCCCCCCAGCTGAGGTTTACAGAGTTGTGGACATTAGGGGAATAAACGCCATTCCCTGCACAGGGACACATGTCAGGAGGACATCCGAGATAAGGAGGATAAGGGTCAGGGAAGTGGAGAGGGTGGAAGGAGGCTACAGGCTGCACTACTGGGTTGACTAGCCTCCTAGCACCAGCTCCTTGAGCATTGGCTGGTAGAGGGCGTTGGCTATCGTAGCCTTTAGGATGAAATCGAACGCTACCAAGGTGAGCCCCACGATCAGGTGCTCCCTCACATCCCTCTCCTTGAGGTGTACCAGCCTAACCAGTCTCAACAAAGGAACGGAGAAGTATACCCCTAGGTTCACGTAGCCTATCACCCTGAGAATGGCGTATATGGGCCAGCTGAACACCAGGAGTAGGGGCAATTTTACCCCAGAAACCATAGTGGCAAGGGTTCCCACGTAGAAGTTCATGTAGTTAAGCAGGTAAGATCCTAAGAAGAGGCCCGCGAACCCTCCTGTCAATGAGGTCAAACTTATGAAAGCGCCCAACTCTATGAACTTGGGCTTGAGGAAGAGGTGAGGGTCACCTTCTGCTCCCTGGCCCGTGTAAATCCAGTGTAACATCTCTTGGAAGTACTCCTTGCCCTTAATTATTCTGGCTCCAGCCTGGTCGGGGAAAAAGTAGGAATAGGCCACAATAACTACTGTGGAAGCCAGGGCCCACAGGAGGACGTGGGTCACCGCCTTCCAGCTGGCCCTGATCCTGAGGTCCAACAGGAATAAAGGGTATATGAACAGGGTCATTACTAGGGGGAGCAACCAGGGGTTGTATTTAGCGAGGAATAGGCCTAAAATTGTGGATAGGGCGCCGGCAACAATTGCTAGGGCGTAACCAGTGGGACCGAGTAATCTTAATAACCATAGGGACATATTACTAGGACACGGTATCCTTAGATAACCCTTTCTTATTTTCGGCGATTAGGGATGGGTAGAGAAACCTCCTACCCCCCTCCTTCTTGATGGAGTCCCACTCGCTCAACACCTTCACTGCCTCGTTTGCCACTCTGATGGCCTCATCTTCGCCCTTCACCTCGAACTCGTTGGTCACCCTCTGAGCGTAGACTGCACACACGCAGCCTGCCCTGAGCCCGAAGAGGCTGGCCAATGTGAATAAGGTGGCTGCCTCCATCTCGAAGTTAAGCACCTTGGCAGCCCTCAAATCGTCGAGGAGGGAGTTCATCCAGCTCTGAAAGTACCCTTTGTATCCCTTCCTCCCTTGTCCGGTGTAAAAGCTGTCAGTGGAAGCCGTTATCCCCACGTGATACCTGAAGCCCAGGGACTCGGCGGCCTCTATGAGAGCCATGACCACCTCATAGCTTGCTATCGCTGGGTAGCCCTCGCGCACGTATTGGTAGCTGGTTCCCTCCATTCTAACGGCTCCGGTGGAGATTATCAGGTCTCCCAGCTTTATATCGGGTTGAATTGCCCCTGTGCTGCCAACTCTTATGAAGGTGTTCACCCCAACTCTGGCCAGCTCCTCTACAGCGATGGCTGTCGCTGGGCCGCCTATGCCGGTGGAGACCGCCAGCAAGCCTACTCCTCTGTACTTCCCCCTGTGTACCCTAAACTGCCTGTGCTCATCAACCGCCTCAAACTCATCCCAGTAACTAGAGATCTTATTTACCCTATCCGGATCACCAGGGAGTAGGGCGTATCTTTCGGCCTTCCCTGGGCTAATCCTAACGTGATAGGGGGTGGAGCCCATGACGGGCTCCTCAGCGCTCTTGAACTTCACTCGAGCCACCCTTTTATCATCTCCAGGATCTCCAGGGGTATCACTATCTTGGTGGACTGAGCCTCCCCTATCCTCTTCAGCCCTTCCAGGTATTGCAACTTCATAGTGTTCTCGTCCAGCTCCCTGGCCACCTTTGATATTGTGTCTAAGGCTAGGGCGTAACCCTCAGCCTTCAGTATCTGGGCCTGCCTCTCCCCCTCAGCTCTTAGTATGGCGGCTTGCTTTTCACCCTCCGCCACCTTTATTGCGGACTCCTTCTTGCCCTCCGCCTCGGTAACCATCGCCCTCCTATTCCTCTCTGCAGCCATCTGCTTTATCATCGCCTCTTGAACGGGTTTCGGAGGCAGAATCTCCCTTATCTCCACGTTAGTTATCTTAACTCCCCACCTCTCAGTTACCTCGTCCAGCTTCACCCTGAGTATGTTATTTATCTCGTCCCTCTTAGCCAGCACCTCGTCCAGGTTCATCTCACCTATCACTGCCCTCAAGGTGGTGGTAGCTATTCCTATAGCAGCCCCCCTGAAGTCAGCTACGTTGAGGAAGCTGGCCTTCGGGTCCACGACCTTATAGTACACTATGAAGTCTATGTCCGTCGGGGCGTTGTCCTTGGTTATGCAAGTTTGGTGGGGCACGTCGAAGTAGTTCTCCCTTAAGTCTATCCAGACTACCTGATCTATTATTGGTATCCTGAACACCACTCCAGGGCCCTTGACTCCTATGAACCTCCCTAGCCTGAGGATCACCAGCCTCTTGAACTCAGGCACTATCTTGATGGCTGAGGCCAAAAGCCCCACTATTATCAGGAGGATGAACAACATCAACAGGAAGTCCAGGGTAAGGAGTAGCTCCTGTAACATGGTCACACCCTCTCAACCTTTAACCTGACGCCTTCAACGTCAACGACCCTCACTCTGGCCCCCTCCTCTATCTCCTCATCGGAGAAGGCCGTCCAAAGCTCGGACTCTATCAGGACGACCCCTCCCTGAGGGGTCACCTTACTCTTAACTATGCCCTCCCTGCCTAACATGTCCTCAGGCAGTGGGAGGGCCGTCCTCCCCTTAAGGGACTCCCTTATCTTGTAGAGGTAGAAGCCAACCAGACCGGATATAACTATTAGGGCGGCTATGACGGTCTCAGCTCTGACGGACATCGCCACCAGGGGGCTACCCTCGTAAACCAGAAAGAGGCCCAGGGCTGATATGGCGCTTCCCATTATGGCCAGTAGACCATGTCCGGTCTTAAGCTCCAGGAAGATCGTCGCGACTCCAATGATTATGAGGGCTATTGCTGTGAGGCTGACCCCCATGACGCCCATCCCATAGAGTCCTAATATCGCTATGGCCGCCCCTGTTCCTTCCATCACGAAGGTTGGGTGGGTGAGCCCGATGAGCACAAGTATTCCGCCCACGAGTATGAGGACCCAAGCGTTTATAGGGTCCGTTATGAGCATGAGGATAGCCACCAGGGGGCTGGGGGAGTGCTCATATCCGGGAGCCCACCCTATCTCTTTCAGAAATTCGCTTAAGGAGCGAGAGCTATACTCCACCACCCCATACCTTAAGGCCTCTTCCGCTGAGAGGGCCAAGTTATCCCTGACCATGAGCTCAGCAGCTGTCTCGTTCCTCCCAGCCCCTTTAGCCAGGCTGGCCGCCCAGCTGGCTACGGCGTTGAGCACCTTCTCATCCTTTGGAATTGGAGATGCTGCCCCAACGGCTGATCCTGGTCCCATTCCAGCTACGTCCGAGGCCAGGAGTATCAAGGCCCCGGCTGAGAAGGCCCTTCCACCAGGTGGGACGTATACGGCGAACTTTACCGGTGAGGTCTTCATCACCGTTATTATCTTCTCGGTGGCCTTGACGAAGCCCCCGTCAGTGTTCAGGACTATAACCACGTTGGCGTTTATTGACTGGGCGAAGAGGGCGGCTTCCTTTACGTACTGGGCGACCCCCTCTGTTATCAGTCCATCAATCTTTACGACGACGGAAGGACCTCCTTGGAGAACCGCTGTTGAGGATACAATTAAGGCCATTATGAGGAGTATCCTAGCTAACATCTTCGCTTTATCAGGGAGTAAGAAAATATAAAAGGAGGGGTTCACCTGTCGGGTGTTCCAGTGATCCTTAGAGAGGCCAGGGAGGAGGATGTTGAAGACATAAGGGAGATAGCTTCCTTGACGTGGGAGGGTCACGACTATCTGGCGAAGGTCTTTCACAGCTGGGTCAAGGACGGGGGGTTCTTCGTAATAGAGGAGGGCAGTAAGGTGGTGGCCACGGCCAAGTTAACCAGCTTACCCTGCAACGTTGCCTGGTTTGAGGGCCTCAGGGTGCACCCGGATTACAGGGGGAGGGGCTACGCCAAGACGCTCCACGAGCACCTGATCTCCTTAGCCAGGGAGGAGGGGTTCAGCAGGGCCATGTTCGCCACCTACTTCAAGAACTGGGCTAGCATCCACCTGGCCGAGAAATACGGGTTTAGGATGGCGCATAGATTCCACAACCTAATGTACGCTCCCAAAAAGGTGGAAGAGCCCATCAAGTGTGAAGTTAAGCTTCCCGACGTGGAACCGGTACCAATGGGCTGGAGGTTCCTCTACGTCTGTGAAGAGACCCTTAGCTGGTTGAGGGAGAGGGTGGACTCATTCTGCTTCAGTGAAGGTGGCTTCTTCGTTCCAAAAGATCCTCCCAGAGCCTTTACTCCTTTCTCCTACAAAGGCATGTTGAGGGCGGTCAACTACATGGGGTGGGTGGCTGAAAGGATGGGCAATAAGGTCAACGTCCTGGTTCCCGAGGGGAATCCCCTAATAAACGAGCTATTCGAGTGGGGATTCCGTCAGTGGGAGGGCAGGGGGCCCGACGTGTACGTCTTCTCCCTCGACCTCTAACCTGACCTAAATGTTTATAAATCGACCGTCGCACCCTTATCAAGGTGCCCGGGTGGTGTAGCCAGGCTAGCATAGGGGCCTGTCGAGCCCCAGACCCGGGTTCAAATCCCGGCCCGGGCGCCACTCCTTTTAAGAACGCTAACGTTTCTACTAAGAGGTGATTGAGATCAAGGTCAGGAAGTACTCGTTGACGGTTAAGGAGAGCAAGAGGCTCATAGATGAGGCTCTCTCTAAGTTTCCCGGAATTGAGGCGGTGATAAAGAGAAGGAAGACCTCCTTACAGGCTTTAGAGGTTCCCTGGAAGGGTAAGACGGCAAAGGTCCTGTTCTACGAGGGGGAGCCCCTGCTGGTCCAACTGCCCGACGGCACGCTCCTGCCCTTCCTGACGGCCGTCGAGAAGTACCACCTCTCCATACCTAAGGTGGTCATAGACAAGGGCGCCATAATGCCCGTGGCCAAGGGGGCTCACGTTATGGGGCCAGGCATAGTCAGGGTGGAAGGGGAGTTCAACCCGGGAGACGTGGTTGTCGTGGTGGAGGAGACCAGGGGTTACGTTATAGCCGTAGGGCTGGCTGAGAGGCCCCACGCCGAAGCTAAGGAGAGGGGAAGAACCGTAAAAAATTTACATCATGCAGGCGACCCCATATGGAGGGCGGTTGCCTCCCAGCAGTAGGGTGTTAACATGATAGGAGAGGGTGAAGAGGCCCCTAACTTCTGCCTCCCTGATCAAGACGGGAGGGAGATCTGCTTAGACTCCTTCAGAGGCAGGTGGGTAGTCTTATACTTTTACCCAAAGGACAACACCAAGGGGTGCACTCAGGAGGCGTTGGACTTCACATCAAGGCTTGAAGACTTCCAGGAGCTGGGAGCTGCTGTCCTGGGGGTGAGTCCTGACTCGGTTAGAAGTCACAAGAAGTTTGCCGAGAAACACGGGCTTAAGGTGATTCTACTCAGCGATGAGTCCAAGGATGTGTTGAAGATGTACGGGGTGTGGAAGCTCAAGAAGAGGTATGGGAGGGAATACTACGGGGTTGAGAGGAGCACCTTCCTCATAGATCCAGAGGGAGTGATCAGAAAGGTCTGGAGGAACGTCAGGGTTAAGGGCCACGTGGAGGAGGTGCTTCAAGCCCTTAGAGAGTTGGCCTCCTAACTTTCCAACCATATTTTTAACTGCATAATAGTTTATATTTTTAGCGAGGGATTCCGAGGGAAAATGGTACAGCGAGTCCTGGACCCCCTGTTCAGGCCTAAGGCTGTGGCCGTCATAGGGGCCACCAAGACCCCTAACAAGATGGGCCACGACGTCCTGAAGAACTTAATCTCCTACGGCTTCAGGGGGCCCATATACCCGATAAACCCTAAGTACGATGAGATATACGACATAAAGTGTTACCCGACAGTCCTGGACGTGGTGGACAGGATAGATCTAGCGGTGGTCACGGTTCCCATAGAGAACTCAATAAAGCTCATGAGCGAACTGGCTGCCAAGGGCGTTAGGGCCGTCGTGGTAACATCTAGAGTTGAGAGCGGGAAGGAAGAACTGGTAGATTACCTTCACGACGCTGCCGAGAAGAACGGTATAAAGATGCTGGGCCCTGAGACCTTCGGCGTGATATACACTCATTCAAAGCTGAACGCCACCTACATGAACGACCCTCAAGTTAAGGCAGGACACGTGGCCGTTATGTCCTTCTCAACCCACGTCACCACGGCGGTTGTGGGGATGGCCAACTACCAGTCCGTCGGCCTGTCGGCAGTTGTCCAGCTAGGCGAAAGGTCCACGGTTAGCGAGGCCGAGATCCTGGAGTGGCTGAGAGAGGACAGGAAGACCAGGGTCATCGTGGTAATACTTAGCGAGATGACCGAAGACCTTCAGAGGGAGCTCGAGAAGGTTAACGAGAAGAAGCCAGTGATAACGGTCAGCCACTCCATATTCCTATCGGAGAAAGGTCTTTTAGAAGCTTCTTCCGTCAGAGAAGCCATGAACTGGTCATTGACTTTCGCCTCAAAGAAGAGGTATAGGGGGAGCAGGACCCTCATAGTCACCAACGACGACAAGGCGACGGAGGCAATCTATGTTATGGCCAGGGACACCCAGCTGGACCTAATAGAAGTTCCCGAGGAGATAGTTAAGGAGATAAACATGAGCACGCCCGAGGAGGTTAGGCTCGAAAACCCCCTGGGAGTTCCCGTTCAGCTTCCTAGCTATGTGTTCACAGGAGTGTTAGAGAAGGCCTCCTTCAGCCAAGAGGTGGATAACGTAGTCATAATTTACTTTGAAACCCCACTCTCTGATCCCAACAACGTGGTAGAGGCGGTACTCAGCGTGTGGGATAGGACAGAAAAGATGATAGTGGTGTCTATGATGGGGGGTAGGAGAGCCGCTGAAGGAGTTATAAAGCTCAGAGAGAACGGAGTTCCCGCATATTTCATACCCGAAGACTCCTTGAAGAGTCTGGATGCATTCGTCAAGTGGCACTCAGTTAGGTCGAACGAACGCCGGACCTAACTTTAAATCGATTTACTTCTGTAAAGTTTAGGGTATATCATGGGAGATCTACTTGCCCCCGAGGGCAGCGTGGAAGTTCTGTTAGGCAATGAGGCCATCGCCAGAGGCGCCTTAGAGGGTGGCCTAAACGTCGCCGCCGCTTACCCTGGTACTCCGAGTACCGAGATAGGGGAGGCCCTCTCAAAGGTCGCTAAGAAGGTCGGGATATATTTTGAGTGGTCGGCCAACGAGAAGGTAGCCACAGAGGTTACGATGGCGGCGGCATGGTCGGGCCTTAGGTCACTGACAATGATGAAGCACGTGGGTTTCAACGTGGCTTCAGACGCGATATTCACTCTGGCCTACGCCGGGGTTATAGGAGGGATGGTCATTGTCAGCGCTGACGATCCCCACGCCCACAGCAGCCAGAACGAGCAGGACAACAGGCATTACGCCGAGTCAGTCGGGCTGCCTATGCTTGAGCCCTACGGCCCTCAAGAGGCCAAGGAGTTCACTAGGATAGCCTTTGACCTCTCGGAGAAGTACAGAATACCCTTCATGATAAGGACAACCACCAGGGTCAGCCACCAGAGGGCCCCGGTCAGGCTTGGCAAGATAACTGCCTCGGGAAAGAAGGGAGAGTTCGTACTCCCGGAGCCCGACAGGTACCTCCAGGTCGGGGCCATAGCCAGGAAACATCACAAGGAGCTCTTGGAGAAGCTCGACAGGATAAGGGAAGAGGTCGCTGCCAAAGACCCGTTTCTCAAGTTTTATGGGGACGAGGATTCTGACTTCGGCATAATAACATCGGGGGTCTCGTTCGCTCACACGATGGAGGCCCTAAAGCTTACCGGAATAAAGGCCAAGGTGTTAAAGCTCGGAATGACGTTCCCGCTGCCCGAGGAGAGGATAGGTGACTTCTTATCCGGTTTGTCAACCGTCCTGATAGTTGAGGAGCTTGACCCATACCTGGAAGTTAGGGTTAAGGCCATAGCTAAGGATTACGCGCCAGACGTCGATGTCCTCGGAAAGCTAACGGGCCACATGCCCAGGGTCTGGGAGTACAGGGTCAGGACCGTGCTGGAAGGCCTGTCAAAGGCCCTGGGTATAAAGTATCCGGTTAACTTCCCTGAGATAGACAGAAGGAGTTCAAAGGTCCTCAAGAGAGTTCCTCCAAGGCCACCAGTTCTCTGTCCAGCTTGTCCACACAGGTCAACTGGTTATGCCCTTAGGAGGGCCGCTGGAAGGGCTTACTTCGTCGGAGACATCGGCTGCTACGCCTTGCTGTTCCAGAAGCCGTTCAGGGTGGAGCACGTCACCCACGCGATGGGCGCCTCAATTGGAGTGGCCAATGGGCTAAACATAGCCACTGAAAATGATGTTGTGGCCCTCATAGGAGACTCGACCTTCTTCCACGCCGGGATTCCAGCCCTGATAAACGCTGTTCACAACAAGAGGAAGATGACTGTCATCATAATGGATAACAGGACCACGGCCATGACTGGCCACCAGCCCCACCCAGGTACCGAGGTTGACGCCATGGGCCAGCAGGCAGAGGCGGTCGACATTGAGAAAGTCGTCAGGTCCATAGGAGTGGACTTCGTCAAAGTAGTTGATCCCTACGACCATAAGGCAACGGAGAAGGCGATAAGAGAGGCCTTAAAGCACGATGGTGTTTCAGTAGTTATAACAAAGAGGGAATGCGCCTTGCTGACCGTAGCCAGGCTCAGAAGGGAGGGCAAGAAGATAGTTCCCTACAGGGTGGACCCGGAGAAGTGCACCTACTGCAGGGTCTGCCTGAATACCTTCGCCTGCCCGGCCTTCGTGGATACAGGCAAGCTAGTTGAGATAGACCCCACTGTGTGCTTTGGCTGTGGAGCCTGTGTACAAGTCTGCCCGTACGACGCCATAGTCCCTCAGGAGGGCTCTCTAAACTGGAGGGATGAGAGGATAGGGGTGTGAGCATGGAGCTTGAGGAGTTCAACATAATAGTGTCGGGAGTTGGAGGTCAGGGAATCCTGTTCGCCACGAACGTCTTAGCCAAGGCGGCCCTGAAGATGGGATTGGACCTTACGCAGAGCGAGGTTCACGGGCTGTCTCAAAGGTACGGGTCAATCCACACCGAGCTGAGGATAGGGAAGAAGGTGTGGAGCCCCCTAATATTGGAGGGAACCCTGGACTTGTTGATAGCAATAGAGCCGCTAGAGGCCCTGAGGATGGCCCCCTATATATCGGAGAGGACCACGGTCATAATGAACACCCACATAATACCCCCTGTGGGCGCCTACCTCGAGAGGTTCGACGTGCCCGACTTGGACGAGATACTAAGCCTCATGTCTGAGCTCAACCCGAAGAAAGTAATAACCCTGAAGGCCTCTGAGCTGGCTGAGAAGGCCGGAGACGTAATAGCAACAAATTCTGTCATGTTAGGGGCTGCAGATGGTTCAGGAGCCCTGCCCTTCCCTGATGGCCTTCTCAGGGAGGCCTTGGAGGAGGCCTCACCCCCGAGGTATAGGGATTTAAATCTAAGGGCGTTCGATCTGGGGAGAGAGGCTGTCAGGGTCTAACTCCCCTAAGGTGATTTTTTTGGTCAGGAGGATCGCTGTAGTAGACAGGGAGCGGTGTAACCCCAGGAAGTGTGGGCTAGAATGCATAAAGTACTGCCCCGAGGTGAGGATGGGGAAAGAGGAGACGATAAGGCTTGAGGACGACCTCCTTATAATTGACGAGGAGCTCTGCACGGGCTGCGGCATCTGCGTCAGGAAGTGTCCCTTCAAAGCTATATCCATAGTTAACCTCCCGGCCCCGGTAGAGGGCGAGGAGGTGCACAGGTACGGGCCCAACGCCTTCACCCTCTACAGGCTTCCCTTGGTCAGGACCAACAGGATAGTCGGGCTGATAGGGCCCAACGGGGTGGGCAAGTCCACCTCGATAGCCATACTCTCAGGGCAGGTCAAGCCCAACTTGGGAAGGTGGGACGACCCCCCTGACTGGGATGAGATAATAAGGCACTTCAGGGGATCAGAGCTCCAAGACTACTTCAAGAGGCTTTCTGAGGGTAAGATAAAGGTTGTCATTAAGCCTGAGAGGATAGACGTTATACCAAAGGCGGTCAAGGGTAAGGTGAGGGAAGTCCTGAACAGGGTAGATGAGAGGGGCGTATTGGACGAGGTCTCTGAACTGATGAGCTTGAAGCACCTGTTCGACAGGGAAGTTAAGGAGCTTAGCGGAGGTGAGCTGCAGAGGCTCGCCTTAGCGGCCGCCTATCTGAGGGAGGGGGATGTCTACGTCTTTGACGAGCCTTCAAATTACCTGGACGTCTTCCAGAGGATGAGGGCCGCCAAGCTCATCAGGAACCTTCAGGAGCAAGGTAAGTCCGTCCTGTTGGTGGAACATGATTTAGCTATATTGGACTACCTGAGCGACTACGTGCACGTCCTCTACGGCGAGCCAGGGGTTTACGGGGTTGTAAGCTTCCCCCACAGCACCAGAGAGGGCATCAACATATTCCTGGACGGTTACCTGCCAGACGACAACGTCAGGTTCAGGGAGGACTCCATCTCCTTCCTTCAGAGGGCTGGCAAGGTGGAACACTCTGAGGAACCGGTGGTTGTCTACACGGCCCTTGAGAAGTCGCTAGACGGCTTCCACCTGAGGGTTGAGGAGGGCGAAATATACTCCAGCGAAGTCGTGGTGGCCGTAGGGCCCAACGGAATAGGGAAGACCACCTTCGTTAGGATGCTGGCTGGGGAGCTCAGCCCCGACGAGGGGGTTGTGATGACCGAGGGGATAAAGGTTTCTTATAAGCCCCAGCACGTCAAGGCCACCTACGAGGGGACAGTGGACTCTCTGCTGAGGAAGGTGGCCGGATCGAACTACGCAAGCAGTTACTTCAAGGCGGAGGTGATAAAGAGGCTAGGAATAGAGAGGCTCTTGGACAGGTATGTGGACGAGTTGAGCGGGGGAGAGCTACAGAAGGTGGCCATTGCGGCTTGCCTGGGGAGGGATGCGGACATCTACCTGATCGACGAGCCTAGCGCCTTCCTAGACGTGGAGGCCAGGTTCGCCGTGGCGAAGGCCATAAGGAGGAGGATAGTCGGTGAGAAGAAGGCCGCTATAGTGGTGGAACACGACCTGCTCACGGTAGAGGCTATGGCCGACAGGATAATGGTGTTCTCGGGAATCCCTGGCAGAGAGGGACGAGCTTCCAGGCCCATGGACCCCAGAAGGGGGATGAACGACTTCCTCAGGATAGTCGACGTTACCTTCAGGAGGGATCCCGATACTGGGAGGCCTAGGGTGAACAAGCCCGGCTCTAAGATGGACCAAATGGCCAGGGCCAGCGGGAGGTACTACCCATGAACGTTTTAAAGCTCTATTACAGGAGCTTGATGCTGGAGGAGGATTTCCTCAACGAGTTGAGGCTCAATGACTACTTTTACCCATCTCTCTTCGTCTTAATCGCCTCCCTGATCGTGATCTCCCTAATACCCTTCGCCCTTAACCTGAAGATAGCCTGCGTCTCGTCCAACCCGACGCCCGCCTTCAACAGGTTCATACAAGCTAAGACCCTCTTCTCCAAGTACTCAGTGTTTGTCATATTCCTGAGCTGGCTCTCAGGCCTGCTCTCTACCTTGAAAGTAGCTAGGAAGAACATGAACCTCAGGAGGTTCATAACCCTGCTCAACCTGTCCTCGCCCTCCCTGGCGACGATGGGATTTGTAGCACTCCTAGTGATCCTCGTGAGCCCCGGAGTGCTAATACCCTGTAAATTCGAGATGAGCAACCTTAAGAGGGTTCTGGAGCTGCTATTCCATTACGTAACCACGGCTCCAGGGATGGCTTCTCCGGCCCTCCTGATCATAGGGGTCCTGTGGTCCTCCTTGAGGCTCTATAGAATGCTGAGGATTGTCCTGCTGGTCAGGGAGGAGGTGGCCAGGAAGGTCGTCATCTACCTGATTCTCAGCTCCTCGGTTACGCCTGCCCTGCTGTTCCTGCTGACCTACCTCATTCTATAACTCCAGTTATTTTAGCCACCTTCCTAGCGGCGTTTTCCGTGAGGCCCGTCTCCCCAAGTATGGTATACCTGTTCCTTATCTTGTGGGCCATCGTCAGGGCCTTTATCACGTGCTCGCTCTTCAAGCCGGCTTCTTTAGCAGTCACGGGTACGCCAGCCTCCACAAGCTTCTCCCGGATCTCCTTCCAGTTCTGTCCCTGGATGTAAGCCATCATTATGGTACCCAGGGCGCATTGTATACCGTGAGGAGCTGGGGTGAACCCTTCCTCCTTAGCTAGTAGATCCAGAGCGTGGCTGAACATGTGCTCACTTCCGCTGGCGGGCCTGGAGCTGCCAGCTATGCTTATGGCGACGCCGCTTCCTATCAGGGCTTTGACCAGTATCCTAGTCGACTCTTCTAGGCCGGGCTTGATCTCGGAAGCGTGATCTAAAGCTATTTTAGCGCTAAGCAGGGCCATAGAGGCGGCATATTCGGAGTAAGGTTCATCCTTAAGCTTGTGGGCCAGCTCCCAGTCCCTAACCGCCGTGAGCTTGGCCACCAGGTCACCGAAACCTGACTTAAAGGTGATCTCAGGGGCCTCCGAAATTATCTTAGTGTCCGCTATGACCCCGGTGGGCGATTGAGATCTAACGTTTATGTCGAACTTCTCTCTGAACTCCCTGCCCAATATGAAGCCAGTGGAAGGGGAGGCTATCCCGTCGTGACCTGCAGACGTGGGCACGGTGACGTACCTCTTCTCCAGCACCGCCGATGTGAGCTTAGTCACGTCCAGGGGTTTACCTCCCCCTACCCCTATTAGGAAGTCAGCCTTAACCTCCCTGGCTTTGTTGATGGCCGACTCCACGTCGTTCACGTCGCCCCTTTCAGTTACCAGGTGGAAGACCTCAAAGCCCTCCCTGCTCAGGTGGTCCAGCAGCTTCTCAGCTATCTTCCTGGTGAAGGAGGGGCCGCTGATTATGAGGGCCTTCCCTCTCATGTCCAACATGTTTAGAACCTTAGAGGTCTCGTAGAGGGCGTCAGGCCCGAATATTATGTAGCGAGGGCTCTGGATAACTTCCAGCCCTTTATAGTACTTTTTTATGACGGGGCCGCTCATCGAGGAATGGAGCCCCCACACCTAATATTGTTAATTGTCCTGCGCGTCGAATACCCTACCCCAGGACAACACCAAAAGTTTATGGATAAGGTGATCGAGGGAACCTCCGTAGGTGGCGGACATGGACGACAAACTCAAGCTAGCTATCGCCTTCAACCTAGCGTTCTTGGCGTTCCTTTTAATCTGGCCTTTGATAACTGCCCCTCCCTTCCAAGTAGAGGTCAGCCCGAAGACCGTGAGGATAGGAGGGGCGGTCAAGGTAGAAGCCCGGCTCCCTCTCCAGTCAGGCAGAGTAAAGCTTGTCATAAAGAACCTTAACCTGAACCGCACGGTTATCGAGGAGGAAGTCCCCGTCAGCAACGGCGTCATGGTCAAGGAGGTTAACCTTGATCCCAACCTCCCCATAGGCACTTACGCCGCTGAGGTTGAGGCTGGAGAGCAGTCCAACTACGCCATATTTTACATATTCGGCGGTGAAAACCTGACCCTCAAAGCTAAGGCTGATCAGGAGGTCATCAAGGCTAAGGTGCCAGAAGGGGCCAACACGACCTCAGTTTCCACGAAGATAAGGGTTTACGTCACGATGGGCGGTAAGCCCGTTAAGGGAGTAAAGATACTGGCCGTGGCCAAGGGCAAAAACTCCACGGTCACCGAGGTGTCTTACACTGACTCCGAGGGGAGGGCCATCCTGGACTGGAGCGCCGTGGTCGAGGAGTCGAGGAAATATGAGGTGGTGTTGAAGGCCCTGAAGCCAGGACATCCCGTGGCCTCTGCCACCGTGGAAATAGATGTGAGTGTGGAAAAAGGTTAGCCCCTCATTGAGAGGAGCTTCCCGCTCTCCCTTATCTCTTTCAACCTTTGGATGAGCTCCTCAGCCTTCACCTTCCTGAATAGGGGCTTGACCTCCTCCAGTTTCACGCTTTCAGGCAGGCTGAAGGCCTCCTTGAACTTGCCAGGGGAGCCAGGAAGTCCCATCATCTTCCAGAGCTCTTGGGCCGAGAAAGGCATGAAAACCTCCATGTAGACCGCCAGAGCTTTTATCAGGATGAAGGAGGCCACTATCGTGGAAGCGGCCCTCTCCGGATTCTCCTTAACGTCCACCCAGGGCTCCCTCTCGTTGAAGAACCTGTTCCCAAGCCTAGCCATGTCCAGGAGCTTCTTTAAGGCGTCCCTGAACCTGAAGGATTCCATATCCTCCTCTATCCTCCTAGCTATGGACTTGGCTTCCTCTATCATCTTGGCGGACTCCTCGTCCAGCTCAGCCTTAGGCAACTCCCCAGAATACCTGCTCTTTATGAAGGACAGCACCCTGTGCACCAGGTTCCCGAGTATGTCGTTGAGTTCGTTGTTGACCTTGGCCTCGAAGTCCTGCCAGGTGAAGTTAGCGTCCTTGGTCTCGGGCCTTATGTAGATCATGTAAAACCTCCAATAATCTGGAGGGAGCAGCTCTAAGGCCTCATCAAGCCATATCCCCCATCTCCTCGACTTGGAGAATTTGTCCCCCTCGTACATGAGGAACTCCGTGGAGCTAACGTTGTAAGGCAGCACGTAACCCTCTCCGCTGGCCATCAGCAGGGCCGGGAATATGATCGTGTGGAAGGGTATGTTGTCCTTGCCTATGAAGTATATGGACTTGGTCTCTGGATCCTTCCAGAACTCCTCAAACCCCTCAGGCCTACCGACTATACTCTCGAAATACTCTTTGACGGCTGAAACGTAGCCTAGGACCGCCTCCATCCAGACGTAGATGGTCTTGCCCTCGGCTCCAGGGAAAGGAGCTGGGATGCCCCACTTGTTGTCCCTGGTCAAGGACCTGGGCTTTAACCCCTCCCTTATCATGGAGAGGGACATGTTCCTGGCGTTCTCAGGCAGGTTCTCATTCCCGTTTATGTATTCTTCCAGCTCTCTCTGGAACTTTGGCAGGTCGAAGAACCAATGCTTGGTCCTCTTAAGCACGGGAGTGCTTCCGCAGATGGCGCACCTCGGGTTTATCAAGTCTGTCGGGTTGAGGAGCCTCCCACACCTCTCACATTGGTCGCCGTAGGCCCTCTCGTACCCGCAGTAGGGGCAAGTGCCCACTACGAACCTATCAGGCAGGAACATCTGGTCCTTGGGGCAGTAAAGCTGCTCGACTTCGCTCTCATAGACGTGCCCGTTCTCGTAAACCTTCATGTAGAAGTCCTGCACGAACTTAACGTGGGTTTCGCTCTCAGTCCTGGTGTAGTTATCGTAGCTAAGCCCGAACCTCTTGAATAGGTCTGATACGTAGGCGTGCATCTTGTCGGTAAGTTCCCTGGGTTTAACCCCCCTCTTTATAGCCTCCACTTCTATGGGAGTGCCGTGCTCGTCGGAACCAGAGACCATTACGACATCTTCGCCTTGCTTCCTCTTGAACCTGGCGAAAACGTCCGCTGAGAGGGTTTGCACCAGAGTGCCCAGGTGGGGAACTGTATTTATATAGGGCCAAGCTGAGGCTACAATCCACTTCCCCATCTTCGATCCTCTTGAGAACTCTTTCCCGGGCTTTTAAGGATATGTGAGCCCGGTGCTATGGTTCGAATTTCGACTAAATCTTTCAAGCATTTTTGGGATAACTGGACTTTTAAGTCTGGAAGGGGGAGATTACGTGGTGACCAGATGGACTGCTCAAAAATGGTGAATGATGAATTCCTCCAGTACCTTAGGGAGTTCCAGGCAGGTGGAAGCAGGGAGCTGAGCGCTGCTTCAGGTTACCTCAGGTACCTATATTTCGAGATGTTCACCCCTCACCTGAAGGGGTATAAGGGAGGGGACTTCAACACCCTGGTCTGCGGCCTGGTTCTAGCCCTTAGAAGGGCTGTTGAACTTTGTCTCAAGGAGGACGAGCTCTCCTGCAGCATTGCTAGGGATCTCCTCGATGTAATATGGGATATAGGCAGGTTTCTGGATAAGAAGGAGTTGGTTAGAAAGGCTAAGGAGTTGTGGGTCTTGCTGGACCCGGAAAACATGGGAGAGGAGTCGGAGGTCAGGGCCTCCTGTGCCAGGGTTGTAGACGGCCTAACCTCCCTCCTCTCCGATCTCGTTGGAGAGCCAATCTAGGTACGGCTTGTAGCCCCTCACCACCGGAATTGCCAGGATCTCAGGGACTGTATAGTTGTGAAGCTCTTTTATCCTCCTCTCCAGCTCTGGATACTTTTTATCGGTCGTCTTTATTATTAGCAGGTATTCAGAGGCCTCCTCCACCCTGCCCTGCCACCAATACCTGCTTTTCATCGGGATTATCTGGATACAGGCGGCCAACCTCTCCTCAACGAGCTTCTTAGAGATGTTCTCAGCGACATCTTCAGAATCGGTGGTGGTCAACACCACTAACGCCTTCATAGTAACCCCCCAGTAGGGGCCATTATAAGTCAAAAGGGTCCCTGTCCCGGGGATCACATGTTCAGGAAGGTAGGCAAGGGGCTGCTAGTCCTGCCCGGGAGTCCCTCCACCCTACTGGTTCCCACCGAGAACGGTTACTATGTGATAGATCCTGGCTCAAAGGCTAACAGAGTGATGGAAATACAGAAGGCCGGCAAGGTGAGGGGGGTGCTGCTGACGCACATGCACTCAGACCACGTATTGGCGGCCGACGGGCTTCCCTCTGAGGAGGGAGTCTACGCTCCCTTCTTAGAAGCTTGTGGCGTTGAGTCTGAGAAGCTTAGGAGGGCCATGATATTCGGAGGAAGCGCACCCGAGGGGCTCGTCTATCACGTGAGGGCTGTTCCAGTTAAGGTGGACAGGACCTTCCGGCTCCCCTTCAAGGTTGAGGGGGTTGAGGCCGTACCTCTGCCTGGACACACCTACGGGCAGGTGGGCTTCCTGACCGAGAGCGGAGTTCTATACGCTGCCGACTCCTTTTTCGGTGATAAGCTGCTGGAAAACGCTGTGATACCCTACTACATGGACTATCAGCTGGCCCTGGAGACGTTGAAGTTCCTGAGGGAAAACGCCAGAAGTTATAGGAAGATAATACCGTCGCACGGTCCCATAGTTGAGGGTAAGAGGGCTGAGGAGCTACTTGACCTTAACTTAGAGGCGCTTGAGAGGGTCAAGGACCTCGTAATGAACTCATTGGACAGGCCCAGGAGCGCCGAGTCCATAACCTACAAGATACTAAGGGATAAGGGTAGGGATCCTACCCCAAGCTCCATTATACTGAGCACGGTGACTGTCAAGTCTGTGCTCAGCTACCTCTACCAGGAAGGCAAGGTCGACGTGAAGTTAAGCGAAGAAGGGTTGCTGTGGTGGTGGGCTTAGGTCTGGTAGAGGACCACCTTGACCCTCCTATTCTTCTGAATTGTGACGCTGACCATGTAGCCTTCTTCCTCCAAAGTCTTCATCATGCTCCTGAGGTCCAGCGATCCCTTGGAGATCAGCAGAACCTCGTAGCACTCCACCGGACCCTCGTCTCCCAAGTAGCCGTCGGAGTTCTTCACATAAACTATCTGGCCATAAGAGCTCAGCAGGTCAATAGCATTACCCAACTTGCTTATCATACCCATCGTCAGGATTTGAAGCCCCACTTAATAACGGCGGAGCTCGAAAGGTAATCTCCACGTAATAACGGGCTATTTCAGGGTTCCCCGGGCCTAATGAGAAAAAATTATACCGTGAATCGGTAAGCTGAAGGGGTGATCTTTTGGACTGGCTTGAGACTTTAAGAACCCTTAGCGAGCTCCCTGGGCCTCCAGGAATGGAGGACAGAGTTAGGGAGTTCATAAGGTCTGAGATAGAGGGATATGCAGACGAGGTCTTTGAGGACAGGTTAGGAAACCTTTACGCTGTGAAGGGGGAGGGGCCCAAGGTCATGTTCGCCGCCCACATGGACGAGGTCTCTCTGATGGTCTCCCACCTGGACGGGAGGTTCCTCAGGGTGACCAATCTGGGAGGCCTGGTGCCTACACAGCTTCTGGCCCAGAGAGTTGTGGTTCACGGGAAGAGCCAGGTGTTGGGGGTGATAGGGGCCACCCCCGCCCACCTAAAGGAGAGCAAGGACCTGGACATCTCGGACCTCTACGTAGACGTTGGAGCGAGGGATGAGGAAGGCCTCAGGCGGCTGGGCATAAGGAAGGGAACCTTCGTGACATTTGATACGGGGTTCGTTTACCAGGAGGAGACCGGAGTTGTGATGGGCAAGGCCTTCGACGACAGGATGGGTTGCTTAGTTCTCCTGGAGTCGTTCAAGAGGGCAGATCCTAACTTCAAGTTGTATGCGGTCTTCACAGTTCAGGAGGAGAGAGGGTTGAGAGGAGCTACCGTAGCTGGCTATAGGGTGGCTCCAGATTTGGCATTCGCCCTGGAAGGTACAATAGCTAACGACACCCCTGACACCCCCGAGAGGAAGGTGGTGACTTCCTCTGGGAGAGGTCCGGCGATAAGGGTGATGGACAGGCTCCTGATAACCAAGCCCGACCTTCTCCAGTTCATGATAGACGTGGCTGAGGAGAGGTCCATAAGGTATCAGCTTCAGATGTCGCCTAGGAGCACAACTGACGCCTCCGTCATCAACTTGGCCAGGGAAGGGGTGCCGGCAGGCGTGATATCCGTGCCCTCCAGGTACATACACACCCCCGTTAGCTTAGCCAGGGTTGAGGACGTCGACGAGACCATAAGGTATGTTACGGCCCTGATAGAGGCTCTACCAGATTACCTTGGCTAGTTTTTCAGTCAACCTTTTTATATTACAATTTTTGTAATATCTGGATGCTAGCCATAGAGACGGTGGAGCTCACAAAGGCCTTCGGGGACTTCGTTGCTGTGAACGGGATAAACCTCAAAGTGAAGGCTGGAGAGAACTTCGGGCTTCTAGGCCCCAACGGGGCTGGGAAGACCACCACAATAAGGATGATAGCTGGACTCATCAAGCCCAGCAGGGGGAGCGTCAGGGTCTTCGGAATAGACGTCACCAGGGAGAGGAGGGAGGCCCTGAAGCTTATAGGGTACATGCCCCAGAAGTTCAGCCTCTACGAGGACCTCACGGTTGAGGAGAATGTTATACTCTACGCCAGGCTTTTCGGGCTCTCAAGGGCTGAGGCCAAGGAGAGAGCTAGGGAGCTCCTGAAGAGGTTCCTGCTCTGGGAGTTCAGGAACAGGTTAGCTGGAAAGTTGAGCGGCGGCATGAAGCAGAGGCTGGCCCTCTCAGTGTCACTAGTACACGACCCCAGGTTGTTGATGCTTGACGAACCCACGGCTGGGGTAGACCCTCCCCTAAGGAGGAAGTTCTGGGAGTTCTTTAGGGAGCTAAACAAGGAGGGAAAGACCATCCTGATAACCACGCACTACATGGACGAGGCCGAGAACTGCAACAGGTTGGCCTTGATGAGCAGGGGCAGGATAATAGCTGAGGGGACTCCAAGGGAGATAAAGAGGAGGGCCATAGGCGGGGATTTGGTGGAGATAATAGCTGAGGGCCACGTCAGGCTCAGGGCCGAGTGGGTTAAGTCGGTGGAGAAGAGAGACGGTCGCTTTCTAGCTCTAGTGGACGATGCGGCTGTCAGAATACCGCAGATCATAAGGGAGCTGGAGGGACAGGGCGTTAAGGTTATCTCAGTGGCTCCCATGTTCGTCAGCCTTGAGGAGGCTTTCATCAGATTCCTGGGTGATTAAATGCAGCCCGTAATTCAGGAGGGCGTTAAGAGGGGCTTCAGAATAATTCCCATAGTGGAGAAAGAGGTAAAGCAGCTGATAAGGGATCCCAAGACCGTCCTGATGGTGCTGGCGATGCCTGTCCTTATCACCATAATGTTCGGGTACGGCTACGGCGGTAAGGAGGTGGGGCAGTTCCCCATAACGGTGGTCAACTTGGATCACGGGGAGGGATCCTACAAGTTCATAGATGACCTGAAGAACTCGAGGATGTTTAAGATAGAGGCCATCTATAACACTAGGGGAGAGGGGTTCGCCTCAGTTTACAGGGGGGAGGTCTACTCCTCTGTGGTGATCCCCCCGACCTTCACCGAGGACCTGATGATGGGAAGGGTGACCAGAATAGAGGTAATTTACGACGCTAGCAATCCGCAAATGGCTAAGATAATAATGCAGGCTGTGGGCGTAGTGACCCAGCTTTACCAAGAGTGGGCGGCCGAGAGGTTCGGGACCTTCGCCATTAAGCCGGTCTTCTACACTGTCTATGGGCCCTCGGTGAGCAAGGTGGAGAACTTCATGCCGGGCGTTATGGCCATGATACTCCAGATGGTTCCCACAAGCCTCATCTCCGTTTCAGTCTGCAGGGAGAGGGAGAGAGGGACCTTCGAGCAGTTCATCATGACCCCCATAACGGTCTTCGACGTTATAATGGGGAAGTTGGTGGCCTACTTCGGGGCGACCATATCGGATGCAGCCCTGACCCTGGTCACAGCAATGCTCCTATTTGACGTCAGGTTGAGGGGCAGCTTCTTCGACATGGTCGTCGTTTCAACCGTGTTCCTGCTAACCTCCCTTAGCATGGGCCTCTTTATATCCGTCTTCTCCAAGAACCAACTCCAGGCCTACCAGGCCAGCATATTCTCCTTCATACTGGCCACCCTGTTCAGCGGCTTCCTCTACCCGGTGGACGTGTTGAGCCCCTTCGCTCAGACTGTGGCAGGCCTGATACCCATGTATTACTTTATAGAGGCGTTCAGGGCCGTCTCTCTGAAGGGCTGGACCCTGGACATGGTGACCTACGAGCTGGCAGTTATGATGCTGTTTACAGTGGCCTTCCTGGCCATGGCGATGAAGTTTTTGAAGCTGGAGGTGGGCTGATGAGGAAGTCAGCGTTCCTCCTCATGCTGCTAATGCTGATTCCTTTGGTTGACGGGTCTGCTAGCTACCTTGAGGTCTACGACAGGGGCTGGTCGGGCCTATTTATACTCGGGGCAACTAACACGTACTTCGTCAGGTTGAAGAGCCTGTTCTCAGGACAGATAACGGACCTTCAGGGGGAGCTAACGGTATACGATTTGGCGGGCTCGGACGTTACCTCTACAGCTTCCTTCACGGGGTCACTGTTCCCAGGTCAGGTAGCGGAGCTCGATTTCAGCGTCTTCATTCCGGCGAACGCCGTGGCTTCTCACTACAAGGCCAACCTCAAGCTCACATACCTGGCCGATGGCGTTCCCATGGAGGAGAACTTCCCCCTGCTCATAACCGTGACCGGCACTCCTAGGGTGGAGGCCAGCCTACTAGGTGAAGTGAGGCCTGGGTGGCCTTCTCAGGTCCTCCTCAAGGTGAAAAATAAGGGGGACGGGGTGGCTAGGGAAGTGAGGGTCAGCCTGAGGCCTAACACTCCGTATGCTAGCATAAGCTCTCCAGTAGACTTTGGAGTGCTTGAGCCAGGGGAGGAGAAATCTAAGGCAATTACTGCCTTCGTCTCATCGGCTGACGAGGCCGTCTCCTTCACCCTAGTAGTCACCTGGAGGGACGAGTTCAATAACGCCGGTCAGGACACTTACGTGTCAGCTGTCCCAGCGGTTGGCGGTCCTTTTCCTGACGTGAGCGTGTCCGTCAACAGGACGGAACTGCTGCCGGGTGAAAATGAGGTTAAGCTGATAGTGAGGAACGATGGAAGCGATGACGCCCTTAACGTTACCGTCGAGTTGGGGCCTTCATCGCTGGCCGTGAGCCCCTCAAGGGTTAAGGTCGGCAGGCTCAGGTCAGGTGAGGAAAGGTGGTACCTCCTGAAGGTTCAAGTGTCCCCAGAAGCCAGGGGCCCCGTCTCTATCCCGGTCACCGTGAGTTACGAAGATGAAGGTCGGGAGAAGCACACTTACACCATGAGTTTCGGCTTTTACGTCGACGTTATACAGGGGCCGCAGCTGGTGGCCTTTCTCACCAAGAAGGTTGTGAGGCCCGCCAGCCAGGAGGTAGTCGGAATTATACTAAGGAACCTGGGGGATGTCTCAGCCAGGGACGTGAAGGTGGACGTGAGCCCTTCAAAGGACCTGGCGATACTCACGGAAAGCGGAGCCTACATCCCAGAGCTAAGTCCGGGGGACACTTACCTGCTTGAGATAATGGTGTCCACTCCCAAGAACGTCTACGGGAGCCTTCCCCTCACTCTGACCATGAACTACCTGGACGAGTACGACAGGCAGAGGGAGAAGGTGATCACCCTAAGCCTAATAGCAGAGGATGTGGACGAGCCCGTTTTAAGCGCCCTCCCGGTTAACTATACCCTATCGCCCGATGAAGTTAACCCGCTGCTCATTAAGGTAAACAACGAGGGTGGAGACGCTAAAGACCTGGTGCTGAGGTTGGTGGTCCCTCAGGAGCTGGGAGCCGTTGTCTCCAGTGACTTCGTCTACCTGAGGAGGCTTAGCAGTGGTGAGAGCGTTACCGTTAACTACAGCGTTTACCTGACCCCTAAGGTTTATGGGGCCATTCAGATGGCCCTCCACGTCAAGTACAAGGATTCAGCCGGCAGAGAGGCGGAGGAGCTCATACCTATAGGAGTTAGGGCGTCGGGAAACCCTGAGATAGAGGTAATGTCGGTCAGCACCTCACCTCCCTCCATCTTCCCTGGGGATTACAACGTGGTCGTGACAGTCATGGTAACTAACGTCGGCAACTACGTGGCTAAGAAGGTTAGGCTTAAACTGCAGACGGTTGAAGGGTCAATAGAGCCCTCATCAGCCGGCTCAGACGAGTTCCTCCTTCCCTACCTACCCCCAGGGGAGAGCGCGCCCGTCACATTCAGGGTGGACGTGAAGGACACCGCCAAACCCGGGAGGTACAACCTTAAGTTGAACACGGGTTACGGAGAGGCTTACGTACCCATCGAGGTGGAGACCAAGGCTAAGTTCAGGTTGGTCGCCCTTAAGACGGTCAAGCCTGCCAGGCCAGGGGATAAGGGAGTCAAGCTCCTGATAGTTATCAGGAACGAGGAGAGGGTTACTGCTGAGGACGTCAGGGTGGAGATAGTAACCCCCTACCTGGTGGGCACCACCAGCGCCGCCCTTGGAGACGTGCCCAAGGGCCTGAACTCCTCCCTGATATTGGAGGTGGACGTAGATCAGAACGCCCCCCTTGTGGTTCCCCTCGACATAAAGGTTTCCTGGAAGCAGGGCGGAAGGTCCCTCAGCCAGACAATACCGGCAAAGCTTCACCTAGCTGGAGCCTCCAAGAAGTCATCTGCTGACCTGACAATTCCAACCCTGCTGATAGCCCTAGCCCTGGCGTCAGTCGCCTTCTTGCTCTACAGGAGGGGGCCCAGGAGATAAACTTTTTTGTCCTAGCCCGCCGTTAACCAGGTGTTCTCATGCTAGACTCTCAGTTCGACAAGGTGGTTCAGGAATTCCTCACCAGATCCCTGGAGATAAATCCTGTAGCTGGCACTTACCTGGGGCTACATGAGTACGACGACAGTCTCCCTAAGGGGGGCAGGGAGTGGATCGAGGCTAACCTGAAGCTGGCTCAGGAGGTTAAAGAGGCCCTGAAGGATTTCCCCCCGGGGAGCCTCACTGGATATCGGAGGGTTGACAGGGAGCTCCTGGAGTGGGTGGTGGACCTCAGCATCTTCGAACACCAGAAGATCAGGATGTGGGAAAAGTACAGTCCTAGTGTAGACGTGCTCGGTGGCTCCATCTACCTGCTGATGGTCAGGGACTTCGCCCCCCTTGAGGCCAGGCTGAAGAGCATCGCTTCAAGACTGGAACAGTTTCCTGAGTTTGAGAAGAGGAACAGGGAACTTCTCAAGGATCCGGTGAGGGTCTGGAACAGCATAGCCCTGCAGTCGGGGTATGGGATGCACCAGCTCCTGGACATTTTGGAGGAACAGGCCTCCAATTACCCCTCCATTAGGGAAGAGGTGAGGGCCTCCATATCCACGACAAGGGAGGCCTTGAACGACCACCTCAAGTGGCTGGAAACTGAAGTGCTCCCCAGGTCGAAGGACGAATTCCACCTGGGCAAGCCCCTGTTTAACGAGCTGTTAAAGCTAAGAGGGATCCCCTACGACGCTGATGAGCTCGTCGAGATAGGCTACTCCTACCTAGAACGTTACAAGGAGGAGCTGAAGGAGCTGGCTCATGAGATAATGGAGGGGGCGTCCCCTGATGAGGTATTGGAGATTATAAAGGAAAGGAGGCCTAAAACATTCGAGGAGGCCCTAAACCACTACAGGAAGTCCGTAGAATCGGTCAAGGCCTTCCTGAGGGAGAAGGAGATCGTCAGCCTCCCGCCTAATGAGGAGTTAGAGGTTGTGGAGACCCCTCCCTTCCTGAGGAACCTAATACCCATAGCTGCCTACCTGGCCCCGGCGAAGTACGAGGAGGTGAAGAAGGGAGTTTACATGGTCACTAGGCCCCAATCCGATGAGGGGTTGCAGGAGCATTGCTACACGTGCATAGAAAACGTCACGGTTCACGAGGGCTATCCGGGCCACCACCTCCACCTGAGCTGGCTCATGTCCCACCCGAGCGTAGTCAGGGTTCTTGCCCTGGAGAAGGCCACCGAGTTCGTCGAGGGGTGGGCCTTCTACTGTGAGGAGATGATGAAGGACCAAGGCTACATGGACGACCCAGAGCACAGGTTTATGATGTTGGTGGACCTCCTCTGGAGGGCTGCAAGGATAGTGGTCGACGTTAAACTTCAGACGGGAGAGATGGGCATAAAGGAGGCTATAGACTTCATGAAAAAGAACGCCTTCCTGAGCGAAGAGGCCGCCACAGCAGAGGTGCTCAGGTACACCATGTCCCCCTCACAGCCCCTCAGCTACATGCTAGGCAAGCACCTGATCATGAAGTTAAGGAAGGAGTTGGAGGAGGCCCTTGGAGGCAGGTTCAGCCTTAAGGCCTTCCATGACGCTTTGATGGAGGAGGGCGCCCTTCCCTGGTTTCTAATGGAGAGAGTGGTACGCGAGAAGATCGGTGTGTCCCCATGATATGGATTGACGTGGTGAACCAGCCTCACGTCAGGTTCTGGAGGAGGTTTCTCCACTTCTACAGGGGAGACGTCCTGATAACCGTAAGGGATAAGGGAAACTTAGCCGAGATGGCCGAGCTCTTCTTGGGGGATGTCTTGACCGTGGGGAGGTGGGGCAAGGATCGGCTGGATAAGCTACTGGCCTTCGCGGAGAGGGTCAAGGAGTTGACAAAACTGGTTCAGGGCAGGGTGAACCTGGCCCTGTCCAAGGCTTCACCAGAGCTCGCCAGGGTGGCCTTCGGCCTGGGCATCAAGTCGGTGATAGCTAACGATAACGACCTGCCCCCCTACACGGTGAGCAAGCTCACCTTCCCCTTGGCCTCCCTTGTCCTAATACCTGAGTGCTACAGCGGTCCAACCTTCAGCGCCAAGGATAGGAGGTTTTCTGGCACCTTTGAGGTCTCTCACGTTCTGGATTACCTAGAGAGAGGACCTGTTAAGGAATTTGGGCTGGAAGAGGAATACATGGTGGCCAGGCCGCCTCCAAAATCATTCTACCTGGACATGCCCTCAGACTGGTTCGTAAAGCTGGTGAGGAAGGTCTCCAGGGAGCTCAGGCTGAAGGTCGTTTACATACCTAGGGAGGGGGAGAGGCCCGAGGGCTTCATAATTCCAGAGGAGGTGGTAGACGGCATCGATTTGATAAGGGGATCCGCCCTGGTGTTGGGAGCTGGAGGCACCATGACTAGAGAAGCTGCCCTCCTTGGGAAGCCCACCGTATCCCTCTTCCCCCTGAAAGGACCCTGCGTCACGGACATCCTGCTTAAGGAAGGCCTAATGATAAGGGGAAAGCCGTCGTTGAACGTGGAGGAACTCAAGGACTTAATGAAGGAGGAGCGTGAGGAGAAGGTCAGGGACTTCCTAAGGAGGAGCGAAGACCCAGCTAAAGTCCTGGCTGAGCTGGCCTCCGTTAAAATGGATGATCAGATTTGAAACCCTCACCGGAAAACCTTTTTTCAGTTCCCCAGCTGAGAGGGTGGGTGACCTCATGAAGGTAGTCGTGATAGGAGGAGGCCCCGCTGGAATGGCCGCTGCCAGCAGGGTCAGGAGGCTCCAGCCTGAAAGCGAAGTCACAGTAGTTGAGAGAACCAGGTTCGTGAGCTTCGCCCTCTGCGGAACTCCCTACTACGTAGGAGATGTGGTCAAGTCCCTTGACGACCTCATGTATTACCCACCCAAGTACTTCGTCGAGAAGAGGAGGATAAACCTGATGCTCAACTCGGTGGCCGAGTCCGTCTCCCTGGATGAGAGGAAAGTGGTGGTCAGGTCAGGGGGCGAGGTTAAAGAGCTGGAGTGGGACAAGCTTATAGTGGCGACGGGGGCCAGGGCAACCGTCCCCCCCATTCCGGGAGTGGACTCCGAAGGGGTCTTCACCTTGCATCACCTGGATGAAGCTCATGAGCTCAAGGAGGCCCTGAAGAGGGCCAAGGAAGTGCTCATAGTGGGGGCAGGCCTTGTTGGAATGGAGTTAGCCGAGAACGTGCAGAGGCTTGGGAAAGACGTTAGGGTAGTGGAGATGTTCGATCACGTCCTCCCCAAGTTGCTCGACCCGGACGTGGCGGCAAAGCTAAACCTCCCAGTCAAGGTCAGCACGGGCGTGAGGATAGAGGAGATAAGGAGGTCTAACGGGAGGCTAGCGGCCACGGCCGGTGAATCGAGGTTTGAGGCCGACCTGATAATCATGGCCACGGGTATAAGGCCTAACACGGAGTTACTTAAGGAAATAGGACAGGTGGGGGAGACAGGGGCCCTTAAAGTGGACGAGAGGATGAGGTTGCCAGGACATAATGACGTCTACGCCGCTGGAGACGCTGTAGAGACGGTGAACCTGGTAACCGGGAAGCCTGACTGGTTCCCGTTCGCTCAGGTTGCCAACAAGATGGGCTTGGTGGCCGGAGCCAACGCCGCCGGTTACGAGGTGACCTTCCCCGGGGCGGTGGGGACCTGGACCACACAGATCTTCGGGGTCGAGGTAGCTGGCACCGGTTTAACTGAGTCCAGGGCCAAACAGCTGGGCTATGAGGTAGTCTCCTCGCTGATAGAGGCTGGAGACAGGGCTCATTACATACCGGGTAGATCTAAAATAGTGATAAAAATGGTGGCAGAGAAAGGGGGAAAGGTGTTAGGGGTTCAAGCCGTAGGCAGGGGGGCCCTCCACAGGGTGAACGTGGCCGCAAGCCTCATAGCTAGAGGGGCCGACCCTCACGACTTCATATTCACAGACATGGGTTATGCCCCACCCCTAGCTCCCGTGTGGGATCCCCTGATCATAGCGGCCAGAAGGCTCAGTCCCGTGCTCTAGACAAGCCCTCTCTTCTTCTTTTCCTCCTTAGGAGGCGCTCCGAACACTCCCTTTATGAAGGAGTCGACGACGTCCCTGACCCTCTCGCCCTCCATGTAGAACACCTTTATCCCCCAGGACCTGAGGGATTCCTCAACGTCCCTGCAAACGGTCACCACCAATACCGCATCAACTCCCAGATGTTTGAGCCAAGAGGAGAGGCTCGGCCCCCTGTACTGGATCAAACCAGATGCAGGATTTCTTATGACCTCCACGTTCTCCACCTCTTCGTTGACGTCTACGATCACGAAGAAAGGCGCATATGTCGGCCTGGCGAACACGTAAGAGTCTAATCCCTCAGGAGTCCTCGCAGGTACGGCTATTCTCATTTTCACCCTGTATATGAACCATGAAGCCTTTTATTTCTACCTCCCACGCCGGTGACCTGAACGCGGTGACCTTAAATAGAATAAAAGGATCTTAAATATGATGAAATTAACAACAGTCGGGAAGGTCGTCATGGCTGGGAGGGTGAGGTGTTACTACCTTCCCCTGGTCAAGCTGACGAAGTTCCTGTCGACCCTCCAAGATGGGCAGGCCGTGCATGTCATGCTCGACATTAAGAAATTCGACCTAAAGCCGGTGGAAGCTTTAGCTAGGTCTTACGGGGCCTCTGTTAAGGTCGTCAGGGGGGTTGACGGGGTCCTCGAACTTCTGGTGTATAAGGGTGGGGGAGATGAGGAGGGAGGACTTCCCGATTCTGGATAGCGGCATCATCTACTTCGATAACGCTGCCACCACCCACAAGCCCTTACAGGTAATAGAGGCCGTGAGGGAGTTCTACATGAGACATAACTCGAACGTACACAGGGGAATACACAGGCTGAGCAGGGAGGCTTCTGAACTTTACGAGGAGGCCCATGAAGTGTTGGCTAGGTTCATAAACGCCAGAGCTTGTGAGGTGGTCTTCACGCATAACACAACTGACGCTATAAACATGGTAGCCATCGGCTGGGCCCTTCCCAGGCTGAGGCCTGGGGATAACGTGGTAACCACGGTTATGGAGCATCACAGCAACATTTTGCCTTGGAAGTTCGTCTGTGAGCTGAAGGGAGCTGAATTAAGGTATGTAGACGTGAATGAGGAGGGTCTACCCTCCCCTGAGCAGCTAGAGGAGTTAGTCGACAGGAACACCAAGCTTGTGGCGGTTTCAGGCATGTCAAACGTTACAGGCGCAATTCCAGAGGTGAGGGAGTTCATCAAGGTGGCCCACGATAACGGGGCTGTGATCTTAGTGGACGGGGCTCAGATGGTCCCCCACATGCCTGTGAACGTGAAGGAGTTGGATGTGGACTTTTTGGCGTTCTCTGGGCATAAAATGTTGGGGCCCACTGGCACAGGCGTACTTTACGGTAAGGAGGAGCTCTTAGAGGAGATGCTCCCTCCAAAGCCGGGAGGGGGCACTATAACGGACGTCACCCTGGAGGGAGTGGAGTGGGCCCCGTTGCCGTGGAGGCATGAGGGGGGGACCCCCAACATAGCCGGCGCTGTGGGGCTAGCCGAAGCAGCCAAGTACCTCATGAATGTGGGCATGGAAAGAGTTAGGGAGCACGAGAAGGAGCTTGTGGCCAAGGCCTTGAAGGTGTTAGATGAAGTGGGTGCGATAGTGTACGGCCCCAGGGACGTCGACAGGAGGGGAGGAATAGCCACCTTCAATTTCAAGGGGCTGGAGCCACACATGGTAGGGGCCCTGCTGGACGCCAGGAAGATAGCGGTCAGGACGGGTCTACACTGCGCCCATCCGCTCCACAGGAGGATCAAGGCCAGAAACGGAACTGTTAGGGCCAGCTTTTACTTGTACAATACACTTAAGGAGATAGAAGCCTTCAAAGAAGCGTTAGAGGAGATATCAAAACTCGTTTAGGTAGGATGAGTACCAGAGAAGGGCCAGTATCGTTTTCGCGTCCACTATCTCCCCATCCTCGACCATTGAGAGGGCCTCGTCCAAGGTGACCTTAAATGGCTCTATGTCCTCGTCCTCCTCCGCCGCCATCTCCCCTTTCTCCTTCACCTTGGCCAAGAAGAAGTGCATCTTCTCCGTCCCATAACCCGGTATCAGGTAGGCCTCAAACATCTTGTGCAACTCCTCAGCGATAAGTCCTGTCTCCTCCTTGAGTTCACGTAAAGCGCAATCTTCAGGCCTCTCGCCCTCCTCCAGCGTGCCTGCTGGGACCTCAACTATGTAACTGTCTAGGGGGTACCTGTACTGTCTGATCAAGTAAACGTGCCTCCCCTCCACCGGAAGGATGGCGACTGACCCCCTATGCCTCACGACCTCCCTGACCTTTCCCCTAACCTCGTGAACCTCTAGCGTGATCACCCTGCCCCTGTAAAGGAGCTTCAGGTTATCCAACGTATCACCCGTGATAACTCCTGTGGCAGTTAAAAAGCGATGATATCAACTCCTGGTAATGGATGTTATCTCTTTAGGCCCGTTCGACGCCGTAAAGTAATCTCGTTAAACAACTATATACGAGGATTTAGGGGATAAAATGATCAGGTGCACCACTAC
>JAOZFG010000043.1 GCA_027491435.1 Thermoproteota archaeon
CGAGTCAGCCGATCAGACAAGCCCTGAAGGTCAACCTCATACGAACAGGACCAGCGACTGGGCCCAGGTCAACAGGACTGAGACCCAGCCGGGGGGAGAAGGTCAAGAGGAAGTGAACGAATCGAAAGAAGGTAGAGAGCCCAGTGAGACTCGCTCTAACGTCACAGCTGAGGACGTGGACGTGGAAATCACGTTAAGGGGCGACAGGGAGGTCAACTCCACCCTGCAGGTGATTGTGACCGTGAGCGGTGGGGAGGAAGCTTACGTGTACGTGAGGGGTCCCGACCTAGAGGTCAAAGGGAGCAAGAGGGTGAGGGGGTCTGGCCTACTGGAAGTCCTCCTCGACGAGCTAGGAACCTGGTCCGTCGTTGGGGTCGTGCCCAACAGGCTGATCAAAACCTTGAAGTTCTCGGTGATCCCTCCAACGAGGACAGTCACTGAGAAGCCGGAAGGGTTGCAAAAGGAGGAGTTGTTAGTAAACAGCTCCGTAGCAAGCGTTGATAAGGTTATTCCACGTGAGATGGAGGTTAGGGAGTGGGGCTTCGGGGGCTGCATAATACCCAGGAGGGCTAGCAGGGTTCCGCCCCAGCTCACGGCAGGCCTTCTGCTGGCAACCTTCATACTGGCCGTCTGGAGGTGGAAGCATTGAGGAAGGCCCTCATCCTACCTTTCTTAGCGGGCGCCCTGATGGTGATGCTCTCTCTGAGCTTTTACGGTACGAAAACCCTGCATCTAGAGGAGGGAACCTACGAGATCATTGGGAACCCATCGAACTTGCAGGTGACACCTGCAAACCTCTGCATCTCAACTGTGGACCTAAAGCTCAGGGAGGTCCAGCTAAAAGAGGGCGTAAATGAGGGTAAGAGGTACCTCCTCTCCGTCAAAGGGAGAGGGGTTCTGAAGGTAGTTGTGGGGAACGAGACCAGGGTATACAGCTTCGAGGACGGGGGCTACGTGCCGTTGCCAGAGGGGAGGTACAACTACTCAATAGAGGTATTCAACGCATCTTTGAAGGCCTATGAGGTGCTTGATATGTCCCCTCGTCACGTAAAAGCTGAGGTAGATGGAAATTCGGTGTTTCTACCGGAAGGGGAGTACTACGCGATCATATCCGGAAAGGGCAGGGCCTTGATCAGGAAGCACGAACCAAACGTCCTCATGCTGGTAGCAGGACTGGCCCTCATCCTCACCTCCCTACTTAAGGTGATCAGGGGTGCTAATTCTGGAAGGGGAAATTAAATCAAGGGAGTTGGCCGCTAAGGCCAAGGAGTGCTATAGGAACCCGCTGAATCCAAGTAGGCTTGACAGGATAAGGGCCAAGGTCAAGAGGTGCGGGGTTGAACTTCAAGTGGAGCCAGTCAGCCTGGATGGGATGGAGTTCCCAGGGGGCCTCCTCTCCCTGGAGAAGGGGCTAGCCATACCGCACAGCCTCACCAAGGGGCTGACCCCCCTAATAATCCTGCTGGCCGAGAGGTTGAAGGGGATATACGCCAAGGGGGAGGGACCAGGGGAGCTCCTGTGGAACTCCTACAGGTTGAGGGTTGAGAGGGCCGCAGAGATCCTATCTGAGCTTGGTTTGCACGATGAAGCCCTAGCAGAGGAAGCAGCTGCTAGATCAACGAAAATATGGCCTTTAATCTCGATGCTGATGATGGAAGACGTCACCGAAGGGTACACGTACATGGGAGGCCCCCTGTTCCTGGACCACGTCACCTTAGGCAGGGTCAAAATCAGGAACTACAGGCTGGACTCTGCCGACTTGGACAAGCTGATAACCCTGGTGGAGGCCGATCCTATAAGCTCTCTCGGCCTGGATAACCCATTTAACGAGGTGGACTTGCCGTTGGGGGACCACAGGTTCAGGATATCCCTGGACGTGCCCCCAGCCTCTCCCGGGGCCGTGGACATAAGGGCCCTATCGGCCATATCCAGGCTGAGCCTGCCGAGGCTAATTGAGCTGGGCACCATAAAGTTGGAGGAGGCCGCCCTACTCCTGGAGAAGTTGCTCAACGGGGACCCCGTGCTCATCTTCGGCAGGACAGGGGTGGGGAAGACCACCTTGTCTAACGCACTCCTGGCAACCCTCCCCAGGGACATGAGGCTTATCTCAATGGAGGAGGTCAGGGAGATAGAGGACATGAACAGGTATGGGATGCACCACACAGCTTACGAGGTTCCCAACGCTAAGATGGATCTCCTGATCTCTTTACTGCACAGAAACCCAGATCTGGTCTTCATGGGGGAGATACTCACAGGAGACCACGTACTGGCCTTTGAATTTGCTGTCGAAAGCGGTTTTCCTGTTCTGGCCACCACACACGCCAGGTCTTACGAGCACCTCGCTAAGAAGTGGGAGAGGGCATCGCCTGACTCGCTGGAAGGGGTGACTGCAGTTCACATGGCCTCTAAGAGGGTCCTCTCAATAATGGAGATGGAAGGCTCGTGGAGACAGCCAGGCGCCCCGTCGGAAGGTTGCTTAAGGTATCTCAGGGGGCTGAGGGGGGCTAAAACAAATGAGGACGTCTGGAAGAGGGTTAAAGAATTACCTGAGATCTGCTAACGTGGTTCAGAGGCTGGTGCTGGGCTGGACAGTCTCCCCTTCCTATGGACTCCTTAAATCCGATCCCTCAGCTTACAGAAAGGTAGCAGTTGATGGTGTGAGGCTTAAGGAGGCCATGAAGGATCTGAAGGTTAGCAGGGAAGTTAAGGGCATCCTGAAATCCCTGGCGGAAGGCGGTGAGAGGGTGAGGACTCTAGAATCCTCTCTCAGACTCATATCCCAGCTTATGGAGGTGGACCTTAACGTCAGGGAGAGGTGGGTTTACGCCTCCATAACCGCTAGCGTATCGGTGGCCATGATAGTGGCGGTGATGACAGCCCTGGGCAAGCTCACGAGCTTTCAGGCAATCCTTATAGCCCTCCTCTCCTTAGCAATTTACCCCCTCATTCCCTCAGCCTCTCCCCTGGCCGAGGTAGACCCCTCGATAGCTGACTCCATTGCAAGCTCTCTGGAGTCCGGAAGCGGTAGGGTTCACGCCCTATCGCACCTAGGGATATACGATGAGCTGGTGGTCGATCACACCCTCAAGGAGGTGGACCTCCCCGTCTGGGCTGAAGTCTTGAGGGACATAAGTGGCAGAGTTCACCTCTCCCAAGTGATGAGGAGGACGGCCTCCCTCCTTAGGGAGGTCAAGAGGTTAGAGGAGTACTGGAGGGCCAAAATAAGGGGGCTCAAAGCTACTGTGGTCGCTATGTGCGGCCTTCTGGGGGTAACTAACGCCTTTCTGATGAGGTCACTCTCCCTCCTACCAATTTCAGGTTTCATCTGGGATTTAAGACAGTCAATGCTCATTTTAGGCCTAGTTTACTCCCTGATAGCTTCGAAGCCCGTAAGATCCGAGCTGCCTTCCTCCATGGCCTATGTGGTGGCATTCCTAATGGCCGATTACATAATTCCCTGAAATTTTTTAATGCCACTAGGTAAGTAGCACCGTTGATAGCCTCAATAAGGATAGCGAACTTCAAGTCGTTCAAGAGAGCTAGGATAGTAATCCCCGAAGGTTTTGTAGCCATAACAGGCCCAAACGGCTCAGGTAAGTCCAACGTGCTTGAGGCCATAGCCTTCGTGATGGGCTGGAGGGCCAAAAGGCTCAGGGCCGCCAACATGTCCCATCTGGTCAGGAGGGGGGCTGAAACGGCCAGCGTAACCCTTGAGCTGAGGCAAGACGGGGAGAAGGTTGAGATAACAAGGGAGATAAGGAGGAAAGGGGAGAGCGTGTACAGGATAAACGGTAAACGTTCTTCCGCCGAGGAGGTTCAGGAGCTCCTCAGGAAGCTCGGCTACTCCATGGACAACTACTCCTTCATAACCCAAGGGGACATAACCAGGGTGGTAGAGATGTCAGCCAGGGAGAGGGCTAAGCTCCTTGAGGAGATAAGCGGGGTCAGCGTCTACGACGAGAAGAGGGAGAAGGCACTCAAGGAGCTGGAGGAGGCCAACCAGGGGATAAGGGAGATAGGAGCGGTCCTCAGGGAGAGGAAAGCAGAGCTTGAGAGGGCTGAGAGGGAACTGGAGAAATTCAGGAAGTACCAGGAGCTTGTGGAGTTGAAGAAGAGGCTCATGGCCTCCTTACTCATCAAGAGGAGGGAAGCCATACTCAGGAGGCTCGAGGAACTGGAGAAGGTGGAGCCGGAGGTTACTACCGACGAGAGGATAGAGGGGATAAGGGAAGAGCTGGAGAAGAAGGAGGCCGAACTCAGGCAGCTTGAGGAGCTGGTGAGGACCTCACCCCTCAGGAGGAGGAGAGACGTGGAGGCCAAGATAAGGTCCATCGAGGGGAGGGTCAGCGCCTTGGAGAAGGCAATAGAGGCCAAGAGGGAGAGCCTGAACATACTAATGAGGGGCAGGGACGTTCCCCCCAAGCTAAGGGAGGACCCCTCCTTCCTAGGCCTAGTTCACGAGCTGATAAAGCCCCTGCCCGGGTTTGAGGTGCCCTACTTCGCCCTAGCCCACAGCAGGCTGGACGACATAGTGGTAAGGGACCTAGAAGGGGCTCTAAGGATAGCCAAGTCGCTGAGGGAGGTTCCAGGCAGGTTCAGAATAATCCCCCTGGATATGGTAGGTCACAGGGAGGTGAAGGAGCTCCCCTGGACTAAGGGACACATGTCAAACTTCCTATCCTACGATCCGGAGTTCCAGGACCTGGCTAGGATGATCTTCAACGCCTACCTGGTCGAGAGCCTGGAGGACGTTCCCAGGGATCAGGTCGGCAAGGCCAGGTACGTCTCATCGCACGGGGAGGTAATGGAGAGGGAGTACATAGTCGCCGGGAAACCCGTCAAAGAGGCTGAGAGGATAAGGAAGATAAGGGAGGAAATAGGAGAGCTTGAGAGGGAGCTTAAGGAGGGAAGGGCGCAAATAAAAAGGCTGAAGGAGGAGCTTGAAAGGCTGCCACAGGAGGACAGGAACGTGGAGAGGCTTTCCTTAGTAAGGGAGGAGGTCAGGAGGTTAAGGAGGGAGTACGAGGCGGAGCTCAGGAAGAGAGAGGCGGTAGTGTCCAAGCTTAGGAGGATAAGCGAGGAGAGGGGAAGGCTTGAGAGGGAGCTTGAAGAGGTGGAGTCCAGGCTTAGGGAGTTCAGGGGTGTAGAGCCCCTCAACGTGGACGATCCAGCTAGTGAGCTCAAGAAGGTGGAGGTAGAGCTCAGGATCACGGGGCCAGTAAACCCTAAGGCCGAGGAGGAGTATGAGGTCAGGAAGTTCAGGTACAAGAAGGTGAAGGAAAACTACGACAAGTTCGTGGAGAGGAGGGACAAGATACTGGAGCTGATAAGGAAGCTGGACGAGGAAAGGGAAAAGGTGCTCATGGAGACTCTAAGGAGGCTTTCCAGGGAGTTCGACGCCTCCATAAAGGACCTGTTCGGAGGGGGAGAGGGATCGCTCAACCTAACTGATAAGGGCCTGGAGATGAAGATAAGGCTGCCTGGGAAGAAGGCAGTGGCCGTCGAGGCCCTTTCAGGTGGAGAGAAGAGCCTCAGCGCTATCGCCTTCATAATGGCGCTTCAAAGGTTAAGGCCCTCCCCTCTTTATCTGCTCGACGAGGCGGACGCCATGCTAGACGGGGTCAACTGCAAGAGGTTCGCGAGGGCCATGAAGAAGATGGCCAGGGAGCATGGGGTTCAGGTCATAGCCATCTCCCTTAAGAGGGAGACTCTGGAGGAAGCTGACTACCTCATAGGGGTGACCATGAGCGGAGGCGAATCCAAGGTGGTGGTAGTCAACATGGGGTGATTTATTGGAGCCCGAGCAGGTGTGGGAGAGGTTCACTCAGACTAGGGACATAGCTTGGGCTGGATCTATGGCTTACCTGCTGGCTAAGAGGTTGAAAGAGGAGGTGCTAACCTTCCTAAACAGGAAGAGGAGGGTGGAGAAGGTCCAGGTTAAAAGGGACAGGGAGGTCAAGCTCAAGGAGGCTAGAGTAAGCCCCATAATGGCCAGGCTCCCCAGGAAGCCTCCATCTCTGGCAGACCTGATAAACGCCTTCAGGTGGGTTGAGAAGAGGGTCGCTAAGATCCTCTCCATTCCAATAGCCAGGATATCCAGGTGGAGCCTTCACAACGAGATAGAGAGGGTCAGAAAGCTGCTAATGGGCTTGAAGGAGAGAGAGGTGAGCTTCTTCTCCCTGGTCAGAGATAGGGGGGAGATAGCGCCAACTTTAATTTCCCTCCTCTACTTGGAGAGACAGGGGGAGGTGGAGCTCTACCAGGAGAGGCCGTTCTCTGACATAATTATTAGGGTGAAGTCGGTTGGTCGACAGGGAGGTCCTGAGGAAGTTGCTTGAGGCAGCCCTGTTCGCAGCTGGTAGACCAGTCAGCGATGAGGAGATCAAGGAGCTGCTGGGAAACGTTGACGTGGAGGGGCTAGTGGAGGAGATAAACGAGTCCCTGGAGGGACACCCGTTCCACGTGGTCAAGGAGTACGGGGGCTGGTTCATGACCCTCAAGGAGGGCTACCTGGAAAAGGTGTCGCACTTCTACCCCGTCCCAATGCTCTCAAGGTCCGAGATGAGGACGTTAGCTGTGATAGCCGCTAACGAGCCAGTTCTCCTATCAGACCTGGTGACCGCTTTAGGGGGGAGCGCCAGGAGGCACGTCAAGAAGTTGAAGAGGCTAGGGCTGATCAGGGAGATTAGGGAGGGGAGGAAGAAGGTCCTCAGGACCACCACTAAGTTCGCCCACTTCTTCAAGCTCGGTGATGCGGATGACTCCTGGGATTGAGGTGGAGCTGGCCGGCTTGAGGTTGAGGAACCCCCTGATCCTGGCCTCGGGCATAATGGGAAATACTGCCTCAGCCCTGGTCAGGGTTTACAGGGCTGGGGCTGGAGCTTTAACCACAAAGACCGTCACTAAGGAGCCTGTGGAGGGTTATCGAAACCCTGTGGTCGTGGAACTGCCCTTCGGCCTTTTGAACGCCATGGGCCTGCCCAACCCGGGTGTAGACTACTTCCTGGAGGAGCTGAGGGCCGTCAAGAGGGAGGTTCCGGAGGCTCCCTTGATAGTTAGCGTTGGGGGCAATTCGCCTGACGAAGTGGCTGACGTAGCTTCTGTAGTGGACGTGGGGGAGGCTGTGGAGATAAACGCCTCCTGCCCCCACGTCTCCGGTCACGGGGTTGAGATAGGGTCCACCCCCGAGCTGATAGGGGAGCTGGTCAGGAAGGTGAGGGAGAGCACCTCCAAGCCCTTGTTCGTTAAGCTCACTCCCATGACCCACGACATCAGGTCCTTGGGTGAAGCAGCCGTAGAAGCTGGAGCTGACGTGTTGGTGGCGATAAATACTATTAGAGCCATGGTGATAGACGTGGAGGCCATGAAGCCCGTCCTATCAAATAAGTTTGGTGGGCTCAGCGGTCCTGCCATTAGGCCCGTGGCGGTAAGGGCCGTGTATGAGCTCTCCGACTTGGCTCCCGTAGTGGGGGTTGGGGGCGTGGAGACCTGGAGGGACGCCCTGGAAATGATCATGGCGGGCGCCACAGCCGTGGGGATAGGCACCGCAGTGTACAAGAAGGGACTTAACGTCTTCGAGGAGATAAGTCAGGGCATAATCAAATACCTGGAGAGTAGGGGGCTGACCCTCAAGGAGGTTGTGGGGGCTGCTAAAAGTTGATAGAGTTCAGGTTACTGGCCTTCGACAGCCTAGGAGTTAGGTCAATGGCTACGGTAGTTGAGACCTCCAGCTTAAAGGTCATGATAGACCCCAGCGTGGCCTTAGCCCCCAAGAGGTACGGGCTACCCCCTCACCCCAAGGAGGTGGAGCTTATGGAGGAGATGGCCTCCCTAATTTACGAGGAGGCCAAGGACTCTGACGTGATAGTGGTGACCCACTACCACTACGATCACTTCGACCTGGGGGATAAGATACCGTTGGACGTCTACGAGGGCAAACTGGTCCTGATAAAGGACCCGGTGAATAACATAAACGCAAGCCAGAAGTACAAGAGGGCTCCCAAGTTCTTGAAAGCGATAGAAGGACTGCCCGAACGGGTCATGATAGCTGATGGAAACTCGTTCAAGCTGGAGAGGACCACAATAACCTTCTCGCCCGCAGTGCCTCATGGCCTCAACGACAAGCTGGGTTACGTGGTCCAGGTTTTGGTGGAGGAGGGAGACGAGAGATTCCTATTTTCATCGGACGTGGAGGGGCCCGCCCTGGAGGAGCAGGCCAGCTTCATGTTGAAGTCTAAACCTCACTGGGCGGTTGTGGACGGGCCCATGACCTACATGCTAGGGTACAGGTACTCCAAGGAGGCCCTGGATAAATCGGTAAACAACCTGTTGGCCCTCTTGGATCAGTCGCAGCTGGAGCTCCTTGTTCTGGATCACCACCTCTGCAGGGAACTGGAATTCAGGGATAGGCTTAAATTGCTAGGTAACAAGTTTAAGACCGCAGCCCAGGCCTCGGGCAAACCCGAGAACTTGCTTGAGGCCAAGAGGAGGGACCTATACAGGAGTTGATCTTATGTTAGAGGACGCCGTCCTTGAGGCGATTAAGTACGGGGAGAGGAGGCTCTTCGTAATCTCTGGGGAAAGCTCTGAAGCCGGAAAGAGGGCATCTGAGCTACTCAGGGACTGGGCTGACAGGAAAGGGGGCAGGATGTTAGTGGCCAACTTGGAGGGGGTGATGCCCGAGGAGCTGGAAGGCCTTGAAGGGGAGGTCTCAACTATAAAATTCGATCAGAGCGAGGAAGTCATGGGGAGCACGTGGGATGCCCTATACATGGACTTCTCAAGGCAGATGCGTCCTAACGACATGGGCAGGCTCATTGAGGTGGTCAGGGGAGGGGGAATAATCTTAGTAAAGATACCTAAGATCTCCGAATGGGTAAACTCCCTCACAGAGTTTCAGAAGAGGTTTCTGGTCCCGCCTTTCGAGGAAAGGGGGGTCAGACAGCTCTTCAAGAGGAGGTTCCTGAACAGCCTGGGTGAGCCGGGCACTTTCCTCCAGGACCTGGAGAGGGGGGTCATAGGGGAGCTCCACGGGAAGCTCAGCAGGGACAGGGAGCCCAGGGAAGAGGTTGAAGACCCCCTGCTGAAGATGTGCGCTACCAGGGATCAGCAGAACGCCCTTAAAGCCATGATGAAGGCGTTGAGGGAGAGGAAGAGGTCCGTTATACTGACGGCCAACAGGGGAAGGGGGAAATCAGCCGTCCTAGGCATGTTCCTGGCCCATGCAGTCACCCAGGGCAGGTTCAAGAAGGTCCTGGTGACGGCCCCCAGCCTTCAGGGGGTTCAGACCCTGTTCGAGTTCTTGATGAGGGGGCTGGAAGCCCTGGGGGTCAGCTACAACCCTGTGGTCAGGGAGGGTAACGTGGTGGCCGTCCATTATCAAGGCGGGAACGTCTTCTACATGACCCCAGAAAGCGCCTCCAGGCTTGAGGTTAAATTCAAGGTGGTGGACGAAGCGGCAGCTATCCCAATACCTCTCCTCTTTAAGATGTTGAATGAGAGCAGGTTTTCCATCTTCTCATCCACGGTACACGGTTACGAGGGAGCTGGCAGGGGCTTCACCTTGAGGTTCCTGAAGAGAGTGCGGGAGTCCGGCGTCAAGCACGTGGAGATAAGGATGAGCGAGCCCATAAGGTATCCCCCAGGGGATCCGGTGGAAGCCTGGCTCTACAAGCTACTCTTGCTGGACGCGGAGCCTTCTGAACCCCCTCAGGACTTCAACCCGAAAAAGGTGAAGTACTTGAAGCTAGATATCTCTGAGATTAGGGAGGACTTCCTCAGGAAGTTCTACGGGATATACGTGCTGGCACACTACAGGAACAGGCCGAACGACCTCGCAACCTTGCTTGACGCCCCTCACCACTTCATAAGGGCCCTGGTTTATGGGAACGATCCGATCGTGGCGATCCACGTAGCAGAGGAAGGGGGCCTTCCATCGGACGTGCTGGAAGAGGTCTACAAGGGGATTAGGGACCTGCCGGGCCACATGATACCCAGCAGGGTGGTGGCCCACTACGGCTTCAAGTCCTTCGGGAAGCTCAAGGGCTGGAGGATCGTTAGAATAGCCACTCACCCGGAGCTTCAAGGCAGGGGCTTCGGTACCCGAGCCCTAGAGGAGTTCGAAGACGAGGCCATGGAGGAAGGCCTGGATTGGATAGGGGCCGGCTTCGGCGTCTCAGAGGACCTGTTGAGGTTCTGGTATAGGAACGGCTTCCTGCCCCTGCACATAAGTCCTAAGAGGAACCCAGTTACTGGGGAGTACAGCGTCCTAGTGGTTAAACCGTTAAACGAAGGGGCCAGGAATCTAATTTCAGAGATAAACAGGGAGTTCAAGAGGAGGTTGATGGACAGCCTTCACGACGTCTACTTCCCCCTGAATCCCATGGTGGCTAGGATGCTCTTGATTCCAGGGTCCACAGAGGTGAAGCTGAGGCTCAGCCAGTCTCAGAGGAGGAGGCTTCAGAGGTACCTGGAGGGGGAGAACGTTTACGAGCTGGCCTCCGACTCCATATACCAGCTGGCTAGGTACTACTTCTGGAGGGGGGAGAGGTGCCTAGCTCCAATAGAAGAAGCAATCCTGGTCGCCAAGAGCATGCAGGGAAAGGACTGGAACTCCATAAAGAGCAGGTTCCACCTGAAGGGCGATCCTTACGAGTTCTTCAGGAACGTAGTCACCGAGCTGATTAGGTGCCTCAACCTGTCCTTATAGCCCTGGCCACCAGGCTCAGATGGGCGCAGGGAGGGTTGAACCTTTCTAACTTCCTTATATCCCCGTAGACACTTTCCGCCCCCCAACCAGACCTTCTAAGCATTTCGGCCAGCTCCGTCGGTGTATAAACTCTGATCTCCGTTTCCAACCTGAGAACCAGGGAAAGGCCGTCCCCCTCATCCCTGTAAAGGTACCACTTGGAGTAGAGCTTCGACCATATGGGATCGAACTTCCTCTCCTCCAGGAGCACCAAGTTCCCGAACCTCTCGAAAACCTTGTCGCAGTACCTCCAGTTGGGGGTTTCCCTGTGAACCGTGTTGGCTATTATCAATATTGAGGTGTCTTTAGCCAAGTTCCTGAGCCTCTTGAAGACCTCCTCGTCGGAGGAACCGTCGTAGTAGCCTAGGGAGGTGGCCACGATGACGAAGGCGTCGAACTTCTCGTGAATTTCCTCGTCAATCCTCCTGGCGTCTGCCACCGCGAACCTAACCCTGTCCTCGACCCCGTACCTCTTAGCCTTCTCCCTAGCGTCCGTGATGAAGGGGAGGGAGAAGTCAACCCCCAACACGTCGTAGCCCATCCTGGCCAGGGGAATTGCGACCCTCCCATTGCCGCTGTAAAGTTCGAGGACCTTCCCGGAGGACAGGCCGTACCTCTTGAGGATTTCAGCAATTCCCTTGGCTATGGCCTCGCCCTCCGACCACATGGAGTTCATTATCTCCATGTAGATGTCTGCCCTCTCCACGAACAGCTTCTCTATCCAGCTCAATTATACCCCCCACTCCACCTCCTTACCAAGTCCCAGCTCCAGCGACTTATAATAAATGTGGGCGGCCGCGGCCACATCCAGGGCTGAGGTTCCCACCGACTTGTACAGGGTTATCTCATCATAGGACTCCCTACCAGGCCTCCTCCCAGCTACGATCTCTCCAAGCTCGTATATCTCCTCCGGATTTATTAGCCCCTTGGAGATGGGTATGGCCAGGTCCCCCGCCTTCAGGGAGTCCATGGTGTCCACCACTATCCTGTCGAACTTCTTGATGGCCGTGTCGTCAAGCTCCCTGGCGTCAGGGGTGTATGCCCCAACCGCGCATACGTGGGATCCCTTGGCTAGGTGCTCCCCTGTGAGCACGGGAGTCTTGCTGGTGGTCACCGTCACCATGACGTCTGCCTGCCTAGGGGAGCTAACAACCTCCGAGTCAATCCCCCTGGACTTTATGAGCTCCGACAACTTTCTAGCCTTAGCTTCATCTAGGTCCATCACGTAAACCTTCTTTATCGGGAGGACCTCCGGAATAAGCCTGCTGTGGGACCTCCCCTGGGTCCCAGCTCCCACCACCAACAGGGTCTCGGAGTCCCTCCTAGCAAGGTACTTGGCTGAGACGGCGCTGGCCCCTCCAGTCCTGTACTCGGTGAGGGTGAAACCGTCTATTAGAGCTAGAGCCCTCCCATCCTCGGCGTCAAGCAGGACTACCACTGCCGGCACGGTGGGCAGGCCCTTCTTGGGGTTTTCAGGGAAGACCCCCACTATCTTAACAGCCACGACATTGGATCCGGAGGAGAAAGCTGGCATAATGCCAATCCATCCTCTGGGGAGGTCTGTGGAAAGCCTAGAAGGATACCATCCCTCTTTAAGCGATTTCTCCTTCAGCCCTCTAGCTAAAGAGTCCAGGAAGGACTGGACGTCGCTCTCAACAGCCTTCCTCACGTCATCAGGTCCTATCAGGAGCATCAACTAATCCGCCAGAACTAACTTAAATTCTTGGTTACGTAAAAGGAACCCTTCAACCTCTCGTAACCGAGCTTCCTGAAGTAGTTCCTGGCCCCGACCCCAGATATGACGAGCATCTTCTTGGAGTCAAACTCTTCCACGGCTATCCTTTCGGCCTCCTCCATAAGCCACTTCCCAAAGCCCCTGTGCTGAGCTCCCTCATTTGGTCGCTCTCCTACCGGTACCAGAGGGCCGTAAACGTGTATCTCCCTTATTATGGAGGTCCTCTCATCAACCTCCCACCTGTGAGCTAGTACTGAGGGAATCCTCAACCTGAGAACCCCCATGAGAACGTCTTTATCGTCTACAATTGAGAGGAAGACCTCATGGCCCCCGCTGGCCTCGTAGTCTATCCTCTCTAACCTTACCGATCTGTAATTCGGCTTGACCCCCCTAGCCATGGCGTGTCCCACCTCCCTGTACCTTATCTCATTTATCTTCTCGCCCCTTCTCTCCAGGTACTGCTCGACCATCTGCCTCAGGTTCCTCCTCTTGGGACCGTCCAATATGTACTCCTCCGGAATGTCCCTCTGTACGTGTTGAATCCTGACCCAACGGGGCATTATCCTGTAAACCCTTATCAGGTACTCCAGGGTCTCCTCCTCGCTCAGACCCCTGTACTCGCCCCTCTTCCACATCTCGTAAAGCTCAGTTCCCTCTATCACCAGGGTGGGGTAGATCTTGAGCATGTCCGGCCTGAACCTGGGGTCCTCGAACACGAGCCTGAAGGCCTCCACGTCCCTGTCCAGGTCGGACCCGGGAAGGCCAGGCATCAGGTGGTAGCACACCTTGTAGCCGGCGTCCTTCAGTATTCTGGTGGCCTCCACCACGTCCTTGACCGTGTGCCCCCTCTTGACCCTCTCAAGGACGTCGTCGAAGGGGCTCTGAACACCTATCTCAACCCTGGTAGCTCCGAGGTAGAGCATCTTGTCTACGTGCTCCTCTTTGGCCCAGTCAGGCCTGGTCTCTATGGTCAGAGCTACGCACCTCGCTTTAGCTGACTCGTTCAGGGCATGGGCCTCCAACAGATTATTGGATGGGATCTCATCGCCGGGGAATGAGTTAAGGGCGTCGAAGGCCCTCTTTATGAACCACTCCTGGTAGGGGAAGGGCATGGCAGTGAAGGTCCCGCCCATCACTATCATCTCAACCTTTGAGGGGAAGAAGCCGGCCATGAGGTGCTGCTGAAGCCTCATCCACACCTGTTTAAAGGGGTCGTAGTTCACTTTAGCCGCCCTCATAACGGTGGGGCTCCTGTCAACGTAGCTCTGGGGAGTTTGCCCGCCTCCAGGACAGTAGATACACCTGCCGTGCGGGCAAGGGTATGGCCTGGCCATGACAGGAACTATCGCCACTCCCGAAGCTACCCTGGCCCTCCTGACGGGCCTTAGCTTCAACCCCTCCACCGTCATCTCAGACCTTCTCCGCCACCACCACGTGATTCTCAGCAAACCACCGATATTTAAAGCTCCTCCCGTAGGAGCGAACTATCTTCAGACCGGCCTTTCTCACTAACGACTCTAGCTCTCCCCTAGTGAAGAGGTGATAGTAGCGCTGGTAAACCCTGCCCTTCCTGTGCCAGGGGACCGTCAGATCCCCGAGCTCTCTACCCATCAACGGATTGAGCAGCATAAAGGGTATCTTACTGAAGAAGCGGGGTTGTAAGAGGGCCCAGGCTGAGACAATAAGTCTCCCACCAGGCTTGAGCACCCTCCTGACCTCCTTTAGGGAACGCAAGCGATCCCCCTTAGGCAGGTGATGTATGGTCGCTAGGTAAAGGACTGTGCCGAAGGAGGAGTCCCGGAAGGGGAGGTAGGAGGCATCGCACTGCACGAGGTCATTTACCCTCTTCTTGGCCACCATGAGCATGCCCCAAGAGATGTCAGCGCAAACGACCTGGTACCCTTTGTCCTTCAGGTAACTTGCATGCCTCCCGTTACCGCATCCCAGGTCTAAGACGGGATCCCTCTCAACTAGGTCCACCTCAGGCCAGGGCCTTCCCCTTGTGTGATCGAACCCCTCAGCTATCTCATCGTATACCCTCATAACATCCCGCTTTATATTCAGTTTAACACCCCCACACTAGTTCGCAAATCCTCTTTTCCAGTGAGACGTTACACGTCTGAACTAAGAGCACCTATACTCTCCCCTTTATTCATTTATTTCGTTTAATCCTGCGTTCGAGCTTCAGCAGGGCCCAATCTCCTCAACCTCCCTGACAGATGCTTGTCAAGCAAAAGGCAGTTTGAGCCACATCACCTCTTCCCTACAACCCTATAATTCATAAAGAGACGCTAATGGCTTGTGAAACTAGCTGATATGGACTTCGTCAACTCATGATATTGCAGAGCTAGATCAAGCTACTATTATAAGCTCAACCATTCGCTTCTTGGAAACGCCATCCATGCCCACCGACGATCTCGTTTGGACGTGCTGTTCACGGGTGCCCCAAAAACCTCGCTAACCCTAAGCATTAAAGTAACGTCTGTTGATCGATCCGCGATGGATTCCTTCAACAGCGTTGTCAACCGCCAACGCATGCTTCTATCACAACGACGCCTGAGCATCCGTCTACCACAAAATCCACCTCCTTTAACCACTCCACTCCCAAGAGGATCTCCTCAACGTTTGAAGCGGTCTCCACAAGACCCTCCACTCCTAATCTGATGTCAGGAAGCTCTATCACTGCATAGTTTCCCTTAAGCTCTATCTCCCTTCCATCAGCAGTTTTCGCCACACTCCTCACGGGTTCTAGCTGGTTCAACCCCAGCTCCTCAAACACATCTTCGGGGACGAGCACAAAACCCGTATAACCTGTATCCAGAACAGCTAGGATCTCTCCCTTCTCATTCGGGTACCTTCCCCCAGTAAGGGGGCTTCTGATGATCACCGGCACGAGGATGGATTCCCCTAAAGGGAGCCTAAGGCCCGTCAAGTAAGCCTCCTCCCAAGAATCCTCAGCCCGATCCTTCTCTCTTTAGGAGGGGCGGGTTCTCGCACTATTCTAAGTCCTCTCATGGGCTCTCCCATCTCTTTGAGTTTATCAGCCAGCTCCTCCAGGTTAGGAGCCTCAGCGATCAGCCTTCCTCCCTTGAAGGCTTTGTACACCTTCCCACCAGAGCTCATCTCATTAGGGGTGGACGTCAGCCACGCCCTAATGGCCTCCTCTATCGCTTTTGAAAGGGCACCTCTTCTGGCCCCGTAGAGCTGAGCGGCCCTCTTCCTGAGGGCCCGTTCTACATCGTCGCTTATCCTTATGGTGAGCGTTCCCATATGGAAAAAGCGTATGTAAGTAAATAAATATTTATTTGTTGTTGGAGCTCTACGCTATACGTCCAGAAATTTAACTTAGGAAGTTACTTGAAGCTTAACAAGCCTTCGGGAGCGTGGGCCGTTAATCGAAAGGTTAACTCCGGATAATTTTATTGTGGAAGACCTTATGGCCTACCAACAACTTGCCAAGAGCGCAGTCACTCTGATGTAAGATAGTCCCATAGCCTCCTATGGAAGGGGCACTCTTGGGGATTTCTTAAAGCCATGCTCACTCTTGGGCTGGGGCGTATCCTCATGAAGGTTAACCTAAGCCCCCTTTGGAGTAAATGTAAAGGGTAGGAAGGCCATTCAGTACTTGGAATCCCCACCAGGGCAATACCTCACATGAAGTTTTCACGTCCAGGCGGTGAGAGCAAAACTTCCAGCGCTCTCTAAAGCCCCTCACTTATATCTCTACAATAACTTCCTAAGTTCAGATCTCAAATTCGGCCACAAGTATCGTGTGATCCGAAGGCTTCTCGGCGAGCCTGGGCTTCAGGTCTATGTAGCTGTTCACCGACTTCTCGGCCAAAGGCTTCGTCGCTAGTATATGATCGACCCTCCACCCCAGCCCCCTCTCCACCGCCTTGGGCACCCTGTAGTCGTAGAAGGTGTACTGCTTAGGCTCCCCCGGGTGGTGCTTCCTGAAGACGTCCACGAATCCCCACTCCATCACCTTTTTGAACTGCTCCCTGGCCTTTATGTGGAAACAGACGTGGTTTTTCAGCTTCTTGGGGCTATGAACGTCTATCTCTTCAGGGGCCACGTTCATGTCGCCGCACCACAGTATGAGGTCGTCGGGCGAGTACTCCCTATCGAAGAGCCTCCTCAGGTCCTCTAACCACTTAAGCTTGTACTGGTACTTGGGATCGTCTATCTTATATCCTTGGGGCACGTAAGTGTTTATGACCTTAACCCCTTTGTAGACGCCCCTGATGAGCCTGTCCTCGTCCCTCCCAAAGAGCCCAAATGAAACGTCCTCTAATTCCTCCTTGGAGGCTATGGCAACCCCGTTGTAACGGCCGAATCCCCTGAACACAACCTTGTAGCCTATCTCCTCGAACTTGTCCTTGGGGAACTTATCGTCCGAGACCTTCGTCTCCTGCATGCATAAGAGGTCTGGCCGTTCCTTCTCAAGCCAGGGGATTACTATGTGAAGCCTGGACCTTATCGAGTTGACGTTGTAAGTGGCGACCTTTAACCTCAACTTGTCACCCGGTCAGGAGGAAGGGCTAGAATAAAGGGTTTTCCTGGGGAGAGCTTACCGATTAGCGACCTCAATGTTGCAGTGTATGGGAGCGCTAATGCACAAGTCCCTTCAAGGGCCCTACGGGCTAGCTGGCGAACGTTAACCGAGGGAAACTGAAATCCCAAGGAAGAGCTCAGTAGATTAGTGGCAATCTTCGCTACATCTACACCTTCAGCCCACTGCTAGAACTGACGTCTCTCAAGCATCTTAAGTACTAACTCCCGGCGGCTGGCTAATCACCAGGGGCCAAATACGTGAAAATACGCCAGAGGCCTTAAAGCGTTTCAACGACTCAACAGTTAAAAGGGAACATTAAACGGGCTGAGGACAGCTGGTGAAAACGTAAGGAGGTAATCAGCCCGCCTCCAGGAGCGCCTCTATGACCACGTCATGCAGGGCCGGGAATACTAGAGACAGGAAAAAGGAGAAAATAGTCTGGGGAAGGGCCATCACTGGGCAGAACCTCCCCCTTTAATTCACCTACGTGAAGGGAAAAGGAGGCAGATGCTGAAGGGGTACCAAGGCTACATCAATTCCTATAAACTGAAAACCCATCCCAGATGCTCTATAAAGTTTAAAGAGAGGGCCGCCTGTCCCTCGCCAATAACTAGGTGAGTGACAGCCGTCGCCAGGTGACCTCCGTGAAGTGGAGGGAATACCTCATAGGCCTAGGTAGTATATTCAATCATACCACCCTCACCCATCACCCGTACATGCTGCCGGCTTACATGCTCATGACCGGGTAGACGAGTAACTGAAAGTAAAGCCCAGCGTAACCATCTAAAGGACGACTGGATAAACGGCCTAATAGTATTAGGGGTGAAATCGTTGGTGAGCCTCATGGACGAAGTAGCCAAGAGTCTGGGAGTCGAGCCTAAGCTTGTGGAGAGACTCGTTGAAGTTATGGCTGGAGAGGAAGCTAAGACTCGCCGAAGCAGGTATTCGAGATACTCGACATATATCATGTGGAAGTGTGGATGAGCTTGAGAGGAGGATGGCTAAGGGTGAGGCACCCAAGCACCCTGGCTGGGAGAACCTCATAACGCTGGAACGCCTGACTTAGGAGAGGAAGAGGATTCTGGAGGCTCTGAAGCGTGTTATATGACCCCCTGCTCGAGATCCGCGAGTGGTTCACAAGACCGGTAAGCTCAAGTTCCGTGATGTGATTGACGACGTGATCGAGATAAAGACGCCATCGGGCGTTTTAATCAAAGTTAGGATCGTCTTCATTGATGGCAGCTTCCTAGACATTTACTGGAGCGATTCGGAGAGGTATAGCCTAAACTACGAGAGGAGACATATAGATGGCGGGGTATACGGCATGACAACGCTCCACACGATAAGCATAGACATTTGGTCACATTCCCCAGACACTTTCACGACGGCGATGAGGGGAAAGTGAGGGAAACCATCTCTCAGGTGGCCCCATAAAGGCCGTGGAAGAGTTCCTCTCGTTCATACGAACCATAATACTGTAGGTGAAGCTGTGAACTTACTCTAATAAGGCTCTATAGCTCTCTCAAATGGTGCTGTCAACTTAAGGCCTATTTAAACAGGAGCCGCTGATGTCATCGGAGCTGAAAGGGAGCCTCCAACTCCGTCAGAGAGCGGATTCCTTGCTGGTAGTAGCCTATGATCTGTTCCTTACCTTCGGACCTAAAAATCCCTAATTTTTACAAATAAGTTGAAGTAAATTATAAATTAGAGGTAGGCTTGGCGTTTAACGGAATGAAGATGAGTTCGCTAGACCTGCTGATGTTGATCTTACTCTCCCTTTTAGCCATTCTAGTGTACGAGTTCGTCAAGGTATGGGCGGAGCGCAACGCGCTCAGATCTAGAATGGAGCAGATAGCAACAGAGTATGCGAATGAGCTGTTTGAGAGATGGAGGGAGGAGGAAATGGAATACCAAAAGAGGCAGATAGAGGAGGTATTGAGAAGGGAGATGAATCTAAAGGTCAAGGAGTACTTGAGGCAGAAGGAAGCTGAGATAAGGGAAGATGCTATCAAGAGGCACGAAGCTGTTGTAACAGGAAAGGTGACGGAGCACCTCATCCCATACCTGCCGGAGTTCAGGTACAACCCTAAAGACGCCAGGTTCATCGGCTCTCCCGTAGATTTCGTAGTTTTCGACGGGCTAAGTGAAGGCAGCCTAAGGAGGATAGTTTTCGTGGAGGTAAAAGCGGGGAAGAGGCCGAGGCTCAACGAGAGGGAGAAGCAGGTAAGGGATATCGTTGAAAAGAGAAAGGTATATTGGGAAATGATCCATAAGCGGCTTTGAGGTGCGGTCAACTTAAGGCTTTAGTGCCTAGGTTACAAGGCTACAATCAAAGGGCGACTTTCTGTTAGCTTAACTAATTCACTCTGCGAAACTGTCTAGTCTTGCCTGCGCGACGTCGCCAACTGGCGTCGCCAACCGGCTCAAATAAAAGTAATGTGGTCGCATGTAGCTCATGAAGTTGATGTTCACATCTGACGTCCATTACCCTCAATACTGGCAAAGGCTTTCCCTTAAACTGGAAAAGGAGAGGCCTGACCTCCTGGTAATAGCAGGCGACTTGACTGCCAGCGGAAACATGAGGGAGTTTGATAAACTCTTTAAACTCGTTAAAAGGCATACCAACCTATGGTACGTTTTGGGGAATCACGATCTCTGGCTCAGCAAGAGGATGTTGAGGAAGGGGCTGAATAGCTTAGATAAGATGGAATCCGTGAGGAGGATGGCCTCAAACTACGGATTTCTAGACCTTCACCTGGAAGGGCCTCAGAAGCTCGGAAGCCTGAGCTTAGTCGGAGTTATGGGCTGGTATGATTACAGCTACGCTCAAGGTAAGCTGGAGCAGTTCCTGAGGGGCTCTCCATACGAATGTGATCCCCTCTCCAAGTACAACCCCTGCTCCGAGTGGTGGAACGATAAGGTCTGGGTAAGGCTCCCCTTCTCAGACCCCGAGTTCGCTAGGATAAACGCCGATCTTTTGAGGGAGAGGCTTTACAAAGTGGATAGGGCTGTAGTTGTCATGCACCACGTGCCAAAGGAGGAGTTGCTGGTCAAGGATAGGGGCTCCTTTTACAGCGCCTATCACGGGAGCCCTCTATTGGGCAAAGCCTTAGAGGATTTCAGGGAAAAACTCGTCTTCGTAGGCTACGGCCACGATCATGAAGGGAGAAAAGCTGAGATAAATGGCGTCAAGTACGAGCCCCTGGCAATCCCCTCCAGAGATCCTCTGGTTTTAGAGCTTCCCTAGATCCTGGAGAGCATGTAGAGCAAGAAGGAGCCTATTAAACCTAAGCTGGATACTAGGAGCAGGGGTATCGCTACAACCTTGCCTATTCCCATGTAGGACCACTTAACGTAAGATAGCGCGAGTATAAGGGATTGGGCGAGGAATATTCCCGAGATCACCACCATTATCCTGCCTACAGGAGCTTCCTTAAGCTGAACGTAGTTCCTGAGAGTCAATATGAGAAAAACTGACTCTAAAAGCACTAAAATCAGATTTATGACCCAGAAGATACCCATCTAATCACCTCGCCTCGAAATCTCCTCGACTAGATGCCAGTTCTTCTCTAGAACTTCTGAAATGAAGTAGGGGGCCCCATAGTCATCTCCTAACCTCGATACAAGGCCATGTCTCTCTAAAACCTTTATATGGTGCATCACAGTCCTATAATTCAGATTCAGCTCTCTAGCAAGCTGGTTAGCGTTCATAGGTATTCTCCTTAGACTAAGTAATATCTTCAACCTTGTTGGGCCTCCCCTCGTCCCTGTCAGCAGCCATAACAGGATCTTCCGTAGCTTTGACTCCATTCTCAAAGTGAAGGACCCTGAAATATCTTAAACTCAACTTGTCACCTAGGCTGATCGAAGTACGTGATTAAAAAGCTTATGAATTTATCTGATCAGGGAACGGGCCAATTATAAATTAATTTTCGATTAATTTGTAGGCAATTTGTGCATTAAAGGCGAGAGATAATAGAATTTGTTTATATAACTTTATGGGATCAATCCATATGAGGTTTAAGGTCACCCTAACCATACTAGTAATACTAGCTCTGGCTTTAGCGATTTTCCTCTCATCTCAAGGGGTTAAGAGGGAAGCAAAGCAGGAAAAAGAAAGGGTCGAGTGGTCGGCAGACGGCGTAGTCTCTCCCGGCGAGTACGATAAGGAGTTGGAGCTGGCAGGTGGGAGGTTCAAAGTTTATTGGAGGGTTGAGGGAGGTTACGCTTACATAGCTTTGGTGGGCAAGACCAAGGGATGGGTTGCCATAGGCTTCGGCCCAACTGAGATGATGAAGGACGCTGACATGGTGATAGGCTGGGTTAAGGAAGGCAAGGTGACCGTAATAGACGCTTATTCTACAGGGGTTACGGGTCCTCATCCACCTGATGAGAAGTTAGGCGGCCGCAATGACATAACGGAGTTCGGGGGAAAGGAAGACAACGGAATAACCACGATAGAGTTTAAAAGAAAGCAGGTCACCGGGGATAAGTACGATAGGGAACTAAAGGGAACTGTGAAGTTCATTTACGCCATGGCCGACGAGGACGTGTTCACTAAGAAGCACAACGTGGCCAAAGGATACGGTGAAATTACCTTAGGTTAACTTAACTAGTTTTTTATTTTTAGTAAGAGAGCAGGGAACTCCGATAACTTAGGATCCCACATTGCCTCACGGTCTTCAGTCACGGGCGTAATAGATCCGACTCTCAAAATCACGAGATTTCACAAACCGAGTTTAGAAAACTTACCGATAAGGTTTTAATTTATGTTTACTCGTTCATTTAATGAAGTTTAAGTTGCTTGTGGCCTTGTACTTCCTGTTAGCGCTGAGCGTGACTCAACTGAGTCCCTCATCCCTCAACCCCTCGCCTCCAGAGAAGCCGGTGAGGCTTGTGTTCATACACCACTCCGTGGGTGAGGATTGGCTGAATGAAGGCGGGTTAAGGAAGGCGTTAAACGTGAACAACTACTACGTCACCGAGACGAACTACGACTGGGGGCCCTACGATAAAGATGTCAGGGATGGAATGCAGGTGGGGTATCACACGGATATAGGCCATTGGCACAACTGGTTCCTGGGCCCCCACAGTGACTTGTACCTCAAGGCCCTCTACAGGAGCAATTACACGACGGGCCCAAACTCGATACCTGATCCCGGAGGGGAGAACGTCATAGTGATGTTCAAGTCATGCTTCTCCTCGGCCCAGGTAATTTATGGAAACCCCGAGGACCCTCCCCTCCCAAGGGGGAAGCCAAACCCGCTGTGGGGGAAGGGGGTATGCGACGACCCTTCCTGCTCGGGAAGCGAGTACTACACGGTTAGCAACATTAAGGGGATGTATAGGGACCTGCTGGACTACTTCGCCACCAGGAGGGATAAAGTGTTCGTCCTAATTACTACGCCGCCTTCAACCTCGCAGGCGGTTCCTGCCGAGATGATGGATAAGCTGAGGGCAATAAACAACTGGCTGGTTTACCACTGGTTGGACGAGTACCCCTACAATAACGTTTTCGTCTTCGATTACTACAACGTGCTAACCTCGAACGGGGGCAGCGCTAACGTGAACGATTTGGGGGCTGAGACGGGCAATCACCACAGGTACAGGAATGGGAGGGTGGAGCACGTCATAGGTTTGAAGAACAACTTTCTAGCCTACCCGTCGGAGGGAGGCGACAACCACCCTACCACTGCTGGACATGAGAAGGCCACCGCCGAGTTCGTCCCCCTGCTCAACATAGCCTATCACTGCTGGATGGGCGATGGGGCATGTCCTTACTACATGGGAAGAAGTCCCGTCCCTGGAAGCTTAACTAGCTCAGTTACCAGGAAAGAAATTAGGGAGCATTCCACCGTCTCCTCAAGCGAAGTTTCGCCGGCCCCCTCCGAGGGAGCTTCATTCACGTGGATAGCCCTCATAGTTGCGCTGGCACTGGCATTTACATTATATAGTAGGAGGAGGGTCTATTAGTCAGGGGCTCATGTACGACGTAAACGAGTTCTGGAAGTTCGACATGAGGGTGGGGCTTGTAAAGAGGGCTGAGAGGATTCCTAACTCTAGAAAGCTGATAAAGTTGGAGGTAAGTTTTGGGAACTATGAGAGGGTGGTAGTGACGGGAATAGGGGATCAGTACTCACCTGAGGACTTGGAGGGCAAGAAGATGATATTCGTCGTCAACTTGAAGCCCAAGAAGCTCATGGGAGTCGAGAGTCAGGGAATGTTGATACTGGCTGAGGATGTGGGAGGGAAAGTCTACCTGATAACGACGCCTGAAGCTCCCGTGGGTGCCAGAGTATGGTGAGGGTTAGGGTCGAGGTATACCAGGTTAAGGGGAATTGTGCCGCGGGCCTGAAGCCTGGAGATTGGTTCGAGGTTGAGGGTTTCTACATAACTGGTATGGAGGGCAGGATATGCCTGCACGCCCTGGCGGCCATGTCCACCCTATTGACCCTGATGAGCCACGGCCACTCTGCCAAGGAGTTGGGCATAGGGGAGGAGCACGGGTTCCTTCAGTGCCCTGACCCTGGGCCCCCTCTAACGTGTGGCGGGACTGTGACCTTCAAGTTGAAGGAGGTTGAAGCCGGCAGGGGATATTCAGCAGCGCCTAAAACCCCTCACGGCTAATATACATGACGCTTAACAGTTCATCACGTAGAAGGTCACAGACGAAACTTCACTTTCGCTCTCAAGTAACCAGAATTAGGTTCGTTAGGCGGTTAGGGAAGGCCTCATTAAAGTCAAGCGGAAGATCTAGCGTCGACCTCAATCACCTTTTTTAGTTACAGTGAGGTGGTAAAGAATGTGATCAGGAAAGTCGTTTTAATTCCCCTTTTGATAACGCTTTCCCTCTTAGCTCAGCCTGTTAAACCTAAACCAAATGCTAGGGTTCCCCTGTACCTGATGGGCCCACCATCCAAGGAGAAGATGAAGATAGCCTTGATGTCAGAAGTTGTGGAGGTGGAAGGCGAACACTCCCAGCTGATAAGGGCTGGAGTGAAGCCCATATTCTACGATTGGCTGTTTGCTAGGTACGGGGATGAGATGAACTCCTCCTACCTCGTGCCCTTCCAAGGCCCCTACGGGAAGGCTTTAGCCTACGATTACGGGAGCGAGAAGGTGAGGAGGTGGAGGGTCAGGGAGCTCGTGGACAGGATGGTCAGGGAGAACTACACCGGAGTCTTCTTCGACTGGTTCCCCAACGCCTGTAACGAGGAGCTGGCAGAGGAGGAGGCTCCAGGCTACCTGGAGGAGTTCAAGAGGAGGCACCCCAACCTGACTTTAAAGGAGGCCCTGCTCTCCTTCATAAGGGAGCTCAGGGAGGAGGCTAAGAAGAGGGGAATAGACATTATTATAGTCTCAAATCAGGCCTACAGGTGTGACCCCGAGGCAATGGCCTCGGTGGATTGGGACATAAGCGAATCCTACTTCACCGACGTAAGAGAATCTCATTTCACCACCGTCGATGGGAGGACTGTGCTCTTCCCATGGGAACAGAGCTGGGATAGCCCAGCCCTCTACGTACCCCTGTTGGTGAGCAGCAAGTTGGAGGAGGCGAGGAAGCTTAATTTCAGGCTCGGGTTCACCCACCTCAGTTACGCCATACCGGGAGACGTGGACGCCGCCTTTTACGCCTTCGCCGGGGCCATGGTGTTCGGGCACGATGGTATAGCCCAAAGCCCCTTTGAAGGTGACGTGGTCTATTACCCACCCCCAAACTCCTACTGGCTCGGGTGCATGAGGAAGAGGATTAACTCCTCACAATGGGCTATGTCAGCCTACGATTTAGGCCTAGTAGCCGCCGGCCAGGTTAGGTTCGTCTCCCCCTTTAAGTGGCTGGTCTACGATTTGAAAACCGGCGAGGTAAAGAGGCTAGGGTTGATAGGTGGGGAGAAGCCTTGGGGCTCCGTTTTCCTCAGAGTTCCCGAGAAGGTAGCCTATGTAAGCTGTAAGAAATTGAACCTACCTCTTTGGGACGACATGCTCACGGAACATCTACTCAAATCGCTCAGGTGTCCGGTAAAGGTTAGGAAAGCCAGCGTCAGCGACCTAAAGTGGTGGTCCTCCTGGAGGGAACCTAACAAGGAGGTTCTAATAGTGGCCAACGACATAGACTGGGAGCTTAGTGGCAGGGCCCTTTACGAGGAGTTGACCAAGGAGGGAATTAAGGTGGATAGAGCCCCTTTAAACGGTAGCTTGATGATAATGCTGGATTACAAGGCGGTAATAGTGCTAGGAGGACCTAAAAGCCCCGTCATAGGAGAGGTCCTAAAGCCCTTGCTGTCACACGCCAAGGAAAAGGGGATTTTAGGTCCTGGAAGGCTCTTCATCTGGATCTGGGGTAAGGATAGGTTCGAGACGAGGAAGAAAACGCTAGATAGGATGGAGGAGGTTAAGGGGGACGTGAAGAAAGTTCTGGTGAGACCTTGTAGGTGGTAGAGAGAATTGGTAGCGCGTCCCTGGTGAGTTAAGACATAACGTCAGGGTAATGGCTTTGTGAGGTTAGTAGTAGGTTCCAAAACCGGCCTAGGGAGACGGCAGAAACCTTAAGAAACTACACGACCTTTTAAGGCGGTTCATGGGGCTTCTCAAGGCTTCTCCCCTCCAGTTCGTTAAGGGCTAAGGGACGAACTCTAAAATCAAAGAAACCTGTTCCGGAACCTTGAGACGTTGAGAAAAGAGGAGCTCTCTTAAGCGAGTTGAGAGATAAGCGATGTGAGAGGTTTGGATTGAACCGCCGAGGTATGGGGCCGCACCTCGATGGGACGGACATGATGTCAAGGAGGCTAGGGCTTGTAAGGGTTCAGGGATAAAGTCATTAAAAGGTCCTCTGGAGGAGAGAAACAATTCGGTGGTGATCATGGAGAAAGTTAAGAGGAGGTTCTTCATATGGCTCGGGGTCCTGCTGACGGCTTTGCTAATAGGGACTTACCTGGACTCTATGGTGGGAACGTGGTCTCCAATTTACCTGCGAGTCCTAGCCGTCTTAGGGATGACCTTCTCCTTCCTTCTGCTTAGAGTATCGGGGAGAACATTGAAGACCTTAGGAGAGCCTGAGGAGTGGGGATGGACCACAAAGCTCGTTACTGAGGGCCTGTACTCTTGTGTAAGGCACCCTCACCACCTGGGGATCGGGCTATTCGTCACCTTTCTATCTATGCTCGTAGGCCTGTTCACTACCTTGGTAACAGCCCTACTCATGTGGATCAGCATATACTTGTTTTTGGTGAGGGTGGAGGAGCCTGAAGCCCTTGAGAAATTCGGGCAGGAGTACCAAAGGTACAGGGAGAGAGTTCCCATGTTGTTAGGGAACCCTATCTGTCTAGTGAGGGAGGTTATTAACGGCTTGAGGTAACTTTAATTTCAATATTTTTGGTGATTTAATTTTCATGAATTTAATTTGTAAATACAATATAGAGTTTGATGTTGATATATTTTTACGTTAATCTGTGTCCAGAGAGGACCCTTATTACAACTGAAAAAAGGACTCTGAGTACGATGGAACCGACGGCTACTATGCTTTCAACCTATGTCCAGAGAGGACCCGGTGCTGTCGGTGCTGTCAACTTAAGGCAAGGCTATGGTTATAAGCAGGGTTGCTGATGTCATATGGAACTGAAAGAGAGTCAATTCAACTCCACCAGAGAGCGGACCCCTGCAGTCATAGCCCACTCCCTGCTTACTTTTGGGCCTGCTAGGCGTGTCAGCCAGCTTAGCCTTGCTAGGCGTTAGGGGCCATGAAGGTAAGTAAGGTACAGGTTTAGGCAGGATGAGCGAGATCATGGCTGTTAAAAGCAAGGGAGTGGCTGTCGTGGACGAGACAGTTGTGAACTTCGCTGTAAGGTTTACTGGGGTGGCGCTGGACCCTGAGACAGGCTTTCTAGCTTGAGCTT
>JAOZFG010000010.1 GCA_027491435.1 Thermoproteota archaeon
GTAAGTTCGCGGGTGTGACCTTCGAGCAGTTCGTGAGGATGCTCCTTACGGACCTCTTCAGGAAGTTCGGGGAGATACCTGAGGGGGCTGAGCTGACATCCAAGGTGCTGGACGGGGAGGAGATAGATATATTCCTGGAGGACCCCCTCATAGTGGGTGAGGTCACCGCCTACGCGGAGCCAGACGAGTTGGATAAGCTGTTGAGGAAGGCCAGGAAGGTTGAGGAGATGTACAGGAGGAAGGCCAAACTCATACTGATAGTCGAGACCGCCGATGAGAAGACCGCCAGGAAGCTAAGGAAGAGGGCTAGGGAGGAGGGAGTAGATCTGATCATAGGCAGGGAGCTCTAATTAACTCCAGCCGCCGGCCCAAGAAGTCCCTCACCAAATTATTAGCATGACCAGCAAGCCGGGAAGGCCTTAGGTGCCATCAGTTAGGGCCCGGCTGTGAACAGGAACAGGACCTTGATGTACAAGGAAATGGATGGCAGCACCCGAAGATCCCAAACGCCAGAACCATCTTGAACTTCAAGCGACCTCATGCCTATTACCGCAGCCTGAAGTAGAACGCTCTCTTAAAGAGCAACTTAGCACCGCTAGTGGCTTCAGAGGCTGTTCATCGCAATTCGCCACCCTTCGAGCCCCTCATGTAGGCCTGCTCAACAAGCCTTCCCCCTGATGATACCGTGTGATTGGCTCGACGAGGGGGCTCTAGGGTCGGGGGCTCGCTCGACAACTCTGGGCTCATCCCCAGCTTATAGCCACCTGACCTACGTCCCTGAACTTGCTGAAGACCTCTTCAGCCCTCTTTAATCCCTCGATCAGGGCCCCTTTGAACTCCTCCAGGCTCATCCCCAGCCTGTAAGCCGATTCCTCTATGCTCATTGCGCCCCTAACCCAGAAGGTCACCATCTCACCGTACACGCCTAGCCTCAGGTGGGTCGGCACTGGCTGGCCCATGGGCAGGAAGGCGTAGCCCTCCGCCCTCTTGCTGGGGATGAAGCCGAGCCTCTCGAGCCCTTCCTTGAGCTCCTTCACCAGGCGGGCCACGTACCTCTGGGGCAGGTAGGCCTGCATCTCAACCCTAAGGAGCTGTTCTGGCGTCATACCTACCCGGTAGCGACACGCCCGATATTTAAAAGGTTTGCTGACCTCCCCTAACCTCCCTGGTCACGTAAACCTTAACCCCGTCTACTTCTGCCACCACTTGACCCACTCTAAGGGGAGGGACTAACTCAACCTTGGAGAGCTCTCTGATCACCTCCCTAACTTTATCCCTGGGCACAGGATCGGTCTTAACGCTCACCACAGGGAGGTCGCCGCCCTTCACCTTGAGCACGGTCACCACGACCCTCTTCGGTGACAGGGCCTCCTGGACGGCCCACTCCTTGCCCCTGGGACACCTGTAACCGGTAACCCTGATCTCTCCATCCAGCTCCACCTCAACGTAGCAGCTCATCGGACACACTATGCAGTTAACCCTGAATTTCGACGTGGGCGACACCTCCCTCCTCAGCCTTCACCCTGACCCTCAACATCTCAGAAGGCTTGATCACCCCTAGCCTGACCCTCCCGTTCGGTAATGTGAGGGTCGCGTCGTTAAGGGGCTTAGACGGCCTCACGTAAGCTATGACCTCCCTGCCCGGGGAGATGAGTTGGGGCACGACCGACCTAACGTTGTCCCCCGGGATAACCTTAACCCAGTCTTGGGAGGGGATCCCACCCTCCCTTATGAACTCCTCAGCCCCCTCAGCAGCTATCCTCCCCTGTTCCATGGCGTAGTCCACCAGATCGTTTATCACCAGGCTGTTTCCAGCGGCGAAGATCCCAGGAAGGGAGGTTTCGAGCCTGTCGTTGACCAGGGGGCCTGAGGTCCTCTCGTCGATTATGGCCCCGGCCCTCCTGAGTAGCTTCACCCTGGGGACCAGGCCCGCCGACACAAGCAGAGTGTCGCACTTTATCCATTCCTCCTTTGACCCGCTCACCACCTTCACCCTCTCAACCCTTCCCCTGCCCCTAACTTCCACGACCCTGTGGTTTAGCAGCAGGGGTATGTTGAAGTCCCTCAATATCATCAGGTTCCTGGCAAGCCCTCCAGGGTAGGGAAGCATCTCCACCACCGCCTTCACCTTGGCCCCCTCTAGGGAGAGCCTCCTGGCCATTATCAGCCCCACGTCACCGGAGCCAACTATCACCACCTCTCTACCCGGGAGCACGCCGTAGAGGTCCATGAGGGCCTGGGCCTCCCCTGCAGTGTATATGCCGGCTACCCTGTCCCCGACTATGCCTATCTCGTGGGCGTGCCTCTCCCTGGCGCCGGCAGCGTATATCACGGTTGGAGCCTCCAGGGTCACCGTTCCCCCTTCCGTGATTACCCTGACCCTCTTCCTGTGGTAGGAGTACTCCAGGCCGGCTGCATGGCCCCTTAACACCTCACCCTGGTAACTGTTGATGAGCCTGTGGGCCAGCTCTGGGCCGGTCAGGTCCTCCCCGTAGGTCAGGAGGCCGAAGCCCGTGTGTATGCACTGCGGGAGTATGCCGCCTAGCCTCCCCTCCTCTACCACCACTACCTTTAGGCCCAGCTCCTGGGCCCTTATAGCTGCCGAGAGGCCGGCCGGGCCTCCACCTATGACCACGACGTCCATCAAATCACCAGGGCCTTCACGTCCCCGACTCCGAGCTCGCTGCCCTTGCCCTTAAGGGTGACCTGCCATAAAGGAACCCCGTACTCTTCTGCCAGCATCCTGGCTATGTGGACCCTGCAGAAGGAGCCCTGGCAGGTTCCAGCCGTCGCCGAGGTCCTGAACTTGACTGAATCCACGGAAGGCGTCTTAACGCCCAGGAAGCGCATCCTCTCTATGGCCCACCTCACCCTGCCGGAGGTCACCAGGTTGCACCTGCACACGACTCCGCCCCCGTCGACGGGAAGGGGCCTCCCAGCCTTCCACCTCAACTTCCTGTCGAGCTCCAGGTCTTCAGCTATCATGGAAGCTAGCTCCTTCCCCACGGCCGGGGCTGCCGTGAGGCCTGGGGACCTCATGCCAGCCGCGTTGTAGAAGCCCCCTACCTCAGTCCTCCCCAGGATGAAGTCCCCTCCCCTCGGCTCCGGCCTCAGGCCGGCGAAGCTCCTTATCACTTTGTTCATGGGAGGGAGGGGCCAGAGCTTAGAGGCCTTCCCGTAAACTTCCCTCAGCCCCTCAACCGTCGTGGAGACGTCCTCCTTGTCCTGGACGTCGTTCGCGTTGGGCCCCACCATCAGGTGCCCTGAAACCTCTGTGGTCACCACCACGCCCTTGCTCCTCTCGCTCGGCACCGGGAATATGATGTGGGAGGGCTTGGGGCCAGCGTCCTCGTCGAATATCAGGTACTCCCCCTTTCTAGGCCTTATTTCCATGGGAAGGCCCACCATCCCAGCCACCTCATCAGCTTTTAGGCCTGCGGCGTTCACCACGGCGTCAACCCTAACCTCCCCTTCATTAGTGATGATGGCCTCCACCTCTCCCGACTTCACCCTGATGCCCTTCACTTCAGTCTCCAGGTGGAACCTAACCCCGTTGATGGCGGCGCTCTCAGCTATGGCTATAACAGCTTGGGGAGGGGAGATCTGCCCGGCGGTAGGGGCGTACAGGGCGTATTCCCCCTTTATCAGGGGCTCCAGCTTCCTTGCCTCCACTATCCTAAGCTCGGGCACTCCGTTCCTGATCCCCCTCCTCAGGAGCTCCCTCAACCTCGGTAGGTCCTCCTCATCGCCTACAACCATCGATCCGTCCCAAGAGTGCGGTATCGAGAGCTCCTCCACCAGGGAGCGCCACATCCGGTTCCCTTCAACGCAGGCCTTAGCCCTTACAGGGAACCTCTCAGGGTCATCGTCGTAGCAGGCGTGTATCAGCCCGGTGTTGGCCTTACTAACCCCCCAGCCCACATCCGGCTTGGCGTCGAAGACGTGCACCTCCACCCGGTACCTGCTGAGCTCCCTGGCCACGCAAACCCCTGTGATTCCAGCCCCTACCACGGCTACCCTCATAGGGCCCCTCCTAGGTACTTCTCCCTCAGGTAGTTCAGGAAGTGCTCCGGGTTCAGGGGCTCGCCGGTGGCCATCTCCACTAGCCTCTCAGGAGGGTAGACCGATCCGTGCCTGTGGATCCTCTCCCTCAGGGCGGACATTATCCCCTGGAAGTCTGCTCTGTCCACCATCTCCTCCAGCTTTAAAGCCTTGAGGAGTTGAGCAGAGAGCATGCTCCCTATGGCGTACGTTGGGAAGTAGCCTATAGTGGCGTGGGCCCAGTGTATGTCCTGAAGGACCCCTAGGGAGTCGTTGGGAGGCCTCACCCCTATCAGCTCCTCCATCATGTCGTTCCAAACCTCCGGCAGCTCTGAAACCCTCATAGTGCCTTCCATCAGCTCCTTCTCAATCCTGTACCTCAGGTATATGTGCAACACGTACTGAACTTCGTCGGCCTCCACCCTTATGAGCTCAGGCCTGACCAGGGTGAAGTAGGTGAAGAGCTCTTCGTCCCCGTACTCCCTGAGGAAGGGCAAGGTTAGCTCCATCTCTTTCCTGAACCTCCTTATGAAGGCCAGGGACCTGCCGACCACGTTCTCCCAGAACCTGGACTGGGACTCGTGGACCCCCAGGGAGACCCCTCCCTGCACTGGGGTCATCCAGAGCTCCTCGCTAACGTTCATCTCGTAGGTTGCGTGTCCGAACTCGTGTACTGCTGCCATTAAAGCCCTTCTAAAGTCCTTCCCCTCGTACCTAACGGTGATCCTGACGTCGTGCAGGCCCATCTCCACCGTGAAGGGGTGAGGCGAGACGTCGACCCTGCCCCTGGAGAAGTCGAAGCCCATCTCCTGGAGCACGTGCTCTATGAGCCTCTGAAGCAGGTACCTGTCGTAGCCCTCCTCCTCTAGCGGGTGCCTCTCAGGGTACTTCCCCTTCACCCTACCGAAGAGAGCCGATACCTGGGGGACCACGGAGAACATGCGCTCGCACTTCTTAACCGTGAGCCCCTCCTCAAAGAGGTCCAGCAGGGCGTCGTAGGGGTGGTCCTCGTAGCCCAGGTACTCTGCCTTCTTCCGCTGGAGCTCCACTATCTTCTCCAGGACCGGCCTGTAAATCTGGAAGTCGGACTTCTCCTTGGCCTCCCTCCATACCTGGAAGGCTTCAGCCTTAGTTCTGGTCTCTTCCTCTATGAACTCCTTAGGAAGCCTCGTGTATAACTTTATCTCCCTCTTTAGGACCCTGATGATCCCCTCTTCAACCTCGTTCTGGGGCTTGGCCCCCTCAACCAGGGAGACGAACTCCGGGTGGGTGTAGAACCTCTGAATAAGCGTTTTAATTATTCCCTGAGCCTCTCCCCTCTCCCTGAAGGAGTTTCTGGGCATGTAGGTCTCCATGTCCCAGCCCAACAGGGAGTAAGCGTAGTTTAGGGCCCATATGTCACTGTACCTCCTGACTATCTCCTTGATCTCGGGTGATAGCATATTGAGGTGTGTAAGGGGAGCTAAAAAGGGTTTACACGGAAAGCTGCCGAGTTGGGGGCAGGGAATTCGGGTGAAGGCTTATTTTACTTCGTCAATTAAAGGCGTTTCCCTTGTCACCTAAAGATAGCTGATAGGCTGTAGGGGCTAGAAGTGCCCAGCCGTCCCAGCGACCTTGCCCCTTAACCTCTCACCTGTATCGAAAGTTTAGGTGCTACTAAGACTTGGATGGCATTAGCTCTCGTCATTTCTGACAGCTTCAGGCTAGGACACTGCTTAGCTAAAACGGCCTAAACGTGAAATTTCGAAGAATTTACTTAAGCAATCCATCGTAAGAAGCCCTAA
>JAOZFG010000023.1 GCA_027491435.1 Thermoproteota archaeon
GACGAAGAAGGCATGGTATACGGCCATCCCTCCACAGTCGAGGTGGACGTTCTGGTGAGGGACGGAAAGCACATACTGGTTGAGGTTAAGTCCAGGGTGTCCAAGGGAGACGTTGCTGAACTTTACAGGATAGGAGAGCTCTACCGCAAGAAGATTGGGGTGAAGCCCTCCCTGCTGATAATAGGGGGGCTCGTGGACGAGGGAGCCAGGGAGCTAGCGGAGAAGCTCGGCGTAAAAATAAGGCCAGTTATAAGTGAAGTTCAGAGGGAATAACAGCCAGGAGAGCATCCCGGGGCGAAAGGCTGAGGGCCGTGGCTAGCTCGACCCTTCAGCCAGTTGAGCCCTCGGGAACCCTCATCTCCCAAAACTTAATTAAAAATAGTCACAGTAACTACTAGAATACCCAATTGAACTCATTTTAATAACAATAATTCATTCGTAAGCTAGAATAAATTAAACATTTACCATAGGCATTTTTATTTCAGCATTTGAAATTTCATTTTATGAAAGAGGCGGTGGTATGATCACCGTAAAGGGGCTTATAAGCTCCTCCCAGAAGGTGCTCTCCTCAAGGCCCTTTCGCTTCCTAGTAAACAGGTTATCCCCTAAGGAGGTCATATTAGCGCTTGATGACTTGGCTGGTGTTAGAGAGGACGTCCCAGCCAAGGTTAGGTTGCTGTCCTTCACTTTGGAGAAGCTCACAAGGATGTTAACCGATAAGATGGGGGCCAGCTTAGGGGACGTCCAGGAATTCCTTAAGGACCCCTATAACAGGAGGGGGTTGGCCAGCATAATAAAGGGGATAGCTGCTTACGGGGTAACGAGGCCTCAGAAGTTATACGCCCCCTTCATGGTGGTCTGGGACTTCACAAAACAGTGCAACCTTAAGTGCATGCACTGCTACGCCAACGCCTCTTTCCTATCAGCTCCAGATGAGCTGACTCTAGATCAAAAGGTTGAGGTGTTCAGGCAGCTGGACGAGGCTGGAGTCGCTGCCATCTCGTTCTCAGGTGGGGAACCGCTCATGAACAGGGACTTCTGGGTTTTAGCCAAGATGGCGTCTAGGGCTGGGATGTACGTGAGCGTCGCAACCAACGGAACCCTCATCAAAGATAAGGTGGCTAAAAGGCTCAAAGAGACAGGAGTTAGGTACGTTGAGGTGAGCCTGGACTCAGTAAACCCTGAAGTTCACGATCACTTCAGGGGAGTTCCAGGGGCCTGGGAAAGGGCAGTTAAGGGGATAAGGAACGCTAAGAGGGCTGGCCTAGAGGTGGGAATAGCCATGACAGTGACCAAGATGAACTACAAGGAGTTGCCTGAGATGATTGAACTGGCCAAAAAGCTGAAGGTGGACAGGCTAATAGCCTTCAACTTCGTCCCCACTGGGAGGGGGAAGGAAGCTGAGGAGCTAGACTTGTCCCCGGAGGAGAGGGAATTCGTTTTGAAGTTGCTTTACGAGGAGCTATCCGGAGGGGAACTTCAAGCCTTCTCCACGAGCCCCTTCTACTCCGTGGTGTCCCTGAAGGGGGGGGAGGGTCAGCCCAACGCATTTCGCCGACCTGAACCTGCCAATGGAGGACGCCTTACCTCTAGCAGAGTTCTTAGGTGGATGCGGGGCTGGAAGGCTTTACTGCTCAATTGAACATAATGGAGACGTCCAACCCTGCGTCTTCCTTCCCATAGTCGTGGGTAACGTTCTGAGGGACGGCTTCCTAAACATATGGCACAACAGCCCTTTAATGAAGGCCCTCAGGGATAGGGACAGGCCTGATTACGCCTGCAAAACGTGTCCCTACAGGTACGTCTGCGGTGGTTGTAGGGCCAGGGCTTATGCCTATTTCAACGATCCCTTGGGCCCCGATCCAGGGTGCCCGCTCCTCAAGGGAAGTGAAATATACGTTGAGCCTCACCTAACCATGTGAGGGTCAGGGTCAAGTTATACCTGCAATACAGGGAGTTAGGGGATGAGATAGAGCTCAACCTGCCGGAGGGAGCCAAGGTTAGTGATTTGCTAGAGGAGTTGACGAGGCGAGGCTTGGATACAAGGGAAGCCATAGTGTTGAGGGACGGGAACGTACAGGAGAGGGATAACCCGCTGAGGGAGGGGGTTTACTCCGTATTCCCGCCAGTCGACGGAGGATGAGCGCCCTAAAAGTGTTATGATGGAACCTCCATGGAAAAGTCGCTAAATCTCTGCCGGCAGGGACTCCACTAGTTCTTCACCTCGGACGTTTAACGATAACTGTGGAGGAGCTAGGAGCTGAGATAACCTTCTGTTGGTCAAATTATGGAGGTGATCCCGAAGGGTCTCGATGAGTGTAAGAGGACATGCCGGCTAAAGGTTTGGGAAATGAGGTAGGTTGCTTCCTCCACTTCCCCGACGAACCCCGCTGAAGTCCAGTCACGACAAGTCCACTTAAGTACGGTGGGCTTCATCACGGCTGATACGTAGCTAGTTACTGATAGGGGCTGTGTCATCGTGCCGCTTTACCGCGTGCCTTCACCCTCCATACGAGGGGGCTACCCTGAAATTGGCCTGCTATCGCAAGCTTGTCCGTTAAGGCTTCAGAACCGTCCCTTCCGTGGAGCTGGTGAGGTTACCGTGAAAGGCAACGGGCAAGCGCGACGACGGGGGCTTCTCTAATCGTTTGAAGCCCCCTCACTGGGTAATGACTCCCATCTCCCTCAGCACGTCCTTCAGCCTGGGGGATGGGATCGTCAGCTCGCGCTGGGGGCCCCACCCGGTGATGAGCACTGGCGTCTCTAACTCCCTCTCCAGGAACTCCAAGTACTTCAGGGCCCCCTTAGGCTGGGCCTCCCACCCTCCCCTCACAACTTCCTCCCAATCCCCCTCTTCCCATCCATCCAGCTCCTCGTACACAGGCTCAGCCTTCTCAAGCTCCCTGACGTAAGGTGGGGCTATCCTATACTCCTGTCCATCTATCTCATAGCTCACCGCAACCTTAACCCTTTCAAGACCTGCGAGGACGTCCAGCTTCCTAATTGCCAGGTAATCCACCCCGTTCACAAGCTTAGAGTACCTGAGCATCGGCAGATCCAGCCATCCAACCCTTCTAGGCCTGCCAGTGGTGGTCCCGTACTCGCCGCCCCTATCCCTTATTACGGCGGCTAGATCTCCCTTTAGTTCCGTCGGGAACGGACCTGCCCCCACCCTAGTGGTGTAAGCCTTGGAGACCCCCAGAATCCTGTCTATCAGCTTGGGGCTTAAACCCACGCCCGTGCAGACCCCACCAGTTATGGGGTTTGATGAGGTGACGAACGGGTAGGTGCCGTGGTCCACGTCCAGCATCGTGCCCTGAGCTCCCTCAAAGACCACGAACTTCCCCTGAGACAGGGCCTCGTTCACCAGCAAGGTGTCGTCTCCCACGTAATCCTCCAGGGCCTGGGCCCACCTCTCAATCAGTGACATCATCTCCTGAATGAAGGAATCCCTGTCCTTCACTATTCCCCTGAACTCCAGCTCCTCCGCCTTCAGGGAGAGCACGTCCTTGACCCTCCTCCTGTCGTAGAGGTCCATCACCTTGAGGCCTGTTATCCTGGACATCTTATCCTGGTAAGCGGGCCCCACCCCCCTTTTGGTGGTTCCAAGCTTCCCCCCGTGGATTAGGGAATCTATCTCCTTGTGGTAGGGCATCACCAGGGAAGCCTTAAGTGAGACCACCAGGTTAGGCTCTATCCCCCTCTCCCTGAGGGCCTGAACTTCCTCTAGGAATACCTCGGGGTCAAAGGCGACTCCAGCCCCTATAACCCCCAGCTTTCCCCTGACGCTTCCAGAGGGAACCAGGTGGAGCTTGTACTTGTGCCCACCGGCTACGACAGTATGGCCAGCGTTACTCCCCCCGTTGTACCTGACTACCAAGTCGGCCCACTCAGCTAAGTAATCGACGACAGCCCCCTTACTCTCGTCGCCGAACTGCATACCAACGACCACTAACGAGGGCATGCGATCCCCCTGAGCACGAGCTGCACAGCTTATAAAGAAGTCGAGATCACTTGGCCACCATTTTAACATTTTTATTGAGGCCTTCCCAGTTCCAGGGTGATCGCTTGCTCGCTGCCGTCGAGTGGCTCGAAACCCCATTGGGTAAGGCCAAGTTCTGGAGCATTAGAAAGCTTGAAAGTGAGGGTATCGCTGAGGTAAGCGAACTTCCCTATAGCATAAGGGTGCTCCTGGAAAACGTGCTTAGGAATTACGGGCACGATGAAGGGATAGTTGATAAGGTGATAAACTGGGAGAAGACCCAGGGAAGAGAGGAAATTCCCTTCATGCCCTCCAGAATAGTCATGCAGGATTTCACGGGCGTTCCTGCCGTCGTAGACTTAGCTGCGATGAGGGATGCGATGAAGGAGCTTGGAGGGGATCCCTCCAAGGTGAACCCCGTCATACCGGCTGACCTGATAATAGACCACAGCGTTCAGGTGGACTACTTCGGCACCTCCTACGCCCTCCCCATGAACATGGAGCTGGAGTTCAAGAGGAATAGGGAGAGGTACACCCTGCTCAAGTGGGCCCAGAAGGCCTTCTCCAACTTCAGGGTCGTCCCTCCGGGAAGGGGCATAATACATCAGGTGAACCTGGAGTACCTGGCAAAGCTGGTTCACTACAGGGAGTTCCAGGGCGAGCCAGCCCTGTTCCCAGACTCTGTGCTGGGGACCGACAGCCACACCACCATGATAAACGGGTTGGGAGTGCTGGGCTGGGGAGTGGGGGGAATAGAGGCCGAAGCCGCCATGTTAGGGCAGCCCTACTACATGATCCTGCCCGAGGT
>JAOZFG010000025.1 GCA_027491435.1 Thermoproteota archaeon
GGATTTATGGGCTACTCTGCGTACTCATTTCATCACGCTTTCAATCCCCTTTTCGGGATTCAGAGTTCAACGACATTCTGGACGAGCTCATAAGCGAAAACTTTCAATCCCCTTTTCGGGATTCTAGACGGAATGAAACTCGCCATAGGCTATTATATTCTTTCAATCCCCTTTTCGGGATTCCGACGGTGTATTACCCTTGACTTACTTAAATAGGTTACCTCCACAGTACAATTTTTAACAGCCATTCGCTGCACTCCTATTTGCAGCCACTTTATATGTAGCAGCGAATTACTCACAGAACCTATTATCGAAATACTTCCTTAGTTTATTATCAATATTTTTGAAAGCTCTTAGGTCAGTTGACTAGTTTCACTTAACTAAAAGCACTACTCCGAATAATACCTCTTGCCCCCGTCTCCCTTTGTAAGCCCCACTCACTACGACGGAGCTGGACGCTTGATCAGAATTTCTAATTTTTCTAAATGGTTATGCTTCTAATTAGAGATAAATTTAACAGATACTCCTGAAGCTTAATGTAGACCAAAGAATAGATGGCTCAAACGAACGTATTATTTCATTATTTCTAAATGACTTCTACAAGTCAAATTGCCAGTTATGCGCAAAAAGCCACAATTTCATTATTTCTAAATGACTTCTTCTGAGGGGGGTAACATAAGGGCCTTACAGGCCATACTATTTCATTATTTCTAAATGACTTCCGATCCCATAAAGTCTCAACATTCTCTTTGCTTACTTGATAAAATCAAGCTTTCTAAATCGACGTTGAGCATCTCCCCCTGGGTTCCCCTAGCCAGGGCTTACTTGATAAAATCGCACTTTCTAAAGCCCATTATAATAACGAGAGCTCGTTACAAGGCAGTTTCTATAGCTGCACAACGCACCCTTTAAGTTAGAACCTCTTTATCAACACCTCTCCGAGAGCTAAGAGAGGCTCGCTGCAACTCTCAGCTCCCCTGGATTAATCGAGCATATGCTCGATTCCGCTTTAGTAACTTTAATTTCTAGTAGCCTTAAATCTCTTTAGAAGTGGCGGATGGTAACATAGACCCACTATCAGTTTAAAAGGCAACTTCTATCAACCATTCTAATTAGAGCAAATTGACGCTTTATTTTACCGGTATAAATTATTAGGAAGCTTCCACCGTCCGAGTCGCCTCGGTCACAAAGGACCTTAACAACTAACTGTGAGGAACCTAACAGCAGCCGAGGGGGCCTTTAAAACAAGCGAACGCTCCCTTATAGTTGAAAGTTGTAACCTAAGGAGGGTTTTCACCGCACTACGAATCTCGTCCGGCAGACCGTTTAGTCATAGGCCATTAGCGGTAGAAGCTCGCCTTAAGCTGCCTTAATCCTTTCAAACACCTGCCAGAAGTTAACCCCACACCTCCGTTTAATTACGCTTTACTTGTCCGCTGGACTTAAACCCCGGTGTAAGCACGGCCACAGCTATTTCCCATGTGCGGACCTTTCAGCTTTCCTGTAACTTATCACTCCAAAACCCTTAGACCTCAACCCCCCTACGTTAACGTACTCTCCCAGCCTCATTAAGGCGTCTACTTTCCTCAGGAAGTCATCTCTCTCGTAATGAGAGTTGGCGGAGAAGTGAGCCCACCCTACAAATCCCACCTTGAAGTCGCCCTCGTCTTCATACTTCAAAGTCTTTATCTTGAGAGCTGAAATTACAATTCCCCAACTTTTTAACCAATTATGGAACTCCTCCCTCTCGTCCTCATCCTCCATAGGTCCCAAATACCTGTTCCAGACCCTGTGGAGGTTTATTAACATCCTATCAGGCAGGGGAACTGGAATGAACACGCCGCCCTTCACCCCTCCGCCGGGCCTGAAGAAAGTGGGGGTCCTGAACTTCACGGAGAACTTCCTGACCACATCGCCCCGATATGGCCTGACCTCCTCTACCTCTACCCTGACCACCTCGAAGTCCCCTAGCCTGCTCCTGATTACACCGGAGAGTATGGCCTCGCTTAAAGCAGAAGTCACCTCTTCAGTGAAGGCCGTTACGTCCAGCACTAGGGCTTCCTCCTCTTTCTTCAGTGGTTTTACAGCGAAATCAGTTTGCATAGAACCTGATCTCCTAAGCTGGACGATTTGAGGGTTTACTTGCTCCAAGGCGCTTAAGACTATCGAATAGGAGGCAAACCCTTGGAAGCCCCTGGGCTCGTATCCCTCAGCCACCAAGTACAACCTGAACCTGTGCACTTGGAAACGTATGCCTTTCCCTTTAAAAGGTGAGGTGACCGAAGTTTCGTTTAGACGAGGCCGGTTGGAGCGATCGGTCCACACTAAAGATACTAGAGGTTCAAGTAGTGAGAGGAACTCTAAACGGTGGGCTTGAAAAATTCCCTTTAAAGCCTGAAGTTGACCCTCCCTGGCGACCCACCCATTTATTTTTTCCGAGCTCATATAAGGGGATGAACCCGCTGAAATCCTTGCTAAGCGAAGTTAAGCTCTTGGCCCACCTGCTTGGCGTTCCGCCAGCCAGGCCACTGCCCAGGGAGGTGAGGGTCTCTAACGTTCCCCCGTCGGTCCACGTCAAGTCCTCCCTCTCGGGAGACGAGCTGTTGATAAGCGGGGAGCTTGACCTCTCGGACGAACTGCTTCTGAGGAAGGAGGCCTTCTCCCTTTTCATACCTGAGGAGGCCGATGACATACCTCAGGTTCACGGCATGTCTTGGTTTTACGCCAGGGCCTCTAGGAAAGTCTGGAACAGGTTCAGGGAGAAGCCACCCCCTCCCTTCGAGACCTTCGACCTCTTCGACTACCTGGAGCGCCTAGAAGGAGCGCAGGGGTTAAAGGAACTGCTCATGATGGTCAGAGCTGCTGCCATGAGCGGTGAGCTCACCTTTCCCGTTTTCACGGCCCTGGTTAGGAGGTGCACCATGAAGCCCCACAGGCCCACTAAGTCTCAGCTCGCCATCCTGAAGGAGCTGGCTAAGAGGCCCACAGCCGATATAAAGGAGCTCTCTTCCAGGACGGGAGTGCCCTACTCCACCCTCTGGAAGGCCCTCAGCAGCCTCAGGGAGGAGGACCTGATATCAGGGCCTGAGAACGTGGACATCGGCATGTTAGGCCTGGACACGTACGTGATCTCCTATCCCAACGTTAAGGAGTTCAGGGAGGCCTTCTGGGAGTTCCCCTTCACCTACAACCAGTTGATCCCCCTGAACGGTGCCAGGGTTCATGCGTTCGTCCTGGCCCCAACAAAGGCCCTGATAGCCCTTTCCAGCCTGGAGGAGTTTGGGATGGAGGTGGGCAGGGTGACGATGGTGGCCCAGTCTTTCAACCTCAGCTACAGGGACGAGGAAGTGGGCGAGATGTTGAAAAGGGCGTTAACTGAGAGGTACACCTTCAGGAGGAACGAGCAAAGGGGGAGCCCCTACCTGAAGCTCAAGGAGGACGACCTAAAAGTCCTTAACCAGATCCTGCTCTACGGGACCACCTCATCGTCCAAGCTGAAGGCCCTGGGGGTGAAGTCCGCCAAGAGGAGGTTAGCCAAGCTCAGGAACCTGGGGCTAATTAAGAGGTACTACACGGTCGGCTCCCCTCCAGGGACCAGGGTTCTGGTGGTCAAGGCCTCCTGCAGCGAAACGGAGGTTGGCAGGGTCTTCTCCCTCTTCAGGTCAGCTCCTGAAGTTCAGGTGGCTCACGTCTCGTCCAGAGAGGAGTTCTGCCTGGCGGTGATACACGCTTACCCTGGAACGGTGGAGCGATTCGTGGCGGCGGCTAAACTCTTCCTGGGCGACAGGCTCAGGTTCGCCGGCGAGGTATACGACGTGGTCACCTCTTGGACTTTACCAGTTGAGCTTTGGGTTCCTAGAAAGGGGTTCAACTGGGAGGAGCCCCTGGAGGATTTGAAGGGTAAGCTCGGCCCAATTTCCATGAAGGCTACTGGATTTAGTGATAAGGGGTAACTCTGATTAATAAGCTGTCAGGGGGTGGGGGGCTGGCCCTACCCCGGGAGAGGTGGGACGGGAGGTTCTACAACTCCCTCCGTGCCCCTGATATGAAACGTTATACTAAAAAAAGGTTGTTGAGAGCCCTCACTCGGGAGGGCTGGGAGGAGGATAAGGCGGAATCTTCGGACCCTTCATAGGCATCTGATCATTCCTGGGCCGAACTGACCATTATTCGAGATCCACAACCGCTTAACGGGCTAATAACTTCTCTTGTAGGCTTTCTCTAGGAAAGGACTAATTAGATGGGTAGTTACACCTCTGGGAAAAATTCTAGTGGGTCAGCTCGTATATGAGCTGGATCACCCTGCCTAGGTGGAGGTAGACGGGAAGCCTCCTCATCAGGGAGCGAACCACCCAGCTCTCCTCGTTGGGGACCAGGGCGTCAACGTCCCTCCCCCTTCTCCCCCTCGCCCTCGCGTGCACCTTCCTCAAGAGCCCCTTCTCCACCATCTTGTTGGTCAGGTACCTCTTTTTGAGTCGATATTCAGCCCTCTCATCTCTTAACGACAGGAGCTCGGCGAGCTCCGATACGGTCAGCCCATCCCTGGGAGCCCTGGACCTCAGCATCTGGTAAAGCCTCTCGGGACACCCTCCAAACTCCTTCTTGCCCTTGATTGAGGCGTCCGCCAGCATGTCCAGGGCTTTATCCGCTCCCTCCATAAGCCAGCACAGGTAGGCTGAGATGGGCTTTAAGGCCTCTGATTCGCCCTGAAACTCCTCGTCAAGCAGGCGCTTCACCACGACAAGCCTTAGCACTTCCCTCTCCACGTCGCTCAGCTCTGGTAAGGTCCTAACGCTGACCTCCCCTCCGAGCCTCCTAACTACTACCTCAAGGGTCAAGGCGTCCCATGGATCCTGGGAGATGGACACCTCCCCGAACCTCCTCCTGTAGCCCTCCCTAAGGCCCATGGCCTCCACTAGCCCCTTGAAAACCCTGTTAAAGGTAGCGCCCAAGAACTTCCAGAGGGAAGTGAGCACATCCGGGTTCAGATTCACGGCGCCCAGGTAGGTGGCGTAGGGCCCCTCCAGCTCAAACCAGTTGTCCACCGCCAGCTTTAAAGAGAGGGAGTGATCCACCGCAATCCTTGCAAATCGCCTGAACTTCCTCCTGCCGGCCTTGCCCTTCATCCTCACGAAGGAAAGGCCGAGAAGGCCGTCTCCGGATAAGAAGGTAGGGTGTAATCCCCTTATCAGCTTTGGGACAGGGCCGACAGCCTTCATGGGTGACGTAATTCGGGCTAACTCCTCTCTAGTAGAGTTTAACGCCAGCTCCGGGCCCTCAAGTGGGATGGCTGGGGACCTTATGGATATGAACACCTCTGAGAAGTAGTTGGATGACATCCTGCCCTCTGTGGGCCTGTTAGCGTCTAGAACCTCCTTCAAGGATCTAAAGAGGGCTCTCCACTCCTCAGCGAACTCTGGGAGGGAGAAATCCCCTGAGGGCACTGCCGAGATCCTGACCCTGTGGACCTGACATAAGCCGAACCCCAGCCTCCTGACCTCGAACCTGAGGGGCCTGGTGGTCTTGAAGGTTCTGGCTCCGTTGATGACCTCCCTAACCCGCTCTAGCTCGTCCTGCGTAAGCCCTCTTGAGCTGGACAGGACCCTGAACCCCTCACAAAGCTTTCCCCATCCCGGAAAACCCTTGACCATCTCCCTGCAAATTTTGGCCACGTCCTCAGGTTTTTTAAGGGGTTGTCCCTTTAGGAGGGGCTCTTTAAGCAGGTAGGCCCTGACTATGGACATGGATAACCCTATCACGGGCATCATCGCACCTCGTGGAGGCCCAGCTCAGGGGAGTAGGCCACCCTGCCGCCTACCACGATGAAGGGGATCCCCTCCTCCCAGGCGTGCCCCCTCTCCAGGTACCCCTTAAGCTTGAGGAAGGGCACAGGGACCAGGGACTCCTTCATCCTCGCGTATATCCTCCTTCTTTCAGCGTAACCGGTGGCTTCCCTGTACTTCTGGTGGAGGGAGCGAACCTCCTGGACCTTGCTCTCGGGAACAGCTAATACGCTGGCTTCTCCCCTCAGGTGCCTGGCCAGCTGCTCTAGATCCGTGTCGACCCTGAAGAACTGGTCCTCGAAGATAGGCCTGAGGAGCCTTTCAGCCTGGATCAGCTCTGAGCTCATTATTTCCTCCACGTACTCATCGTACTCCCTTATCATTTCCAGGTAAGCGCCCTCACCTTCCCTCAAACTCTCGTGGTGTTTGTGAATCACTTGTCTGGAGTACTTAAACTCCAGCTCCGAGTAGGGGCGATGGTCCTTCACCTCAATTACGTAGACGTTGGGCTCCCTGGGGCTCACCTCCCCGTACCTGTTAACCCTGCCGGCCCTCTGTATCAAGGCCGGCACCGGGGCCATGTCCGTCACCAGGACGTCGAAGCTAACGTCTAGGGAGACTTCAGCAATCTGCGTTGCCACCAGAACCTTGGCGGCATCTATTTCTCCCTCCTTCCTCGCCCTGTCCCCTACGGTGAACCTGCTGTGAAGCAACACCTTTCCTGGAACCTCCAGCTTCCTGTAAAAGTCTATGGCCCTGTCCACCCTGTTGAGGATCACTAGGACCCTCCTCCCCCGGTTGAGTTGCTCCCTTACAACATCTTCTCCCTCCCCTTCGTCGACGAAGGCGATGATGTGCCTCCTCTTCCTGGAGTACTCGTCAGACAGGTCGACCTCCTTGTAAGGGATTCCAGCCTCACTGAGCGCCCTCACCAGCACCTTCTTGTAAGCCTTTATTGGGGTGGCGGTCATTAGCACGAACTCCATCCCGTAATCGGGGTAGTTAGCTATCGCCGTGGCCAGGGCCCCTATCATCCTGGCCGGCAGGAGGTGGTACTCGTCTATGACGAGCAGGGATCTCCTAAGCTGGAACCTCCTCATGTGGTACCTGTTGGCCCTCAGCATTGAGAGGAGCACCTGGTCCACCGTCGTGACGTTAACCTTGGGTATGAAGAGCCTGTAGAAGTCCAGAACCCTGTCGTCCTCGTCTAGAAGCCCCTTCCTGAGGAGGTCAACGTCGGCGAAGTAGAAGTACTCGCCCACCTCGTTAAACTTAAGGGACTCCACCAGCTTCCTCACTGCTGTGATGGTAGGGAGTGAGTAGAAGAGCTTCACCGGCTTTTCCTGGACCGCCTTGAGCAGGCCGACCAGGGTTTTACCCCAACCTGTGGGGGCAGTTAGGATTAGGCTTCCACGCCCCCTAGCAATCTCCTCCTGCCTCTTCAGCCTTTCCTCATCTACCTCACTTAGAAAGGAGGTGACTATCTCCTCTAGGGGCGGCCAGTCGCTTTCCAGGATTTCCCTAACCCTGTCCACCATCCAGTTCGCCGAGGCGAAGTCGGCCAGCTTGAATATCCCGAAGGCGTCGGCGCACCTGACCGGCTCCCTCAGGGCCCCGGCTATCCTCAGGTATTCCTTGTAACTGGGGGGTTTTAGGGAGGAGTGGTGCTTCCTCACCAGGTAAATTAGGAGGTCGACCTGCTCCCCGGTTAGAGGCCTTAGAAGGGGCCTAACCTCGTCAAGCAAGCGGGCCCCCTCCCTGGAGTGGCTGAACCTGGCTCCAAACCCCCACTTAGGGTGGAGCTTCCCCAGGTCGTGCAGTTCGCAGAGGCACTTGACCAGGGGCTTGTGTGAGAGGCCGAACACGTCCAGGGCAAAGCTGGCCAGCTCCCAGCACTCTTGGACGTGCCTGGAGAGGGGCTTCCCTGGATGAGACTCCTTCTCGTCAGGCGAAGCCAGCTTATACCCCTTCTCGATGAGGGCCTTAACCACTTCCTTTAAAGAGCACATCAAGCCACCTCCAACCACATCACGAAGCGAAGCGAGGGCTTCAAATTGAACCTGGAGCAAAGCCCTACGTACTTATCGACGATGCGCCTTAAAGGCTCCCAGAGCAAAATCCCTCTGTCCACAAGCCCCCTGGCTAAAACCTCCAGTTCAGAGTAGATCAACTCGACGTCTTCGTTAGCCTTCCTTCCAACATTGGACAGGCCGGCCAGGGAGTTCCAGAGCCCCTTCAAGGCCCTTTCCCTCTCGGGATTCTCAAGCCAGCGGGACACGAAGGCGTTTAGCTGAGGGAAGGTAAAAGTGTTGTACCTCTCCTTGTCCTTAGGGGTGAAGTAGATCATGCCGGAGGAGCCCTTGAGCATCTCTACAGTCTCATCCCTGAAGTTTTTGTGGACCCACATGAGCAGCCTGACCAGAGTTACAAAGGGCTGCTGAAGCTCCCACCTAGAGGCGCCCAAGTCCTTGGCTTCCAGGTTGGTCTTGCCAAGCTCCGCCAGCCTGAGCCTCAGGTACCTCTGGAAGGGCCCCTCAAAGTAGACGGCCATGTTACTCCCTACCCCTATGGACCTAACCAAGTTGAGGGCCAGCCTGACCTTATCCAGGAGGGTGTAGCTCTCCCCGTAAAGGTAGAGGTTCTCCACCTCGCTCCTGCCGACTGTGCCTGGGACTATGGTGGGCCTCAGGTCGTCACCCTTCTCCAGGGTCCTCTGGACGGTTAGGTCCACCACCACCTCAACTATCCCATCCAACACCTCCTTGGCGATTCTCAGGAGGCTTAGCGGGTCCCCCTCTACCATGTTAACTAGCTTGGACAGCTTTTTCCCCAGCCGATCGTTGACCTCCCTGGTGAGGTTCCCGTAGTCCATTACCTTGGCCAGGATTGGGTGGTCCACCGAAACTACGTCCTTCAACGAGAAGAGCCCCTTCCCCTTTCTCCCCACCCTGGGGGGCATGCCCTCCTTTACTGCCTCCTTCACGATGCTGGCCAGCTCCTCTGGTCCCACCTTAATGTTCAAAATGCTGAACAGCTCCTCCCTCAGCTCGTCAACCTCCTTCACACCATCACCTCAAGAACCTCCAGGACTCGTGAACGAAAACCGTTAACGAGCCGTCGGTGACAGCCGGCCTTCTAACGGTTTTCAGGGTCAAGTTGTAGGAGAAGGCGTACTTGCTCACCTCCCCGTCGTTGACCTCATCTACCCTGAGCTCCCCCTTCCCCTCCCAACCCTCAACCTCGGAGAGCCTGCAGTACCCAACGCCCCTATCAGTTTCAACGTACCTGGCCCTTCTAACGCTTTTAACGTCCAGGAGAAAGTTGTAGTCGTTGCCCCCGAAGACCTCGTACTGGAACTCCATCTTTTGGAGCCTGCTTGTCAGCTCTTCCACCACCTCCCCAGTTGAGGAGACGGCGAACACGTAGGAGGGCCTGTAGAGGAGGACGCTTCTCTTGGGAGTCCTCACGAAGTCCCTCCAACCCTTCACCTTGATTATGGTCATGGTCTCGCTTATCAGGCCCTCGTAGCCCAGCATGGCCGCTCCCGTCATAACGCCGTTTTTACAGGCGAAGTCTCGCAGGTTCCTTCTCTCCACTCCCAGGACGGCCCCTATGAACCCGAGGACTGAAGAAGGGAGGGGGATCAGGTAGGTGTCCCTGTAGAGCTTGATGAGGTGCTTCCTGAACTGGGCGGTCTCGAATTCAACCTGGAAGATGATCGCTTCCTCATTGGGAGCGTAGCAGGTAGGACGTAACAGCTTCGATAACGTCATCCAGGGAATCCCCCTTCAGCTCCAACTCCTTGTCGCCCATCTTGTAGAGCCTGCCCCCCCTATAATCTATTATGAAGCCCTTATCCCAGGAGTAGAGGTCCAAAGCCCTGTTCACAGCGTCCAGATCCAAGTTGAGGTCTTCGTCCATCCTCAAAACGTTTGGGGTTGGTATGAAGCTCTCGCTAAGCAGGACTATGGCGTAGTGGTACTCCGGGATGCTCTCAGCCTCCGACCCCCTTGGGAAGGACCATCCCTCCCTTAGGAGGATCTCCAGCAGGGCCCTGAGCCTAGCAGCCCTCTCCTCTTCCTTGAGCTCGTAGTACCCGTCCTTCTTACTCACAAGCTCGGAGTAGTCCTTTATCCTCTGCAGCACCTTCTTGGGCAGCTCGTCCTCCCTGAACCTGCCGACCCTCTCGTTTACGATCACGTGCATCCCCCCCAGCCACTTGGCCGTCTCTATTTCGAAGGGCACCGGATTAGCTTCAGGGGCCTCGTCGCTTATGTCAGTCCTCGGGAAGCGGCCGGCGAACTCAACGCTTATCTCCGTGTGGTGTAACGCTATCAAGGGGGAAACCTTGACTGGACCGCTCCTGCTGGGCTGAACCTCCCCCTTGCCCTTCTCTGGAGCCAGGTAGCCGAAAAGGTCGTCGTCCACGTAGATTATGGGGTCCCCCACGTCGGTCAGCTGGCCCTTCTGGGTGATTAGCGGGTCCACCCTGAACCCCTTCTCAGCTAGCCTCTCCCTTATCCCCCTCCTGATGCACCTGGGGGAGACGAAGGCCCTGACCTCCCTGTTCCAGGTTACGACCTTCTTGATGGGTATCCTGACGCCCACCCCTGAGTCGGCGTTAACGTTACCGGTAACACCTAAAACTAAGGAGATGAAAGCCCTCCTAGGCATATCACCCCTCTCCCGAGAATATGGCCTCGTAGAGCCCCGAGAGTATGGCCGTGCTGTACCTGTAGAACTCGTCGACCTTCCAGGGCCTCTCCTCCTTTATTTCCTCGGGTATTGGGATCTTCTTGGGACAATCTGTCATGACAGAGACTATCTGATCCACCAGGGCCCTCCTGAACCTGTCAGGCGTTAGCTCGGATCTAAGGGAGAGTATGAAGCTCCTAAGCTGGTTCTTGACAGAGTCCTCCCTCCCGGGGCTCTTGGACTGGAGGCACTCCAACATGGCCTTACCGGCCTTGAAGGCCCACTTGTAAAGGCTGTCGGGCAGCTTACCACCCAGCTTACGTCTAGCTTTAGTACTTAAGGTAAATGACCCAATTTTTAACTTTAGATCCCTTCCTAAGGAAGATTAGTCACACGCTCCCAGGTCTAAGCGCTGGCGATCTCGCCTCAAGGGGCTCGCCGCGTTGGGGGTAGCCAGTCCCTCGCTTTAGTTGAAGCTGTTCGAAGGGCTTTAGGTCCCTTCACATAAAGGGGTGTGCTACTCGGCTAGTATCCTCCCTTAGAAGCCGCCTGAGAAAGCTGTTAAGCCCCCTAGTCTATATTCAAGCCCTGTTGGACACCTCATCAGCTCCCTGATCACGCCTCACCCACCCCTCTACCCTGCTAACCCAGCTCATGACTAGGGGGGTTAGGAAACCCTGTATCCAGCGCCTGTTCCTTATCAGGATCTTCGCCACTAAAGCCAGGGCTGATATCCCTATTATGTCCATGGCCACCCTGGTGAACGGCAGGAATGCCACAGTCGAGGGGGGAAGGGCGCCCACCTTAGATAGATCCTCCATCCCCTTGACCACCGACGGGGCAGCTAGAAGGGCGAGCACGGAAGTCACCAGGGCGAAGTACTCAACTATCTCCAGCTCGTAGGCTGCCACGCCCAAGGCTATGGTGGCCACCAGTATGAAGAGGACTCCCCCGTAGGCCACGTCAGGGGACTTGTAAGCCAGGACTACAGCGGCTACGAGCGTGAAGGCCGCTGACACCAGCGGCAACAGGGGGTTGCTCCTCTCCCTGGCCAGCTTGGATAATCTCAGCTCGCTCATGGCTATTATCGCCATGGAGATTAGCACCCCGAAGTCTGTCAGCTCTATCAGATAGGTCGCATCGGCTGAGAGCAGAAGTAGGACGAAGAAAGCTACTAAGTACTTGCCCAGAGAGGATTCGGCCACCTCCGCCCTTACCTCAAAAACGTCCACCAGCATCTCCCTCAAGTGATTTGAGGCCGTCACCAGGGCTGGGATAAAGGTTGTCGCTATGCCTAGGAGAAGGGCCCCCTCTGTTAGCACCCTTCCGTAGCCGGAGAGCACTCCCACAGCCGGTATGGACTCCCTTGGAATCTCAGGGAGCTTTAGCAGGGAGTAGGAGTAGGCTAAGAATAGGGCGGCCGGCAACAGGACGCTCATAGCCAAAGCCTTCCTCAGCAGCCTCTCCCTCTCCTCGGGAGTTCCGGGCACTCCCTCAGCCAGGCTCTGTATCTCCTGAAAGCCGAAGACGACCATGTAGACGTAGGCCATGGCCATCAGGGAGGGGGAGACTCCCAGGGATAGCTCCTCCACAGATCCGGGGAGCGAGGCCACGGCCACCACGTGAACTAAGAAGAGGAAAACGAATAAGGGGCCCAACATCGACTGAAGCCTAACTAAAGACTCCTCACTTTCAGCGTACTTGAGGGAGAGGACCGAAAGGAGGAATATGAGGGCCCTAAGCGGGAAGTTCATCGTCTCGGCCAGGTAGCCGGAGTTGATCAGGTTGAGCAGGTCCGGGACCACGTACAGGGTTACCACGTCCATCAACACGATCATGTTGAAGGCCGCTATCGACGTGTTAGCCACCCACATGCTGAACCTCGAAGCCAGGTAAGCTGGATGGCTATGCCCGTAAGCCTGCTTGACGAATGCTGGCCCCCCAACGCTGGGGGTTCCCAGCTTGTAGGTTAGGTAGTCCATCCTAGCGTATATTATGGCCAGAAGGAGGGCCGAGAGGGAGGCCAGGGTCACGCCCACCAGCGCTGAGGCCCCGTAACTGTGGACGGCCTCCGGCAGAACCACGAACACTGAAGGCCCGACGGTAGCCCCTATCCCGAAAAGGGAAAGCTGCAACAAATTGTACCTGGAGTGACTCACCTTCTTCTCCTTCACGGACCTCTTTGGAGTCTCTATCAGGGTTCTGACAGCCACTACTATCACTAACAGGAGGGGCGTGAGGGACAAAACCAGGAAAAGCTGGGGTATCCCAGGGGATAACACGAAGATGTCCACTAGGACGGGAAAGGACATGAGCAAAGTCATTACGCCTGGGGTATGCTCTAGGGACATTACCCTAAAGGCTCCTAGGAGCACCAAGGCTGATATGGCCGCTAGAACGCCCACTACCACCATCATGTAGTCTATTACGCCCTTAGCCCTCACGTTTACCACCCCAGAACTCCTCGTAGACCTGCTTGATCATGTGCGCCTGGTAGAAGGCCACCACCGCCACCACTATCATGGCGAACCCCAAAAGCCTCATTATGGGGTCTGTTATCCTGAGTAGCTCCGGGTTCTCGGCAACCGCTACTAAGAAGGAGCGAATGAGTTCAGTGGCGTTGGTCCCGGCGAAGGAGTAGACCGGGGTGAGCAAGTAAATGCCTGCTATCAGGGAGAGGGAAGCGACCACGACCCACAAGATCTGGAAGAATACGGCCGCAAACCTGCTGGACATCCAGGGATTGGCCACAAGAATCCTGAAGCTCTTGACCTTCTCCTCCGTGGAGTCCCTCACGGCCTCCGCTAACATGAAGACCTCCTCTGCTGTTAGGGAAGATATTTCATCTAACAGGGATTTGACCTTTTCAGCTGACATCTATCAAACGGGAAGGGGAAAATATTATGCTTTCCTAGGAGCGACCACCCGCCTGTGGGTCCACGGGGGCGCACTACTCGATGACCTTCATCCAGCTCGGGGTCCGTTTAGATCAATCAGGCCCCTCACTCCGTGCCCTGAAGGGGATAGCACGAGCTTAGCGGCCTTTCCGGCAATGCGACCCTTACACCGACCCTTACCAATTTTCCCTGAACTGCTCGGTAAATTCAGACCAGTTGGGAAGGGCCGCGAGCGCTGTGACAGCACCCAGTTGCAAAAAACCTGGGGAGAAGCGCTACCACCTGCCAACTGAAGACGTACGGCGTGGAGCATAGCAGAGGGAGAGTTTTTCCGCCTCGGGAAACCTCCCGTGGGCCTAGCACCCCAACCTTACCCGGGAAGGAGATAAGCGCAGCTAATGAGGACAGGTCAGTCCTAATAGGCCATAGCTGGGGCCATGATAAATGCATAATAAAGCTTCTCCTGTAATATTTTAGCAATTAACGCCACTGCCCTCCACAAATTGAATGTCCGGTCCCCTCCATACCCATACTTTATAAGGTTCATAGTGGGGGCTAACAGGGGGGTGTTCTCCCATAAAGGTAGCTGTTCTTGGTGTCGGACTCGTCGGCAAAGTTATAGCCTACGACCTTTTCGAGAGGGTTACGGGGTCAGACCTGATCCTGGTGGACTCCAGAAAGGAGGCGCTGGAAGATGCCAGGAAGCTCCTCAACCACAAGGTGGAGCTGGTTCAGGCCAGGCTAACCGATGAGGACTCAATATACAGGATCATGAAGGATGTCGACGCGGCGGTGAGCGCCCTCCCAGGGAGGTTCGGGAAGCTCACCTGGCTCGCCGCCATAAGGGCAGGAATAGACCTGGTGGACGTGTCCTACTCGCCCGACGACCCGCTCTCACTCCACGTTCAGGCCAAGGAAGCTGGAATAACCATAGTGCCCGACGCCGGAGTTGCTCCGGGCCTGAGCAACCTCATGGCCGGCAGGGCTTACGCCTCATTGGACGAGGTTTACAGCCTCAGGATATACGCTGGGGGGATTCCCGAGACCCCCGTACCCCCTCTCGGTTACCTCGTAACCTGGAGCCCTGAGGACCTCATTGAGGAGTACGTGAGGCCCGTCAGGGTGATAAAGGACGGGAAAGTAGTGGTGAAGGAGCCTGTAAGCGAGGTCGAGAAGGTCCTCATACCTGGAGTCGGCGAGCTCGAGGCTTTCCTGACTGACGGGCTCAGGAGCATGCTTAAAACCCTCAAGGACGTTAAGGAGATGGAGGAAAAGACTCTCAGGTGGCCCGGACACGCTGAGAAGATAAACCTGCTGAAGACCCTCGGCTACCTGGACATGGAGCCGGTGGAGGCCAACGGGAGCAAGGTGGTTCCAGCCCTGGTCACGGCAAACCTCTTCAGGAGGAGGCTCAAGGGTGACAGCAAGGACATGACAGTCCTCCTGGTCAGGGCCGAGGGCAGGAGAGGGCTTGACAGGGTGGAGATAGAGTACAGGCTCGTAGACAAGTACGACGAGGGCACTGGGTTTTTCTCAGTCTCCAGAACCACCGCCTTCGCTGCTACAGCCTTCCTGAAGCTGGTCAGCGAGGGAGCCGTGCCAGGGCCTGGCGTCGTGCCCCCCGAGGTAATAGGGATGGACGATTCCCTCTTCTCCTCCGTGGCCGAGTGGATATCCTGGCGCGGCATAAGGATAGTGGAGAGGGTAACAGAGGCAAGGGAAGTGCCCTCGCTGTGAGGGAGCCCAATGAAGGACGACACACTCTCCACAATCCTAATTTCTCTTGGAGTCCTTCTCCTCCTAGTTTCAGCATACGTATCAATTAGTGAGTTCTACAATGCCAGGATAGAGGCAAAGAACTTCGCTGAGGCGGCCACCGAGGCCATGAAATACCTGGTGAAGGCGATCCCCCTGATAATGTCCATAGTGGTTGGGGCGATCCTGCTGGACTACGGTGTGAAGGCGAGGAGTGTCAGGGTTGACGTCCAGGATTAGGATGCTCGGCTACGTAATCAAGTTCACCTTCCTCTTCATAATCCTGACGCTCGGGCTCATTTACGTTGACTTCGTGACAGCCCTAACAGACGGGAGGATCTCCCTAAAGCCAGTCCAGGGAGAGAGGGCTTACCTGAATATAAGCAACGGCGCCTCCTTCCCCCTGGGCTACACCTTAGGAAACGAGTCAGGGCTCGTCATGCCTGGGGAATCTGCGCTGGTCGAGCTCAAGGGGAGGGTGGGCCTGGTAGGCCTGTCCTACGCGGGCCTGATAGAGGTGAGGATAGGTGTTGCGGAGGAGGCTCCTTAAGGGGGTTAGGAGGGGGGTTGAGAACTTCCTCCTGGTCCTCTCTCTGGACCTGCTCGTACTCCTCATTACTTCCCCCCTCAACTCCAAGCTGGTCTTCGGGTTGGACGTCTGGCTGATCTTCTCCTTCCTGGTGGGCTTCCTCTACGGCTTCACCTATAACAGCAGGTGGAAGGCCCTTCCCTCCCTCATCTTCTGGTCCTTCATAATATACGGGCTCATGAGCTGGGAGCCCGTGGTCTCCGGGATTTACTCAGGCGTCTACGTCAGCGTCAGCTTAAAGCCCGTAAAGTGGATAGCCCTCACCTGGGCTGCCCTCTCCCTGTTGGTTGACCTCTTGCTGGACGTGGTCAGATGAGGAAGGGGAAGGTCAAAGAGGTCCTGGAGATGATGCTCTGGAAGCCCGGGGAAGATCCATCGAGTTATGAGATAATCTTCGTTTCCAGGGGAGCTCCAGGAGACTTGGAGTCCGTCAGGGGGGATCAGGTGAGGCTCTGGAGGGACAGGCTCGTCCTCGGCGATGGGAGGGAGATACCCCTCCACAGGGTCGTGGAGGTGAGGAGGGGAGGGGTGCCCCTTTACAGGAGGGGTAGGGGATAGGGGTAGTTCGTGCTCACAGCAAGCCTTACGTGTGCACATCTTTATAAACTAGAGGCTAATAATGTGCACACGATGAGGGTGGAAGCCAGAGGAGTGACCGTAGCCTACGGCGACGAGGTCATCTTCAGAGAGGAGGACCTTCTAGTGGAGGGCAGCGGCCTTTACGTCATCATAGGACCCAACGGAGCTGGTAAGACAACCCTTTTCAAGGTGCTCCTTGGGCTGATAAGGCCAGTGAAGGGGAGGGTTTTCCTCAACGGTCAGGACGTCACTGGAAGGCCTGAAGTCGCAGGCAAGCTGGTTGGTTACGTGCCTCAGCTCACCTCCTTGGACTTCCCCTTCCCGGTCAGCGTCGAGGAACTGGTGGAGTCGGCCGTGGCCCTGAGGAGGAGACCAATCAGGCTTTTCTTTCCAAGGGAGGAGAGGTGGAGGGTTGAGAAGGTCATGGAGGAGATGGGGATAAAGGACATAGCTGACAAGCCTTTAGGCAGCCTCAGCGGAGGACAGAGGCAGAGGGCTTTAATAGCCAGGGCCCTGGTCTGGGACCCTCAAGTCCTCTTCATGGACGAGCCTGTCGCTTCAGTGGATCCTAGGGGCAAGGCCGAGATAGCGGAGAGGATAAAGGAGCTCTCCAGGGACAGGATGGTCCTGGTGAGCAGCCACGACCCCAGCCTCTTCCTTGACTCGGCCAAGGAGGTGATAGTGGTGAACAGGGGGATAGTGGCAAAGGGAAGGCCAGCTGACGTCATGAGGGCGGAGCTGCTCAGGGAAGTTTACGGAGGGGGAGTTTCCCTGGTGGAGAGGTGCGTTCACCTTGTGGACTCCCACATCGGTTGAGCTGGACGTGAGGTGGTTCCTGGTAGTTCTGATGGCCTCCCTAACCTACGGGGTCATGAGCCCCGTGGTTAAGGCGAGGCGCTTCCTCTTCCTGGCTGGAGCCCTACCGCACAGCGCTCTACTCTCAGCCCTACTCGCTATAGTCCTGGAGAGGACGCTGAACTTTCCATTTGAGGTGGGCTCCGTGATCCTGAGCCTCCTGCTGGTCTCCATGGTCTCCCTGCTAATAGCTAGGGGCCTGTCCCCTGACTCAGCTACGGCCATATTCGTCTCCTTCACCGTCTCCATGACCACCATAGTGCTCTATTACATACTGACGGCCTTCCCCATGGAAACTAGCGTCTGGGCCCTGATAATAGGGGACCCCCTGCTGGTAACCTGGTCGGACGTGAGGTTCGGCTTTCTGATAACCGTGGCCGTCGTCCTAGCCTTACTCCCGTTCTTGAGGGAGCAAATACTGCTGGGCGTGGACAGGGACTTTGTAAGGCTCTCAGGTGTAAGGCCAGAGTTCTACGACGCCATGCTGGTGGTGGCAATGGCCCTCTCAACGGTGGGCCTCCTCAAGGTGGTGGGCTTCGTGGTGGAGCACGTCATGATACTCTTGCCGGGGGTGATAGCTTCAGTGTACGCCAGGAGCGGCAGGCAGGCCGTCTTGGTATCAATGCTCGTCTCCCTGGCAGGCGGTCTTGTGGGCCTAATCCTGAGCCTCCTGACCGGGCTGGCCCCCTCCGGGGTTATAGGGCTCGTGCTCCTCTTCGCCTACCTGATGGTGAGCAGGAGATGAGGAAGAGGAGGTTTGGGATCTCGTTACCCAGTCAGGTGGCGGAGGAGCTGGACGAGCTTGCCTCAACCCTGGAAGTCAACAGGTCAAAGCTGATAGAGGAGATGGTCTCCCAGGGCATGGTGGAGAGGGGTCACCTGCTCAGGGAGCACAGGTGCACGGGCGTCCTGATGGTGGTGACCACTAAAGGGAGGGAGAGCGAGCTCTACAGGGTTTACAACGAGTTCAGGGGGGTGATAAAGTCCATAGCCCACTTCCACTCCAAGGGCCTATGCATGGACGTCCTCTTCATAGAAGAGGCGGAGAGCTCCGAAATAGCCAGCCTGGAAAAAGAGATAAGGAAGGTCAGGGTGTCGGTGGAACGATACTTCCCCGTATGCCACCTCTCCTGAGCCTCCCGTCGAAGCCCAGCCAGAGGCCCAGTTTAACCTTTCTCAACACCTCCCTGGGGAAGACTGGACCGTCAACGCAGACCCTTAGCCCTAAGGGCTCTAAAACACAGGACCCACACAGGCCCACGGAGCACCTTATCAGCCTCTCCATGGAGGCCTCCACCCTCACGCGAGAGGGGAAGAGGTTCAGGGCTCCCTCTATCATGGGCTCCGGCCCTGAAAGGTGGGCGTAATCCGGCCACTCCAGGTCCAGGTGCTCGATTACATAACCTTTAAGGCCGTAGCTCCCATCATCTGTGGTTATGACGGTCTCCCCTAGGTCCCTCATCACTCCCTCCAGCAGCACCTCCTCCCTGGTCCTGAAGCCCGCGTAGAACCTCACCTCGGCTCCTAAGTTGACGAGCTCCCTTCCCAGGTAGATCAGTGGAGCCACGCCGTACCCCCCGGCCACGAGCTCGTGCCTCCCCGGCGAGACCGTGAAGCCCCTCCCATAGGGCCCTCTCACCCAGAGCCTGTCCCCCTGGCCCAGGGAGTGGATGGCAGAGGTGACCTCACCCACCCTAGCTATTAGGAGCCAGGTCTCCCCCTCGGCCTCAGTGGCCACGCTTATCGGTACCTCGCCCACCCCGGGAACCCAGACCATCAGGTACTGGCCTGGCCTGGACCTGAGCTCCCCGTCCAGGACGAAGAGCTTCACCCTGGGGCTTAACCCCCTTACCTCCTTTACCTCAAGGGGGACGTGCATTTTCCCTCCCGTTAAGGAGCTATTTCCCCTTCTCCCATCACTTCCCCGCAGTAGTGGCACTCCAGCTTCACCGGCTTCTTGGATAGAACTTTGAACCTGGGCTTCACGTGCTCCCTGGGCTGGTTGGTGACGCAGTTCGGGTTTATGCACTTGACTATCCCTTCTATGACGTCGGGGAGCTCCACCTCCCTCTTCTCCACCACCTTGTAATCCCTGATTATGTTTATGGTGGCGGTAGGGGCTATTAGGGCGATCCTGTCCACCTCCTCCTTGCTCAGGAACCTGTCCTCCACCTTCACTATGTCCTTCCTCCCCAGCCTATCGCTTGCCACGTTCATCACTAGAGCCACTCTGTAGCCCTCCTCCCCTGTTATTCCCAGTATTTTGAGGACCTTCAGGGCCTTTCCAGCCGGTATGTGGTCTATTACAGTCCCGTTAGCTATCTTACTCACTATGAGCTTCTTCTCGTTCATCCTATCACCTCCTGAAGCAGGGCCATCCTCACAGGCACGCCGTTGGCGGCCTGCTTGAAGTAGAAGGCGTGCTCAGTCCTGTCGACCTCTGGATCTATTTCGTCGACCCTGGGCAGGGGGTGGAGTATCATCAACCCACCCTTCGCGTCCTCAAGCAGCTTCAGGTCCACCTTGTAGCTCCCCTTGACCCTCTCGTACTCGGCTGGGTCTGGGAACCTCTCCTTCTGGATCCTGGTGACGTAGAGGACGTCCAGCTCAGGGAGGACGCTCAGGTCAGTGAGCTCATAGTCCAGCTTAAGCCTCTCCAGGAGCTCCTGCTTTGGCTCTAACCCCTTAGGGGCTATCAGGTAAACCCGCTTGGGGTTAAACAGGGTCAGGGAGAGTATGAAGCTCCTGGCAGCCCTGCCATACCTGAGATCACCTAAAACCCCGTAGGTGAGGCCGTCCACACTGCCTTTCTCCCTCCAGACCGTGTAGAGGTCTATCATCGCCTGGGTTGGGTGCCTCTTGGACCCATCCCCCGCGTTTATGACGGGGGCCTCAGCCAACTCGGCTGCCAGCTTGGCGGCCCCCTCTATCCGGTGCCTCACCACTATCGCATCTGCGTAGGCGTCCAGCATCCTTATGGTGTCTGAGAAGCTCTCCCCCTTCTGTATGGATGTGCCCTCAGCGGAGCTGAACCCTATGTAACCGCCCCCCAGCCTCAGGACTGCCGTCTCGAAGCTTAACCTGGTCCTGGTGCTGGGCTCGAAGAAGGCTAAAGCCACTACCTTCCCCCTGAGCTCGTCCCCTTCAAACCTGGTGGAGGCTATCCTGAAGAGCCTTTCCAGCTCGGACCTCTTGAAATCGAGGATGCATATCACGTCCCTACCCCTCAACCTCTCACCTCCTTCAGGTAGGAGAGGGCATATTCCCTCTCCTGAGGGGGGAGCGAGGGGAGCAGCTTCTCCACCAGCTCGGGCAACGTCAAAAGGCTCTCCAACCTAACTCCAACATTTTCGAGGGCTTCCTCAGCTCCCTGCCTCCTGTCCACCACGACCAGGGCCCTCTCCACGATACCTCCCCTAGCCCTCACCTCCCTGACCGCCTTCAGCAGAGACCCTCCTGTCGTGGCCACGTCGTCAAGCACCAGAACCCTGGAGCCCCCCTTCAAGGAGCCCTCCATCAGTGACCTGGTTCCGTGACCTTTCCTCTCCTTCCTAACGTAGATTAGCGGGATCTTAAGGCTGAAGGCCACGGCAGTTGCCAGGGGGAGGCCCCCCACGGCTATGCCGCAGACGTATTCCTCCCTAACCCTCTCTGATAGCTCCCTCACCACCTCTGAGAAGGCCTCGGGGAAGGAGGGGAGAGGCCTCAGATCAACGTACACCGTGCTCTCCCTGCCTGAGGTCAGCTTGAACCTCCCGAACTTTATCATTCCGTTCCTGTAGAGGAGCTCGGCCATCATAGGCTCTCCCTCTCCATCTCCACCACCTGCTCGGCAGCCCCCCTCGGATCCTCGGACAAGGTTATGCTCCTGCCCACTATCTCGAAGTCCGCTCCAGCTTTTAGAGCCTCTCCAGGCTTGGCTCCTTGGAAACCCACCCCCGGAGAGAAGATCAGGGCCTCTGGAAGCCTCTTCCTGGCTTCCCTTATCATCTCCTGCCTAGTAGCCCCGACTACGATTCCCATCACCTTGAGCAGGTAGGCTTGGTCCAGGAGCTTGGTGAAGTTCCCCCTGACTATGTGGGACTCAGGGTGGCTCATGCCGGCCACCCCTATGACGTCTATTCCCTCGTACCTCCTGTGTCCAGTGAAGAGGTGTATTATGGCGGCGTCGAACCCCCAATCGGCGAACTTGCTGAGCACGTGCGACGTCACGTCTGGTATGTCCGCTAACTTGAAGTCAGCTATCCAGTAGTAGTCGGGAAACTCCCTGACCAGCGACCTTAGGCCCCCCCAGCCCACCTCCAAGGCCAAGGGGAATCCTACCTTCACGCCAACGGCCAGGCCTTCAAGCTCCGATAGGATTTCCCCTGGCTCAACCTTGTGAAAGTCCAGGGCCAGAATCAGCCGGGAGTTCAAGGAATTGGACCTCTCCAGAAGCTTCTCCCTTATTCGAACCCTTCCGAAGTGGAACCCTCACCTTATAAGCGTTTCCCGGGCACGAAGTTCACAGTTCGGTTGCGAGCTCCATGGACTGGGAAACCAGCCGCAGCGATTAGGTGAGGGGGAGCTTGGATGGGCCGTGTAAGGTCGTGTCAAGGGAAGCTCCTTCTACGGGGCCCCTGCGCCATTAGTAAAATTTAAATTAAAAGTAATTATTTAATTACGGGTTAAAGATGAATGACGTGTGGGGAGCTAGCCAGGCTCACGTCAGCCTTGGGACACGAGGTGAGGTTGAGGGCGCTCTCCCTGCTGTCGGACGGGAGGGAGAGGTACTTGTCGGAGATAGCGGACTCCCTGGGGATAAGCCGAGCCTTGGCAAAGGTTCACCTGAAGGTGCTGGAGAGGGCTGGGCTGGTGGAATCGAGGCTAGTCCTGGACAGGGAGAGGGGGAAGGCCCTTCGTTACTACAAGGCGAGGGAGTTTGAGCTCCACCTAAACCTGGAGGTGTTGAGGGAGGTGTGCTGATGGATAAGCTGTCGTTCGGCTTGATCGGTGCTAGCATGCTCCTAGCCCTTATTGGGGCGTTCCTGTACGAGTATACTGGGAACTTCGTCCTTGGGGTGACTTTCGCCGCCGGGTCAATAGCCATCTTAGCTCTGGTCGGTATGGCTAAGATGGGAGGGGTGTTGAAGGAGCTGGAGCGTAAGGAGTTCATGAGGGAGCATGAGGAAAGGGTATTCGAGAGGGACGGGGTTAGCGAAATCCTGGCGATCTTCTTGATATACGCTGGCCTCTACGTGCTGGGCTACAAGATAGAGCCCGTGGTGCTGGGCATAATCGTAGCTGGATGGGTTGCAGTATCGGCGATAAGGGCTAGGAAGCCGTCTGAAGAGATGAAGAGGACGTTGGAGGAGCTACCAAAGAGCGTAGAGGAGCTTAAGAAGAGGGTAGAGGAGCTGAACCGCCTGTTGAAGGAGTAGGGTCCAGAGTAGCAGGCCCTACCTCCCCTCGCTGTTTTTTAGGACAGAAGGCATCTTAACGTTGGTCATGGGCAGAGTTAGCTAACCTCAATGGAAAGGGCCTTCTGAGGGGGGCAGACCCCTGCTAAACACGTGATGAGCTGAGGAAGCTACGCCAGTCAGAAACGGGACAGGCTAATGGGTCAAGTTCAGGCGAGTGATGCCCTAGTTGGGAAGGCTTCACGAGTTATGCTTCACAACTTAAACTGAGTACATTATGAGAATGCGCGCTCGAGTGGATAATGCCTTCTCCCGAACCGGAGGTGAGCCAAGTCCAGATATGCTGTGAAGCTGCTCTAGAGTTATTGGAAGGACGAAAAGCCTTCTGGCGTAGTTCCTCTTAAGCCTCACACAGGTACATCGCCATTGGACGCTTAAAAAAGCTTATAGGGTGTTTATGGGAAGTGAGAGGGCATAGAGATAGGAGGGGAAGAGTTGAGGCCTAAGGACGAGAGTGACCCCATCATCTCTAGGCTAGCTCCTGAGGATCTGGAATGGCTACTTAAGAGGTCCTACGAGAGGGCAGAGAAGGAGGTCGTTAGGATAGCCAAAAATCCCGACATGTACAGGAAAGTTGAGGATATAATCTCCCGAATACCCACGAAACACAGGCTGTATCTGGGAGACTCCAGGGACATGGGCATGATCCCCGACGAATCGGTGCACCTGGTCGTGACCTCTCCCCCTTACTGGACGATAAAGAAGTACCGCCCAATAGAGGGGCAGATAGGAGCTATACAGGATTATGAGAAATTCGTGGAAGAGTTGAATAAAGTTTGGAAGGAGGTTTACAGGGTCTTAGTCCCTGGAGGCAGGCTCGTTGTCGTGGTGGGAGATGTGCTCCTGCCTAGAAGGAAGCATGGAAGGCATATGGTGATCCCCTTACATGCGGATATCCAGAGGTCTTGCATGAAGATGGGCTTCGAGAACTTAGCCCCCATCATATGGTACAAGATCGGCAACGTTAACAGGGAAGTCCCCGGGTCAGGGGGCTTTTTGGGTAAGCCCTACCAACCAAATGCCGTCATTAAGAACGACATCGAGTACATACTCATGTTCAGGAAGCCAGGATACAGGAAGGTCAGTCGGCTGAGGATGAAGCTCAGCGTTATACCCGAGAACAAATTCAAGGAGTGGTTCGTGCAGGTGTGGCAGATACCTGGAGCCTCCACAAAGGAACATCCGGCTCCTTTTCCACTGGAGCTCGCTGAAAGATTGATTAGAATGTTCAGTTTCGTGGGAGACACGGTTCTCGATCCCTTCGTTGGGACTGGAACCACCATGATAGCGGCCGCTAAATCGGGTCGGGATAGCATAGGTATAGAGATTGACCCTGAGTTCGTTAAGTTAGCGACCAAAAGGTTCCTGAGGGAGACAACAAATTTATTTGGAGTGAGTAAGCTCAAGGTCTTCGGAATCCAAGATGAGCAGCCCCTTCTCTAACTGGGAAAAGCTCAATAAACAGATTATCGCTCAGGGGCTTTCTTTCTCTAGTATAAAGGATGACCTCCTCACAATCCTGGAGCGACTTGATAATCTATGGAGAGTGGGCAGGATATCCCAAGGGAAGTACCGACAGAAGGGAAATAGTACAGGGACACAATTATCTCCCTAATAATTGCGAAATGCGAGTCGAAAGGTATCTCTATTTCCCTAAAAGAGAGGTTATTAAAGGGGAGAACTGACTTACATAAAGTGGACTTTGCATACCCCTTAGAGGGCGATCCCGTCGTCACGGGAGAAGTGAAGGCAATTGGAAGCCCTGAACACGTCGGTTTTGATGAGAGACACATAGGGATGGACATAGACAAGCGCGTGAAGGAAGTTAAGTACACCCCCGTAGATCTGAAGAGGAAATTCGATCCGTTAGTATCAAAGGATTGGTTTACTTGGATAGAAGAAACCCGACCCAAATTTTACGTGTTTTGGATCATGAGACAGGGGGAAAGGAACTCGCTCAACAAGATTTTGGAGAAGGTTGCCTCTATTAGAGAGTATGCCAACGGCGTTTCAGCGGTTATCTACGCACCAGCCGGCCCTCACTATCAATACGTATTTCTGGGCAGTGGACAACAGGCAATACTGTCAGTTGACGATCTAGTTAATGATATTTGTGACGTGATAAGTGGGACGAAATGATAAGCCTTAGCCGCACGTCCAAGAGGGAGCCAGTGCCTCAGCGCTCACGCCGGTGATCAAAGCGCGGAGGTGGCCCTAGGTCAGCACCCCATGAAGCTTCTGTTTCCACCCTTCCGTACTCACTGTAGGGCGTCTTCACCTAAGGGACAAGGAATTAGGGCTCCTACAACGTACGACAGCATTATGGATAACTCCCTTTCACGCTTAGCGACTGCTCTCTGATTTCCCTGCGTGTCACGCTTCAGCCGCGCCAGGTCACGTGTACCACTCCCCTCTTTCCATGTTTAGACCCAGTTCTTCTAGCGGGAGGCCTCCACTATCAAATATCCCTCAGATTTGCCTATTGAAAACGTGATGGGCTCTTCGGTCCGGTCAGGGATCTCTTGACCCCTCCAAACTTCCAGTGTTACCCTGTGCTTACAACACTTTTAAGTGTGAGCCGTCTTTAACCTCCTGTTTTGAAACATTCTGATGGCTCTCTTAGTAGCGTCATTCCTTAATGGAGGTGTTAGGTGGGCCAACATGATCATCAGAAAGCTTTTGATAGCGCTTTTACCCCTACTTCTAGTTGCTTTACTGCTTATCATCGTTAGGAAGCCTGAAGTAGTTGAGGTCAGCCTTCAGGAGCTAACTCTGGACATGACCTGGAGGATAGTCCCGGCTGAGAGGCCAGTGCAGCCCATAATTAGGGGAGGGGTAGCTATTGTGAAGGTGTCGCTCAGGAGCCCCCTGCCGTCCGAGGGTCAGATTACCTGCAGGGTCTGGCTAGAGGGCGAGCTTGCTGGAGAGGTGAAGAGGAAGGTCTCCGTGGGCTCAGGGGATGAGGAGATAACCCTTGAGGTACCCGTGAATCCAGGCAACGGTGTGGTGAACGTCCTCTACGAGTTCGCCGGGCTTGAGAGGGCCCCCCTCTACTACAGGGTGGAGGTCGAGCTTGGAGGCTCACACGCTTCCAAGGAGGGGGTGATCATGGTTTCGCTGCCGAGGCCCAGGCCCCTAAGTAAACGATTTTAAGTCCCCTGGGAAGGCTAACCCGATAGGCATGCCGGCCAAGCCCCACGGAGGAAGGCTAGTCAGGAGGGTGGCCACCCCCTCCAGGAGGCAGAGGATCCTGGACTCGGCCCACGAGTTCAAGAAGTTACCCATAGATGAGGAGAAGGCCGTCGACCTGGAAAACATAGCCATGGGCGTCTACAGCCCCCTGGAGGGCTTCATGTACTCCGACGACCTGGAGTCTGTCCTGGTGAGGATGAGGCTCACCAACGACGTCCCCTGGACCCTCCCCATAATCCTGGACTTCAGGGAGGAGCAGCTAGCTGAGGTAAAGGAGGGGGACGAGGTCCTCCTAACCCTTGAAGACAGGCCGTTGGCCCTGATGGAGGTGGAGGAGGTTTACGACCTGGATAACAGGGAGATAGCCCACCTGACCTTTAACACCTTGAGCCCTGAGCACCCGGGCGTAGTTAAGACCATGAAGCAGGGGGAGAAGGCCTTAGCTGGTAGGATCCTGCTAGTCAACAGGCCCCCCAACCCCTTCGAGAGGTACACCCTTTGGCCCGCCGAGACCAGGTTCCTCTTCAGGGAGAGGGGCTGGAAGACAGTTGTGGGATTTCAGACCAGGAACGCCCCCCATCTAGGCCACGAGGCCATACAGAAAACGGCCTTAGCCATAGTGGACGGGCTCTTCATAAACCCGGTGATAGGGAAGAAGAAGAGGGGAGACTTCAGGGACGAGGTAATCCTGGAAGCCTATAAGGCGCTGATATCCAACTACTACCCCAGGGACACCGCTGTTCTAGCTGTGGTGAGGTACAACATGAGGTATGCAGGCCCTAGGGAGGCCATACACCACGCAATAATGAGGAAGAACTTCGGCTGCACCCACTTCATAGTCGGGAGGGACCACGCCGGCGTCGGGAACTTCTACCCACCCTACGCTGCTCAAGAGATCTTCAAGAAGTTCCCCGACCTGGGAATACAGCCCCTCTTCTTCAGGGAGTTCTTCTACTGTGAGAAGTGCGGTGGGCTAGCCAACGAGAAGACCTGTCCTCACGAGGAGAGGTACAGGACCAGGTTCAGCGGGACCAGGATAAGGGAGCTCCTCTCCAGGGGAGAGGTGCCCCCGGACAGGATGATGAGGCCTGAGGTGGCCCAGGCCATCCTTAATTTTGACAACCCGTTCGTGGTGTGAGAGATGAGGCTGCTGGTAATAGGTTTAGACTCCGCCCCCCCTTCCCTGCTCTTCGACAGGTACCTGGACGTGATGCCCAACCTAGCTGAGATGCTGGACTCCTCGCTGCACGGCCCCCTCAGAACTTGTCACCCGCCCATAACCGTGCCTGCCTGGGCGGTGATGGCCACCGGAAAGACCCCGGGAGAGCTGGGCATCTACGGCTTCAGGCACAGGAGGCCTGGGGACTACCAGGACTACTACATAGTCACGAGCAGGGATGTAAGGGAGCCCTTCGTCTGGGACCTGCTGGCTGAAAGGGGGTACAGGTCCCTCCTAACTTTCTTCCCCCCTTCCTACCCTCCGATGCAGGTGAAGGGCTGGCTGATAAGCGACTTCCACACGCCCAGCGACGCTAAGAATTACACCTTCCCCCCCTGGCTGAGGCTGGAGGTGGAAAGGCTGCTGGGCAGGAGGCCAACCTTCGACGTCAAGTTCAGGGTGGAGGACAGGAAGCCCCTGGAGAGGCAGCTCTTCGCCATGACCGAGGAGCACTTCCTCCTCCTAGAGCGCCTCCTGAAGAAGGACTGGGATCTGGCCTGGCACGTGGAGATAGGGCTCGACAGGTTGCATCACGCCTTCTGGAAGTTCTTCGATCCATCTCACCCCAGGCACCCCGGGGAGAACGAGTTTCAGGACGTAGCTGAGAGGTATTACGCCCTGCTGGATGAGCTAATAGCTAGGGTCAGGAGGGCGGCTGGAAATCCCCTAACCCTCGTGGTGTCAGACCACGGGGCCAAGGCCATGGAGGGGGCCTTCGTGATAAACCAGTGGCTGGAGGAGGTGGGGCTGCTCACCTTCAAGGAGAGGCCCCAGCAGCAGACCAGGTTCGAGAGGGCCAAGGTGGACTGGGAGCGCACCAAGGCCTGGGGGTGGGGGGGCTACTACGCAAGGCTCTTCGTCAACCTGAAGGGGAGGGAGCCCCAGGGAGTCGTCAGCCAGGAGGACTACCAGTCCTTCCTGGGAGAGCTGAAGGACCTGCTAAAGGGGGTTACAAAGCCCGACGGCTCCCTGATGGGGGTGGAGGCCTACACGCCCCAAGAGCTCTACCCGGAGGTCAGGGGCGATTATCCAGACCTGATGGTCTACCTGGGCGACCTCTCATGGCGCTCAGCTGGCACGGTGGGCCATCCCACCACATTCCTGGAGGAGAACGACACGGGGCCCGACGACGCGGTCCACGACTGGGAAGGTGTTTACCTGCTCCACGACCCAGAGGGGAGGTTCTCTGGGGAGAGG
>JAOZFG010000035.1 GCA_027491435.1 Thermoproteota archaeon
CTAGATGCTCTCCACTCGCCCCTTCCATTCCCCCTCTAAGGCCCCAGGGCCTGAGCTTGACCCTCTCACAGGCTATTGACAGGGTAGCCCTCTCCGACAAGACCTTGAACTTTCTAGTTATGCCCAGACCTCCTCTGTATTGACCTGGACCCCCTGAGTCCTCCCTCAGGCTGTACTCCACGAAGAGTATGGGATACTCGCGCTCTATTACCTCTATAGGGGTGTTCATCGTGTTTGTCATATGGGTGTGAACGCCGTCAACCCCATCCTTGCCTGGCCTGCCTCCCATTCCTCCACCTATTGTCTCGTAGAAGGCCCAGCCTGAGCCCTGGTGAACCCCTCCTACCATGACGTTGTTCATGCTACCGTGGCTGGCCGCAGGTATCCTGTCGGGAAGTGGCACAGATAGAGCCTTCAGGACAGTCTCTGCTATCCTCTGAGAGGTCTCCACGTTGCCAGCCGCTACTGGAGCTGGCTTCTTCGGGTTTACAAGGGTCCCCTCGGGAGCTGTTATGTTAACCACCTTGAAGAAGCCGTAGTTCATCGGAAGCTCCGGGTCCAAGGCCGCCTTTATGGCGTAGGAGGAGGAAGCCACAGTAACCCCGTAGACCGCATTTATCGGGACGTCCACCTGCTTATCAGTGCCAGTGAAGTCCACCTCCAGGCCTTCCCTCACCCTTAACGTGACCCTTATCCTTATCAGGCTGTCATCGGCTTCCATGTAATCCTCAGCCACGTACTCCCCTTCCGGAAGCTCACCTATCTTGTTCCTCATGTAGTTGGCGGTGTACTCTATCGACCTGTTCCACGACTCCAAGACAGTGTCCAGCCCGTACTTCTCCACCATCTCCATTATCCTCTTCTCCCCAACGTTTAAGGCCGCGATTTGAGCCTTTATGTCGCCCCTAGTGTACTTAGGAACTCTCACGTTGTTGAGGAGGAGGTTCATCACCTCCTCGTCAAGCCTGCCCCCCTTCACTATCCTGATCGGGGGGATGACCAGGCCCTCTTGTATTAACTCTCTAGCCTTACCGCTTATGCTACCTGGGACCATCCCTCCCACGTCTACGTGGTGGGCCTTGTTGGCCACGTATGCAAATACCTCATCGCCGTAAAAGAGGGGCTTTATCATAGTGACGTCGTTCAGGTGGGTCCCAGCTATGTAGGGGTCGTTGACCACCACAACGTCCCCTTTCCCCAGCTCTATTCCCTTCTGCCTCAGGTAGCTCACGGTGTTCTTCACTCCCACGGCCATGCTCCCCAAGTGGACGGGTATATGCTCTGCTTGAGCTACTAGCTCCCCTCCAGGCATGAGAATTGCACAGCTGTGGTCCATTCTATCCCTTATGTTCGGGGAGTAGGCTGCGTTCCTCAGGACTACCCCCATCTCCTCGGCTATGTAAGTGGAGGAGCTCCTGATCACCTCGACGGTGACGGGATCTACCATAGGATCACCTCCAGATTACCAGGTTGCCGAACCCGTCTACCTTGAACCAGTAGTCTGGGGGCACCAGGGTGGAGCTGTCGTACTCCTCAATTATTGCGGGGCCCTCCCGAGAGGCCCCGGGCCTCAGCTTCTCCCTTTTGAACAAGGGAACCTCCACCCACCCCAGGTCCTCGAAGTAAACCTTTCTGACCCCCTCCTTGAATGGTTTATGCTCCCTCTCCCGCTCCGCCTTTAGCTCCGGTTTGGGAAGGGTCCCTATCAAGGCCAGCCTCAGGTTCACCAGCTCTACAGGCTCATCTGGCGATGAATAGCCGTAGAGGGCCTCATGCTTCGCGTGGAAGGCTAATTGCGCCTCATTAATCGACCCAGTCCAGGGGACGTTTATTTCGTAGGCCTGTCCCTTATACCTGAGGTCCAGAGTCTTTATGGCCGTGACCCCGCTGACCTCAAGCTCTTTTTTAGCGTCCTCCTCCATCTCAGCAAAAACTGATTCTATTTCGCTTTCATCTACTTCCTCCAGCAGCTTTATCAACCCCTTTACCCTGTCCACCCTATAATCTGTCAGCAGTAAGCCCATAGCAGAGAAGACGCCTGGGTGCTTCGGCACTAAGACCCTATAGACTTCCAGCTCCCTGGCCAAGTCTACCCCGTGAAGTGGACCTGCCCCTCCGAAGACGAACATGGTAAACTCCCTAGGATCATGCCCCCTCTCCACCGTCACTATCCTTAAGGCCTTGGCCATGACCGTGTTAGCTATCTTTATAATGCCCAAAGAGGTTTCCTCCACCGACAAGCCAACCTGATCAGCTATCTCCTTAACGGCCTTCGTGGCTAGCTCCTTGTGAAGCTTGAACCCCCCGGCCAAGGTGTCTCCGAGCCTGCCCAGTAACAGGTTAGCGTCCGTTATAGTAGCTCTCTTTCCCCCCTTGTTGTAGCACGCCGGACCTGGGTCGGCTCCAGCGCTTATCGGTCCCACCCTTAAAGCGCCTCCCTCGTCCACCCAGGCTATGGTGCCTCCTCCGGCGCTGACCTCTGCCAGGTCTATGAAGGGGAACCTGACTGGGTAGCCGGAGCCCTTCACCAGCCTGCCCGCGTGTATTTTACCGCCGACCTCGTACTCCGTAGTGACCGAAGGTTCGCCCCCAACTATCGTAGAGGCCTTGGCGGTGGTGCCCCCCATGTCAAACCCTATCACCTTCTCCAAGTTCAGAACCCTGGAGTAGTAGGCCACCGCCACCGCCCCGGCTGCTGGCCCCGATTCTATGAAGGCTGCAGGCCTTTCTACGGCGTTTTCCACCTTTGAGACCCCTCCGCTGCTCTGCATTATGAGGAGGTTTCCCTCGAACCCCTCCTCCCTTAACCTCCTCTGGAGTTTCCTCATGTATGTGGAGACGAGCTTCTTTAGGAACGCGTTGACGGCCGTAGTGCTGGTCCTCTCATACTCTTTATGCTCCGGGTTTACTTCAGAGGAAATGACCACGTCAATTCCTGGACATCTTTCCTTAATTATCTGCTTTATCCTCCTTTCATGAATGTCATTAACATAGCTGTTTATAAGGGAGACCGCTATAACCTCATATCTTGAACACAGTTCATCTATTAGCTTAATAACTTCTCTCTCATCTAGAGGTTCAATTATTTCACCTTTCGGCCCAATTCTCTCGCTTACTTCGTACCTGTCCCTCCTCTTTATCAAGGGCGCGGGTTTTTCAAAGAATAAGTTATAGAGCTCCGGCCTCCTCTGCCTACCAAGCTCTAACACGTCCCTAAATCCCTTAGTCGTTATCAGAGCAACTTTTGGAGGGGTCAACCCCTCCTGGCCCAGGAACATGTTAGTTCCCAAGGTGGTGGCGTGGACTATCATGCTCATCTCATTTAGAGAGATCCCGGATTTCCTTATCCCGTTCATCACGCCTTCAGTTGGCTCCTTTGGAGTGGTGAGAACCTTCACTACCTTAAGTTCACCGCTCTCCTCGTTCAGAAACACCAGGTCGGTGAACGTACCACCTATATCGATGCCCGCCCTCCACATCTAGCTACGTGACCTATGACAGCTTAAAATTATTTACGTTGTATATAATTTTAACTCCATATTAGGTAGGGCTTTTTGACAAAAATTTTTACAGATCTATAGAAAGCTATATATCTAAGACCCCCCGTCTAACACACAGCCTAATTGCGGAGGTGTTAGTATGAGATCTGGAATCAGTAAGACGCTCCTAGGAGCAATAGTGGTCATATTGATAATCATCATAGCGGCAGCGGCCTTCATGATGATGAAGCCCAGCGGAGGGGAGGAGAAGGTAGTCAAGGTAGGGGTCATACTGCCGCTGTCGGGTAAGCTTGCGGAGACCGGGGCAGACCTCAAGAGGGGAATTGAGTTTGCAGTTGAACAGATAAACGCTCAGGGAGGAATAAAAAGCCTTGGAGGGGCTAAGATAGTGCTCGTCTACGGTGACAGCGCTGGAAAGCCCGAGACTGGAGCAGCAGAAGCTGAAAGGCTAATCACCGAGGAGAAGGTAGTGGCCATAATAGGCGCTTACCAGAGCGCCGTGTCGAAGACCGTTAGCGAGGTCTGCGAGAGGTATAAGGTGCCCATGCTCAACCCCGACTCCACCTCACCTACGTTAACGGCTAGAGGCTACAAGTGGTTCTTCAGGACAACTCCACACGATGAGACCTTCGCCAAGCAACACGTGGAGTTCGTGAAGTGGCTCAACAAGAAGTTCGGGAACCAGATAAAGACCGTAGCCATAATACACGAGGACACCGAGTGGGGAACGGCTACCGCCAACGCCTGGAAGAAGTACTTCACCGAGGCCGGCTTTAAAGTGGTCAAGGTGGTCAGCTACCACGCTGCCACGGTGACCTCACTGGATAGCGAGGTTGAGAGCCTTAAGGCCGCTAACCCAGACCTGTTACTGGCAGCTAGCTACGTATCTGACGCCATACTGTTGGTTCAGACGATGAAGCAGAAGGACTTTAACCCTAAGGCCGTGCTCGCCCAAGACGCTGGCTTCATAAACCCAAGCTACGTGAAGCAGGTTGGCAAGGACGGGTTCTACATATTCAGCAGAGAGGTGTTCAACTGGGACCTGATAGAGAAAATACCCAAGTTGAAGCAGGTAAACGACGCCTATAAGGCTAAATACGGAGTCGACCTGAACGGTAACTCGGCTAGAGACTACACTGGCGTGTGGGTGCTCTACTACGCTTTAGAGGAGGCTGGGAAGAAAGCTAAGCCCTCCGACCTGGAGGCCTTCAGGAAGGCGATAAGGGATGCCCTGGCCAACATAAACATACCAGGAAGCGAGCTCATAATGCCTTGGAAGGGAGTGAAGTTCGGACCAGACGGTCAGAACATGTTGGGACAGGGAATAGTAGTGCAGATGATGGACGACGGCAAGTACCACACGGTTTATCCGGAGGACTTCGCCACTGCACAGCCCGTGTTCCCCATGCCCAAGTGGAGTGAGAGAGGCTAACCCCCATCCCTTTTTTTAGGGTGGTCCTTTTGCTGATAGGCGCTGAGAGCGTCCTGAGCGCTTTAGTGGACGGAGTTCTAATTGGCAGCATTTACTCCCTGATAGCCATGGGGCTAGCTCTCATATGGGGGATCATGGACGTAATAAACTTCGCACAGGGAGACTACATGATGCTGGGGGCCTTTCTCACCTACTGGCTCTATGTATTGGCTGGGATAGACCCCCTGCTCAGCATACCACTGTCCTTCGCAACCGTGTTTGTTATGGGGGTAATCACCCAGAAGGCGGTGATAGACAGAATACTAGACGCCCCAATGGTGAGCCAGATCACCGCTACATTCGCAGTCCTCCTGATAATAAGGTACGGAGCTGAAGTGGTGTTCGGCCCCTACACCAGGAGGCTTACGGTTAGCTACCTCAGCGAGGTACTTCGGTTCGGCCCGATAGTGGTTCCTATGAACAGGCTGGTGGCCTTCTTGGTGTCCATAGTGGTAACCGCCGTCCTATTCCTGTTCCTGAAGATGACCTACACAGGAATTGCTCTGAGGGCCGTCTCCCAAAACAGGGAGGCCGCATATCTAATGGGGATAAACGTGAGCAGGATGTACTGGATAGCCTTCGGCATAGGGGTGGGCATCTCGGCTATAGGTGGAACCTTGCTCGCTACTTTCTACCCGATACACCCTGAAATGGCAGCATTCTTCACGCTATTGGCCTTCATAATAGTGGTTTTTGGTGGGTTTGGGAGCGTCTTCGGGGCTTACATAAGTGGGATAATTATAGGGGTCACCGAGTCTGTCAGCGCCCTCTTCATATCTCCCACGTTAAAAGACGTGGTCGCCTTCCTGCTTTTCATAATAGTGATACTGGTGAAGCCAACTGGCCTGTTCGGTAAGGAGCAGTGAGGTGATTCCATGAACCTCCTGATTAACGCGATTAGGAAGAACTTGAACTACCTCATCCTGGTGAGCGTCATCCTCTTGATAGCCCCAGCGGCCTTCATGAAGCTGAACTTGCCGTTCCCTGCTAACGCCCTCTTCCTCTGCTTGATGTACGCAATTATGGCTATGGCTTGGAACCTGCTGGCCGGTTACGGGGGTCAGCTCAGCATAGGACATGCGGTCTTCTTCGGAGTCGGCGCCTACACGACCATGATACTCATGCTCTACTACCAGGTGACCCCATGGGTGGGCATATTCGTTGGGGGCTTCGTGGCTGCCATCACTGGGTTGGCTTTGGGGATCCCCCTTTTCAGGCTGAGGAGTCACTGGTTCACCCTCGCTACCATAGCCGTCGGGGAGATATTCAAGCTGGTGTTCATCACCTGGGAGTGGGTGGGAGGTTCTAGAGGGCTGCAGCCTCCAATAGCCAAGAGCGATTGGGAGGCCCTTTACTTCATCCAGTACGCCGGGCCCTACGTTTACGTGTACATAGCCCTAGGAGTGCTGGCCCTTGAGCTCTTGGTCCTTTACTTGGTGGTTAACAGCAAGATCGGCTTCTACCTTCAGGCTATAAGGGAAGATGAAGATGCAGCCATGAGTTTGGGAGTTAACCCGTTTAACTACAAGATGGTAGCCATGTTCATAAGCGCTTTCTTTACCGGAATGGGCGGTGGGCTCTACACGATAAGGTTCAGGTTCGTCGATCCATTTGCCGTGTTCGACCTAATCACCATCTCTGTGTACATAACGGTGGCCGGGATCGTAGGTGGGATTTACTCGTTCATAGGGCCAGTGGTGGGATCTTTCGTGTTCGTGCCTGTGAGCGAGTACGTGAGGGCTCAGATAGTGTCTAGATTTCCCAGGTTCTACGGGCTCCACGTGTTCGTGTTAGGGGTGCTCTTACTCATAATATCGCTGATAGCCCCAGATGGCATAATGGGCTGGCTGGAGAAGAAAGGAGTTGTGAAGAGAAGGGTTGCCATACCTGTTGAGGAGGTGGAGTGATGCTACTGGAAGTCAAGGGGGTTGTGAAGAGGTTTGGAGGGCTAGTCGCCGTGGACGACGTGAGCTTTGACGTCGATAAGGGTGAGATAGTCGGCCTGATAGGCCCCAACGGGGCCGGAAAGACCACTCTATTCAACGTGATCTCCGGCTTCTACAAGCCCAACAAGGGTAAGGTGATCTTCAAGGGCATTGACGTGACGGGTAAGAGGCCCTATGAGATGGCCAGGCTCGGACTCGGGAGGACCTTCCAGATAGTAAAACCCCTTATGGGACTTACAGTCGCTGAGAACGTGGCTATAGGGGCTATGATAAAGTATCCTGACGCGTCTGAAGCTTTGAGAAAGGCCCTTGAAGTTCTGGAGTTCACCGGACTTTATGACAAGAGGTTTGCTCTAGCTAGGACCCTCAATCTGGCTGAGAAGAAGAGGTTAGAGCTTTCCAGGGCCCTTGCCATGGAGCCAGACCTCATGCTGCTGGATGAGGTCATAGCCGGGTTGAACCCAACCGAGGTGGATATGGTGCTTGACCTGTTGAAGGAGGTGAACAGAAAAGGCATAACCATCCTGATGGTGGAACACGTGATGAGGGCCGTCATGAACATCTCACAGAGGATAGTAGTCCTTCACCACGGGCAGAAGATAGCTGAGGGAACCCCTGAAGAGGTGGCCAACGATCCCAAGGTCATAGAAGCCTACCTGGGGAGGGAGGAACTATGAGCCTCTTGGAGGTTAAGGGTATAGACGTCTTCTACGGCGAGATCCAGGCCCTTTGGGGAGTCACCTTCAGCGTTGAGAAGGGGACTATAACTTCGATACTTGGGGCCAATGGGGCGGGAAAGACCACGACTTTGAAAACCATATCGGGACTTCTCATACCGAGAAGGGGGACCATAAAACTGAACGGTGAGGACATAACCAAGGAAGAGCCCCACAAGAGGGTAGAAATGGGCATAGCCCACGTTCCGGAGGGGAGGGGCCTATTCCCCAGGTTGACCGTCCTGGAGAACCTAAAGGCAGCCGCTTACACCAAGAGGGCCAGGGAGAAGTTTCACGATACCCTGGAAATAGTGTACAATCACTTCCCTATCCTTAAAGAGAGGAAAGACCAGTTGGCCGGAACCCTGAGCGGTGGAGAGCAACAGATGCTCGCCATTGCCAGGGGTTTGATACAGAGGCCGCTCCTCCTCATGCTAGACGAGCCAAGCCTGGGGTTAGCCCCCAAGCTCGTGATGGAAGTTTTCCTGTTAACCAAGAGGTTAAAGGAGGAAGGGTATACCATACTCCTGGTGGAACAGAACGTCTACCAAGCTTTGAGGCTATCGGACATGGCTTACATACTCGAGATAGGCAGGATAGTTAGGAAGGGAACTGGTGAAGAACTCCTGGGCGATGAGGCCGTTAAAAGGGCTTATCTGGGGCTGTAGGTGGTACCATGTACGGTTGGAGGGGTAGGGTGGGACTAATAGTCCCATCTTCCAACACGACCATGGAGGAGGAGTTCAGGGCTTGGCTGCCTGACGGCGTGTCCCTCCATGTTTCTAGGATAAGGCTGAGAAAGGTGAACGTGGAGGAGCTCAAGTCAATGAAGGAAGGGGTAAAGATGGCCTCCTCCCTACTCGCCGACGCCGGCGTAGACGTCATAGTTTATGGATGTACCACCGGTAGCTTGGTGGGTGGAAAAGGTTACGATGAGGAGATAAGGGCTGAGATAGAAGGGGAAACGGGTGTGAAGGCCGTAGCCACGGCGACTGCTGTTCTAGAGGCGCTAAGGGAGTTAGGCGTGAAGAAGGTGGCTGTAGTCACGCCCTACATTGAGGAGGTCAACGAGAAGGAGAGGGAGTTCCTAGAGGACAACGGATTTGAGGTTACTGCGATGAAGGGATTGGGAATAGAGGATAACTTGGAGATAGGGAGACAGCCACCTGAAGTGGCCTATAGGCTGGCTAGAGGGGTGAACCTCAGCAGGGCGGAGGCCCTCTTCATAAGCTGCACCAACTTTAGGACGTTTGAGGTCATAGATTCCTTAGAGCTTGACATGGGAGTTCCGGTTATATCTAGCAACTCGGCCACCTTATGGGCTACGTTGAGGGCCCTTAACGTGAGGGAGGACATATTGGGATTAGGTGAGCTTCTGTTAAGGCTGTAACTCGCTTTCCCACTATTTTTATGCACTTAGCTGGAAAGCTTTTTCTAGGTATGTCAGGGTGTACCCAGGGATTAAATGCTTGAGAGGATACTCAGGGCTGCCATGATAGGTTATATGTACGGAATTGAGAACGCCGTGGGATCTGCTTCTCAAGTGGCTTCCAACATAGCCGGAAGAGTCGTTGGGAAAGAAATCCTGAAGGTTTACAGGGAGACCGGCTTTAAAGGTGAGGTTGAGGAAGTGCCGGAGATGTTGTCAATTTTTGGAGAGTTAAGCCTGAATAGGAGAGAATTCGGCTGGCTAGCCGAGGTCTCCAACTGTAAAATATGTCCGAAACGCGTTGGCGGCTATCAGTTCGAGGGAACTGCCTGCCCTTGGCCCGGGATCCTGGTGGGGATGCTAGAGGAAATAACTAGGGAAAAGTTTAGCATAACAGCCAAGCTCACCCCGGGCGAGGTCTGCGTGATCAAGATAGAGAGGAAGACCGAATGATCACACAACGCCCCTGAGCTCCTCAGCGGTCTTCATGGCCGCCAACATCAGGGCACCTAGCTTTGCCTGAGGGTCGGCCAGTATCACCAGGAAGGCCCTCTCGCTCAAGGGGATCATGAAAACGGTCCCTTTATCTCCTTTTATGCTTATATGCTTGATTGGCTCTATACCAAGCTCCTGTGAAACCTGTTGAGCTACGCTTATCACTATAACGGATCTGGCGGCGAAGAGATCCTCCTCATCTGTCTCAAGCCCGTCTGAAGCCACTATGAGCCCATCGCTGGTTATCACGCCCGAGGCCTTTATCCCGGGGGCGATAGCCTTCATCTGGTGAAGCTTGTTAACAATTTCAGTTTGGAGGGACATAACTACACCTCGTAAACGATGGAATTTACTCTTAATAACCTTTATCCCCTGGGGGACAGGTGCCAGCTCCCGACAGGTCAGTTACCTTTTTCAAAGCGATAAGTGTTGAGGATCGATGTACAAACTGTTAATAGCGTTAATGCTGCTGCTCCCCGTGAACGCCGTCCAGCTCAGGTTGGACGTCCCCCAGAGGGTGATCCCTGGAAGTGATGTCAAGGTGAAGATATTCATCAGAAACCCGGGGGGAGAAGAGGTTTTTGTGGAGGAAATTAGGGCAGAGATCTACTCGGAGAGGGTGTTCTGCCTCCCCTTGAAGGTCCCCCTAGGCCGCTACATACTGCCCTTACAGGTTAGGGTGCCTCCTGGAGAGGAGAGGGTTATCGAGAAGGTCCTTGAAGTCCCATACGTGCCCCTGGCGGGCGACTTTGAGGCCGATGTCAGGGCCTATGGGAGAGGCGAGCTCGGCTCCTGCTCCGTGAGGTTCTCCCTAGACTACACACCCCTATCTTTGGTAGTGGCTTTGATCCTCACAGCCGCTTTAGCGGGTATCTTGCTGACCGTTTATCGGAAACTGTCAGAAATAAGGGAGGAGATTAAGGAGAGAAGGAGGATAAATTTATCCGTTATCGTCTCCTGAATTCACGATGAGGGTCTCTGTCATCCTGGCTATAGTCTCTTTGACAGCCCTGATTTTCCTGCTCATGTGGAGTCAGCAGCCAGCCCCTCAACGGCCGGCTGCTGGGGAGGTGAGCAAGTTGGAGTTGAGGTCCGTCTTCGGCTATGGGGAGAGGATACCTGTCAAGTACACCTGTGACGGGGAGGATGTATCTCCTCCCCTCGAGTGGGAGCCCCTAAAAGGGGTGAAGTCTTACGCCCTCATAGTTGAGGACCCGGACGCCCCCATGGGCACCTTCACCCACTGGGTCCTATACGACATCCCGGGAGACGTGAGGTCCTTGCCGGAGGGAGTTCCTAAGGAGGGGGAGACCCGATACGGGAAACAGGGATTGAACGACTTCGGGAGGATAGGTTATGGAGGCCCCTGTCCCCCTCCAGGGAAACCCCACCGCTACTTCTTCAAATTATACGCCTTGGACACCGTCCTCAACCTTAAGCCCGGGTTGAAGAGGGGCGAGGTGCTGGCAGCCATCAAGGGGCACGTAATAGCCCAGGCAGAGCTCATGGGAACCTATGGGAGAGGCTAGCCACCGCCTCCAGGAACATCTCCCTCATTTTTAGGGCGTCCCTCTCCAACAAAGGGGATTCAGATACGACGAGCCATTTAGGCCTTACTTCAGCCATTATCTCAGCTAGAGGCCTGAAGTCCGGCCCGTAGCCTGAGCCTATCTCGTGATGCATCCTCTCACCGAAGCCAGACTTGGTGGGCTCGACCTCTGTGAAGTGTATCACTAGGCCGTCTAGGGTTCCTAGACCATCCTCTAGCTCTTGTATTACCCTCTCGTAATCTGCCTTACCCCTCAACACGCCCCCGTCCCTGACGTGAATGTGAGCGAAGTCAACGGTGGGCACTACTAGATCCACTTCCTGTGCCATTCTTATGACGTCCTCTAGGGAGCCTATCTGAGATCTCTTACCAGTAGTTTCCGGCCCCAAGTCTACCTCCAACCCCAGATCTCCCACCTCCTTGGCCACCTCAGATAGCTCCTTTATGGCCACCTTTAACGCCTCTTCCCTGCCCATAGACCCGTAATATCCTGTATGAAACGTGACGTGTTTAGCTCCCATCTTATGAGCCGCTTTTGCCGCTCTGATTAACCTAAGAACGCTGGCCTTCCTCTTCTCATCGCTCTCAGACGCCAAGTTTATGGCGTAGGGGGCGTGAAGTGACAGGGCTATGTCGTTTTTCGACGCTTCCCTCCTTATCCATAGGAGGGTGGACTCCCTCCTGGGGATTGAGCGGACCGCCTGATATTCCATGCCGTCCAACCCTATCTCCTTCAGATATGAGAAGGCCCTCTCCTTTGGGGAATCTATCGGATAGCCTGCAGGCCCGAACCTCAACCTGTCCAGCTTCATCTAGACACCCTGCGGGCATATTCCCAGGACCATCGAGACCGCCTTCCACCTGAGTTCCTCTATGGAGCCCGCGTTAACCAGGAAGTCGTCGGCCATCGCAATCGCATCCCCTAAGTGGAACATCACTATCTCTTTGTAATCCTCTTCCTGGAGTTTTTCAGCGCTTGAGACGTCGAAGCCCCTTCTACCTCTCTTCAGCAGCCTCAACAGCCTTATCTTCTTTGGGGCTAGTACTCCCAAGACCATTACCTGCTCCCCGAACCTCTTTTTAAACTCCAATATTTCCTCTACATTCCTTATACCATTTATCACGTAGCTTCTGCCGTCTTCCATCTTCTCGATCACCAGCTTAGCTATTGCAGCCGGTCCCATTCTCTCCCTGAGCTCTATCCCCAGCTTCCTCATGTTCTCCCTGTTGACCTCCACTCCTCTTCTCTCCAGCTCCTCTCTTAGCACGTCGCTCATTCCCAGAATTTCGTAACCCAGTTCCTCGCTAAGAGCCCTGGCAATTTCATCCTTCCCACTGCCTGGCAGTCCTACCAAGAGAACAACCCTTTTACCTAGCCCCTTCATGCATTTACCCTTAGTAGGTGATCACCCTTTATTAAAAACGGGACCTCCTATCCCTGGGGAAAAACATGATAACTGTGATAGAGGTCAGCGCCGTAAGCGACAATGAAGGTATAATACCCTTCTCGGGTCCCCCCTTTAGGAAGGCCTTGGTGAGCTCCCTCTCGTCCCAGGACCCATTAGTGGCCAGAGTAGTCGAGATGCACTCTAACAAGCTCATTGTGACCCCCCTTCTTAGAGATAAGGACTACGTGACCTGCGGCTACCAAGAGGAGATAGTCTATCCAGGGGTTACCTACAGGGGGAGGGTGGTTATACTCGGGGAGGAGCTCGTTAACCCAGTGAAGGGTTGGCTCTACAAGAAGCCAACCATAAAGATAGGGGAGGTCTCCTTTAGGGTATCCGGCTATTCAGTCACTCAGAAGGACGTCAGGGAGTTTATCCAGGAGAAGCCCTGCAAGAACTTCAGGATAAGGTTCAAGACCCCCACGTGTTTTAGGAGGGCTACTACACCTTACTGCAGCCTCTACCCCAGAATGGGCCAGATAGTGGCATCCGCAATGAGGTCTTGGAATCAGGTGGCCCCTGACGACTTAAAAATAAGGGATTACAGGATCCTCACGGTGTGGTCTGACCTCAGCGTCGTCGAAACCGGCTACAACCTGTGTACAACGAAGCCTGTGGAGATAGGGGAGGGAAGGGGAATAGTGGGCTTCGTTGGGTGGGTTAACTACAAGGTTGTTGACCATCCGGAGTGGCACGCCGGGAGCCATGAGGAGATGACGACTTGGATGAACACCCTGCTGACCTTCGCCAGCTACATAGGTGTAGGCTACTTAAGGAGGGCTGGTTTTGGTGTAATATCGTACGAGGTTAAAAGAAGCTGATTATGGGACCGTGAGGACGGCCCTCTCTGTGAGCAGGATGCCGCTCCTCAACTCCATGGCCTGATAATCCCTGGCCCTAAATATTTCCTTTAGCTCCCAGAAGACCTGCCAGGTGCTTTCGGGGTCCTTGCACGAGGATACCGTGACGGTTACCTTCCCCTGGTCTGGCCAAGTGTGCACGGCCACGTGCGACTCCCCTATAATGGCTATGCTCAGCACCCCTCCTTCATCCCTCTTCATAGTGAGCACTTCAAATAGGGTTAGCCCAGACCTTATCACGGAGGTTACCACCGCCTCCTGCACGAACTCCTGGTCGTTCAGCATGGCAGGGTCGACACCAACCATCTCACCGATCACGTGGAACTCGAAGGCCTCTACCATTTTCCACCGCACCTCCACCTTCCTCCGGTTCTAAACATACAACTCCTCTTTAAAAACATTATGGGAAGCCAGCTCCTTCATTATCTCGCTTAGATTAACTCTTAGAATATGATTCCAAGCTTCATGAAGTCCTCTAATAGGTTCTATATTAACTTAAACGGTAAAGATAATGGTTTCAGGCCTGTAAGCGGCTCTAATATGAGCTGAAGCCCAGTTAACGACTCAGAATATGAATTTCTTTAATTAAACGTCTCTTATAAGGCTCTTTTTGCCGTAAAAGCAGTAGATTGTGCCCAGATTGTCAAGTTGGATCAGGAGGGGGGTAGGGGGGGAGGGTGGGTTAATATAGTCCCCCCCTGGGCCGGGAGGGGGGAGGAGGGGGTCATTAGAAAGTTCGGTCATATCAGAAGTAACCCTCTAAGCTCCCGCTGACCCTAGAGTACTCCCCTCCCACACTCCTGATGAGCCTTTCAAGGAACCTGCTTTGTCTGTTAAGCTCCGGCTCCCCCCTAATAGCCAGCTCATTTGCCTTCATCCACCTTGAGATTATCTTGTTTACGCCATTGTAGGTCAGCTCTTTCCACTTAACTGGATCGTCGAGGGGCGCGGGCTCCTCGTCCAGGGAAATCCTGCCCATCTCTTGGTAGACTTCCCCCATGAAGGACTCGCCCGTCTGCCTCCTGTTTAGCAGGTAGGATATCCAGTCTAGGACTAGCTCAACCTTCACCTCAGCCTTCAAATTCCATGGTGAGATTTGAAAGGTCTCCTCCCTGAGGGCCACGAACTCGTCCACCCTGACCAGCTCGTTGTACTTGTCGAACTCCTGCTGTGCCTGTTCCTCGATAACCCTTATAGCCTCTAGGGGGAGGGAAAACTCCTTTGAAAAATCGCTAACGTTCCACCTTCCCAGAAACACGTTTATTCTGCCGCCAGCTTCCATCTCAACGTCAGGAAGCAGCGGAGGAATCCTCCTAGCTAGCTTAAGTATCTCCTCAGGCCTCCTCTCCCCGACTACAGCCGAAGTTCCCCTCGACCCCTCGCTCCACAGCCCATCCAGGTTTTCATAAGTCTCAAAGACGTCCTTGAACAGGTTAGAGTTGGCTATGACTTTTTTGGCCACGTCAAAGGAGGGGCCCGGCCTTACCATTATCAGGGGATCCTGGCCGAAGGCCGCCGACGTGCCCCTGCCGGCTATCCTTCCGAGGAGCCAAATGGAGTCTATGACCCTCCACCCGTCTCCAAACTCGATGGCCACAAACGGGTCCACCCTGCCGTATGTGCCCCCCCTCTCTAGAGAGGACTCTGTCCTTAAAAGCAGGCCTATCTTGACCTGATGACCTTTAAGCTTCAAATTCCTGAAAGCGTAAATGAAGAGGCCAGCTCCCAGGTCCAAAATCCAGGGAGATTTCTCATTGAGGGAATTTAGCAGATAGGTGGAATACTCGTGCCTCATCATTTCAATCTTCATTATTACCCGGGCCACCTCCCCTCATCAATACGGAGGGCAATAGTATATAAGCAATCTCCCGGTTTAAATTGGACACTTAGCTTAAAATCGATTAGGGATGCTCCCGAACTCCGGCCCGGCGCGGCCCGGCAGTTCCCTGGAAAAGGTTAAAGATTTCAAGTAGGATATCGGGCGGTGGTCCCATGAAGATCGTCCTGCTTGGACGGCCTGGGGCGGGCAAGGGCACCCAAGGGAAGAGAATTAGTGAAACGTTTAACGTACCCCTTCTGGTAATGAGGGAGATCTTAGAAGCTGAGATCGAGAGAGGGGGTGATCTAGGGGAGAGGATAAGGGGGTACATGCTGGAAGGGAAGCTCGTGCCTGACGAAATAATATTTGAAGTGTTGAGGAGGGAGCTCTCTTCAAGAGATAGTTTCATCTTAGACGGCTTTCCTAGGACGATTAGACAGGCTGAATGGTTAGACAAAGTGCTCTCAAGTGATGGCGGGCTGACAGCTGCCCTCTACTTAGAGGTGGATGAGATAAACGTGTTGAGGAGGATCATGGGGAGGCTCAGGTGCAAGTGGTGCGGCCGGTATTATAACGTCTTCTTCGACCCGCCCGAGGACATCAGGCGTTGTGAATGTGGCGGCCCGCTCTACCAGCGGGAGGACGACAGATATGAGGTGATAAAGAAGAGGTTGGACGTGTTTAACGAAGAAACCGCCCCGATCATAGAGTATTATGAGAGGCAGGGGAAGCTTGTTAGGGTAGATGCCAACGAGAACGACATAGATGCCGTGTGGAGGAGGGTTAAGGAGGCCGTCGAGGCGCTGACCTCTCATCAGTAAAATTTATTCCCCCTTTAGGTACTGACATATATGCCTTGGGATAAGCTGGCTAACGCCGATATAGCGTACACGTTTGGAGACGTGATACTGCTCCCCGGAAAGACCGAAATTGAGCCGTCTGAGGTGGATGTATCGACCCGGATCGGCCCTATGAGCTTTCACATACCCTTGATTTCATCCCCAATGGACACGGTGACTGAAACCGAGATGGCCATAGCGATGGCCAGGCTAGGGGGGCTAGGGATTGTACACAGGAACTGCTCAGTTGAGGAGCAAGTGGCCATGGTGAAGGCCGTAAAGAGGGCTGAATCCTTCATAATAAGGGACGTTGTGACGGTCAGCCCTGAGGACACGGTAGAGAGGGCTAAGACGATAATGAAGGAGATGAGGATTTCCGGACTTCCCGTAGTCGAGGACGGCAGGTTGAAGGGTATCTTAACCAGAAGGGACATATACTTCGCTGAAAACGGCAGGTACAAGGTTAAGGAGGTGATGACTAAAGACGTCATAACTGTGACGGAAGATATCACCCCAGAGGAGGCTAGGAAGATAATGGCCAAACACAAGATAGAGAAGCTGCCTGTAATAGACTCTGAGGGAAGGCTCATAGGGCTCATAACGGCCAAGGACGTGTTCGCCAGGGAGTCGTTCCCGTTTGCCTCCCGAGATAAGGAGGGAAGGTTGAGGGTAGGGGCTGCCATCTCCCCGTTCGACCTGGAGAGGGCAAAGGCCCTAGAGCCTTATGTGGACGTCTTGGTCACCGACGTCGCTCACTTTCATAACGAGAACGTGATAAGGGCTGCTAAGAGGGTGCAGGATGAGGTGTCGGTACCCCTTATAGTGGGCAACTTGGGGACTTACGAGGCCGCCGAAGAGGTCCTCACCAGGTTAGACCCCATAGGCCTCAGAGTAGGCATAGCCAGTGGGAGCATATGCACCACCGGCGAGGTTACAGGGGTCGCCGCTCCAACTCTCTATGCTGTAGCCAAAGTGTCAGACGCCGTCCTTAATTACGGAGCTGACGTAGCTGTAATAGCGGATGGAGGTATAAGAGGGCCTGCTGAGGCTGCCAAGGCCTTCGCCGTTGGAGCCGATGCTGTCATGCTTGGCTACGCTCTAGCCGGAACTAAGGAGTCTCCGGGATCCCCAATAATAGTCGGGGGCAAGATGTACAAGATGTACAGAGGTATGGGAAGTCCCTCAGCTAGGGCTAAGAGGTTCGCTTTGGACAGGTATAGCAAACCCGCCAAGGGGATACCTGAGGGGATAGAGGGGCTGGTTCCCTACAGGGGGGACGTGGCAACTGTAGTTAATGAGTTCGTCGCCGGTCTGAAGGCGGCCTTCGGTTACGTTGGAGCTGCCAACATAAAGGGGATGAAGGAGAAGGCCAGGCTTGCCATCGTTACCTCAATAGGTAAAAAAGAAATAGCCCCTCACGACGTTAAGCCCATGGAAACCAGGCCTTGAGCTTCGAACCTTTAAGTATCCCCCGCGACTCCCTAATGCTCCCTCCCTTTCCTCAAAATTATTTAAATAGGTTACCCGATTGACGCTTAAGCAATTAGTTAACCTCCGCCATCAGCCCTTATCATTATTAATTTTCCCCATGAAATCGACGGAAGAGGGGTTAGCGAGACGCACTCCGTTCCATTCCACGTATCGCTTAAGACGAGCTCTTAACGTTCCATGGGGCTTGAAGTTACATCAACGTTGCAGAGTAAGGTTCAGGGGGATGAAATCGAAAAGTTGATATATCCAGGAGCGGAATCCCGGTCTCATGGCCGGGATAATGGGTGTGACCGGAGTAGAGCTGCTACCGCTGGGTAAGCTGGCAATCTCTGCGTCCCTGCTGCTGATTGGTTACCTAGTGGGAAAGCTCTCCAGCTCCTTCATCAAGGCGACAGTTGACCTCATGGGCCTTGACAAGTGGTTGAGGATGAAGGGGTTCGTCGAGGTTGAGGGGGTGACCGTATCCCGGCTCCTCTCCTTCCTGATGAGGTGGTTCTCCTACCTGCTGTTCCTGAACTTGGCCCTCTCCCTGTGGATGGACCTGTCCCTAATGGATCTCTTCATGATCTACGGTAGGGTGTCCGCTCTTCTGGTCTCCCTATACCTATCCCTCTCTTTCATCTACTCTTTAAGGGAGAGGTTCAAGGAGGGGCCTCTCAGGGCCCTAATTTACAGCCTGTCCAACCTGTCCTCAGTTGCACTCGTCTGGGTGCTTGTCTCGGTGCTATTACTGGGAATTGACACTGCAACAGTGCTTAACGTCACCTTCTACCTGATTGTGAGCTTTCTAATACCGTTCAGCGCCATATTTGGGGCGTATACTGCGATTAAGGTGTTCAGGAAGGGTTGAAGTTGAACCGGTACGTGGTCTACTCAATACCCAGGGTCGTGGCCTCAATAACCTTGCAGCTCCTCCCACTCTATATAGCGAGCGAGGGTAGCCCTGAGCACCTCTCCATAGCTTTCGCCCTGATGTACCTAGGAAACATGATCTCCAGCGTCTACACAAGCTTACTTGATGGTAAGGAAGTTGTAGGAATTGTTTTGGGCCACGTAATGTTGACAGTTCCCCTGCTGCTGATGGTACAGGGGATAAACCAGGCCCTTATCGCCACCTTCATGGCCTCCGTGATAGCCTCACTAACCTATTTTTCGGGCATGCTTCACATGCACAGGTACGAGGGCGACCAAGCGGCTTGGAAGTTCGAGAGAATTAGCAGGTGGAACTGGCTCTTGGGCCTAATACTGGGCGCTTTAGGGGTGGGGACGTTAGGGGTTAAGGGCACGGCCATATCGCTGGCCGCCATTAATTTGGCCCTCACCTTCCCGTTAATAGCTTGGACAGATCTGAGGCCCAAGCTTAACAAGGCCTTCCATGAGATAAGGAAGGACGGTCTGTTACCGGCCATGGAGGAGGGGATAAACGCCTTGAGCCGAGCTGAGGAGAGGTCTTTAAGGAGCTTAACCGTAAAGCTCAAGGCACACAGCCCTCTATTCCCTAGGCCCACCTTCATCAGCTTGGGTAAGCCGAGCAAACTGACTCTAAAGGCTTCCATAGCCTTCTTCGGAATGGGCCTTGTCTACTCACAGCTTGTAGGTTATGAGAAGTCATCTGGCGTTAGTGACTCCACGATCTTCCTGCTCTCAGCCCTCAGCTCCCTGATAACGCTCATCAGCTACAAGAAGGCCTCCGGTTACAGTAACTTGGACGTTCCCATACTGGGAAGGAGCCTCACCTTCATAATGCTGGCCTCAATGGCCCCAAGCCTTCACGTGTTTCTGATATTCCACGTGGTCGAAGGGATCACATGGGCGTTCTTGATAGTTCCCCTCTACGAGATAGCCCTCAAGAAGTCCACCAGGCAGTTAGGGTTCGTTAACTTCGTTAGATTCCTGTTCTGGATGTTGGGATCTTTAGTGAGCCCCTATATAGTCTCCTTAGGTTACAGGCCACTGTTCTTGACGTCTGCAGTTGTCTTACTGGCCTCGACTAACGTGAAAATAGGGGAGGGGAGGGGCTTAGTGAGGAGGTTAGTGTCTAGGGCCTCCTCTCTGGCCCCCTCTCCCCCTCCACCCTCCTGACTCCATTATCCTCTGATATTCCTCGGGAGTCAGCACCTGCGGCTGATAGTCGACCCCGTAGGACTTTAGCGTGGAGGTGAAGGCCCTCAAGTGGTTCTCGCTCCCGTGCATGAGGTTTTTGAACACCTGCTCCACGTCGAAGTTCACCACCTGGAGCCACTTCCTTATGTCCTTTATGTCGATCTCCTCAATTAGAGCGCCTACCTTCAAGGCTTCCTCAACGGAAGAGGACCCCCTTCTAACTAGTTCATTGTAGAGCCCCTGCAGTTCTTGATTTGTGAACTTCCCCCTTTCTAAGGCGGGGTCCTCCAGGCCGTACCTGTCTATTAGCGCCTTGACCATGTCCATATGCCTCTGCTCGCTCCTAGCTATGTTATTGAATATGGGCAACCCCCACCTCTCGTATAAAGCCAGGTAAACGTCCCTGGCCAGCTTCTCCTCCTCCCTCATGTAGAGTATGGCCACCTTTTCCTCCTCACTGAGCTCGCTTCTTGCGGCCGAGTAGGTTGGGGCACCTCCGGGCGGGGCGCCCTCCCCTACATACCCCTTTCTCTCAGGGGGGTTGCTAGCGTATAGCCCCTTCCCGTTGATCAGGTATGCGAACCCCGCTATTACGATTAGCAGGATCCCTAGCATGGCCTTATTCATGGTATCACCAAATCAACAGAGCATAACGGCCTATATAAGTAATATAGACAAATTGTTCATCCATTTTTCTTCATATAAATTTAGACTTTATCAGTTTACCAAAAATTTTTTGTGTGATATAGGGGAGCCCCTCCTAAGGCTTCGCAGCTGAGGCCCGACCCAAACTTTTATCTTGACGCTTCACCTAGTCCCGACGAAGGTGAGTCCATGGAACAGGGCTTCAGTGAGAGGCTATTGAACGACCTTAAGAGGAACAGGGAACTTGTTGATAGGCTTATAGAGGAGCTCTTCCCCAGGACCATTGACCACGGTTACTTGGAGTGGTTGCTGGGGGAGGCCAAGTACAGGTACGACCCTGACACGATTAACGAGACCGTATTCAAACCCATGTGGGACCTCCTTGACAGAGGGGGGAAGAGGTGGCGTCCCTGGCTTTTCCTAACTCTTGCCAAATGCTTCAACGTAAAGGTGAAGGGTTACGAGTACTTGGCTACTGCCATTGAGCTCATACACAACGGTTCCTTGATAGCCGACGACATCGAGGACGGGGCCGAGGTTAGGAGGGGGGATAAGGCTATACACATAAAGTTCGGCGAAGACGTGGCAATTAACCTGTCCTCAGCGATGTACTTCATGCCTATGAGGGCCCTCTCCAAAGTTGAGCTTAACAAAGACACTTACAAGAGGCTGCTGAACGCCTACCTGGACGACATGATAAGGATCCACTTTGGCCAGGCTACAGACATAGGGTGGCATAGGGGGGTTAAGGATCCCGAGCTCATAACTGAGGAGGAATACATGCAGATGTGCGCCAACAAGACGGGGGTGTTGGCAAGGTTAGCGGCCAAGTTCGCCGCCATACTTGCCAACCTAAGCGATGAAGAAGTTGACAGGATAGCCAGCTTCGCCGAGAACATAGGGGTCGCTTTCCAGATCCAGGATGACATATTGAACATAACTGAGGCAGAGGGGCTGGGAAAGGAGCTGGGGGAGGACATAACCGAGGGCAAGATAACCCTGATGGTCATACACACTTTGAAGAAGGCTACCCCAGGGGATAGGAGGAGGCTCAAGGAGATCTTGTCCATGAAGACCAGGGACAGGAAGCTCATAGCCGAGGCGATCGAGATAATGAGGAGGTATGGAGCAATAGAGTACGCTAAGGCCAGGGCTAGGGAGATAGTTGAGAAGTCCTGGAAGGAAGTCGAGCCCCTACTCCCAGAAGGCGAGTGTAAAGAGCTATTGAAGGAGTTCGCCTACTTCCTCATAAATAGAAGGGTATGATCACTTTGGGAAGTAGAGCCAGTACTTCTGAACGTTCTGTATCCCTAGGATCCTCAGGGGCTTTCCCTTATATTTCAACTTGTTAGCGTATTTCTTGCCCCTAAAGGCCGTGTTCAGGGCGTTGAACATCACTAGGTCGGGCTTCATGTGCCTGGCGTGCTCTAAGCAGGCCATGTCGGCCAGGTTTATGTAGTCAGGGAACTGACCCCCGGCCGTGCTCAACGCGGAGAAGGAGGCGAAGTCCACCAGATCGAGGTTAAACCCGGTTAGCTTCACCGGCCCAGGGTTGTGGGTCCTAGGCTTGTAGTAGACCACTTGAACCTCTTTGAAGAGGGGGTACTCCTCAAGCCTCTTCTCTATCCCTTCCCTGTGTTTCTCCCTGTCCTTTATCCTCAAGCTGGAGAAGTAACCGGCTATGAAGCTGCTTCCATTGAACTCGTCTCCATACTTCTCCAGGAGTAAGTACTCGCCTGGTTCCAGGAGGACGTTGGCCAGCATTGAGTCAGAGAGGAGGTCCAAGGCGAACCTCCTTATTCTCGGATCCAAAGAGTCCAAGAACCCTTGAAAGTCGTCCATGAACCTGTAAGCGATGAGGGAGGTGCTTATCCTCTTGACCAGTCCAGCAACTCCCTTCCCAAGCTGTCGAACTATCTTCATGACCTCATGAGAGGCCTCTGCTAGCTTCTTCCTGCTTCTGGGGAATATCGTGTAAGTTGGAGGGAAGTCCCCGTCCCTAACTATGACGTCGAAGTGTTCGCTGTGCCTCTTGATAACCTGTTTCATCATCAACACTTCCCTGTACTTCACCTCGAAAGAGGGCGTATACTCCTCGTCCTCAAACGTGTTTCTGACAGGGAAGAAGCTGAATATAGGCCTTCTAGGGTCTGGGTAGAACACGGCTGCCAGAAGTATGAAGTTGGCCTTGTAGCCCCTCAGAGCTAGGGCTGACGTGAAGGTAGAGTCCACCGCTGAGACCCTGTAATTAGGAGGCCTCTCCCTAAGGTTGCCCTTGACAGACGAGAGCTTTGATTCTACCTCCTCGTAGGCCGGTTTAACCAGCTCCCAGGCCTCCAGGAACTTGTCTAGTATCCTCTCAGCGGACTTCTTGGCTAAAACGTAGATGTCTGGGAAGAGAACCTCGTCTTCAGGCTCAGGCAGTTCCAAGGGATCACCCGTAGGTATGCATCAATATGGGCCTCCTGAACGGGGACATGAGCCCTGTCACGTAGAAGTCGCCCTGTCCCAGTACGTCGACGTCCACGTTGCTCACGTTCACTATCTTAGCTATTTCCTCCATGTCCGTGGAGGCCTGAAGGGAGCTGAAGAACACGCTATTTATGTTGGCCCTTATGCTCGGGTCTATATCGTAGACCCACCTCTGGCTCACAAGCACGAGCCCTACCCCCCATTTCCTGCCCCTTCTGGCCACGTCTGCCAGTACTGAGGCGGTTATCTGGCCCTTGGAGGCGTAGATCTGTGCCTCGTCTATAACTATGGCCAAGTTAAGCCTGGACTTCCTCCTCTCAGCCACCCTCATTATCTTTGAGATGACCCCCTTCATTACGCCGAACCTTATGGGGAGGGGCTCATTGCTTATGTCTAGAACCGTGAGGTTCCAGTCGTTGAGGATTAAGTCCACTAGCTCGTCTATCAGGTAGGACCTGTCGTTAAACGAGCTGAGGGAGATCCCAGAGTTGAGGAACCTTATGAAGGCCTTGGCCTTGGTGTGAGGCCTCCTCTTCACCTGGTCCATCACGTAATCCAGGACCTGGAGGAACTTGAGGTCGTCCCAAGTGATGTCCCTGGGATCGACGTCCTGCTGGTAGGCCTCCAGCCCCTGCCTAGTCCCGAAGAGTGAAGCCAAGTCCAGCTTTCCACCAAGTCCGAGGGTTTTCAGGTAGTTGATAGCCTTATTAACGTCCCCTCCTCCCTTGAGGTAAGCGTCCAGCGCTATCTCCACGTCATCTGCTATGTCCATCTCGAAAACCTCGTCGGCTAGCACCCTAGCCATTGACTGGATGTCCGGCATTATCTCCTGATCCCTGATTACGTTCACGCTAAAGTGGGGCGCGTAGTCCTCACCGGTATGGTCAAAGGCCAGCACCTTCACCCCCTTCTCCACTAACTCCTTTATTAGAAGCCTAACTAGGTGCGACTTCCCCGAGCCTGTAGAGCCTATCACGGCCACGTGGTAAAATACGGCCTTGGGGTTGATCGGTATATGCCAGTAGGAGGTAGGGTGATAGCCCACGTTCATCGGGTCGTCCACCAAGTTTAGGCCGTCTAGGTCGCCCTGCTCTACCAGGTAAACGGGGGCTCCTGTCTTTATCGCGGCTACAACCCTGGGCTGAAATCCGTCTTCAGTTAAAGTGCCGTAAAGCTCCACATTGGCGTTTAGGTACTCGAAGGCCCTCACAGCATTTGTGTCGGAGGGCATGAAGGGCGAGTAGGGGGACATGGTGGGGTTTGAGTATGAGGTAGACCTGACTACGCCTAGGAGGTTGTTCCCTACCCTGACTAAGTCGTTTATGGAAACCTCCGATTCGACCTCCTTATCGAGCCTGACGGTCACCCACTTGGTGGAGGTCCTGCCCACTGTTATGCCTATCTGCTTCATCCCCCTAAGGTCTCCGGCAGGCGATAAAAAGGTTTGTAAGCTTAAGAGAATATCGCATAATATTCAATAAAAAGAGGGGTTAGAGAGGAGCGGCCTCCTTGGCCAACTCCTTCTCCAGCTGATCTATCTCCTGGAAGAGCTCTGGATTCTCCTTCTCCAGTTTCTTAATCCTGAGCAGGTAGAGCTCTTCTGAGTTCTTTGTGAGCAGGTCCATTATGGAGACGCCGAGGGTCTTAGCTCCGAACTTAAGTGAGAATATCAGCAGACCCACCCAAAGCAGTATGTAGAGGGCCCATATCACTATCTGTCCTACACGGTCCAGCGTTATTAGGGCTGGCAGGAAGGTAGTAGGCGAGTAGGGGCAGCAGCCCATAAGCGGGTCCCAGAAGTTCCTAGCCAAGGTGTAGGGCAGGTATCCCAAGTAGAAGAATGGCCATATCAGTAGTCCAGTTATGTAAAGCATGCCAGTCCTTCCGTAGTTTCTGAACTCGCAGCCTAGCATGAACACCGTGCCCATTCCCAGCAGGAAGCCGCCGAATAGGTCCATGGGCAGGGTAGTCTGAGTCCTTATCGTCTTCTCGGAAAGGCCTACGCTGTGGAACTCTAGTCCGGTGGCCTTGGTAAAGGCCTCAGCAAACTCCTTAGTGGCCCAGTGGTGCCCTTCCATTATTCCAAAGGCGGCAAACCCTATGAAGAAGGCGGTGCTAGCCACTATTATGTGAACTGCCAACGCCGTGAAGGGTTGCATCGCCAGGAATATTGTCCTGATTGAGAAGGGCATCTTCCACTTCTTGGCAAAGTTTAGCTCGTCCTTAGATATTATTGGACCCATCTCGGCATTGAGAACAGCGCACTCTGTTCCTATCCCAGTCTTGGCCACTGCTATGCCTAGAAGGGCTCCTACTATCATGAGCATTATTATGTTGGGCAAGTTGTGGGCGGTGAGCATGCTCTTCCATATCTTAGTCTTCTCTAGGCTCTCGGCCCATCCCATCTTGATGGCGTAGTCCACGCCGAACAGCGCGTTGGCTATGATGACTAGGGCGAAGATCACCCAGAAGGCATAGAGAGCCAGCCTCAGCCAGTCCTTCTTGGTGTCATAGCTGTTATCTAAAGTGAGCCCGTCAGCCCACCCCCTTTCCTTAGCCATCTCTACGTACCACTTGGTCTCCTGAGACTTAAAGTACTGGACTAGCCCAAACTTGCTCATTATCATTATGCCTATGCCCGCTGCTATAGTGGCTGTTATCATGACTACAAAGCTCTTGACGTTCATAGCCGCCCAGCCGCCAAGCAGATGGTGTAACGTACATCCTCCTGCCACCCTAGTTCCCCACGCGAACATGAAGGCTCCCAGAGCTGTGAACACCAAGAAGCCCTTGGGATATCTGGCCCAGTCCCTTAGCTCCCCCTCGAGCCAAGATATTAGGAGGGCAGCTAGTAAGGCCCCGATTATGATCCACTGAATTGCTGGCTGGTAGTCGGGCTTAGTGGCTATTAAGCTGTGTCCAGTTAGCCTAGCTTCGAAGCCAGCTAGCATCCTAGCCATTCCTGAGGTGACTCCGATGAACTTATGTTTAGGGTGCCCTAACGGGATAAACCAGTAGTTTATGGCCTCAGCAAGTCCAGTAAGCAGGCCCGCAGTCCACCAAGGCCATTGCTTCTTCAGGAAGCTCATAAAGACACCTGAGCTAAGCAGTTAGCGAGACCTAATAAGTTAGCATCTGTCTAAAATGCATTCGACACTAATTTATCTTATGCATGACTTGCAGGGAGACTCTACAGATGAACCATGTATAATATATATAGATAAACTAGCCAGTTCCCCCGGATAAGGGAGCGTTTTCATCTGATACCCTCCGCGACCCCGTCAACATGACTATAAGAAATTCGCTCACTAGAGGAATGAAAAACCTGTTAGCTTTTTTATAAGGCAAGGCCTTGCAACTCCCCTCAAGAAGGAAACATCGGAGTGACAAAAAAGCCTTCTAGTGGTTAGAAGGCGTTGTAAAGCCACCTCTATTCTACATAATCTTCAGGATTAAATGTTCAAGTTATGAACCATATAGGCCTTTTATTAAACTCTTGTTTGTCAACTAGCCCTCTTTCCCTCAAAGACTTGAGGGCTTTGTATATGGTCCTAGGGGGCAGGCCCGTCTTTTCCCTTATGTCCGATAGAGTCATGGGGCCGAAGTGCTTCAAGACGTAGTAGACAAACTTCTCTGAAGGTGAGCCAGTTATTGCATGGACATTCCTCATAAGGAAGGTATCTCCCCTTAGACCCCTCCTTAAACTCTCCAGGGATAACACATCTTCCATCTTAACGTTCCCCAGGTTGACGTTGGGCCCTATCCTCTTGATCAACTCTATCTGTTGTTTTACCAGAGGAGCTTCAAAGATTAGATCCTCTGGCGGCGCCACAGAGGTTATGGCCGCCAACCAGTCCTCCTTTATGTCCCCCTCGCCGTCGTAAATGCAGGAAGACACTCCGAATTCCCTGCCCTCTATTACGACCTTCCACACGTGCTCCGAGCTGATGGCCCTGCTTATCTCCTCTAAGACAACTGGCTGAGTCAACCTCTTCATCGGGTTCTTCTTGCCAACTTCGAAGGTCACCTTAAATCCCATCTTTGCGGATAGCTCAGCTATTTCCAACCTCCTCTCTAAGCTTATGTCTACTATTCCAGCGCTAACCTCTATCACATCAATCCCTAGATTCCAGGCCTCCCTAAGCAGCTTTTCCAGCTTTCCTCTTAGTTCGAACATCTCCAGTACAGTTCCGCCTATCCCTACGTCGATATCGTAATCGTGGTAGAGCTTTATCCTTTGAGACAACCTTTCCCTTTTCATTATGGTAGAGAGCCCCCAGCCTATCTTGACGTAGTCTACGTAATCGGCTATATCTTCTAAGATCAGGCACTCGTTAGGGGTCGATATCTTGTCTAGTACCATGGTTATGCCAGTTGACCTAGGCTTGACCGGCCTGCTGACTGGGCTTATCCCTTCAATGGGCAGCGACATCCTCGACTACCTCATGGTTCACAAATAAAAAGTTTCGAAGGGCGTAACACAAATTTAAAAAGGAGGGAGGGGCTACTGCCCCTTCTTAGGAAGGGAAGCTGGGGCTAGCTCAGCCGGTTTATGGGGCTTTCCTCCAAAAGACGTCTTGAGTATAAGCCCTTTAAGCAGCTGTATGCCCTGAGCTGGATCTACGGCCCTGGGACATACGTCTGAACAAGCAGCCGCGAAGTGACATCTCCAGCACCCGTGGGCCGTGTCCACCACGACTACCCTCTCCTTGAACCCCTCATCCCTAGTGTCGACCATGTACCTGTAAGCCTGAGCTAGCGCCTGAGGCCCTAAGTACTCCGTGTCAGTGGCAGTCACCGGACAGGCCGCATAGCAGGCCCCGCACTTGATGCAGTCCACGAACTGTGAGTACTTATGATACTCGTCCGGGGATTGTAAGTACTGACCGGTTGGATTTTCCAGCTCTTCAACGTCCTTCCTTATTATCCAAGGCTTTATCTTCTTATGTTTCTCGAAGAAGGATGTGAAATCTGCCGCTAGATCCCTCTCAACGGGGAAGTTGTCCAGGGGCCTAACCTCTATCACGTCGCTGTCTAACTCCATAACCCTAGTTTGGCACGCTAAAGCCGGCCTTCCATTTATCATCATAGCACATGATCCGCATAGCCCCATCCTACAGGAGTACCTCATTGAAAGCGTTTGATCCAGTTCCCCCTTTATGTAAAGCAAGGCGTCCAAGACCGTCATTCCTTTGGAAACCTCCACCTCGTACTCATCCCAGTGAGGGGCGTAGTCCTGCTTGGGGTTGTACCTATAAACCCTGAACTTTACCTTCTTCACGGGTTTCCAAAGCTCCTCAGCTGCCTTCTTGGCAGCCTCTAGCAGGTGAGGATCTATCTTATAGACTTCCTGATCAGACATTCATACACCCCCTCATATAAGCCCAACAGAAAGCAAGATCGTCTGCATTCCAGCTAAGAAGGTTAAGATCCCTATTAGGAGCACTGCCCAGCCTATCAGCTTAGTCCAGCACTTGTTAGGGATTAGCTCTATTAACACCACCCTTACCCCGTTAAATCCGTGGAACAGCACGGATGCTAGGAACACGGCCATGTTAGCCACATAAAAGTAGACATTCCCCTTTATCATTGGTCCTATGACTGGATCGTTGTTGGCGAACAAGTGTATAAGGCCAGTTATCACGATCAGCACGGCGGTAATGTAATGAATTAGCATTATTTTGGACTCCCTCATGACATCACCCCACTACCACCAGGGCATAATAAGCCCAAATCAGCAGAGTCACGAAGAATAGCAGTAAGGCGAACATTAACAGGTATTTTTGAGGTCCGATTATGGATATTGGCCTTTGAGAGGGCTTCTTTACTGCCAGGGGCTTACCTACAGCTAGACCAAGCTCCACCAGTATTAGCCTGATTCCGTTGGCCACGTGGAAAGTGACCAAGATTCCCAATATCACGTCCCCCCATGATCCAGGATGCCAGCCCACGTTGAAGAAGTGAGCTAGTAGGAAGGCCACTATGCCGAGCCCAGTTATCCTGTGAAGTATATACAGGGTCCTCTCCAGGGAGTACTCCTTCACCTTAAACCAGCCAGTGATTCCAGCCCTATTAAGGGCATAATACTCCTTATACTCCTGCTCCTCCATAACGACACCCTCCTAATACTTCCTCTCCTGAGGTGGCCACTTGGTTATCACCACGGGTAGGTAGTCAAACTTAGGCTCTCCATCGGCTCCCCTGTAGATCATCGTATGCTTTAACCAGTTTTCATCATCTCTCTTTGGATAGTCAGTTCTAGTGTGGGCTCCCCTAGTCTCCGTCCTGTTAAGGGCTGCCATAGCTGTCACATAAGCTATTTCGAGCATTGCGTCAAGCTCCAACACGTGCACCAAGTTTATGTTGTACTCCCTACTCTTATCGGCCACATGACCTTCGCCGAACCTCTCCCTAAGTTCTTTAAGCTTCTTTATGGCCGTTTTCAAACCTTCCTCATTCCTAAAGACGTACACGTAGTCTCCCATTGTCCTTTGCATCTCAGTCCTTATGTGGTAGGGGTTTTCGCCAGTTGAGCCTTTAAGCATCCTGTCAAATATCCTCTTCTCCTCAGCCTCCACTCTTTCCATGGGAACGTCTTTTAGACTGGTGTTTAGGGCGTAGTCAGCGGCCTGTCTACCGGTTAGCATTCCGTAGACTAAGCAGTCAGAGCTGGAATTCGTTCCCAACCTATTAGCCCCGTGAAGGCTAACACAGGCCACTTCTCCGGCGGCCCAGAGCCCTTTAGCTGGAGTTGCCCCGTACTTGTTCGTGTGTACCCCTCCCATGGAGTAGTGAGCTACGGGCCTCACCGGTATCGGCTCCTCTACAGGGTCCACTCCAGCAAACCTTATGGCTAGCTCCCTGATATGGGGTAGCCTCTCATCAATTCTGTCCTCCCCTAGATGTCTCAAGTCTAGTAACACGTAATCTAGCCCTCCAGGTCCCTTGAACCCCCTTCCTTCAAGGATCTCAGTCATCTCGGCCTTGGAAACTACGTCTCTGGGAGCTAGCTCCATCCTCTCTGGGGCGTACTTCTTCATGAACCTTTCTCCCTCTTTGTTTATCAGATAGCCGCCCTCTCCTCTAGCGGCCTCTGATATGAGGATTCCAGATGGGACTAAACCTGTTGGGTGGAACTGGAAGAACTCCATATCTTTCAGAGGAAGTCCTGCCCTGTAGGCCATGGCCATGCCGTCTGCAGTCGAGGAGTGCGAGTACGTGGTGAACGGGTAGAGCCTGCCGGCACCTCCAGTAGCCAAAATCCCGGCCTTGCCTTTGAACACGTAGAAGTTGCCTGTCTTTAACTCTATGGCGGTCAATCCCCTGAACTCGTTGTTTTCTAGCAAGATGGACGTCACGAAGTACTCGTGATAGAACTTTATGTTGTCGTACTTCAAGGCCGTGTCGTAGAGAGTCTGCATGGCGTATAACCCAGTTTTATCGGCGGCGAAACAGGCTCTAGGGAATGAGTGACCCCCAAATTTTCTCTGGGCTATCTTTCCGTCGGGCCTCCTGCTCCAGGGCATGCCCCAGTGCTCTAGCTGCATAACCTCCTGGGGGGCAAGTCTGACGAAGAGCTCTACGGCATCCTGGTCGGCCAACCACGCAGCTCCCTTAACCGTATCCCATGCGTGTAAGTCGTAACTATCGCCCTCATCCAAGTAGAGGGCGGCGCCGGTGCCTCCTGCGTAGGCCACAGAGTGGGACCTCATGGCATGTACCTTCGTTAGGACGGCTATCTCAAGCTTCCCCTTGCTCCTTCTAGCCGCTTCAATGGCTGCCCTTAGCCCCGCTAGACCGGAGCCCACAATAAGCACATCCGCACTAATAAGCTCTACCAAAGTTTTTCCCTCCCAGAGCTGGCTATGGTCACATGGCATAGTGAATAAGATAAACGTTACATGGCGACCACTAGTTTTTCCTAATTCGCCTGTTATATCGTTTGAGGAGGTAAACCCCTAGATTGCTTGGAACGCCCTGATGGTCTCTATTAATCCCGTGTTGAGGCCATAGTTCGTCCTTCCATCGTCTTAGAAGCCATCGAGGCCTTATTCACCCATCTGATTTAATTTATATACTTGCATTCCTGGAAATTCTATCCCTCTTCCCTGAGGGGAAGCCAAGGTGTTCTCAAGTCACCCAAGTAATCATTCCAATGAGTCATTTAACTGATCGAGGCCCTTAGATCCCCTCACGTTGCGAGATGAGCCTTCGTCGATGATGGTTAACTATTTAAAGTACTGTCGAAGTTTAATCCTTAACCGAAGAGGGGGAAGGGGTGTTTCGATCATGTTGATGTTAAGTCAGTTAGGGAACGTCATGAAAAATGTTTTTGCAGCGACGTCAGCGTCGTTCAACACGATGACTATGTGGACGCTGGTGGGAGTAATCGGCATGTTCATCTTGGGCACGATAATCTACACCTGCTACTCTAGGTACTTGGGATTCCCGGATGAGGAAGGTGATTCGAATGAGTGATGATGGAAATGTGGTGAGCAGGAGGGATTTCATTAAAGGGGGCTTCGCAGCCTCGGTGGCCCTAGCGGCCGCCGCTGTAGGGGCTCCCCTAGTTCAATACATCCAATCGGAGAAGGTGGTAGTGGGTAAGGTATCTGGCGAGCAGAAAAACAAGTTACCGATGAAGATAGCTAACGTCAAGGATCTAGAGCCTAACTCGCAGGTACAGTTCGTGATGCCAGTGAACCCGGACGGCAGCAAGGGCAGACATCCCTGCATTTTGATAAGGCTTAAGCCTGACCTAGCAAGTAAGGCTGGAACCGAGTTTAAAGCCTTCAGCGCCATATGCACCCACCTAGGTTGTATAGTTCACCTGGATCCTGAGAGCTCTACCATCTACTGCCCGTGCCACGCCGGCTACTTCGACCCTGTAACTGGAGGGGTAATCAGCGGTCCTCCTCCAAAGCCCTTGCCTGAGGTCAAGCTTAGGATTGATGAGAATGGAGACATATGGGCTGAAGGGTGGGCTTGATGGGTAGAGAGGAAAAGGGGTGTATCTCCTACTTCGTTGACTGGATAATAGATAGAATGGGGGCGAGGGAGTTCACAGAATCGATAGTGTCAAGACACGCCCTACACCCCATGTACAGCTTGGGAGGCCTAACGACCACCATGTTCATACTCCAGGCTATAACAGGCGTCCTATTGCTGATTTTCTACGTGCCCCTTTTCGGGGAGACCAACATAGCCTACGACAGCATAGTTAGAATTAACGAGGAAGTGGCTTACGGTTACGTTATAAGGAATTTGCACTCGCTAGGGGCTAACTTGATGATCTTCCTGGCCATGTTGCACTTCATAAGGGTTTACCTGACCGGCAGCTACAAGAGGCCCCATGAGATAACGTACATAGTGGGCATACTCACTGGAGTGCTGGCCATCCTAGCAGGAGTGACGGGTTACTCGCTTAGAATGGACCACATAGCGGCTGAGGCCATAAACATAGGGAGAAACCTCGTATCTCACCTGCCTGGCGGCAATATACTGTCTTCCCTGGTTTACGGGACCGGTTCTCCCGACGAGATAGTTGGAAGATACCTGGCCTACCACATACTGGTGGCTGGTCTGATTCTAATACTAATGCTTGTGCACTTCTTCTCAATACATCAGCACCACATATCACCGCCTTACGACGACTCTGAGCCCGAGCCGGCCGTGCCATTCTTCCCTAACCACTTGTTAACGGAGGTCTCCGCCATCTTCGTGGCTCTAGGGGCCTTAATATTGTTGGCAGCGGTCTTGCCCCCGGAGATTGGGGAGAAGTTCCTGCCCACCAAGGAGCTGCCTGTAGGACAACCTGAGTGGTACCTGATGACCGTTTACGCGATAATAAAGACGGGCATTGACCCGGTCCTGGCGGGCGTGGTAATACCTGGCATAGGGATGCTCATCTTTGTGCTGATGCCTTGGATAGACCCCGCCTACTCTAGACACCCCAAGAACAGGAGAATAGCCACCACTTACTTCGCTATTTTCATCTCAGAGTTCATAGTCTTCTTCATCTACGGCACCGTGACTCCGGGACAGCAGATACCTCTGATTAACGCCATAGCAGTGGCCCTCGTGGTGGCTTTGGTTTCTGGTGCACTGGCCCTCAAGTACACCTCAAAGCCCAGGCCTCCGACCGAAAAGCCTAGGGTGAGAAGGGTTAGGATTTACCCGCAGATACTGAAGTGGCTCCCCTACATATTCTGGGTGCTGGTTATACTGCAGGCGGTAACCCTGGGTTACGCTGTGAGCTATCACTTAAACGAGATGTACGACATGGCAGCTGCCCTATTTGGCCTCTCAATAGTTCTGTTCGGCTGGGCTTTCTTCACTGCCAAAGTATACCTGCTCGATTACAAGTATATCACCAAGCCCGTGCCGGCCGAGTAACCTCCCTTAATTTTTTGGCTTTGAAGGGAACGACTAGCAGGGGCTAAAGTATTTAAGTCGTTGGGGCCGGGCCCACTTGAAGGTGTGGGCCTTGAACAAAGATATGCTCGTAGTTCTGGGCGTCATCGTGATCATCGTAGGCGTTCTGGGCTACTTCTACTACAACGTATCCAAGGGAGTTGCCCCAGGCCTTTTAAAGGAGGAAGCTCAAACCAGTCAAGCACAAGCTGAGGGAGGCGCTAAAGGCACTAAAACCACCACGAAGGCTGGACAATCTCCTGTCTCGGGCTCCTCTGGGAGCCCGCCGGACTTCGCGTCCCTGTTTTTGAAGACCAAGGAGTTCAAGGCCACCTATGACTACTACGTGAAGAAGGTCAAGAAGGGCCAGATCACTTACTACATGAAGGGAGATAAGAGGAGGATGGACATCTCCACCGATAAGGGCAAAATCATAAGCATATACTCGAAGGACAAAACGATATTCTGTATGAAACAGAGCGAGAGCAGCCAGTGGGTCTGCTATTCCCTTAAAGCCGGGCAGAAGCCCCCGCAGCAGCAGGAGCAGAGTGGAAGCTCCGCTGAGGATCCAGTGGAGGTCTCTCAGAAGAAGTTCACTAAGCCGGTTTACAACGGCACCAGGAAGATAGCAGGCAAGACTTGCCACTGCTATTACGTCAAGACCACTGAAACTCAGCAGGGGAAGAATTACAAGGTCACCTACGAGATTTGTGTAACTACCGACGGGATATTCGCTTACTTCTACTATAAGGCGGTGATAGGCAATCAGGCTAGCGTCTACTGGATGGTCCTGAAGTCATACAGCACGAAGGTATCGGATATAGCCTTTAACCCGCCAGTCCAGCCTCAGGAGCTTCCAACGTCGTCCTAGCCCCCGGAGTCGAGTACCTTCACTCACGGCTCCTTCCCCAAAATTTCATGATGTCCTGCAAGCTAGCCTAAGTCCACGCCCTCAAGCTCCTGCAAAGTCAACTTCCGGCGAGGAATGGGTTCAACTCTCTCCCAAGGGGTTTATTGTCCCCTAACACCCTTCAGGTAGGGGTTAAATGACCCCTTCTATATACTCCACCGCCTCCCTCAACGTAGTTCCTTCTTACCTACTAATTCAATTCCCCCCAAAGTCTCCGGCCCCGCTGAGTAGGATGATCGTCAAGCGTCCTTCCATCCTTATGGCCTGAGTTTTGAACCTACACGAAGCTACCCACAATTCTTCGCGTGAAGCGTTTACGTGAGCTACGTGGGCGCTGTTTCTCCTAAGATAACGCCTCAAGCAAGGGGTAGACCAGGAATGTACACCTTTCCCTAAATGGATTAAAATATATCAATATTTTATGACAGAGTGGTGAATTGATTTTAAGTAAAAGTTTATAGTCTAGACCCGTCTCAAAGTTCGATATGATATAGTTATATAACAAGAATTTTGACTTATAAGTGAGGCCTCCCTAATTATAGGGGGGTGAGATGTTGATAGTGACCGAGCTGGAGTACGGATACAACGCCGTCATGATGGAGCTCAGGTCCTACCTGATGGGCGATGACTCCAAGTTTGAGGAGGTGATCAGCGTCATCAGGATGCTCCCAAAGGAGGTCAGGTCTGAGCTCTTGAGGGTAGCTGAGAGCAACCTGAGGACTTGGTATAACATGGGCGTCCTCGACGATAGGGGGTACGAGGAGGCCAGAAGAAGGCTTAACAGGCTTATCTCTTCGCTAGAGGACTGAAGGGGAAATCCCCCATCAAACTTTATTAGGGTCCTTGAACCCTGATTTACGTGCCAACCAAGCTGGTAATCATAACAGGAGGGGTCATCAGCGGCCTTGGAAAGGGAGTAATATCAGCCTCCGTGGGCAAGCTGCTTCAGTCTATGGGCCTTTCAGTCTCAATGATCAAGATAGATCCTTACCTCAACCCGGATCCCGGCACCTTAAATCCTGTGGAGCACGGGGAGGTATTCATAACCGAGGAGGTGTGGAACTTCAGCCCTGGAGGCGGCGTATCATTTAAGATAGCTGAGATAGACGAGGACTTTGGACATTATGAGAGGTTTCTGGACGTATACATGCACCCCTCTAACAACATAACCAGCGGCCAGGTGATGTTGAGCGTCATATTGGGGGAGAGGAAGGGCGAGTACCTAGGCAGGACAATCAGGCTCATACCTCACGTCACGGACAAGATCAAGGAGAGGGTCAAAGAGGTTATAGATAGGGAGAGGCCCGACGTCGTCATAGTTGAGTTAGGAGGCACGGTAGGAGACTACGAGGCCATGCCCTTCGTTGAGGCCTTGAGGCAGTTGAAGCTTGAGTTCGGCAACGGCAACTCCATGCACATACACGTAACCTACGTTCCCTACGTTCGGACGGTGGGTGAGTTCAAGACCAAGCCGGCTCAGCTCTTCTTCAGGGAGGTGTTAGCTGCCGGCCTTCCGCCTGACGTGGTCATAGCAAGGGTGGAGGGCGGCCTCCCTCCTGATGTTAGAGACAAGTTGGCCCTCTACGCTAGCGTGCCTCCAGATGCAGTCTTCGAGGACCCTGACTTGGACACCGTTTATGAGCTCCCCCTATACCTTGAGGAGAAGGGCTTCAGCAGGATACTTAAGAAGAAGCTTCGCATAGATGGCGAAGTTAACTTGGCCGAGTGGAAGGCCATAGTGGACTCCTTCAAGAGCTGTGACAGGGAGCTCAAGGTGGCCATGGTGGGAAAGTATTGGAGGATGTCCGACGTTTACATCTCAATAGTGGAGGCTTTGAAGCACGCGGGTGCCTACAGAGGGGCTCACGTAAACATAGTGCCAGTAGACTCAGAGGAGCTTGAGAGGGGGAACGACTGGAATCTCTTGGAGGGGGCCGATGGTGTTCTCCTGACTCCTGGATTTGGGTCCAGAGGAACTGAGGGTATGATAAAGGCTGCTGAATGGGGGCTCGACTCGGACAAGCCCTTGCTGGGAATATGTTTTGGAGCCCAGCTGTCTACGGTGGCCTTCGCCAGGAAGGTGATGGGGTGGCGGGAGGCTAACTCCACTGAGATAGATCCAAGCACCCCCTATCCAGTGATAGACTTGTTGCCGGAGCAGAAGAGCGTGGAACTCATCGGGGGGACGATGAGGCTTGGAGGACATGAGGTTAAGCTGCTAGGCGGCAAGTTGAGGGAAGTTTACAGCAGGGAGGTGGTGGTGGAGAGATTCAGACACAGGTACCACATAATGAACGATTACGCTTACAGGATGGAGGATAAGGGGTATAGGGTAGTGGCCACCGACTTGAGCGGTGAGATAATAAACGCCTTTGAGGTGGAGTGGCACCCCTTCTTCCTAGGGGTTCAGTTTCACCCGGAGTTCAAGTCTAGGCCCGGCAAGCCGAGCCCCACATACCTGGCCTTCGTGGAGGCGATGCTATGAGGTGCCTAATTTTCGACATGTGGGGAACCCTAATACACCCCGTGGACGACGACGCCTATTACAGGCTCCGGGTTAGAGAGCTCCTCAACTTGGTTGACGAGCCAGTCGACGAGGAAGTGGCCCTGAAGGTGTACCTTAAGGTTAGGGATGAGTTAGACGCTTACAGGAGGTACACTCTTAACGAAATACCCGCTATTACAGAGATTAGGATGCTCTTCAAATCCTTGGGCATAAGAGAGAATGTGAGCGACGAGGAGCTCCTTAAGGCTTACTCCACACCATTCATAGAGCTAACTAGGTTCTCTGGAGACGTGATCAGGGAGGTCAGCGGTATGAGGTTGGGCGTCCTGTCCAACTCCCCCTACCACAGGATGGTGGTGGATAAACTCAGGGTTGAGGGCGTGCTCCATCTGATCGACGCTGTGGTGACTTCTGAGAACTTGGGGAGGAGGAAGCCCTCCCCAGAGCCTTTTAAGGCGATCCTCGAGTCTTTAGGCTGTCAATCATGGGAATCCTTAATGGTGGGCGACTCTGACGATGACTCCTGCGGCGCCTGGGGAGTTGGGATGAGGTCTGTCAGGCTGGGACAGGGGAGGTGCGGTGATTACTTTATCAAGTCGCTCGATGAGCTTTTGAGGGTGATAACTTGAGGAGGAGACTTCTGGACTTCTTAGCCTGTCCCAACTGCAAACACTTTCCGCTCAAGCTTGAAGTTTTCCATGAAGAGGTGGTTGATGAGTTTATAGAGAGGCCTGAGAAGCCGCTTTGTGAGAGATGGTGCGCCTACACACAGAGTAAGCCCTCCAACCCAGACCTTTGTGTCGAATGCATGAGGTTAGAGGTCATGTCGGGCGAGCTTATCTGCGAGAAGTGCGGGGCTAAGTACAAGATAGAGGCCGGAGTTCCCAGGATGGTGAAGCCCGGGGAGTGAGATGACTGAGGAAGTCGAGGCCTTGATAAACAAGAGGAAGAGGACTGTCAAGTTAATAATGATAGCAGTCGTGGCCTCCGGCCTAGTCATCTTCCTAATACTGTTACACCTCTACTTTTCCCTGGGAGTAAGCGAGCTCCTTATACCGGCTTTCTTCATACTTGCTACCCTCCCAGTGGACGTGGCCCTTGTCTACCACTTGATGAAATCGGCGGTTAGGAGGGAGAGGGAACTCCTAGAGTGCGTTATTCGCTTACTCGGTAGGCCCGGCATAAGAGATTACTGGGGAGGGGTCATATTCACCTCCAGGGTGAGTGGAGGCTACCTGGCCATCAAGATCTCGGGAAACACTGTTGAAGTCGTCAGAGTGACTGGTGGATGGGCTGAACCCACCTCTAGCTTCAGGTACAAGCTTGTCCCCTTCTGGGGCGCCACCTCAGCTGGATACCTTGGAGGGTGCTACTGGAAGAGGTTTGAAGGTAGCTGGGAAGTCAGGATACCTACCCCCGTCGGAGGGGGCGCCATCAGAATAAGTGGCGGATCTTGCGTCGCCATCAGGGCTAGATGTAGGAGAGGAATTAGCTGCCCTGACTTGAAGGAGTTTCTGGAGATGGTGAGCGGCCAGGCGTAGCCCCCGCCCTTCGACAGTGTGGCTCGGGTTAGGGGTTAAATTAATATATTGGTCAGGGTGAGATCAAGACGGCGGGGCGTAGCTCAGCCTGGCAGAGCGGCCGGCTGTAGTGGGCGCGGTGCTCCGTGCTCCGGCAGCGGCCGCCCTGACAGATACCGGCAGGTCGGGGGTTCAAGTCCCCCCGCCCCGACCACCCAGCTTCCTCATTATGTAGGAGCCTAGCGGCGTCCTCTCCAAGTTGGAGGCTACGATCTCGTTTACGTAATCCTCAAGCTCCACGTACATCATGTCAGCCACTCTGTAGGCTATTTCCCTTATGGAGTCGTGCTCGTAGGTGAGCAGGAAGAGGTCCTCGTCCACTTCCCTTATGCCCATAGCTATCAGCTTTACCAGGCAGTCCTTCATCTCCAGGGCCAGGGGAAAGAGCTCATCGAACCTCGACCTGAACTCCTCCCAGAAGCTCAACACCTCCTCCTTGCTCAACCTCTCGGAGCAGGCCTTCCTCAGTAGCTCTAAGGCCCTGTCCTGCATCACCTTTTTATGAACTTTCCACTTTTAAGCAGGGGGGATGAAAGACGGCCGGCTTACCTGACGCAATGAAGAGGTGGTCCTCCTTTCCTGACCCCCGTTAGGGTGTTCTTATGACATCGGAGATTCTCAGGAAAGTGATTCATATAGTTTTCGCTTTCCTTCTGCTCATCCCCCAACTTTTGAGTGAGCTACTGGACCCCATGATAAGCTACGGGCTGCTGCTAATGATAGCGGGTTGGATCTACTCAATCCAAGTCAAGGGACCCCCTGAGTGGCTGCACACCTTCCCCCAATGGATTAAGCAGCCCCAGCTGAAGGGGGTGGACTTTCTCCTAGAGCAGTTCTACAAGTACATAAGCATGGTGGAGAGGGATTACGAGAAGAGAGCGGGCTGGTTGGGGGTCTTAGCTGGCGTTATAGGGGTTGTCTCATCTTACGCATTATTCTTGCAGGCCTCCTTCTTCGGAATAACGGCCCTGGCTCTAGTAGATGGAGTTAGTTCCATAGCGGGCAGGCTAGTTGGTAGGACCAAAATACCTCTGTCCGATGGAACTCTAGAGGGAGCTCTGGCAGGTGCACTCTCATACCTGGCCTTCTTGATGGCCTTAGGGTTTAACCCCTTAGACTCTTTGGTCGTGTCAGTTGCTGCCTCTTTGGCCGAGCTCTACGGGGGTGAGGATAACGTCTCAGTGCCTATACTGGCCTCCGCTGTCGCTAGCCTGCTTCATCTAGCTTCTCCCATATAACTCCACCGTCTGCCACTAACACCCTTATGCGGGACTCCCCCATCCTAATGACTCCCTCACCGCTGTTTATCAGCACGCTCTTGGCCACTATTTCAGGGGTCCTCATCATTATGAGGGCCCTCTTAGCCACCTTGTTCCCCTGATAGTAGACCCCATTTCTCAGGCTTAGTAAAACGTAGAAGCCGGTGCCCCCTACCACCCTGACGGAGCCAGCCTCTATCACAACTTCAGTCCCTGGAGCGGGGCCTCCAAGCCACCCCCTGATCAACCGGCCCCTCACCGAAGCGATCAGGAAGTCCATGCCGAGGGAGGCGTTATACCTCCTTTCAAGGTCGGAAGGAACGCCTGAGAACTTTAGGAAATCACATCCCTCGCCCAACAATATCTTGGGCATACATGAGGTGAGATTTATCACGTTATCCCCTGAAAGCACCCCGTGGACGTCCAGAAAGGTGTGACCCTTCAGCCTTTCCAGGGGCCAGCTATTCACCAGGTGATAACCGCTCACCATTCCGTTCACTTTGAAAGTGGCGTCCCCCCACCCGCTTATCCCGAGCAACCCTCCCTTCACCCCTTCAACCTTCCTCTCGAAGTTGGCGTACCTTAGCCTCACCCCAGACTTGGACACCTCCACCTCCAGCTTAGCACATGCCCTCTCTAGCTTGGTCTCTACTGAGTAGGAGTCCACCATAACCCCGTTCACGTAGTTCCTGTAGAAGAGGTAGGGCCTCTCATCAACGACGGCTAAACCAAACTCCCTGTAGTTGTACTCGTTCTTCCAGCCGAAGATTAGGCTGAACCCCCCATTTCTTAAGGGCTTCTCGGGGCAGAACCTGGCCCAATAGCTTCCGGAGTCTATTTCCCTGTAGAGGATAGCCAAAGCTTTACCCTTTCCTTCCCTCCTGAGCCCATCTGACCAATTACCCTTGATCATTACCCATCTCAGGTCGTCAGGGGATGTAGGCAAGGGCTCCCTGACGGTTATGTTCTTGGCCCCTGGCCCTATCACCAGGGCCCTTTTAATCACTTCAACCTTAGGATCGTTCGAGTAGAGGATAGTGTGTCGAGGTAGACTGCCCATGATGCTCATGTAAACGGCCAGGGCTAAAACCCTCTCAGAGTAGTCCCATGGAAGTATTACAGCGTAATTTGAATCCGGATCGAGAGAGGGGGCCCTGTACTGTATGAACCTCCCCCTAGTAAACCTGTACAGGAACTTATCGGTCATGTTTCCGTTCATAAGGGCTTTCAAGTCTCTATCAGCCAAGTAGGGCGTGAAATTCCCGGACAACATGATTAGGGGCTCAGGACCGGAGGAATTCCACAGGACGACGTGGTTAAGGACTCTCTTAGGCCTCATCAGCAGGGAGTAGAAGGTTGAAACGTCGCTCACCGTCACTAGGTCCCCCTCCACCCTGACCCTTGATAGGAAGGAGAGCTCCCTCCAATCTACTTTAACTTCTCCTCTAGAGAATCGCAAGCCGACGTAGGCGGAGAAGGGGATTAAAGCGAACACGAGAAGGGCAGCCATGGCCTTCCTCGAGAGGGAACCGAAGGAGGGGGCAAGGGACGCCTGGGCCAACAGGTTAGAGTGTTCTGACAGGGGAGTTAAGGCTCCCAGGAGGGAGAGTCCAGACTTCCTTTTGGAGAAGAAGAACGCAAGCAAGCTGGCCCCGGCAGCCAGCAGGGACGCCCCTGTGATTAACGAGTAAAGGGTGGAAAGGAGCATTACAGGGACTATTCTAGACCTCACGTCAGTTCTCTTCATTAAAGATGAGAGGGGGATGAGCAGCATTGGAGATGGGCCGGCCAACAATGAGATGGCAGCTATAACCAGGCCCTCCTTCAGCCCCAAGGAGCCAGTTAATATTAGGTAGATTGGGAATAGCAGGGTGAACGGCGGGCCGTACAGGGCCCCCACAAAGGAGCCCACTAACAGGCCCGCTAACCTCAGCTTCCCCTCGTCGTTGAGAAAGTAGATGGTTACCAAGGTTATGACGGAGCTTATCGCCCAGGGTTCACCCAGATCAAGTATTCCCGGCGGAAATAAACCTGTTATCCAAGCTCCTGTGAAGAAGAGGGCTGCTAGAATTGATTCTGGGTATCCCAACCACTTCCTGAGGGCCAGCGCTGCGAAGGGCACCAGAGCCAAGTTGAGCATGCCAGCAGCAATTGAAGCGTCTACAGCCCCTCCAAGGTAAAGTGACCTGACTAGGCAAGTGAAGGGCTCATTCACGCAAAGGTAGGGGGTTGGATTGACGGACCAAGCTCTCCACTGAAGGATAACCAGCTTGCTTCCCATAGAGAGGGCGTTTCTGTAAAGGTAAGCCGAGAAAATCGCCGTGTAAACCGTGAAGGTGGTGGCAAGGTAAATCAGCTCATCTTTACCGAACCTCTCGCCCTCGTAAGGAGGGAGCAGAAGCAGAACCCCACCAACTAACAGGAGCGCCCTGGAGTCTAGCCCTACACAGGGGAGGAAGGTGGAAAGGAGGATTGACACCGGAAGGGAAAGGAGGATTGACTCCCTGAGCCTCCCCGTAAGCCTGTGAACGGGGCCTAATGCTGAGAAGGTAATGGCAATAGGAGATAGGAGGGGGAAGGCCAGGGAAAGAAGTAATATGGCCGATAGGGCGGCCTTGACCAATAGAACGTTTAGAGTTATCGCCTCCCTCTCCAGAGTTATTAGGGTTACGGATGCGAGCAAAGTCAGGGCGTACCAGAAGGCCACGTGCACCAACGCTGACGTCATTTCCCTCTCCTGCTTAGGACTAGAAGCTTAGCTTCAATTCCTCCCATCGTGACCCTCTTGACAATTAAAATGTTCATTACCCTGGCAGCCTCCATGAACTTCTTGATGGCCGGACCCCCAACGACGACTGACATCTTGAGCTCCAGCTTCTCTGAGAGGTGTTTCATCATCTCTCTGAAAGTCTTGCCCAGTTTCCTAGACGGCCCAAGCCTCAACTCGTAGGGCGGGTTCATGGAGACAGCGCCTATCCTCTTGAGCCTCAGGCCCAGCTCTGAAGCGTCTGCTACTGAGAACCTCAGCCTTACCCCAGCGCTGATTGAGTTTGTTATCGCCCCGACCAGGTACTTAGGGCTTATGTCCATGCAGTATACTTCAGGGTTCATCTCCCTTATCTGCTGATCTATTGACCTGAACAGCTCCTCCTGAGAGATTCCCGAGAACTGTTTGACGTGATCTACTGGGTACTTCCTCCTCCAAAATCCAGGAGGTACGTTTTTAGCGGCCAGAGCGGCCTCTATAGCAATAGTACCACCTCCACACATAGGATCTACGAAGTTATGGTCTTTAAAGGCCCTTAGCCAGCCTGTGGCCCTGACTAGGGCTGAGGCCAAGCAGGGGTTGAGGGGGGCCCTGTGCATGAACTTCCTGTAGCCCCTCATGTGCAGGCTTTTACCCGTCGTGTCTATGCCCAGCAAGAACAAGTTTTCAGAAACGTATCCCCTTATTATGACGTCTGGTTCCCTGAGGTTGGCCCTTATTCTGCTGCCTTGAGCCATGAAGTGATCAACTACTGCTTTTCCCACAGTAGCGGCTACTTCAACGCTGGTGAAGTCGTGTTTCCCGTGTCTGTCCACCCTGACGGCGAACGTCGAGTTTGGGTCAAAGTAATCCGACCAGGACACCTCTGATGAGACCCTGTAAACCTCTTCCAGGGTGAGCCTCTCAGACTCCCACTTTGCAAGGAGGAGAAGAAACCTGTGGGCTATCCTTGACCTGTAGTTCAGGGACAGCAGGGTCTCTGGGTCTGTTGAGAACTTCAACTTGCCCGGAAGTACTATCTCAGAGTTTATCCCGTGAAGCTCCATGAGCTCCTCTGCCAGGAAGTCCTCTATCCCCGGTACTGTCACGGCCAGGGCTTCGTACATCGCCGGTATGGGAAAGGGTATAATATAGGTGAGTGCCTATCCGAGATGTCCATGATACCCATAGCCAGACCCTGTCTCGGAGATGAAGAGATCCTGAAGGTTTCTGAAGTTCTCAGATCTGGAATGCTAGCCCAGGGATCTTTAGTGAGGGAGTTTGAGGAGAGGTTCGCCGAGTACGTCGGGGTTAAGTACGCTGTGGCCGTATCCAACGGCACAGCGGCGCTACACGTCGCCCTCCTCGCCATGGGAGTGGGCCCTGGGGACGAGGTCATTGTGCCCAGCTACACGTTTTACGCTACGGCCTCCACGGTGATACTCTCAGGGGCCAAACCGGTGTTCGTGGATGTCACCGATAACGGGACCATGGACCCCGAGGACCTCAGGGGTAAGATAAATGATAGGACGGTGGCCGTGATACCCGTCCACATACACGGTCACCCAGCTGACCTGGACTCGATAAGAGACGCTATAGGCGATAGGGAGGTTCAGGTCCTAGAGGACTCGGCGCAGGCACATGGGGCCCTGTACAAGGGCAGGAAGGTGGGCTCCCTGGGCGAGGCCGGAGCCTTCAGCTTCTACCCAACTAAAAACATGACGACGGGTGAGGGGGGAATCATAACCACTGACGATGAAGAGCTCGCTGAGAGGGCAAGGGCCATAAGGGATCAGGGCCAGACTGCAAAGTACTTGCACGAGTACGTGGGGTTCAACTACAGGATGACTGAAATCAACGCAGCCATTGGGTTGGTCCAGCTCTCCAAGCTAGACGAGTTCAATAGGAGGAGGAAGGAGATAGCCAGTAGGTACACTGAGGAGCTATCGGGGGTGGTTCAGCCCCTCCCAGTGGCGGAGTGGGCAGATCCCGTCTGGCACCTCTATCCCGTTAGGGTGCCCCCGGAGAGGAGGGACAGGTTCGTTAACGCCCTTAGGGAGAGAGGAGTTCTAGCCAGGCCTAGCTACCCAATGCCCTTGTACAGGCAACCGGTGATGGGTAGGATCTCGGACAGGAGGTACAACTACCTCAGCGTCCTCTTCGAGGGCGTTAGTTATGAGGGCGTTGAGACCCCCAACGCTGAAAGGTTGATAAGAGAGCTGGTCTACCTCCCGATATACCATTGCATGAAGGACGAGGAGGTCGATCAAGTCATATCTGCAGTTAGAGAGGCATCGAAGGAGGTGTAGCCATGGAGAAGGTGCCTTACAAGTACGAGGTGCCGGTAAAACAGGCTAAGAGGGCTTTAAGAGTGCCTAAGGAGCTGAAGGAGCAACTAAAGGAGCTCTACGGTAAGAAGGTAGTGTCCAAGTTCTCCAAGGATTACGTCGAGTGTCCAGTGAGGAAGAAGGAGGTTAGCTTTCTCATCTGCCTCAGCTGTCCTAACTACGTTAGGAGGTTCAAGGGAGTCGTTCACTGTAAGGGAGAACCACTAGAAGGGTGATTACCCCCGCCAGCAGGGAGGCCAATAGCACTAAGAGCGGAGTCACATGAGGCCTTTCCGGAACCCTTTCAGGGATCCAGGTGGTCCTTCCGCTCTCCTTCACCGGGGAGGTGGGATACACGTGAGGCCTCTCGCCCAGCAGCAGCGTCGGAACCGCTAGAACCATCCCTATTAATAGTGATACGAGGAGGGTTTTCGCTAGGGCCTTCTTCAGGTTCACCGCTTTCTCCATCAAGGATTTGAAGAACTCCCCCTTCTCCTCTGAGGACGTTGGGACTATAACTATGGCCGGGACCTTTAAGGCGTACAGGGTCTTCCTGCCCCTCTTGCCCGGGGCCTTACCTATGGGCTCTATGAGCCCGGCCTTGGTGAGCCTGTCTATGTGAAAAACTATGGTGGTTAGCGGGACGTTCAGCTCTTTAGACAGATCGTTGGGGCTCTTGGGGAACTCCCTTAATGATCTAAGTATTTTCCTGCTCACCTCATTGGCTAGCTCCATTCCGAGGAGCTCCAACTCCTCGTCATCCATACCTAGGAGCTTCCAGTTCATCAAGTTACTTGATCCCTCTTCAATATATTTGTGGCGAGCCACTTCATCAGGGCCCTCCTCACCTGACTGTAGTCCCGGGCCACTAAATCGGCCAGCTCCTCTATCTCCCGGTTTCTGGGCCTGAAGGCGACCTTCAACCCTATGTTAGACCTGAACACGTGAATATCGCTGAAATCATCGCCTACGAAGGCCACCCTGCTCAAGGGCACACTTAACCTCTCAGCCAAGCCCACCAAGATCTTGAACTTGTCCTTCGGTGAGATCGTGGACTCTATTCCCTTTATCACCCCTCCCTCAACCTTAAGCCTGCCCGAGGCCCAGAAGTCCAAGTCAAGCTTCTCAGCCACTTTCCTGGCTATGACGTCCAGCCCTGAACTTATCATCCCAGTTATCACGCCCAAAGACTTAAGTTCGGAGATGAGCTCTGGCACTCCCTCGTGGGGTTCGAACTCAACGCCGTCTAGGGCTTCATCTACCCTTCTGCCTACCCAGAGCGACACGTCCAGCCTGGCCCATTCCTCATAGCTTATCTTGCCCTGAAAGAAGAGGTCCATGTGCTTTCTGGTAACCTCGTAGGTGCCAAACCTCCTGTGGAGAAGCTCCCAGGAGCTCCCCAAGGGTATGAGGGTGCCGTCCATGTCGAAGGCAACTATTGCCGGAGCAACTCCCTTATCAGCTCCACCGGCACCAAGACGTAGCCGTCCTCGTACTTGCAGCCCCTCCACTGGAATCCCTCCACCCTGTCCATAAGCTTGCCCCTTCCCTTGAAGTACCTGAACAGGGCCCTAACCTCTATCTTAACTACCTCCTGTCCCTCTGGCAGGTTGGCCAAGATCCTACGCCCATGAACTTTCAGGTAACTTATCAGGGTCTCCTTGACGTCCTCCAAGGTATCACCTTATATTTTACGCCGGGCCTTCCGATGGATGAGCCTATTAAAGGATGAGGTCGTTGACTTCACCCTGTACCCGGGAATGAGGGTCTCCGAGATAGTCGAGCAAATGGGTAGGGCTGGGGGATTCACCGCAAGGTTCATCAACGAAGCTGTCGAGGTTCTGGAGGTCATGATCAGAGATGAGTCTTCAGTAAACTTCTTGGCCTTTCCAGCGGCCATCGTGTCCACTGGAGTGAGGGGGATACTTAGGGACATGTTGGACAGGCAGCTTTTCGACGTGGTGATAACTACGGGAGGCACAATTGACCATGACGTAGCCAGGTGTTACGCCAAGTACTACAAAGGTTACTTCGAGGCTGACGACGAGCAGCTCTATGAGAGGGGCATCCACAGGTTGGGCAACGTTTTCATTCCCCTGGACTCATACGGGCCGCTTATAGAAAGTAAAACTAGAGAATGGGTTAGAGAGGCTGTGTCCACTCTTGGCGAGAGATTCTCGCCTTCAGAGCTTCTAAACTTCATAGGAGGCAAGATGTGCGAAGGGTCCATACTCAGGGCTGCCCACAAGAGGGGGATTCCGATCTTCTCCCCTGGACTGCTTGACTCCTCCTTCGGCACCGCCGTATCCTTCCTCAGGGAGGAGATTAATTTCCACCTGGACTTCATCAAGGACATGTTGAAGCTAGCGGACCTATCATTTACCATGGAAAAGAGCGGGGCTCTCATATTGGGGGGTGGGATCTCCAAACATCACACGATCTGGTGGAATCAATTCAAGGGAGGGCTTGACTACGTCGTTTACGTGACCACCGCAGTTGAATGGGACGGCAGTTTAAGCGGGGCTAGGGAGAGGGAAGCTATAAGCTGGGGTAAGGTTTCTAAGACAGCTAAGAGGGCCTTTGTGCCCGGGGAGGTAACGGCCCTCCTTCCCTTTATGTACGTGGCCCTTCTGGAGAGGATTTCCGGGTTCAGCAGAAGGGGCAAGTCCCTAACAAATTTAAAATAAGTTTGTCGTGAGTGGTCCTGAAGGTGGTAGCGGAATTGATCCAGATGATCCTGATGCAAGCCAACAATCAAAGCGACTGGCTCTCCTGGATCTACTTCATAATCTTCATCATGATAATGCAGTTTTACGCTAACAAGATACAGGTCCAGATCTGGATGGGTGAGATAAGCAAGGCCCTGAACAAGTTAGAGAGATACGCCAACGACGCCACTAACAAGTTCGTAGAGGAGGCCTCTAAGTATGGAAGGAGTAAGGAAGATGTCAAGAAGATGGTTGAGAGGATAAAAGGGTTCTTCTTGATAGGCCCTGTTACCTTGGACCCCGCGGGGGCTATAAAGAGGCTGGAACACCTCCTGGATGAGTACAGGGACTACATGAACAAGTATATGGATGAGCTGTCCCCTAAGGCCTCTGGATGGAAGAAGAGCAACCTGAGGGATCAGCTCGCCGGTGTGCTTGCCCTCGACACGATATTCAGGATAGTCAGGCACTACTTCATCTTGGGCAAGAGAACCCAGAACTTGATATACATAGCCCAGATCCAGATGCTGTTGCCTGAGATCCTTAGAATAGCCAGGGCCTACTGGAGAGCTAGCGAGGCCTTCAGGAGAGGGGTTCCCATAGGGGACAGCATAGGCCCGCTAGTGGCCCTCAAGCTCATAGGCGATAAGGAGACCTTTGAGCTGGCCGAAAACATAATAGGGGCCTGGACCGACGTCGAGGGGAGGAAAGTACTGGTGATAAAGGCTAAAGGTCCAGGTTCTGAAGTGGGTAAGCCTGGATTGGCCATAGAGAAGGCCATAGAGGATAGGAATGGTGACTTCGCCAGGGTGATAATGATCGATGCCGCCTCCAAGTTGGAGGGGGAGAAGACTGCTGAGATAGCTGAAGGCGTTGGCGCGGCCATTGGAGATCCAGGCCCGGAGAAGTACAGGATAGAGGAGGTCACCACCAAATACGGGATACCTTTGGATGCCATAGTGATCAAAGAGGACCCCCTAGACGCCATAACAGCAATGAGGGAGGAGATAGCCAAGGCCGCCGACGAAGTCATAGAGAGGGTAAGGCTCCTGATAAGGACTAGGACCGATCCGGGCGACTACGTGATAGTCGCTGGCATAGGCAACACTATAGGGGTTGGAAACAGATTGGAGGTGGTTTCTTGAGCGTTGAAGAGAAGCAGCTATTAGGCGCTTATCTCCTCTGGGCGCTAATACTGGTTGTAATCTCGTTAATATCACTGGCCTTCATCTACCTGGGATGGGACAGCATGCTTAACCAGGAGGACTACGTGAACGGCCCCTTTTACCTGCTGATGGGGATTGCTGGCCTGGGGATAGCAGGTAAGATAGCCTATGACATGAGTAAAATGAGGGCCCAGAAGGAGGAGAGGGAGCAGAAAATCTTCACCCACCTGGAGTGCGTCAACTGCGGTTGGAAGCTTGAGAGGGAGTTCAGAGAAGGGGATTACGTGGGCAGGGTGTCGCCTAACGACAAGTGCCCCAAGTGCGGGTCGTCCATGAGGGTGATGGCCATCTACACCAGGGTTAAGGAAAAGAGGGCATGACATGAGCGGGAAGAGGATAAAGATACATGTGGTCCCATGCTTGGCCATCTTTAACAGAGAGGGCAAGATCCTACTGATGAAGAGGGCTCACAGCAAGAGGAATGGCGGAAAGTGGGAGATACCTGGAGGGAGCCTGAGGTTCGGGGAATCTCCGAGGAGGGGGGCTTTGAGGGAGGTTAGGGAGGAGACAGGATTCAGGTTGGACCCGTTAAGCGTGATACCAGTGGACACCTTCGGCATAGTATACCCGGAGCTCAAGGTAGAGTTCGTCATACCCTTGTACGCCACCGTTGTTAACGGCGGAGAGCCTGTGTTAAGGCCTGAGGAGCACGAGGACTGGGGGTGGTTCTCCCTCAAGCAGATAAGGGACATGGAGTTTAGGGAGGAGGCCATGAAGGGCATTTACACCATGGTAACGGCGGCGATGAAGGCTCTGAAGGAGAGGGGCCTCCTTTGAACTGGGGCTTGCTAGCGTTGAGCGTCGCCCAGGGAATTTTAGAGTGGCTTCCGGTGAGTAGTGAGGGTCAACTCTTTCTGATAGGAAGGATCGTAGGCTTTAAGGCGGTAGAGGCCCTTAAAATAGCTTTGTTTCTTCACCTAGGGACTTCCTTGGCCGCCTTCATCTACTACAGGAGGGAGTACTTGAGGGCCTTGAGGAAGGGGGAGGGCCTGGACTTTTTAGTGGTGGGCACCGCCTCCTCACTAGTCACCGCCGCCCCCATAGCCCTATTCCTGGAAGAGGTCGCCAACAGTTACGAGAATTTGCTCTCCATCAGCGTGGGCCTCTTCTTGATAGGCGTAGGGCTCCTGCTGAGGAAGGCTGAGTTGAACGTTAAGAGCAAGGAGAGGCCTGACCTTAAGGACGCCCTTTTGACGGGGCTGGTCCAGGGACTGGCCCTAATGCCGGGGGTCAGCAGGTCTGCCGTGACGATATCTACCCTGATGTTGAGGGGGTTCGACCTGCGCTCTTCCTTCAAGTACTCGTTCATGTTAGGGGGTGTAGCCACGTTCATGGCTGGCCTGTCCAAGTCTGGGGATCCCGAACTCTGGTGGGTTATCCTGCCAACTTTGATCACGGGCCTCTTGACCCTTACCGCGTTGGACAGGGTTTCAAGCAGAATTAGGATGTCCACCTTCGCCATATCTTTTGGGGTCCTTTCCTTGATCCTAGCGGCCGTAAAAATTGGTTAGGAGGGCTCTATACCCAACCTGGTGATGGGCTGCCTCCTCATCATGGTCAGGAGGACGTCTATGCTCTTCCACTTCACGTCGTCCTTGGAGACTGCGCTAAAGCCCAAGACCCTCTTCGTCTTCTTGTCGTAAACTATGTAGGCCTTATCGCCCCACCCGTTGCCTGAGACCTCCACCCTGTCGGCGTCGAACCCTTCCTTCTGGGCCTCCACGCTTGTCAGCCCCACGGAGGTCATGTGTATCCCGCCGAAGAACACATCTTTCTGGTATCTAGGGACTCTCATAGCTGCCTTGTGGCCTGCGATGGCTCTGGCGGCGTTCAGCGACATTATAGATGCCGCTGTGCCTATTCCCAGGTACATTGGCTTGCCTGTGAGGAAGTCGTGAACTATAGCGTTATCCCCTACGGCGAATATGTTGGGATCTGAGGTCCTCCCATGCTGATCAGCGTTTATCACCCACCCCTCGTAGAGGTCTAAGCCTATCTGCTTGGCCAGCGCTATGTTAGGGTCAACTCCAGTGGCTATGTATATCAGATCCGCCTTGACCTCCCTCCCGTCGTCTAGCACGACCGCTCCGTCCTTGACCTCCTTAGGAGTCCCCTTGACGAATTCAACTCCCTTCTCAGCTAACCTGTTCTGAATTTCCTCGGAGAGCTCGGGCTCTAAGGCCTTTCTCATAACCCTAGACCTAACTATGACGTAAGGCTTGGCCCCGATCCCCCTAGCGGCGTCAGCCACGTGTAAGGCTACGAAGCTTGCCCCTATTATAGCTACTTCCGAAGGTGACTCATCAATGAGTTTTTGAACGTCTTCCAGCCTCCTGAAGCCCAAGGCCTTATCAGACCCCTTTATCCTCTTACTCCTAGAGGGATGGGATCCCGTCGCCAATATGAGGTAATCGTAGGGTATTGTCTCCCCGTTCTCCAACACTACCTCCTTCTGCTCCCTCTTCACCTTGGTGACCCTGCCCTGTATTATTTCCACCTCAGACTCTATGTGCGACGTCCTTACTTTGATGTCAATACCTTGAGTTACCAGCCTCAACTTGTGTCTCACGTAAGGTAGCTCATCACCTATTAAGGTGATCTTAGCGTCAGGGACGAACTTGAGTGACTTGAAAGCAGCGCCAAGGCCGCCAATACCCATGCCTACGATGACTATCTTAGGCACGCTATCACCGATCAGCGGGGTATAGGAAATTGATAAAACTATCCACTTTTCTCACTAGCCGAAGACCAAGGACTCCCTGTCGAACATCTTAGAGCTTAACACCAGGAATACGGCTAAGTACAGTAGAGTAAAGGCTAGAGAGGTGAGCACGTTTGTCCAATTGGGGTTCACTATCAAATCCCTGGCTAACATAGCTAGCGAGGCTATTGGCAGTAACCTCATGAGCCAGTAGAGTGATTGAGGAACGTATGGAACAGCTATCATCGGGACCATCAGGATCATCACCAGGAAGCCCACGTACTGCTGGGCCTCCTTGAAGCTCTTCGCCAGGGAGGCGGCCATAACCATTATGGCATTGCCGGTAAGACCTCCCAGCACCACCGTTAGAAGCACCCCAGATATGAACAGGGGAAGCCTGCTGGGCTCTATTATCTGGGTGGCCATGGCGGCGGTCTGGTTATCGTAGGGCACTGCCATGGGGGAGACCATCAGTGAGACGCCCACTAGTGAGGAAACTATCGTGGAAACTCCACTGAGGAAGGAGAGCAGTGTTAGGGTGGTGAACTTGCCTAGAAGTATCTCTATCCTCTTAACTGGAGCCGTTAGGAGGGCCTCTATGGTTTTCCTCTCCCTCTCCCCAGCTATCATGTCTATGGCAAAGGTTCCCGCCCCCGTTATGGCTATGATCCCAACCATCAAGGGGATTATCATGGCGGCCATTATCTCGCCAGGACTGACCTGCTCCCCCTCGGCGGTCACCTGCACGCTTATGGATTGAACCGGCGATATGTACTCTTCGGTAAGGTTGACCGCTTCCAGCCTCCGCTTGAGCACCTTCTCCGAGTAGTCGTTGATGGCCTCCTGTACCAAGGACATGGCCAAGGTGGACCTCATCTGGTAGGGATCGTAATAATAGTAGATGACCCCACTCCCCCCAGAGGAGACGTTCGAGTAGAAGCCTTGGGGCACCTCCACCACTAAGTCGTAGCCCTGGTTTATTATCAGGTCTGTCACGTTAACTGGCTCCACCTTTATGGTCAGGTTGACGTCTTTCAGCTCCCTGAAGTAGTTCGCTATTTCTATGGCCTCCGGGTCCTGGATGCTCACCATGATCCTAGGAGGGACGGTCTTTGGGCTCATTATCATCATGGGCAGCGCTATGAAAATGGGCATCATTATGGCTGGCAGCAATATGACGTTTACTATGGTCCTCCTGTCCCTTAAAGCTTCAACTAGTTCCTTCCAGGCAACTACCAGCCAAGGTTTATCGGGTAAAGAGTAACCAAGCTGTCCCAGCCCCCTAGTAACCCTGACCACGCCCGAGCTTCCCTTAAACAGCCTCACCTACCTCACCCTTAACCAGCTTGACGAAGACCTCCTCAAACTCCTTGCTCTCAGATAGCCTCTTCAACTCTTCCACGCTTCCCAGGTGCTGCAACTTCCCCCTATTTATTATCGCCACGGTCTTGCAGAGCCTCTCCACTTCCCACATGTTGTGGGAGGAGAATATGATAGTACTGCCTTCTTGGGCGTATTGCCTTATCAGAGACCTTATCTCCCTGGCGCTCATGACGTCCACCCCAGAAGTGGGTTCATCAAGTATTAGAAGGGGCGGCTTATTCAGAACAGCCCTGGCGAAGGCCAACTTTCTTTTCTGACCCTTCGACAGCTTATCGGCTATAACGTACCTCTTCTCCTCTAGGTCCAGTGCCTCTAGCAGCTCCTTAACCCTCCTCCTCAGCTCGGCCTCATCCATGCCTTTAAGCTTGCCGAAGTAGATCAGGTTCTCCTCGGCCGTTAACCTGGGGTAAACGCTGCTCTCTTCCGGGAGCACTCCCATGTAAGACCTGGCCTTCACGGGATCCCTGACTACGTCGACGCCCATCACTCTGACCGTCCCTCTGGTCGGCCTTAGCACCCCGTATATCATCCTAAGGGTGGTTGTCTTGCCGGCCCCGTTAGGCCCTAAAAGACCGAAGATGTCGCCCTTATCAACGTGGAAGGTTAACCCGTCCACGGCCACTAGCTCCCCGAACCTCTTGGTAAGTTCTACGACTTCTAAAACCTTCATCGTTGTTTACTGAACCTACAGCCTTTTAACTTTTTATTTGAGTTCCGTGGGCTTCAAGGGATGAGGTCTACCCTGCTGTTGGCGGTCATGCTGCTACTTTCAACTACAGTACTGGAGGCTAAGGGACAAAACGTTTACGTTGCGACCTCCGCAGATGAAACTCTGGCCGGTCAGCCAATAGCCCTCACCCTGAGGTTCGAGAAGGGGCATAGGGGAAAAATAGTGGGCTTCCACCTGGAAGTGCTTGTCCCAAAGGACTGGAAGAGGGAGCTAATAGAGCTAGAGGTCATAAATCCTGAGGGGGAGTACCTGAGCAAGGACGTCAAGGTGATAAATGAGACTATCTTCGAGTACCGTGGGGAGGAGGTCTCCGCCGGGCATATGACGATAAAGCTAACCCCTCCTGTTTACTCGCCGACCAAGACCTACAAGTTCGAGGTCATGGGCTACCTGGAGCTGGACACCCCCTTAGGAATTCAGAGAGCTTACGTTACTGGGGAAGCCAAGGTTCTGGTGAGGCACTGGGAGCCCTTCGTCCTGATGAACCTCTCGAAGGGCGTGGCGATACCCCCTGATATAGTGGTGGTCCACGTGAAGGTGGCCTCAAGCCCCCCCTTGCCTAAGGCCGACATGAAGGACGTGAACGTCCTCATAACCTCGTCGGTCACCGGGGTAGTCTTCAACAAGACCATACTCTACTGGCCTTACGGACATCCTGCTGCGATCTGGAGGATCCCCATAAAGGTGCAGCCTGATACTAAGCCTGGAGAGCACCTGATAAAGGTTAAGGTGAGCTACACCCTTGGGAAGAACAGGTATTCGACTGAGGTAAATGGTAGCTTCATCGTGGAGAAGCCCTCAGTCGTCAGGGCTGAGGAGGTGAGTTACACGAAAGAGATCGAGCCAGGTAAGCCTGCTTGGGTTAACTTAACCTTGGTGAATCCCTCGCCCTTTCCAGCATACGACGTAGAGGTTCACGTCAGGCTTGGCAAGAAGCACGTTGTCAAGACCATTAAAAAGCTCGAGGCCGCTCAGTTCAAAGAAATAAGCTTCAAGTTCAGGACAGATGCTTTAAAAGAGGGAAATCTATCCCTCCAAGCCTGGCTGGTGTGGAAGAGCGAGTACCCGAGGGAGACGAGGGAAAAACCCTTCCTGAACGCCACCATCAGGATAGCTCCCGGAGGGGGCGTCGACTATAATATTGTTGCCCTAGCCGTCCTGGCGGTGCTTGGAGTTGCGGCAGTTAAGTACGTGGTTAAGAGGAGAGGAGATAAAAAGGTTAAGGGAACTGGGCCTGAAGAGGGGATACCTGAGGCCAACCAAGTCTGAGTGGGAGTTATTTCGGTTGGAATCCCCTGAAGGGAAGGCCATAGTTTACAAGAGCGGCAAGGTCGTCTTTCACGAGCCCCTTAGGGGCTTAATCCTCTCCTCTTTGATGGAAGAACCTGGCGTAGAGGTCGGGTCCGATGAGGCAGGCAAGGGAGAGAGCGAGGGCGCAATAGTAGTGGCAGCGGTCGCCCTGGATGATAAAGCTAGAAAGGAGCTCAGGTCGTTGGGCCTCCTAGAAAGTAAGTCAATACCTAAGGCTAGGATTCCGGAAATCTTCAGGGAGATAAGTGCTAGAGCCTTGTACGTATCGGCTAAGGTCGTGACCCCCGAGGAGTTCAGGTCCCTTTGGAGAGAGGGTAACCTGAACGATCTGCTGGCGAGCTGGCATAAACAGGTCGTCACGGACTGCCTCACCCACGTCAAGGTTGACAGGGTCATTATCGACTCTTTTGACAGAAAGAGGCTTGAGAGGGCCTTTTCGGGCCTGGGAATCCCCGTAACCCTTGAGGCCGGCGCCGACAAGAAGTACGTGAGCGTGGCGGCCGCCAGCCTAGTGGCCAGGTACTTGAGGGACCTCAATTCAAAGGGGAAAAAGTGGTCATAGGGGATGCTTGTAACCTATCTTCCTGAGGAACTCCACCCTCTCCTTCACGTCCTCCTCCTTCTCAACCCCGGTCGGGGTGCCCCCGTCTATCACCCCCAGGATCCCCCTGCCGTCACCTACGTCCGCTACCACTACCTTAAGCGGGTTAGCAGTGGCGGCATGAATTGTGACTATCTCCGGTACGGTCCTAAGCCTGGGCAACACGTTGATAGGCCACGCGTCCTTCATTATTATAATTAGGCAGTGGCCTGCTGCCACCTTCTGAGCCCTCTTAACGGCTTCCTCTACCAGCTGAGGATCGTTTCCCCCTTTCCTTATCAGCCTTGGACCAGACGACTCGCAAAAAGCGAAGCCGAACTTTATGGTGGGGGCTGAGTCAGCTAACGCTTCATAAACGTCCTCTACGGTCTTTATGAAGTGAGAGGTGGCCAATATTATGTTAGTCCCCTCGGGAGGAGAGATGTCCACAACCTCCAGCTTGAGGTCCATACTCACTCCTCCCCAACTATTTCTATCATCTTCTTCAACATTTCCACGAGTTTATCCTTCCTCAAACTGTAGATCCTGAACTTGCCCTTAACCTTACCCTTAACTATACCTGCAGCCTTAAGGTCGGATAGGTGATGGGAGATCAAGGACTGGTCCTTCTCCAGGAGGTTCGAGAGAATGCACACCGGGAAATCGCTGGCAGCTAACAAAAACACTATCTCGAGTTTGGTCTGATTGGAAAGGGCTTTGAAAACTTGGGCCATCTCCTCAGTATCCTTGACCTCTTCCAGCTTCTCCAACGCTTCCTCTATTCCAGGTAGAAATTCTGAAGCGTTTTCGGCGCATCTCTCCTGAATTTTCTTTAAAACCTCGCTAACCTGTTCGGCCATACATACCACCTGAACATATGTATCTCTGTTAGGCAACAGTTCTATTAATTAAGTTTTACCTTACCCACCGAGACAAGCGCTTATATGTCGATTGGAAACTGGTTCACACATCATATTATTTATTCTTTACGGCCCTAAAAATTCAGGAAAATACCTATCATGTACGGGCCCCACCCTCAGTCACCCGTTACTGGTGAGGAGAAGTAAAAAGTAATTATTTAACTTTACGTAATCCGTAAGAAGCAGGGTTATATTAGATGTTGGGGGCGATGACCAGATGTGGGACGTAGCTGTCGTCGGAGCAGGGCCTGCTGGGTCTGTCTCAGCTTACCTACTGTCAAAAAAGGGGTTTAAAGTTCTGCTCCTGGACAGGCAATCGTTTCCCAGGGACAAGCCTTGCGGAGGAGGCATAACCTTCAGGACGCATAAGGTGCTCAGGGAGGTTGGGCTGGAAGATTACCCTGTGGAGAGGCCCCACTCAGAGGTGTTGATAAAGGGCTTCGGTTTTGAGGTCAGAGTCGAGCATAGACCGTTCGCAATAAACCTGGTTAAAAGGGAGAGTTTTGACCACTTTCTAATGGAGAGGGCGGTCGAGGAGGGGACCACCTTCAAGAGGGGAAACGTGACAGCCGTGAAAAGCGAACCCGAAGGGGTTAAGCTGCTGGGCGTAAACGAATATGCTTCTTACGTTGTAGGTGCTGACGGGGCCAACTCATTAGTGGCCAGGTCTTCAGGGCTAAGGAATGGCTGGGGTAAAGAGGAGACAATATACGCTTTGGAGGGATCGGCCCCCCTGAGCGAGGTGCTCACCTTCATAGTAGACGCCGCCCCCATGGGATACGGGTGGATATTCCCCAGGGCTTCAGATTCCAACGCAGGCGTCGGGGGATTGGCCACTAAGGCTGTGGAGATTAAGAGGGCCTTCCAGGAGTTCTCCAAGAGGCACGGGATTAGGGACGTGAAGGCAGCTATAATACCAATTGGGGGGATTGACTTGCCCTCCTCCGCTCACAGGATCTTCTTGGTAGGGGATTCCGCCGGGATGGTAGATCCGCTGACCGGTGAGGGCATTTACTACGCCGTGAAGGAGGCTACTCTCCTTTCCAAAGCCTTCGAAGCTGATGATCCGGTGAGCAGGTATGAGGAGCTCCTTTTAGAGGTTAGGGAGGAATTAAGGCTCAAGAGGAAAGCGTTCAGGATAATAGTCCCTAGAATAGGCTTTTTCTTCAAGATATTCGCCGCCTACCCTGAGATAGCCAGGAGGTACATGCTAACCTCTATAGGAGAGATACCGTTTAAGGACTTCTGGGGGTGGGCCGTCAAGAGGATACCTAGGGCCTCCTTTAGCCTTCTGTTCCACAGGTTCAAGTAAGCCGTGCGTCAGCCTCTGTTCCCTCCTTACGCCTAACCATATATCTATCGCCTCCTTCACCGTCTCCTCCACCCTTAGATTCGCCTTTCCCCTCTTAACCCCGGGGCATCTGGCGTCGAAGTAGACGTAGAAGGATCCCCTGTAGTTTATGTAAGCTTCCTCAGCGTGTCCGTGAACCGGCCTCTCGTAAACGTAAATGGGCCAGAGCTTACAGGCCACTGGCTTAATCCCCATTAGGTCCAGAGAGCAGAGCTCCTTGCCGCCAGCCCTAAAGAGAAAGGGGCATTGGGTGCCTGGCTCCTTACCTATGTAGACTTTGCCGGCGATAGTCTTCAAAGGGGCTCCCAAGGAGGCCAAGATTTTGGCCTCTATGGGCTTCAGGGGGACCATAAAATGGTAACAGCACAGGCCACACTGGTAGCAGGTGAAGGATGACACCCTCCTCCACGGAAGGTGCATCTGCAGTATGAGTTGACCACCCCCTTTATTACGATTATCCGTAGGTGGCCGAGATGAGGGTCAGACCTTCCGTGATCACGGGGAGCGTTAAAGCTCCTCCCTCAAAGAGTTACACTCACCGAGCCCTGACAGTTGGTCTTATAGCTTCTGGACGTTCTAGGATATGGAATCCCTCGTTAGGCAGGGACGTCAAGGCCACTTTAAGGGCCTTGGAGCTCTTCGGAGCCACGATCAGCGGATCTAACCCCTTGGTGGTGGAGCCCCCAGAGAGGCCCCAGGTGCCGGATGATGTGGTAAACTGTCAGGGATCTGGAACCACCATCAGGTTCATGACGTCAATAGCCTCCCTCACCCCTAAGGGGTACACCGTGCTCACGGGGAATGAAAGCCTCAGGAGGAGGCCCATGGGCCCCTTAATTAGATCTCTGGAGGACTTGGGAGTGAAGGCCTTTAGCACCAGGTTGAACGGCTTACCTCCGGTGGTGGTCAGGGGAGGAGGGCTTAGAGGCGGGAGTACCGAGATGCCCGGCCAGATAAGCTCGCAGTTCTTCTCGTCCCTCATGATAGCAGGAACCAGCTCGGAGATTGGCGTTAAGGTGAGGCCTCTGGGGGAGCTGGTCTCTAGGCCCTACCTTGAGATGACCTCTGCTGTGCTCTCCACGGCTGGTGTGAAGGTTGAATTGGGTGAGGAGATAATCGTGCCACCTGAGAGGCCCCAGGGGTTTGACTTCAAGGTGCCCGGGGATTTGGGCCTTGCAGCTCCCTTAATGGTGGCCGCCTCAGTGACGGGGGGCAGCCTCAGGGTGGAGGTTGACCTCTCCCTCCCACAGGCGGACAACGCCGTCCTGCAGTTGCTTAGGGAGTTTGGAGTTCACGTTGAGGTCGGCGATGGGTACGTCTTGGTTGAGGGGAGGCCCAGAAGGGGAGCCAGGGTGGACCTGAGGGATTTCCCTGACTTGCTCCCCTCAATGGCTGTTCTGGCCGCTTACAGCCCTGGCAGAAGCTTGATAACGGGAGTAAGACATGCCAGGTACAAGGAGAGCGACAGGCTGTCAGTCATGGCCAGAGAGCTCAGGAAGGCAGGAGTTAATGTGGAGGAGCTGGAGGACGGGCTGGTAATTGAGGGCGGTAACGTTAGGGCGTCTAGGTTCAACGCTGAGGGGGATCACAGGGTCTTCATGGCCCTGATGGCCTTGGCCCTTGGGGCGGATGGTGAAAGCGAAATTGAGGGTGAAACCTACGTCTCGGACTCCTACCCCGAGTTCTTCGAGGACCTCAATAAGTTAAGGGGGGCTTAGCAGCTTCCGCGTTTCCCGAGCCCTTGCGGAGCTCAGTACTCCGCGGAACGTGGCCGGGCTTAACTTCCGGGTTCGGAATGGGTCCGGGTGTGTCCCCGGCCACTATGGCCGCTCGCCCCTCTCATGGGAGAGGGGCTTCAATTTATAAACTTTAGGGGGGTCGTCCAGGTTGAGAGGGTGAAGTGCCTTGGCCAGGCTGAGGATGTTATACAGGGGGTTCAACCCTAAAAAATATGAAAAAGAGATACTGGACATGTGGGAAAGGGAAAAAGTTTACGAAAAGGTGAGGAGTGAGCGGGCCAACGGGCCCAAGTTCAACTTCTTAGACGGACCTCCTTACCCCTCCTCCGACACGCCCCATCCGGGAACCCTTTGGAATAAGGTTATGAAGGACTCCGTGCTCAGGTACTGGAGGTCCAAGGGGTATAACGTGCTGGACAGGCCTGGATGGGACACCCATGGCTTGCCCATAGAAGTCATGACCGAGAAGTCCTTGGGTTTCAGGAACAAGAAGGAGATAGAGGATTATGGAATAGCTAACTTCGTCAGGAAGTGCATGGAGCTCGTGCACAGGAATGTGAAGTCCCTGACGGAGCACTTCAAGAACTTCGCCGTCTCCATGGACTGGGACAACCCATACATGACCCTGGAGGACAGCTACATAGAAAGCGCCTGGTGGGGCCTCAAAAAGATATGGGAGAGCGGACGTCTAGACAGGAGTGAGAGGCCCGTTCACTGGTGTCCTAGGTGTGAGACCGTCCTGTCTGATTATGAGGTGAGCCAAGAGTACAGGGACTTGATGGACCCCTCCATATTCGTGAAGTTCCCGGTGAGGGGAGGGGAAAAGGAGTACATACTGATATGGACCACCACCCCGTGGACCCTGCCAGCCAACGTGGCCGTGATGGTACACCCAGATGAGGAGTACGTAAAGGTGAAGGTTGGAGATGAGGTCCTTATACTAGCCAGGAAGAGGCTGGACTATGTGATGAAGGAAGCGGGAGTTGAGGACTACGAGGTCATAGAGTCCTTCCCCGGAAGGGAGCTTGAAGGCCTCCAGTACAATCACCCCTTGGAGGACGTGATTCCCCTTCAAAGGAAGATAAGGGAGCACCACAAGGTGGTCCTGAGCGAGGAGTTCGTCACTATGGAAGAGGGCACGGGGTGCGTTCACTCGGCCCCTGGGCACGGCATGGAAGACTTCCTGGTGGGTGAGAGGTACGGGCTCCCTTCACCCAGTCCAGTGAACTCCCAAGGCAGGTTCACCGAGGAGGTCGGCAAGTACAAGGACCTCTACGTGAGGGAGGCCAACGACCTGATAATAGAGGACCTGGCCGAGAGAGGAGCCCTCTTCCACAAGGGGACTATAGTTCACAGGTACCCGGTCTGCTGGAGGTGCAAGACCCCCCTGATAATAAGGAAGACCAGCCAGTGGTACATAAGGGTGGTGGACCTAAAGGAGAAGCTCATGAAGGACGTTGAGCAGGTAAACTGGGTTCCATCTTGGGCAGGGGAGAGGAGGTTTAAGGACTGGCTCAATAACCTCAGGGATTGGATAATATCGAGACAGAGGTACTGGGGGATACCTCTGCCAATATGGGTTTGCGATAAGTGCGGTCGCGTAGAGGTCATAGGCTCTGTCAGGGAGTTGGAGGAGAAATCCGGGAGGAGGCCTGAGAACCTTCACAGGCCCTGGGTGGACGAGATAACTTGGAAGTGTGAGAAGTGTGGGGGAACCATGAGGAGAGTTCCCGACATAACGGACGTGTGGTTCGACTCAGGCATATCTTTCTACGCCAGCTTTGGCTATCCCTACAGAGACGAGGGCTTTGAGGAGGTCTTTCCGGTAGACTTCATAACTGAGGGGCACGACCAGATAAGGGGGTGGTTCTTCTCACTGCTCAGAGTGGGAGACCTGTTATTCGGCAGAGCTCCCTACAAGTCGGTGCTGATGCACGGCTTCTTCTTGGATGAGAGAGGCAGGGAAATGAGCAAATCTTTGGGTAACTTCGTCCCGCCCGAAGAGATAGTCGAGAGGTTTGGGAGGGACGTGTTCAGGGTCACCGTCCTGACCAAGGTGCCTTGGCAAGACCTTAGGTTCTCCTGGGATAGGCTTAAGGAGACTCAGAAGAGGCTCTCAATAGTCTGGAACGTATACGTCTTCGCCACCACTTACCTGAGGGACATGGAGCTCGGTGTCCTTGACGAGGTCAGGGACCCAGTGAACAGGTGGCTCCTTTCAAGGTTCAACTCTACCCTTAAGAAGGTCTACGAGTCCATGGAGAGGTACTACCTTCATGATGCGACCAACGCCTTGCTGGACTTCTTCGTAGAAGACCTGAGCAGGCTTTACGTAAGAGTGGCCAGGAAGAAGTTGAGATCTAAGGATGAAGGGGTAATAAAGGAGTGGGCAAACGCCCTCTACATGGTGCTAAGGGATATGTTACCAGTCCTGGCCATATATGCCCCACTGACCGCTGAGGAGATATACCAGAAGTCTTTCAGACAGGAGGGGGATCCTGAGAGCGTCAACATGCTTCTGTTACCGGAGGTCAGGGAGGATCTAATATCCAAGGAGCTGGAGGATGAGATGGATCTCGTCAAGGAGGTGGTCAGCGCCATAGGCAACGCCAGGTCCAAGGCTAAGGTGAGGAAGAGGATACCCCTGAAAAAGGCCGTCGTTGTCGGGGTGGACAACTTCAGCCAGGTGGTTGGGAGGTTCAAGGACGTCCTGCAGGTGGAGAGCAACGTCAAGGAGATAGTAGTCGGTGAGCCACCCCAGGGAGAGGGTTGGACTAAGGCCGACTTCTCTAGGGGAGAGGTTTTCCTCTACACAGAGGTAGGAGAGGAAGAACTCATTGAGGGGCTGGCCAGGGAACTGATAAGGAGGATACAGGAGATGAGAAAGGAGCTTGGCTTAACCATAGGGCTGGAGAGGATAGAGGTTTATATACAGGGAGGGGAGGCCGTAGCTAAGGCCGTGGAGTCCTACAGGGAGGACATAGCCTGGGACTCCGACGCTGACCTGGTAAAGGTGGTCTCTTCGGAGGAGGAGGTTCCCTCCGAATCCTTTGGTAAGGAGTGGGATGTAAACGGGGAGCGTGTCTACATATGGGTGAGGAGAAAGTGAGAGTTCACGGTTGGGTTAGCGAGATCAGGGAGTTGGGCAAGATCAGGTTCATCGTGCTGAGGAATTGGGAGCAGAAGGCACAGCTCACCTTAAAGAAAGGCGTGGTCCCAGATGAGCTTTTCAAGATAACGGACGAGCTAACCCAGGAGTCTGTTATAGAGGCTGAAGGCGAGCTAGTTAAGGAGAAAAAGGCCAAGGCAGTGGACGTTGAGGTTATCCCCCATAAAATAGTGGTGCACTCAATCTCAAGGCCCCAACTGCCCCTAGACCCCAACTGGAAGGTTCAAGCCCTCACCCCAACCAGGTTCGATAACAGGCCCCTAGACCTGAGGAGGCCTGAGATTCAGTCTATATTCAAGATAGAGCACACCCTAATAAAGGGAATGGAGGACTGGCTCAGGGAGAACGGTTTCTTAAGGGTATTCACCCCTGCGATAATAGGGGCCGCTAGCGAGAGTGGAGCTGAGGTCTTTGAGGTGAAGTACTTTGACAGGAAGGCTTACCTTAGGCAGGATCCACAGCTCCACAGGCAGCTGACCATAATAGGTGGATTTGAGAGGATATACGATTTGGGAGTCAACTGGAGGGCGGAGTTGAGCCACACGCCCAGGCACCTAAGCGAGTTCAGGTCCATCGCTGTGGAGATGGCCTTCATAAGGGATGAGACCGACGTCATGAGAGTTGAGGAGGAGCTCGTGAAGGCTGGAATAAAGGCGGTGGTGGAGGAGAGACAGAAGGAGCTTGAACTTCTGGGAGTTAACCTGGAGGTCCCCAAAACCCCGTTCCCCGAGCTCAGGTTCCCCAAGGTCTACGACATACTTGAAGAGATGGGCAAGCACGTGGAGTACGGCGAGGATTATGACACGGAGTCCGAGAGGCTCCTGTGGAAGTACGTGAAGGAGGAGTACGGCTCTGACTTCTTCTTCGTGAACAGATTCCCGTTCGCAGCCAAGCCCTTCTACGTTATGAAGGCCGAACCTCCCTGGGCCAGGAGCGTGGATCTCCTATACAAGGGGCTTGAGCTGAGCTCTGGTGGGCAGAGGGAGCACAGATACGAGGTGCTCATGGAGCAGATAAGGGAGAAGGGGCTCAGCCCCAAGAGCCTGGAGTGGTTTACCAAGTTCTTCGCCTACGGAGCGCCACCTCACGGAGGCTTTGCCATAGGCATAGAGAGGCTCATGATGAAGATGTTGAACCTTCAAAGCGTTAAGGAAGCCGCTCTCTTCCCGAGAGATCCAGAGAGGGTTCTGCCATAAAGGGGAAAGGTCCTCATTCGACGTTAGACGTTCAAACGTAAAATAGGGTGCTGCGGGGAAAAGGTTGAAGAAATGAGGGCCGCCATACTGCTAACACTCCTGCTGCTGTCTCCTGTCGGAGCAGCGCTAGCTAGCGACGTCGTGTACTACTATGGGGAAGTAGTGCTGTTTGGGAGGGGGATCTCAGCACCTCCAACGGCCCACATTGGTTCAGCTGTAGTTTATGAGGTGGAGGTCCTCGCCGTCGGTCAGGGCGAAGAGCTGTCAATTTCCATCCCCCACTATAACAAGGTCAGGGTGAGCGGGCCCAACCTAACCTTCCTGTTTTCTGGAGAAGAGGAAGCCTACCAGGGTTTTCACAGGATAAAGCCGGTGATGGTGAAGGTCAGCCAAGAGATTGAAGGTGTATACGTGGAGAAGGGTAGAGAAGTTGTGAGCACGGTGGCGGCTGAGGTAGGAGGCAATATAACGGCAATTTTCAGGGGAGAGGAGGTTTCTGGAACCTGGGATGACAAGCTAAACAGCTGGATAATAGAACTCAACGATACCCTGTTGCAGGTGACCTCCAACAACACCGCCACTGTGTTTGAGGAGGCCTTATCTGAAGGGGGGGATAACCTCACGTTAAGCTTGGATAACAAGGTTTACAAACTGGTCAAGCTCAGGCTTAGCCAAGGAAAGCTCATCTATGAGCTGGTGGGTCCGACGGTTAAGTCACTGGGCGAGTTTAGGGAAATACCTTTGGCTGAAATGGATTGGTCTTGGACCTATCTATGGTATAACTCCGGCTCTGAGAGCTTCCTTGTCAGGGCTAGGATACTAGGGCCTATGAAATACGTATACTTCACCCCGGAATGCCCTGAGTGCACGGTGAACGCCTCCTCAGGTGAGACGACTTTTGTGTTTGATGGGACTTTGAGAGCCTCCATTAATGGGGAGATAAGGGCCCCAGATTCCGCTTTAACTGGCAGTTACGTCAACGCCACTTTCGTTGTGGGAGAAGCTGACCAGGTAAACGTGCTCCTGCCGAGCGGAGAAGGCCTGATCTATAGGCCTGGCAACCATTCGATTCCCCTGTCTGTCAGGTTCTACGTGCCACCAGTTACGGGGGAAGTGGAGTCCAGGTTCTTCCTGACGTGGTTTGCCTCGGGTAGAGCCTTCGGAATTTCTAAACAGATAAAGCTTGAAAGGGCTGTATCGGCTGAGTTGTTGAATGGGAGTGAGGTCATCCTCATACAGGGCAAGGGAGAAGTACAAGTTGTCGTGGAGAACTACTCGCCAAACCCCGTGAAGGTAGTCAACATGAGGATGACCGTATCCGAGGGGACCAGGACGTACCAGCTGATCTTCCCGGTGGACGTTGACGTCTACAGGGACCATTCAAAGCTTATAGCCCTGCCCCTGTCAATAAAGCCGGGGGTTTACAGGGCTTTCCTAGAGGCTGAGATTGAGGATCTGGTGACGAGGAGGAACGTTACCCTCCCGATAGGGGAGCTCCTAGTCAGGTCCATAGGGGAGCTCCCGGTGAAGGTTAACCTCACGTTCTCTCCCTTAGTACCCAACGTAGGCGATGAGGTCGTCCTAAAAGTTCTTATTAAGCCTAACATCGAAGTTAAGGATGTGGCTATAAAGGTGAGGAGTGAGCCTGGGCTGAAGAGCCTAAATCGGACATCGGTTAAGTTGGATAAGGTTAAATCCGACATAGTAGAGGAGTTCAAGTTCAAGGCCGTCGATCCTGGCACCTCGAAGGTAATCGTGCAGGTCGATTACAGGCTGCCCGATGGTAGAGCTGGCTCGGTGAGGGACCAGGTGAGCGTCCCCGTCGGGGGGGTTAGGGGAAAGGTTTTCGTGAACTCTAACGTGTCTAAGGTGTTCGTTGGGCAGGAGTTCCCCCTTGTAGTTATGGTCAAAGATTGTGAGGGCGAGGCCGAGGTTCACCTGCCTAGATGGGTTAAGGTAGTGAGGGTTAATGGGGAGGTCGAGGGCAACGTCGTCAAGTTCAACGCCCCCGGTGACCTCTACATGACTTTGAGCGTGGAGAAGCCGGGCAACTACACCATACCCACTTACGTGGCCGTCAACGGCTCCATAATACCGACTAACCCTGTGAGGGTGGAAGTTTCAGGTCCTATGGGCGAGAAGGAGAAGCGATCCCTCCTGTCCAAAGTAGCGGAGCTCAAGAGGAGGTTCAAGACCGTTAAAGAAGCTCTCTCTAGCAAGGAGGCCGAGGCCGTTGACAGGCTGGAGAGGATGTTCAGCGAGTTAGATGAGGCCCTGAACTCTGGGAATGTCAGGAGGGCTGAATCCCTCATATCAGAGATAGATAAGGAGATTTCGAAGCTTGAGGGCAAGATATCGGAGGCTGGCATCCTAAAGAACTTAATGAGTTACGTTCTCATAGGATTCGTATTAGCTGTGATAGCCGCAATGGTAATCATCCTGAAGTTCAGGGGGAAGGAAAGGCTTGAAACTCCGTGAGTGGGCTTCCTCACAGGCCTCTAAGGTTAGAGACTCGTTGGCGGGTGTGGATAAGGCTTTGATACTCTACCCACCCTCTCCTGACGGGATAGCCTCAAACGTGATAGTGGGGGAGCTCATAAGCCAGTTAGGCGTTGAGGTGAGCGAGCAGCCAATAACGCCCGAGCTCATGATAGAAGTCATCCCCTACAACATAGGGGTGGTTGATTCCATAGTCTTCGTGGACATCCTGCCCAACGGGCCAGGGTTGTTGAAACTGGCCGTAAACGAGTTCAAGTCGGTAATGGCTTTTGATCACGGGGGCATGCCATACGAGATGCCCCCTTTTGTCAGGATAAATCCATTTGAACCTGGGGTCTCCACGAGCCTGATATCTTACCTAGTATCCGTCTCTATGAACGGTGAGAACGAAATTTTGTCGTGGATTTCCGTGGCTGGCTTCTACGGTGAGTGCAGCTCGATTGATTGTGAGGAGGTGAGGAAAGAGGCTCAACTCTTCTGGCCTGACCTAACTGATGATCAGATAAGCCTCTTACAGGACTCCCTGGTGTCGGCATCTTACCTGGGGGAGGACTGGATACAGATCGCCTCTGCCGCCTTACAGGAGTCCTATGATGATCCTTCTTGGTTCCTCACTGGTAATTCAGCCACTTCAAGCGTGATAAAGTCTAGAGTGGAGGAGACCAAGCAGAGGATAAAGGAGCTACTTTCTGAGAGGCCCCGCTCCTTCTCAGGACTCCTGGCCTGGGAGGTTGACGAGGCCTTCAAGAGGGACGTCATCTCCCTTATAGCCCACACAGAGCTTGAGATCCCCACAGCCACATACCACGTGGACGAGCCGCTGGGCCTAGTGTCAGTAAGGTTTGATCACAGGATAAACCCTGTAAACGAGGTAAGGAAGTCCCTCTCCGGAGTTGAACACTCATTTTACGGGGGCTGGGGTTTCCTGTCCATGATAGTCGATTCCGCCCACCTGGAGTTCGCTTTAAACACCGTGAGTAAAATATTAAGGGAATCTTCTGGTGGTTCAATAAGGTAATGCCGATGGGAGGATGAGATGGGTTGCCCATTAGAATTGCAGTTGCCACAGATGATGGTAAATTCGTGAAGGAAGGCCCCTTCCACGAAGCTAAATACTTTGCAATATATGAGGTATCTGGTAGAAGCCCTACCAGGATTGAGTTGAGGGTCAACACCAGGAGGGGCTCCAGGAGAGGTCCCTCTTCAGTTCTCGAAATACTGAGGGATTGCGAGGTGCTCATATCCAAGAGCTTCGACGCCGAGTCTAGGGAGGTCATAGAGTCGAGGGGCATAATAACCCTTGAGACTGACAGCAAGGAGCTGGAATCGGCTGTTTTAGAGGTAGCGGAGAAGCTTGCCAGGCTTTAAGGTTGACTGGAAGTCCAGAGAGATATTTTCCAAGCTCCACGTCCCCCCAGACCTGCCGGTGGTGATAAGGGTTGATGGGTGGAATTTCCACGACGTGAGCGAGAGGGCGAGGCTGAACAGGCCCTTCGACAAGAGGCTGATTAAGTCCCTGGTGATGGCCTCCGTTAGGGTCATTAGGTCAGGGCTTCCTGTGGTATTTGCTTTTTCCTTCTCCGACGAGATTTCCTACGTGCTGGAGCCCCCCCTTCCCTGGGGAGGCCGGGTCGAAAAGCTAGTTTCGGTGCTGGCATCTCTAACCTCTTCCACCGTTTCCAGATGGCTGGGCACGCTCACCTCCTTCGACGGCAGGGTTGTAGTGTTAAAAAGAGAGGAGATCTCTGACTACCTGAACTGGAGGCAAATGGAGGCCTGGAGGAACGCATTGAACTCTTATGCCTTGTTGGCTTTGGAGGCTGAGGGATATAGGGGCAGGGATGCGGCTGAGAAGTTGAGGGGGATGAAAGCCCCGGAGCTACACGACCTCATATTTAAGACCCTGAAGGTCAACGTGGCCAAGGTGCCGGCCTGGCAGCGAAGGGGCGTCGTCGTCAGGAGGAAGAGGTACCTGAAGAGGGTAAACGAAGGCGTCGTCAGGAGGAAGATCACCGTCGACTGGAGCCCTCCCCTCTTCTCCACAGAGGAAGGCCGGAGGTACGTGTTAGAGGCCTTGGAAAAGGATAAAAGGTAGGAGTTCCCCGAGGCCTATGCTGCTGGGTATAATATCAGACACTCATGATGACCTGGACGTCATAGATAGAGCTTTAGAGCTCTTTCAGAAGTACGGGGTTGACGAGGTAATTCACCTGGGCGACTTGGTCTCTCCATTCGCCCTAAAGCCCTTCATAAATTCGGGTATACCCACTACCCTGTTCAGGGGGAACAACGACGCCGAAGCCCTAACAGCGGTCATGGCCCTAAAGGAGGAGGTGAACTACATGCCGGCCCCGGCCTTACTGGAGAGGGGGGAGTCACGCATCCTGGCCTTCCACGGGTTCGGTCCCAAGGATTTGACCAAGTTGGTAGCAATCAAGTTGGCCGAGACCGGTCAGTACGATTTCGTAATTTACGGGCACACCCATGAGGTGCACCTTGAGGATATCGGGAAGACCAAGGTCCTAAACCCGGGTGAGGCGTGTGGGAAGCTAACGGGTAAGAGGACCGTGGCCTTGCTCGACACTTACGAGAAGAGCGCTGAAATACTGGAACTTTAACCTTTTTTGGAGATTCTCCTGAGCATTATGAGGTAGGCGAGGAGCCCGAAAACCAGCTCGTTTATGAAGACCGTTATCGTGGAGGAGAGCAGGGTTATAGCTAAAGCTACCTCCTTACTTATTCCCAGGGCTGCAAGCATGCCTGTCATGGCCCATTCCCTGACGCCCGTGTTTCCGGGGATGCCTATCGGTATGAGCACCAGGATTATGGAGACAGAGTATATGAAGGCCCCCAAGAATGGGTCCAGGGATATGCCCATGGCCGAGAAGTAGATGAATATGGGCAACATGTCGAACAGCCAGTTTAGGAATGAGCAGGTTAGCGACTTTGCCAGCTTGCCTCTCTGCCTCAGTAGCCTGTTGAAGGTGCTCACGTACTCCCTGACTTGATCCTTAGCCCCGGACAAGTCTCTCTTGAAGGCTCTCTCTATTAAGCCAATTAACTTGAGGAGGAAGCTCTCGCTCATGCTTATCTTAACTATCCCAACGATCAGGAGGACCATCATTATAACTGCGCTTATGATGCCTGTAGTCAGGTCGCCGGGAGACCCAAGGTGGGAGAAGAAGAAGGACATGCCCAGCACGATGCTCACCAGGAAGGGTATTATCATGACCACCCTGTGAGCCACGACGGTAGAGGTAGCCTTGCCGGCCTGCAGGTTGGCCCTCTTATTTATCAGGTAGATCCTGAGGACCTCGCCTGAGGCGGAGCCTGTGGGGATGAGTAGGTTCATGAAGAGGCTGGCCCAGCTTATCAGGAAGACGTCTATAAAGCCGACCTTCTCATCTAGGAGGACGTACCATCCAAGAGCATAGAAGAATACGCCTAGGTGTATGGAAAGGAAGGCTAGAAGGACCGGAACGGGCCCAACTTCAGCTATCTTTTCCATAGCCCCCTCCAGGTCAAAGGCCGCTAACAGGGGGATTATGAGCACCAGCCCTAGAAGCATTAGCAACACTGTCTTTCGGCTTACGGCAGGCTTCTCGTGCATCAAGATCCCTAGAGACGCTTCTATAAAAGATTTATTGTAAAAACGAGAATGGTAAAGGAAGTCTCTAGGAGAAGTCGAACCTATTCCCAGTATGAGATGAACTCCATCGCGGCTATCTCATCCCAGCTTGGGAGGCTCAAAGTCGTGCCTGGCCTGCTTATCTTCAGGGCCGCAGCTGAGTTGGCCAGCCTTATGGACCTTAACACTTCAAAGCCCCTGTGTCTAGCTACTAAGTAGGCCGCGGCGAACACGTCTCCAGCCCCTGTGGTGTCCACGACCTTGACGTCTATGGCCTTGACGTCTATCAGTTCCCCGTCCGCCCAGGCTATGGCGCCGCCGGACCCCTTCTTTATTATCACCTCATCTGGGCCCTCCCTGCCTATCTTCTTCGCCGCCTCAACCAAATCTTCCTCTTTCGATAGGAGCTTAGCCTCTTTAGCGTTGAGAAATATCCTCTTAACCCTCTTAACCAGGTTCCAGACCTCGTATGAGTTTTTACGTAACACCCTAGTCCCGGGATCCCAAGAGACCTCCTTGGTGAGCTCAGTCACCGCCCTGGCTATTGGCACCTCAACGCTGGCCATGTGAACCTCGTCCGCCACCCTTAACACCTCCTCCCTTTCCATTATGTCCTTGGGACTTAGCTCCAGGTTAGCTCCTAGGCTCTCTATCATCCTCCTGGACTCTCCCAGGACGTTGAGCACTACGACAATTCCAGTTCTCCTCCCGTCCACCACCTTGACGTGTTCCACGTCTACCCCGCCCTCCCTCATGCTCTTCAGATAGAGCTCCCCCAAGGTATCGTTGCCGACAGAAGCTATCATGGCGACCTTGGCCCCTAGCTTAGAGGCCGCCAGGGCGAAGTTTGAAGCCGAACCTCCCGAAGTGACTGTAGCCGCTAAGGAGGGAACTGATTCATCCTGATCTGGTATTCTCTCAACAAAAACCGTTATGTCCACGTTGGCGTTGCCCACGGACACGAACCTCATATCAATCCCTTATCCCTTAGGGCTTTAACCACGTCCGAGTGGACTTCCTCCGGACCTTGGGAGGCATCTATTTTAACGGTTACATCCCTCCAAGGGGGCTTCTCGCTAAGCTTCAGGTAGAGCTCCCTCACCCTGGAAAGCCTTTTAAGGTCCCTGTCGAAGGCCCCCTTCCTGAGCACCCTGGAGTAGGCCACTTCCGGGGGCAGATCCAGCAGCACCACCAAGTCGGGCAGCCTCGCGAACCTGTTTATCTCCTTGACCCAGGAAATGGGTAGCTTTGAGCCCTGATAGGCCAGAGATGAGAGCAGGTACCTATCGCTGATAACGTAAACGTTGTCCGATAGAGCTTTCTCAATTTCCCTAAGGTGCTCAAGCCTATCGGCGGCGAAAAGTAAAGCTACGGTTTCTTCCCTTAAACTGATTCTCCCCTCCACAAAGTCCCTGAGTACGGCCCCTATGACTCCTTTCGTGGGCTCTTCGGTGAGCCAGACCTTGTATCCCTCCCTAACCAGCCTATCCCTCAATAGCCTGGCCTGAAGCGTCTTGCCCGCCCCATCTATGCCCTCGAAGGTTATGAAGCTCATTCCCCTAATATTGAGCAGGTCCCTGAAAAGGTTACCTACCCATTTTTAACTGGTGAGGGGGCGTTACCATATGCTGATAGTTGGCCCCGACGATGAGTTCAACAGGAAGCTGGCCTCCCTCCTCAAAGTCGACCTGGTCCCCATAGAGAGGAGGAAGTTCCCAGATGGAGAGCTTTGCCCCAGGATAATGGGAGAAGTTAGCGGTGAGGACGTGATAGTGTCTATGAGGATGAAGGCCGGCGCCGCTGACGTAAACGATTACCTAGTCGAGCTTCTATTGACCGCTAGGAATTTAAGGGAGCACATGAACGCTAATGGGATATGGGCCGTCATACCCTACTTCCCCTACGCTAGGCAAGATGAGATATTCAGAAAAGGTGAGCCCTTGAGCTCCAAGTACGTGGCTGAGCTCCTAGAGGAGTCGGGCGTTGATGGGGTCTTCAGCGTGACCGTTCACCTTCATAGGAGAAAGTCCTTCGGCGAATTGTTCTCCAAGGCTAGGGCAGTTAATGTGGACGGAATGAAGTCCCTTGCTAGGTACTTGAAGACTTTAAATTTGGAGAACCCCTTCGTCTTGGGGCCTGATACCGAAAGCATAGTGTGGGCCAGAGATCTGGCTAGGTACCTAGGAACCGAGGACTACGATTCCTTCAAGAAGGAGAGGGACCTGGCCACCGGGGAGATAAAGACCACGGCCAAGGAATTGGACCTAAAGGGAAGGGTTGTGATCGTAGCAGATGACATAGTGTCTACAGGCGGTACCATGGCAAACGCCGTGAGAGAGGCCAAGAGAATGGGGGCCAAGCTGGTGATCTCCGCCTTCGTGCACCCGGTGTTGGCCAGGGGGGCCTTTGACAGGATCCTTGGAGCTGGGGCAGACGTGATTGTAGGAACGGACACCCTAGAATGGGCCGGCTCCAAGGCCACGGTGGTTGAAGAGCTGGCCGAAAGTCTGAAGGAGGTGCTCCCTTGAAGAAGCCCCTTGCTGGACTCATATTAGGGGGGCTTGGGGTCGCGTCCCTCTACATGTCCTCTTACCTGATGAGGGTTCCCTTGGCCATGATGCTGGGGGCGCTCACCGGGCTCTCCTTCCTTTACCTAGCCTACGGGGTCATCAAGGGGTATAGGTGGGGGTTTTATGGGGGCGTAGCTGTCTTCTCAGTTCTATCAGTCATAGGACTGCTACTCCTCCCTACGATGGCCCCAGAAGGCCTTCTGCTGCTTGCTATCTCAGCCCCCACGTTGGCTTACATGCTCTGGAGTAGGAGGCCCAGGGAAGAGGGAACCCATCGGCAGGAGGAGGGGGAGCAGGTCAGCGAGGAGGACCTCCTCTTCTGAAACTTTTTCTTAAGTTTTACGCGTGGATCACACACATTTATTACCCCCTCCTGCCCACCATAACCGGAAGGTGGGAGCATACCCAAGAAGAAGGCAGTTGAAAAGGAGGAAGAGGTTAACGACGTTGAGGAAGTCCAAGTTGAGGATTATTCCGTAGACGTAGACTTGACTGAGCTGGAGGGAGTGGGGCCTGCCACGGCCAAGAGGCTCCTTGAGGCTGGATTCACCACCCTGGAGTCCATAGCCATGTCAACTCCTGCCGAGCTTGCCATGTACGCTGGGATAGGGGAAACCGTAGCTCAGAAGATAATACAGGCCGCGAGGAAGAAGCTGAACATAGACGTCATGTCAGCTTACGAGTACTACCAGCAGAGGAAGACCGTACAAAGGATAACCACGGGATCCAAGGCTCTAGACGAGCTCCTGGGTGGAGGAGTAGAGACCCAATCCATCACCGAGATATACGGGCCTTATGGATCGGGAAAGACTCAGTTCGCTCATCAAATGGCTGTAACCGTTCAGCTTCCCCCTGAGAGGGGTGGCCTTGGAAGGTCAGCCCTATTCATAGACACCGAAGGCACCTTCAGGCCTGAGAGGATAGTTCAAATAGCTGAGAGGTTCGGGCTGGATCCGGAGGAGACGCTCAAGAACATACTATATGCCAGGGCCTTCACTAGCGATCACCAGATGCTGGTTACCGAGAGGGCTGAGCCTTACATAAAGGAGAGAAACATAGGCATCATAATTGTGGACTCGCTGATAAGCCACTTCAGGGGGGAGTACGTCGGAAGGGAGAGCTTGGCCGAGAGACAGCAGAAGCTGAACAAGTACCTCCATAAGCTGCTCAGGCTAGCCCTGGGCTACAACTTGGCGGTGCTGGTGACCAATCAGGTGGTGGCAGATCCATCGGCCTTCTTCACAGACCCCAACAGGCCCGCTGGAGGTCACGTCCTAGGCCACGGGGTGACCGCTAGGCTCTACATAAAGAGGGGAAAGAAGGATAGGAGGGTAGTTAAGCTAGTTAAGAGCCCTTACTTGCCCGAGGGAACTGTCGAGATAGTGATAACCGAGGGGGGCATCCAGGACGTCTAAGCCCCCCTCTCGTATTCCTCCTTCTTCCTGTCGTAGGCGTCTCTCGACATCACTGGCCTGGCAGGCACCCCGAGCACCACAGTATCTGGGGGAACGTCCTTAGTCACCACAGCTCCGGCCCCTATCACGGCCCCTCTGCCTACCTTGATTCCAGATATCAGGACTGAGTTAGCCCCTACAACGGCTTCATCTTCTATGTGCACTCCCAGCAGCCTCCTGCTGGCTGGGTACCTGTCGTTAGTTATCACCACGAACGGGGCTAGGAACACGTTGTTCCCTATGACGCTCTCAGGGGGTATGTAGTTTCCGCTCTGAATGCTGACGTTCCTGCCTATGTTGACCCTGCCGTCCACTATGGTGTGAGAGCCCACCACCGTACCGTCCCCTATAACCGTGTCCTCCCTTATCAGCACCCCGTGACCCGTTTGCACGCTCTTGCCTATTCTGACCCTCTCGTAAATCACTGAGTGGCTCCTTATGAAGGAACTCTCTCCTATGACCGCCCCTTCGCTAACCTCATCGTAGGCCTCCAGGGAGGGGCTAATGCCCTTTATCTTCCTGTATGTTGGGTAGCCCACCACGGTGTATATGCCTAAAATGGACCCTTCACCTATTTCGCTGGGCCCCAGGACTGTGACATCTCCCTCCAGCTTGCCCCTCAAGGAAGCCTTTTTAGACAAGAACATGGGATCACCGAGGGAAGGATGGAGCGGAAAATAAAGGTGTTTATCCTGGGAAGTGAGAGGGAGGTCCCCTGGAACACCAGAGTGGAGGACGTGCACAAGATGATAGGCACTAATAGGTGGAACGCTCTAATACTGGTGAACGGCGAGCCGGCGCCCGATGACATGTACTTGGAGGAAGGCGACCTAGTGGCTTGGATGAGGATAACTTACCACGAGAGCCCGGTGTCTAAGGATGAGGGCCTGTGACCTCTGTGGAAGGAAGGCCGTGATAAAGGACTTCAACGCTGGGATAGCTCTCTGTGAGAGGTGCTTGTTCGAGTCAGTCAAGGAGAGGGCATTCCGGGTCCTCAAGAGCGAGTTAAGGCCTGACGATAGGGTCATGGTGGCCCTCTCCGGGGGAAAGGACAGCTCCCTGGCCCTTTACCTGACTAAGATGTACGCTGACGATGTGGGATTGGAGGTAGTGGCCCTCACGGTGGATGAGGGCACCTTCTACAGGAAGGCCTCCATCCAGATAGCCAAGAAGCTGGCCAGCTCCCTGGGGGTTGAACACGTGGTCGTTAGCATGGAAGAAGTGCACGGAGTGTCAATAGAAGAACTCCACCACAAGCTACCTAAGGGACATAAGAGGAGCGCCTGCACCTACTGCGGCGTCCTGAGGAGGCAAACCATTAACGCCGCTGCCAGGGAACTGGGGGCTACAGCCGTGGTCACAGGCCACAACCTGGATGACGTGGTTCAGACTGGATTAATGAACCTGATGAGGGGCGACGTCAACGCTTTAGGTAAGCTCTTCGTGCACGAGAGGAGGATTGAGGTGGGCCTAATTCCCAGGGTGAAACCCCTCAAGAGAGTTTATGAGAGGGAAGTGGCCGCCCTGGTTTTGGCCTTAAGGATACCCGCCCACCTGGGCAAGTGTCCCTACACGCAGGGCATGAGGATAGGGATAAGGAAGTCCGTAGACGAGTTGGAGGAGGAGTTCCCCGGATCTAAGCTCAGGGCTTTAGAGATACTGGAGGCCATGGCCAGGTCATATAAGGAGGAGGTGAAGCTCAGGAAGTGTGAGGTCTGTGGAGAGCCAACCACCTCGAGGCTTTGTAAGGCCTGTCAGATGAAAAAAGAGTTGTCGGAGGTACTCAACAGGACCCTTCTTAAGCCCTTAGAGCTTAGACTCTGAAGGGTTTGAGGTCAGATGCCTTGGGCACGTACCTCAGGGCCTTGGAAGTTGGCCTAAGCCCGTACTCTAGGGCCCTGTCAGAGAGGTTGAGCACCAAAGGCATGACGTCCCTTCCCTTAAGGTGGCCTAGGGCACCCAGGATCACGCTCATCTCGTCGAAGTTAGGTACGTCGTCCCTCCTCAACCCCTTACCGTAGAAGAGTATGGGCACAGGATCGCCTGTGTGCTTGCCCAGCTCTGAGGGGGTGGAGTGGTCTCCCGTCACCACTATCAGAAGATCCTCAGGCGGATCCACTAGCCTCTCTAACGCCAGGTCAACCCTCTCAATTACCCTCTTCTTGAGCTCAGGATCCCTCTTGTGGGAAGCTGTGTCAGTGCCCTTCACGTGAACGAACACGAAGTCATACTCTTCGAGCAGGTCTATGGCTTTACTCACCTTGGCGTCGAAGTCGGAGTCTGGAAGTCCAGTAGCTCCGGGAGGGTGGTAGACGTCAAAGCCTAAGGCCCTGGCGACGCCTTTATACAGGGGGCCTGCAGCCACTGCCGCTGGCCTGAATCCCCACCTGTCTTGAAAGCTCTCCAGGGAGACTTTCGAGCTTCCCCCCCTTGGTAGGACTATGTTGGCGGGGGGCTTCCCCTCTGACTCCCTCCTCCTGTTAACTTCGTGATCCTTCAGCCTCATGTAGGCCTCCCTGAGGAACTCCGAGAGCGCCTTAGCCGTCTTCTCAGCCCTGCTGACCAAAGGTTGGGGCTCTATTACTGGATAACCTACCTCGTGAGGGTCAGCGTCCGTTACCTCCGGGTGAAGCCCCTCACCCCTGAGCACTAGAAAGCCCCTGTGCTCTAAGGTGTGCCTGAACTCCGCCTTCACCTCCCCGTTGAGCAGGTCCATCTCCTCTATCTCTTTAGCCAGCTCCTCAGCGTCCTCGCCCGAGATCCTGCCGGCTCTCCTGTCGATCACCACTAATTTCCCGTTGACCTGTTTAACCGTGGCGAAGTTGGCCCTAAAAGCCACGCCCTGGCCCAGATCTACGCCCTCACCCAGGGCCTCTAACACACCCCTCCCCGGGTACTCCCTCACAACGTCGTATCCGAAGATGGACAAGTGTCCCGTGTCGCTACCAGGGGGTACGCCCACGTCGACTGGGTGTAGCAACCCGGTCAATCCCTTGGAGGCCATGAGATCTAGGGAGGGGATCTCGGCCGCTTGGAGGGGAGTAAGCCAACCTAACCCCCTACACGGCCTGTCGCCCAAGCCGTCTAGTATTAGCATCAAGACTTTCCGCATAGACAAGTGTCCGGGTTATCTATTAAAAAGGAGTGGGGTGTCTTAAACTGAGGTCCCGACGATGGTATGGATGAGGAGAGTGGACTACACTGACCCCTCTGAGGCTAAAGCTAAGGTGGCCATAGCTGGCTTTCCTGGTATAGCCAACGTGGGAGAGCAGGTGATAACTTACCTGATCAAGGAGCTGAACGCCACGCTCGTCTCTAAAATCTACTCGGAGCACCTCATATTCCCCGGGAACATGGTGGGAATCTCCGTATCCAGTGACGGGAGCTTCTCAATACCGGCAGTGTCAGTATTCAAGATCCCGGACAGCGAGCTAGTTATCGTCACCAGTGACGTTCAGCCAGTCATATGGGGAGGGATGGAGGTAGCGGCTGAAGTGTTCAAAGTTTTAAAGCAGATGGGCGTCGACAGGGTGGTAATAATCACAGGTTTCGTAGATGAGAGTTTGGCAGGCCAGGTGCTGGTCACGGGGGAGGATGAGGACCTGGTGAAGTCCTTCCTGGAGAATGGAGCCATAGAGAAGCCTGTCATAAAGTCCATCATAGGTTTAGCTGGCGTGATGATGACCTTGGCTAAGTTGGAGGGGGTTAAGGTTACCTCCCTAACGGGGGTCTCCCAGGATTACTCGCCCGATCCCAGGGCTGCTAGGGAAGTCCTTAAGGTGTTGGACGGGGCCTTCAACCTTAAGATAAACTTTGAGCAGATAGATAAGCAGATTGAGGAGTTAGAGAAGGTTAGGAAGGAGATACTTGCGGAGATAGAGAGGAGGCTTAAAGAGCAAATGCAAGCTGGTGGTCCCGATGAGTCCTCGGAGTACGTCGGGTGAAGAGCCTCCGATGAGGAGGCTGAGGGAGAAGCTCACTAAAGAGAACATGTGGCTGTACGTCCTGTCAATCCTCAGGGAGAGGCCCGCCTACCCCTACGAGATCTCTGACATAATAGAGAGGAAGTTCGGCTGGAGGCCAGCCAGGGTAACCGCCTACATAGTGCTTAGATCCCTCCTATCCAGGGGGTACGTAAAGATGGTTAAAAAAAGAGGGAAAACTGGTAAAATGAGGAATTATTATGAAATAACTGATTCTGGAAGGAAGCTCTTCGAGAAAGGAATAAAGTTCCTAGAGGAGACCAGGGAGAGGCTACTCAACCCCCCAGAGGACGGGCCTGATGAAGATCTGGTTTGACGTGATAACTCCTAAACAAGCGAGGCTAATGGCTTCTATAGCTCGTTACCTAGAGGAGAGGGGCTACGAGACCCTGATAACCAGCAAAGGGTATAGGGAGACGAGATGGGTTCTGAACTCGTTAGGAGTCAGGTACAGGGAGGTGGGAGCCTATGGGGAGGACTTGGTGAGTAAGTTAATCAATTACGCGGATAGGGTTAGAGAGCTGGCTTTGATAGTCCACAAGGAGGCTCCAGACTACCTGGTGTCCTTCTCCTCACCGGAGGCCACTAGAGTTGCTTTCGGTCTCGGTATCAAGGTTATAAACATGAACGACACGCCTCACGCTGTTCACGTGGCCAAGCTGACCTTCCCCCTGACCTGGAGGCTGGTCTTCTCCAAAGCCATACCTGAGGAGCTCTTGCTCTCTTTAGGGGCGTCAAAAGAGTCTTTAGTTCCCTACGACGGAGTTGACGAGCTAGCCTGGCTTAAGGAGGTTGAGATTAAGGAGGAGAGGTTTGACGAGTTCACCGTGTTCGTCAGGATGGAGGAAAGCAAGGCCTCCTACCTCCTACACCTACAGGGTAGCCCTAACATCAGGGTTATAGAGAGGTTGGCTGAGCTAGGGGTTAGGGTCTTGGCTATGCCCAGGTACGAGAGCCAAGCAGAATTCCTGAAGGGCCTTGACGTTGAGGTTCTCAGCCCAGGAGACACCGTGAAGCTCTTTCAGAAGGTCCACGTGGTGATCACCGGCGGTGGCACTATGGCGAGGGAGGCTGCCCTGCTGGGCACGCCTGCAATATCTACCTTCCCCCTCGACGTCCCGCTCTACGTTAACGTCTACCTCAGGGAAAGGGGGCTACCAGTCTGGAGGATAAGGTCTCCGGATGATGTGGTCAAGAAGGTCCTCGAACTTAAGGACAACTATCGAGATTATAGGGAAGTGGCCGCTAGGGTCAGGGAGGAGATGGAAGATCCTAGGGAGGTAATCTGCAGGTTGCTGGAGGGGGTTTAGATGGACGCTTACTTCGGATGCGGTGATTGGGAAGGTATCAGGATAGAGGAGGGTGAGGACTTCTCCTCCCTGGTGAGTAAGCTTCTTAGGGCCGACAGGCTGATAGTGGACACTGACTGCGACAGCCCTGACGCCTCCTTAATCGCTTACGTGGCGAGGCTCCTCGACCTCAAGGTTTACTGGGTTGGGAAGAGGGGGCCCAGGGGGCAGCTCAGGAGGTTGGTGACCGGGAGGCTGTGAGCCTGTACTTCCTGGAGATTCCCTCGGCTGCCGACGCCACCGGGTCCACGACATCTATTATCTCGGGCTGATAGGCGAACTCCATAAGCCTGATATCCTGCACCCTGAAGCCTGCGTATATAGCTGCGGTCAGGAAAGTTAGGTGTTGCCTTATCCTCCTGCCGAAAAGCTGTGCCCCTATTAGCCTGCCATCAGGCGTGGTGACCAGCCACACGAGGACCCTCCTCTTCTCAGGCATGTACCTGGGGAGGTCGAATCCGGAGAACCTGAAGGACAGGTAATTCATTCCCAGCCTGCTAGCCTGTGTGGCGGATATCCCAACACCTCCGAAGGAGAACTCCCCCACCTTTACCACGTAAGGGGATAGGGCCCCCTTGTACTTAACCACCTTACCGATCACGTTCTCCCCAGCTATCCTGCCCTGAACCAGGGCAGTGGAAGCTAACCCCGTTGTTGTAAGTCTTCCAGTCACGAAGTCCCTCACCTCAGCTACGTCTCCAGCTGCTAGGACGTGCTCCGTGGAGTAGAGGTATTCGTCCACCTTTACACCGGACTCCCCGAGGGGAAGGCCCGACCTTCTAGCCAGATCCACGTTCGGCTTGGCTCCGGTCACCACTATGGCTGTTTCCGCCTCAATGGCACCTCTGTTGGTGATCACCTCCTTAAGCTTGCCCCCCTCGCCTTTCAGCTCCTGAAGGGCAGTCTTCAGGGAAACGTTGACTCCCATATCCTTGAGGTGCTTCGCCACAGTGGAGGCTATGGGCGGATCCACCTTCCCTGGCATGAGCTGTTCCATCATCTCTATCAGGGTCACGTCCCTCCCGGTGGAGGCCAGCTCAGCGGCCACCTCTATTCCGGTGGCGCTACCTCCAACTACTACTACCTTATTGCCCAGAACCTTGAGCAGGGATTCCACCGATTCGACGTCCCACACCGTGCCTACTCCCTCCAGGTGAAGGCCTTCAACGGGAGGAAAGGTGGGCTTAAGCCCAGTGGCCAGTATCAGCTTGTCGTAAGGCAAGGAATCGGTGGAGCCGTCCCTCTCGAAGATCACCTCTTTAGCTTCCCGATTGATCAGCTTGGCCGTAGCGCCAGTTAGCACCCTGACTTTACCCTTGGGGACCTTCTCTATCACGTCCTCCAGCCTCAACTTCCCACCTAAGACGGCGGGAAGCGAGCACGGATGGTAAGCCACGTAGCTATGTTTCTCCAGGACGGTAACCTGGGAATCAGGGCTGACCTTCTTCACGACGGCCGCGGCAGTCTGGCCGGCGGTTCCGTGCCCTACAACGACCACGTCCATATGTATTCCAGATGGAACGATTTAAAATGCCTGCCCCTCTCTATACTGGGGAGATGTGATTGGCGTTTACCAAGCTCGTAGAATTAAAAAGGGTGGAGATGAGAAACCCCCTGCTAATCCAAGGGGTGCCTGGACTGGGGCTGGTGGGAAAAATTGCGGTTAGCTTCCTAATAGACAAGATGCACGCCGAGAAAGTGGTGGAGATCTACAGCGATTACCTCACCTTGCCTGAAGGCTCCCCCGGCGTCAAACTTGAAGAGGATGGGATAAAGCCCATCACCTATGACATATACTGGACCAGGGGAAACGGAAGGGACCTCCTCCTTCTCACCTCAGAGGTCCAGCCCCTCACGATAGGCCAGTATGCTATAGCCAACCTGGTGCTCGATTACGCCGTGGAGAAGGGGGTTGATACCGTGATAACCCTTGGAGGCTACGTCCCCGGAAGCCCGGACGTTAAGGGAGTTTTCGCCTGCACTAACGACAAGGAGTTCATGGAAGAGCTGAAGGCCCATGGGGTTAACCCGCTAAGCGGGGGGTACGTCACAGGAGCAGCTGGCCTGCTGGTGGGCCTAGCTGAGCTACGCGGTTTGAAGAGCGCGTGCCTCTTAGGAACCACAGAGGGAACTTTTCCGGACCCTAGAGCCTCTAAAATGGTTCTTGAGGTGATTAAATCGTTATACAGAGTTAAAGTCGATTTGCAGGAGCTGGAGGTAGAGGCAGAGCTCGCTGAGAGGATATTGACCAAGGAGCTGGAGGAGAGGAGAGCTCCTCCGGAGTTCAAGACTGAGGGGCCTGAGGAAAGGGGGTTACCCTACCACCTGTGAGGTGGGACAATGCCTAGGGATGACGAAATCCCGGTTTATACCCCCGAGCTCCCGCCTTACAGGCCCCCCAAGGTAGGAGGATGGATCATAGCTATCGGAGTTCTGGTGATAGTGGTTATATTCCTCCTATTCCTCAGCATTTACACGGTGGACCTGGGTTACGCAGCCGTCACCGTTGACCCGTTCACCAGCGAGGTGTCCAAGGTTCCAGTAGTGGGACCCAGGGTGGCGTTTAAGGCCCCCTGGCAGCAGGTGAAGAAAGTTTACATAGCTACCGATGCTATACACATGTGGACTGACATAAACGCTGCTAGGCTTGGGATAGGCTCCGCGGTGGGCGAGTACCCTGCTATAGAGGCCCTGACTCAGGACGGCCTCCAGGCTTGGGTCGACCTGACTGTTAGGTGGCACATCCTCCCCAGCGCCGTCCCCAAAATAGTCGAATCGTATCCGGCCTTGGACTTTGAGGAGAAGCTGATAATACCTGAGATAAGGAAGATAGCCAGGGACATAGTCGCCAAGTACAAGGCGGCCATAATTCCGGAGAAGAGAACTGAGATAGGGGCTAAGATATTGGAGGCCCTTAAGGAGGTCCTTTCAAAGGACCCCTCAACTGGCGGGGGCATCATAATAGATGACGTATACGTGAGGAACATAAAGCTCCCTGACAAGTTCCTGCAGGCCATACAGGACAAGCTGACTTCTCAACAGAGGATGATAGCCGCTTTATACGAGAGGAACAGGACTATAGTCTTGGCCAACGCCTCTGCCATGGCGAAGGTGTTAGAGGCCAAGGGAGAGGCCCTCTCAAGAATAATAATCGCTAACGGCACTGCGCAGTCGATAAGGCTGCTCATAGAAGTTGGTGGGAAGCCCGAGGACATAATACCGCTCATAATCTACCTGCAGGGGTTGAAGGAGATAGCGGCCAGCAACGCTACAATAGTCCTTACCACGGGAGGTCAACAGGTCCCCGTGATGCTTCCCATAAAGGGTGTTAAGGAATGAGGCGCCTGAAGGTAAAGGAAGTGATCGCAGTCAGGTTCGAGGAGGGTGAAGAGCTCTCAGAAAGCCTCTCAAAGCTTCTGGAGGAGGCAGACGTTAGGGCCGGCATCATATCTGGGATAGGAGGTTTCTCCAGCGGGGCCGTTGGTGTGTTCGATCCTGAGAGGGGAGGTTACAGGGAAGTAGAGTTCAACGAGTTCATGGAGGTGGCTAGCCTCAAGGGAAACGTCAGCGTTAAGGGTGGTAAGCCCTTCTACCACATACACGTGGTGTTAGGAAATGAAAGCAGGGTTCTGGCCGGACACTTCCTCAGGGGCAAGGTGCAGGGCACAATGGAGGTGTTCATAACCGTGCTTGACGGGGAGATCCAAAGGAGGGTGAAAAAAGGCCACCTGGTCCTCCTGGACCTCTAAGCCATGTTTTTTAGCGACTCCTCCAACCTCTTCACCAATTCTTCCAGTTGTTCCATAGCCCTGCTCACCGTTTTGTTGAACTTCTGGCAGTCAAGGGAGTGCAGACTTATGTCAAGCCTTAAGGGAGTTATGGACACGGCCCTCTCCACCATCAAGGCGTAAAGGTCGGTCCCTCTCATGTTCTCAGTCACGGGAACCGGGTTTCCTCCAAGCCAGTAGTACGGCTTCCCCCTGGGATCTGACCTCTCCAGTACGTAGTTCTCGAACTTTATCTTGGCTAGTCTGGTCACCCTTACCGGGGTGTCGCCAGAAAGTTTGAAGGGGAAGTTCACGTTGAGCAGGTCGACCCCTGGGGGGAGACCCCTCTCCAGCATCCACGAGCCTATCTCAGCCGCTAACTCCGCATGTTTCAAGAACTTGTCCATGGGCCTGGGGTCTATTCCAGAGGGTATCTCCACGCTAAAGGCCACTGACGTAAGACCGAGCAGGTAGCCTTGAAGGGCCGCCGCTATGGTACCGCTTGTGAATATGTTGTCCAAAGTTATGTTGTCCCCGACGTTTATTCCCGACATGATCAGGTCTGGCTTGGCCTCCATTATGTACTTGACCGCCACGGTCACGGCATCCCCGGGGGTGCCGCTCACCGTGTAAGCTAGCCTGTAGCCGAATCTGCCCAGCTTCACGGGTATCCTCCTTATGCGAAGTGGCTTGTGTAGCGTTATCCCTTTACCGGCAGCGCTCATCTCGTGCTCTGGGACTACGGCAAAAGTCTCACCTAGCTCCTTCTCCAGGACTTTGAACCAGAGAGCCTTGAACGGAGGGGCGTGGGCCCCGTCATCGTTTGTAAGCAATATGTGGTACATTCTCCCCCCTTAAAAATGAGAGGACGGGGCTTAAAATCACTCCCTGAGGGATTTAACCACCCTCATCGCGTAATCCTCTTCCTGTTGCACCCCTATGGTTACGTCCTTGGTCTCCTCCTTACCGTTAAGCCTGACGGCAATCACGTTGTGAGGGACCGCGGACACCCCGTAGAGGTCAGCCAAGTCTGGGTTCTCGTAAGCCTCTACGCAGTCGGCTTCCACAACTCCCTTAAGCTCTATTGCAAACTTGTTGGCCAAGAGGACCTGATGAGGGCAATAGGGACACGTGGGTGTAACGAAGATCATTATGTGGGCTTCCTTATCGGAGTTTGAGGCCATCTTCAGTATCTCCTTGGTCTTAAGGCCGAGCTGACTTTCGTCCCTGCTAACCAGTATTATTGTCTCCACGAAGGCCCAGGCCTCGTATCCTGTGGGGGCCCCGGTGTACCTTATCTTGTAGCCGGCATCAGGGTCGATAAGGACTGTTGGAGTCCTGGACACGTTGTACTTCTCGATTATTTCGGGTTCCATCCTTATGTCGTAGACCTTAACCTTTATCTTGTCGGTAAGCTCGGAGAGTTCGTTTAACATTTGCTCAGTCCAGTTGGTGTACTCCTCATTGTGAGGCCCCTTTATCAGCACCAATTCCACGGTTCTAATCATCTCAGCGTCGAACCGGCTCTTCAGTTGGGCGGCTACCTCATCGTTTATTATCCTCTCCCCAGAGTGTACGTGTCCCATGATTCATCCCAATGGAACGGACTGAAGACCTATTTAAATTAGTATCACAATTTTACAATTCGATCAGTCATGACGTGGGTTAACGGCGTTAAAATCAATCAAATATACGATCGAAAAGGGAGAAAGGGGGGCACAAATTTTAGGAGAAAGTCCATTCTTGTTTCCTATGTTGGCGTCTTTTCCGCCCTGTCAGTGGGCGTGAGGCTCGCCAAGCACGCCGCCTTCGGCTCTTTCCAGTTCATCAACATACCCCTGCTCTTCTCCATGCTTGCAGGTGCCCTGTTCGGTTTTAAGGTGGGATTTGGCGTGGGCTTCGTCTCCTTCTTGGTTTCGGACTCAATGCTAGGGTTGGGGCTGTGGACCTTGGTTGACGGGCTGATCTGTGGGTCTATAGGCGGCCTCTGGGCCAAGGTCGAGGACAGGGATTTCACGATCAACTTCTTGCTGGGCTACCTTTCCACTTTCGCTTACGACGTGCTCACCTCATGGATCCTATACGTGATGGTGGGCTTTAACCCCGTAGAAGCCTTTCTGATAGGATTCGTTGGCCTTTTCCTGCCGGTAGCCGGTGGGGGCGTACTGTTAATAGGCCCTCTGACTGAAAGCAGCACCGCCCTAGCTCTAGCCTTTGTGCTCCCCAAGATGAGAAACTGGCTCTACAGCTCCGGTTATGTCGTATAAAGAGGCCTAACTACCTTATGCCATCAAGCGACCTCAACCGAGTAGCTAAGATGACAGAACGCCCAATTTTAGATTAGGTCCTAAGCTTCCTAAACGATATTTTTTAGCCAACACCCGGGAACATATGAAAGGTTTAGGCGGAGCGATCGGGTAACAACTCGGGTTAACTTTTTACCTTTTGAGCCCACGATAAGTTAGGGGGTCGTTTTTGATAGAGATCGTGTGGCACGGTAGAGGCGGCCAAGGAGTTTGGAGCGGCTCGGCCGTCCTGGCCTATGCCGCAATTAAGGCCGGAAAGTACGCCCAGTCCTTCCCTCAGTTCGGACCTGAGAGGATAGGTGGACCCGTCACCGCATACAACAGAGTAGACGACAAGCCGATAGTTGAGAGGGGTCCCATATACGAGCCAGACATCGTGATAGTGATAGACCCCTCCTTAGTGAAGCCCAGGTACAGGGAGAGGATAACGAGGGGGCTCAAGGAGGGGGGAACCCTCCTGGTTAACACGACACTAGAGCCTGGCGAGGTGAGGAGGGAGTTCAACGTACCTGACTCCGTGAAGGTTTGGACCGTAGACGCCACGACCATAGCTCTGGAGGAGATAGGCAGGGCTTCGCCCAACACCACCATGTTGGGCGCCCTGATAAAGGCCACAGGCCTCCTTGACGTCCAGTACTTGGAGCAGGGAATCCTCTGGAGGTGGCCTGGTGAAGTAGGTCAGAAGAACATAAACGCCCTGAAGAGAGCTTTAAGGGAGGTTAGGGGAGGTTAGATTATGGAAGTACCGGTTTTAGGTTGGAAAGATCTTCCTATGGCTGCTGTCCCTTTTGTCAGCTCTAAGGCCTACGATACTGGGGAGTGGGCCGTATTCCAGCCTAAGATAAACCCAGATAAGTGTGTGAAGTGTGGGCTCTGTTGGATGTACTGTCCCGACAGCGTCTACAGGTGGGATGGGGAAGGGATCCCCGAGCCGGACCTAGGACACTGCAAGGGCTGCGGCATATGCGCTGAGGAGTGCCCAACTAAGGCTATCGAGATGGTCAGGGTTTGAGGGGTGGTAGAATGCAGGAGTTGAAGAAGGTTGAGCAAACCATGCTGGCCCTCAACGGCGATGAGGCTGTAGCTTGGGCTGTAAAGCAGTCGAACGTGGACGTGGTGGCTGCTTACCCGATAACTCCTCAGACCATAATAGTTGAGAGGATCTCCGAGTTCTACCACAATGGGGAGATAGACATCGAGTTCATAAAGGTAGAGAGCGAGCACAGCGCCCTGAGCGCCTCCTGGGGGGCCAGTATAGCCGGAGCCAGGGCTTTCACGGCCACAGCTGCCAACGGGTTAGCGCTGATGTGGGAGATACTGTACATAGTTGCCTCCACTAGAGCCCCTGTGGTCATGGCAGTCGTTAACAGGGCCTTGAGCGCCCCCATAAACATACATAACGATCACAGCGACAGCATGGGGGCCAGGGACGCTGGCTGGATACAGATATACAGTGAAGATGCCCAGGAGGCTTACGATAACACCATAATGGCCTTCAGGATCGCTGAGGAGGCTATGTTCCCCGTGATGGTCACGCTGGATGGATTTACCATATCGCATACCCTCCAGAATGTTCTGGTGCTCCCGGACGAAGTTGTGTCCGAATTCGTAGGTGAGAGGAAAGTCCCTAGGATAAAGTTACCCATGATCTACGGTGAGAAGGAGATACCCTTGATGCTCAACCCCAAGTACCCAGTGTCTTTCGGACCATTAGATCTCTACGACTACTACTTCGAGCACAAGGTCCAGCAGAACGAAGCTATGAAGGCCTCCGTACCCATAATAGAGAAGGTGCACAGGGAGTTCGCTGAGATAAGCGGCAGGTCATATGAGCCGGTTCACTTCATACCTTACAGGACAGAGGACGCTGATGTCATCCTGGTAGGGCTTTCGTCCACCATGAGCGTCGTCAAGAAGGTAGTTGACGAGCTTAGAGAGGAGGGTAAGAAGGTTGGAGCCATAAGGCTCAGGGTCTTCAGGCCGTTCCCGGCTGAAATGCTGAGGAAAGAGCTTTCCAAGTTTTCAGCCGTTGGGGTATTGGATAGGTCGTTGAGCTTTGGCGGTGAGGGTGGACCCGTGTTCACTGAGGTGAGGTCAGCCATGTATAGCGCCCAGAGCAGGCCCCCCATAGTGGACTTCGTGTACGGACTTGGAGGTAGGGAGCTGCCCCCCAAACTGATCAAGAAGGCCTTCGAGGACGTCCTGGCCATGAAGGAAGAGCCGGAAACCCCTGTTATAAAGTATTTGGGAGTTAGGGAGTGATCCTTATGCAGGCGGTCTGGAGACCGGATATAAAGGAGTTAGCTAGAAAGGAGCTTGAGACTAGGCCTTTTGAATCTGGTCACAGGCTATGCGCTGGATGTGGGGCTGGCATTATAGTTAGGCAAATACTGATGGCCGCCAGAAAACCGGTGGTCTGGATAAACGCTACTGGCTGCGTAGAGGTGGCCACTACTATATTCCCTTACACATCTTGGAACGTTCCCTGGGCTCATAACGCCTTTGAAAACGCTGCTGCCGTTGGATCTGGAGTTGAAGCTGCCCAGAAGAAGTTGAAGAGGGCCGGAAGGTTTGCTGACGATCCAGACGTGGAGTTAGATTATGACATAGTAGTGCTGGGAGGAGACGGAGGCACTTACGATATAGGGCTTCAGTCCCTCTCAGGCGCCCTCGAGAGGAGACATAAGTTCATGTACGTGCTTTACGATAATGAGGCCTACATGAATACGGGCATACAGAGGTCAGGAGGAACTCCCTTTGGAGCTAGGACCACTACCACTCCTGTGGGGAAGGTAATAAAGGGCAAGCCCCTCTTTAAGAAGCCCATAATGGACATAGTGGTGGCTCACCAGATACCTTACGCTGCTACAGTATCCCCTGCCTATTGGAATGATGCAGTCATGAAGTTCAGGAAGGGATTTGAGGCTGAAGGCCCCGCTTTCATACACGCTTTCTCCACCTGCCCTCTCGGATGGGGTAGCAGGCCGGAGGACACGGTAAAGCTCATGAAACTGGCCGTAGAAACATGTGTTTTCCCGCTTTACGAGGTGATCAACGGGGAGTACAGGTTGAACGGTCCTTCCCTGGCTATAGCTAAGAATCCCGACAAGAAGAAGCCTGTAGAGGAGTACTTAAAGCTTCAGGGAAGATTTAGACACATGTTTAAGCCGGAGAACAAGTGGATGATAGAGAAGTTCCAGGAGTGGGTAGACAAGCAGTGGGAGCTCCTCCTTAAGAAGGCAGGATTTTAACTCCCCTCTCTTTTTTTAAGGTGATTTCTTTGAACCGGCGCAATGCAGTGCTACTCGCCACGCTAGCCTTCGTTATTTCATTGGGATTCGGGGCGATAAGCCCTATACTTCCCTACTACCTGATATATTTGGAAGGAGGTTTGAAAACGCTCCCTGAGGAGCTGGGAACCATATCTAAGGCCTCAAACTATGCCATGGAATTTGGTTTGATGATGTCTGCCTTCATGCTCACTAGGGCTTTATTGGCCAGGTACTTCGGATCCAAAAGTGACAAGGTTGGCAGAAAGAGGATAATACTGGTGGGCTCCATATTTTACTCCCTCATAGCCTACGCCTACATGATGGCCACTTCTAACCTCCACCTTTACCTAATAAGGGCCTTCCAAGGGGCGGCTTCCGCAATGGTTTGGCCTGTAGCCGAGGCCCTGCTAATGGATTCCGTGGAGGAAGAGAGGAGGGGCCGAATAATGGCCCTGTATATGATGACCACCAATCTCGCCATGATGATAGGGCCGGCGGTTGGCGCGGGGCTCTACAAAGTAGGAGTTGGGGTCCTAGGCATCAAGGACGTGGGATGGGCCCTTAGATTCCCCTTCCTCAGCTTAGCTGTTATTTCAGCTATATCAATCCCCACATCGCTTATGTTGAAGGAGGTGGCCATAACTAAGAGGACCATAGGTTTTAAAGATGAGAACGACGTGGAGCCCTGGGTCGACAGGAGCATAAAGGTTTTGTACGTTATGGGCCTGGCCAACGGGTTTGCCATGGGCTTCGCCGCCCCCCTCATGTCCATATACATAATTCAATTCATCTCCGCCGACCCCGCGGCCATAGCCTTGGTCATGACCGTGTCTAGCTTGATAGGAATGAGCTTCGCATACCCCGCCGGCAGGCTGTCCGATAAAGTTGGCAGGAGACCCCTCATAATAGCTGGAGGCTTAGTTTCCAGGCTCTCGACTCTGATCCTTCCCCTAATAAAAGACCTGACGGGATTGACGATAATATCCACCATAAGGTCCGTGGCTTTTAACGCCTATATTCCATCCTTTAGAGCCCTTCAGGCCGACTTGGCCCCACCTAAGATAAGGGGCAGGGTATTTGGCACTGTACAAGCAATGTTTAACGTTGGGGCTATGATGGGGCCCGTGATAGGGGGTTACCTATACCAACTTTACGCCGCTAAGAAGTTAGAGCTGGTAGGGGTGGAGCTGCCGGGAGAGGCTCTCCCCTTCTGGGTCAGTGCCGTAATAGGATTTATCAGCCTGACCCTGTTCATACTGATGGTCGAGGACCCGAAAGTTCGACGTAAGCTGGAGTTCCAAGCTGAACTTGATTAAATGACTGAAATCATCTAACCGATTTAAAGCGATTCTCTATAGGCTTCAGCGGCACATTGAACGGCCGCCCTGCAAGGGTTTCTTCAACAGCATTCACACATCCATTTAAGCTTTGAGAGTTGAGTTAAAGGCTAGCTTTCGATGATTAAATCCCCTCCAGCGCCTCCAGATGCCTTGCCCCCAGTGTAGTAGTAGAAGGCTTGGAGGTTCATGAGGCCATAAACCTTTATCGAGTAACTGTTGGTCGGGGAGAGGGCCATGGGGCAAGTTATCCCGGATATGACGACTACCTCCCCCTTATTCCATTCCCCGTTTCCATCCGATTCTATAATATTTATGGTCTTGCCTGGAATGAACACGGGGTCACAGTATTCATTGTTAACGAATATCTCCCATTTATCCGGACTGACTACATCCTCGAAACTTATAGCCGATGGCCCGTCGTTTCTTATGAAAATGGTCATGAAGCCATCATCTATCTGGACGTTGATTATTGAGGCAGTCAGGCTGTTATGTCCGAAGATCCTAGAGAGGGAGTTCATGACGTATCCTCCAACAGGAGTGACGGTTAGGAGCGCTGTTGAGACCGCTACCATGAGTAACACTACTTCCACCACAACCCTGGAAAGCCCCCTCATAAGTAAATTCTCCCCGGCCAAGAGATAAAAATTACTTGTGAAGTCCCGTGACTGACAATGAGATGTTTACAATTTTGTTGCTTTTACTGGCGTTAAGTTTCAGGTGGCCTTCCTCCTCTCGCTCTGAAACTTCTGTATCACCTTTATGACCTCTTCAGAGATCTCAGCGAATTGTCTGAGCTCTTCTAATAGCTTGGAATATTTGTCAGATCCCTTGCTTAATCCCTCTAACCTCTCCATAAGAGGCTCTACGTATTCTTTAAGTATTCTAGTTGGGAAAAGCAGGAGTTGATTGAAGGGACTCCTAGCGGTGTATATCTTGCTCCTCCCGACCTTCTCGTAGTAAACTAGGCCATCGTGCTCTAACAACCTTAGAGAGGTTGAGACAGTGGATTTACCCAGTCCGGTAAGCTTGGACAGCTCATTTATTGTCAACGGCTTTTCTGATAGGAGCAGCATCGCGTAAACTCGGCTGGCTGCGGGGGGGTAGCCCAGGCTCTCCAGTATCTTCTCTATGTAGAACCTGACCTCCCTGTCCATACTTCAGAGCGGAACTCAGAAGATTAAAACGTACCGATTGATCAGATAAATCAGAATAAACAGATATAACAAATCTAACGGATAGAACTAAAATTACAAAAATTTTTATATGATCGGGTATATTGAGGAGTAGTGATACCATGACTGAGGAGAAGAAGAAGGGTGGATTTTCCAGAGTGATAAAGGCCATGGGGGACGTGGTTAAGGAGACCATAGACGTCGCCAAAGAGGGGGTCGAAACTACCGCCGACGTCGTTAAGGAGGTAACCTCCACCGCCGCTGAGGCGGCCAGGAGCGGCGTTGAGAAGGCGGCCGAGGTAGTCGATAAGGTAGCTGAGGAAACAGAAGAAACCGCTGTTAAGGCGGCAGAAGAAACTAAGAAGACGGTGGAGAAGAGGAAGTAAAATCCTCCCTCCTAATTTTTTTAGTTTAATAGCCCAAGCACACGTTAAATAGGATAGGTTCCCTGTATGACTATGTACAGGGAGCGAATTAGGTTCTCCACAAGAGGGGAGCTAGACGTTGTGGATATAACCGAGGAAGTCAGAGCCATAGTTAAAAGAAGCGGGATAAAGGAGGGATTCGCTTTAATCTTTGCCCCTCATGCGACTGGAGCCATAATCCTGAATGAAAATGACCCGGACTTGCTAGAGGACATAAGGTGGTGGCTCTCACATGTAGTGCCTCTGAGAGAATATAAGCATCCCATAAATGCGAGATCTCACCTGAGGTCCATCTTAATGGCTCCGTCAAAGGTAGTGCCTGTTTTAGGGGGCGACCTGTATTTGGGAACTTGGCAGAGCGTGATGTGGGTAGAAGTGGATACCAGACCCAGAAGGAGGGAGGTCCTGGTCATGGTGTTCGGCGAATCCCAGTAAAGCTTCCAGATTTAGTTCACCTGGATAAGCTGGTGTAGCGCTCAACCGCTACAATCCACATGTCGAAGCCCCAGGGATTGCGGCTAAACTAGAGAGGACATGAAATTACTTCCCACCCGTGTTCGTTGTTGAGAATTAAGACTTATCTCCCTCAGCCTTTACCGCTTTTCTTACAAGTTCGTCCAAATCGTAGTACTCTAGATCCTCAGCTAGAGCTATAGCGGCATGGATTGAATCGAAAAAAGAGAGTGGACGTTTCCTCCTCAGCTCAGCAGCTTTAGATACGACATCAAGCGTTATATCTGAAAAATGTGGTTTTGTATACCTGCTTATCAGTGATCTCATAGCCGAGAAAACGCGGTTAATTTCCCCTTCAGCCAATCCTCGGGATTTCAACATGAGGGATAGTTCTATGAGTGACGCTGGCGAGATGAAAATTTTTATATCGTGTCCCCTGGTCTGTCCAAGTAATTTTATAGCTCACCGTGATTCCCGTCCCTTGGATTGAGCGACAATAAGAATCCCGTCTCTAGGAGGGCTTTTATCACGAAGACGCCTCTTTAAAGGCCTTACGTTCCGCAACCTTCCTGAGTTCTCTAGAGAAGGTTAAATCACCTAACAAATCCTCTAGGACCTTCTCAGGGTCCTCTAATTTCCTTATCAGGACATCCCCCTCCTCTAATGCGGATCACCTTGTCCCCCTCTCTCAAACCAAGCTTCTTCCTCCAACCTCTTTGGAATCGTTACTCTTCCCCTACCGTCCACCACAGCCTCCGCTTCATCACGATGACTTTGTGGGCCCACTCATAAAATTTTTTCCACTCAATGGCGGTTCTCTTCCTCTACTTCCTCTCGAGTAGCCTTGGCAGCGGTTACAAGCAAAGCCTATTAATGTTGTGATTAAACGAATGCGTTAGCCCAGATCCCTCACATTACGGAAGTTCTTACATGCCGACAGCCTACCTTACTCCCTTTCTGTGGCAGGAGATTAACTAGTTTGAGGTCGAGCCCAGAAGTTCTCTCATTTTAAGAATGCTTGAATAGGCCCAGCGCTTAAGCCTGTCTTAGGTCTCCATGACTAACGTGGCCTTTCACCCCCTTGCATACGCTAGGTTGGTACTTACTACCCCCAGGTTAACTTACACTTTCACCCGCTCTATACCTAGCTAAGGGGCTGTGGCGCTGGGTCATCGAAGTGAGACGTCCCCTCCTTCACTTCCTCAGGTATGCGGTCCGCTGAGCCTCAGGCCAAAGAGCGAGATTTTACTGACAACGGAGGCTCGCCCTATGACAAGTTGAGTTCCTTTCCAGTTACAAGACCAGTGAACCCCTTAAAGATCTGAGACAAGGCTTAATCTCTTGTTATTAGGGGGAATTTTTATTTTGTGTTTAGGTCAAACATGCTTGATGTGAGGTGGAGTACAGGGATATTTTCCTGGGCATTAGGGCTCAAGTTCCAGATGGGTGGCTTGTGTTAGCCAATAACAATACCCTATCCGCCCACCACCCCTACATGCTTACCAAGATGATCTTCTCGTCCCGACTCGACGCTAACACCCTTCTTAGGGAGCTGGTAAGCTACGTACAATCGCTGATAAGGGCTCCCCTAAACGCTAGGTTGTTTAGAGGTGAGGGGTTCCTTGAGGCTAAGGGTTATGCTCCAGGGTCTATTATACAGCAGGCGATGAGGATCCCTCCAGGAGAGTACGTGATAAGGGTATATCAACGAAAACCGACCCAAGGTTGGGCATCTCACGCACAGTACCTCAAGGAGCTGGATAGCTACATGAAGTTCGAACTTTTGGGTTCAATCGAGGCCAGAAAGGTTGACGTACCCGATCCCTCGAGGGGTATGGTGGCCTTCAAGACCCTGGTCCCGAGCTCATCTCAGGTTAGGTGTTATGCCCAAAGAGAGGCCCCAGTAATGGACATTAGGGGTAAGGGCTACCTGATATCCATGATTCCCCCGATCACTTACGCTTACGGAAATCCGATGATAGTTCAGCCCTACATGATGTTAGGGGCAAAGGTTAGCCCCTACATGGACGCCTTCAGCTACGCGAGGAGCGCGTTAACGTCCATGGGGGAGGAGGTTAAGGATATAAGGCCTGCACCTATGCCTGGAAGTTTAACTCACTTGGTACTGGCTAAACTTGGATCCACCCTATTGACAGGTCAACAACCGATGTTCAGCTCAGCCCTGGCTGAGTTGGACGACGGTTATGCTTGGGTCACCACCATAGGGGAGAGTTTCATGGGAGCCCAGCTATGGAGCGCTTACATATACTTAGCCAGGGGCAAGAATGCCCTATGGATACTCCAGAGCATAGCAGCACACTTCAGGGTTGAATTGGGGTGGAGTAAAACCCTTAAGAGGGAGAGTAACATGACCTACAGGTCGGTACTGGATTCGATCAGGTCCACCAGCAGGCTTAGCAGGCAAATAGCGAGGTCACTAGAGGCCAGCAGGCTTAGCAGTTACCAGCCCGACTACAGCTTTAATCAGAACTACAGCGATTGGTCAGACGATTCTGGTTACGACAGCCCGGACTATGATAGCGAGTGGAAGGAGGAGCCGGACACTGGGACGGGCATGGACACCTTCTACGTTGACAGCTACGGTCAGGTAAGGAACATAGACCTAGGGGAGGATGTCTCCTTCTACGAGATAGATGCGGAGGGCGCTTTAAGGGATGAGGAGGGCAATGAAGTTGGATATGTGGAGGACGGTTACGTCTACGACAATCAAGGGAATAGGCTAGGCTGGTTGGACGCCTCCATAAGCGATGATTGGCAGATGGAGAGGTTAGAGCAGGAGAGCTCAGACCCCTCAGAAGTCTTCGGCTACTACGATTGGGGAGCCCAGGTAAATGAGGAGTCTACGGAGACGCCCTACTACGTCACCAAAGAAGATGATGAGGACGAGGAGTACTAACGACAACTTCTTTTTTCCTGAAAGGTCCCCTTTACCGATGCGTATGAGGGTGGGCGTCCTAAGGAGGTCAGCTCTAGTGGTGGTGGACGTCCAGAAGGACTTCATGCCAGGCGGGAGCCTGCCCGTACCCGATGGAGATAAAGTGGTGCAGCCATTAAACGAAGTTATCAGGGAGTTTCAGGCGAGGAGGCTCCCTATGTTCTTCACCAGGGACTGGCACCCGCCCAACCATATGTCCTTTAGGGAGAGGGGAGGTTCTTGGCCGCCTCACTGTGTACAGGGAACGGAGGGGGCCGAGTTTCACCCTGACCTTTTGGTTCCAGAGGAGGCTATCGTGATTAGTAAGGCAACCGAGCCGGACAAGGAGGCCTATTCCGGATTCGAGGGAACGGAGCTAGAGAGGCTGTTAAGGGAGAAGGGGGTTAAGAGGCTCTTCATCGGAGGCGTGGCCACGGACTACTGTGTGAGGGCCACCGTGCTAGACGGGTTAAGGTTGGGATTTGAGGTTATAGTCCTGGAGGACGCCGTGAAGGGAGTAGCCAAGGAAACCGCGGAGAAGGCCCTGAGGGAGATGGTGCTCGGCGGGGCCATACTAGCCAGAACCGATGAGCTCCTATTCGAGTAGGTGTCCCTATGAGGAGGGCCCCTCTCGCCTATCGCTTGGTTTACGCTGTCGAGTACAGGGAAGTTTACAGGCCACTCCTGAAGTTCATAGAGAGGGATGGCGGAAGCGTAGTCGTTGACGTCGGAGGAGGTTACGGGATAGCCAGCGAAATGATAGCTGAACACGTAGATAAGCTGATAATGGTAGAGATAGAGCCTGAGATGGCCGTAAAGGCTAGAGATAGGTTGTCCAAGTTCGGACACGTCAGCGTGGTCGTGGCCGACGCCTGCCACCTGCCCCTCAGGGATAAGGTGGTTGACACGGTCTTCTTCTTCGACTCGTTACATCACATAAGGGAGTCCGAGTGCGCCTTAAGAGAGGCGGCCAGGGTTCTCAAGCCCCTGGGTAAGCTGGCCATATTTGACTTTGATGGGAGCAGGCTCATGACCAAGCTGTTGAGCCTTGTGGAGAAGGCCTTCGGGCTCTGGTCTAGCTTCTATCCCAAGGGAAAGCTCATTTCCATGCTTGAAGGGATGAACTTCTCCATAGACTACGTAGAGGAGGGTAAGCTCGGGGAGCTTAACCTAGTGGCCACTAAACTTCCTCAGCGTCGTTGAGGGTCATCGGTTTTGACCTCTCCTCCTCTGACCTCTTTTTCAGCAGGTAAACCAGGCCTAACACGAACTTAGCTATTACCGCCGTTATTCCCAGTAAATAGAGTGCCAGGGCTATTATCCCTATGATTAACAGCAACAGGACGGCTAAGAGCGCCCATACCCTCCATATAATGGGGAAGAGTATTATCAGGAGAGCTACTGTTATAGCTGCCAGAATTAAGGCTACTGCAGTCCTCATGTTAACTCCTCTTGGGGAGGAAGGGCACTATAGCCGCAGCTAGCGCTGGGAGGCTCATGCTCTGCAGTATAACCCTACCGGGCCCCGTCAACTTGGCCAGGAAGAGCCCTTCTCCTCCAAATAACATTGTTTTTAGGCCGCCTGCCCTCTCGACCTCGTACTCCACTGTAGACTCGAAGGCCACGATGTGCCCGGTGTCTACCCTGAGCACCTGCCCGGGCTTCAGGTTGTACTTAATGAAGTCCCCCGCTCCAGTTATCCACATGGTTCCCACTCCCGTAGCTTTCTGAAGGATGAACCCCTCTCCCCCGAAGAAGCCCGCGCTTAGCCTCCTGGTCAGCGTGGTTGACACGTCTACCCCCTCTTCAGCCGCCAAGAATGCGCCCCTCTCCAGAATATAGTCAGTGGAACCGTCAAGCTCCAGGGCCATTATCTTCCCAGGATAGCTTCCCGAGAAGGCCACTATTCCAGGCCCGCCCACGGCCTCATACTCCACTAGGAAGAAAGTCTCCCCGGAGATGACCCTGCTCAGGCCCTTCAATATACCCCCTCTGGCCTTAGCTTCCATCCTGACGTTGCCAGACATGTGATTTAGCGCTCCGGCCTGAGAGTATATTCTCTCCCCAGGGTTTATCTCAATGATAACCATCTGGAGGTTGTCCCCTACTATCTTATACCTCATAAGCACTCCCTCTAAAAAAGAAGGGTCACTATATGTAACCCTTAGCCCTCATCAACTCGGCCAGCAGGATAGCTTGACCCGCCGCTCCCCTGACCGTGTTATGGCCTAGAGTTAGTAGGAGCAGGGAGTCCTTAGAGCTGCCCTTGCGAACCCTCCCCACGGTCACTGACATGCCCTCGCCAGCCCACCTGTCGTACCTGGGCTGGGGCCTGTTGGGCTCCTCCCTGACTACTATCGGCCTCTCAGGAGCCGTGGGCAGGCCCATCCTCTGGGGCTCACTTACGTAGTTCGATAAAGCTCTCTTAGCCTCATCTACGTCAACCTCCTCGTCGAACTCTAGGTGAAGGGCCACAAGATGTCCATCTAGCACGGGAACCCTGACACAAGTTGCTTGTACCTGAAAGTTAGCCATTTCCACAGTCTCTCCATTAAATTTGCCCAAGAGCTTCCTGCTCTCCCTTACCAGCTTCTCCTCCTCTGAGGGTATGTAGGGGATGAGGTTGTCCACTATGTCGTAGGACGGCACCCCCGGATAACCGGCTCCAGAGAGGGCCTGGTAGCTACAGACATTAACTTTCCTGACGCGATACTTGTCGTGGAGGGGCTTCATTGGAAGCACAGCCATTGTAGTCGTGCAGTTTGGATCCGTGGCCGCGGGCCCCAGCCCCTCGGCCCTCTGAACCTCAATCAAGGCCAGGTGGTCTGGGTTCACATCTGGTATGATTAGGGGGACCAGGGGTTCCATCCTGAGGGCGCTGGCGTTGCTTACCAAAGGTATGTTAGCTTTCATTATCTCTGGCTCTATCACCTTGGCCTCCGAGGAGGGGAGGGCCGAGAATATGAGGTCTACGCCCTTAAGCGAGGACAGGTCCGTGGGCTGGACCTCTATCTCAGCCACGTCCTCCGGCAAGGGAGATTCAATCCTCCAGTTGACCGCCTCCCCGTACTTCTTACCGACGCTTGCCTTGCCCGTCAACACTGAGATCTCAAACCAGGGGTGCTTGTGGAGCATCTGAACGAACCTCTGGCCTACGGCCCCTGTAGCCCCTAACACGGCTACCTTCATGGGATCACCTCAGGCCAGCACCGACCTCAAGTGGGTGGCCACCTCTTCCCTCTTTTCCCAGTCCACGAATATGGCAACCCTGTTGTGAACGGTCTGCACCCCGAATATATTTATCCCCCTTTCCGCCAAGGGCTCGGTGATCTTACTGACTATCCCGGGGATTTCCTCTATGGCCGCGCCCCAAACCTTTATCATGGCTAGTCCTTCCTTTAAGGTCACGGCCTTCACCTTGCCCTGATCTACGAGCTTGTGAGCTTCTTCCAGTACTTTTTCCACGTTAGAGTCTACGTAAACTATGGCCGCGTTATCCAAGTAGCTTATGGATATTGAGTCCTTGAAGTTGTGAGGTATCTTTTCCTTAAGCACTAGGGTTATCATGCTGACCTTCTTAGGGTGAACGTCCACCTCCAGCGGTGGTATGTACCCGCTCACCACGGTTCCGCCTGACGTCAGCCCCTCCTCTTCTGCCGGGACAACCCTGAGCCTTATCTTAGGAGTTAGGTACCTTAGGGCCTTATGATGCAGCACTTTAGCCCCTCCTAGAGAGACTAGGAGGGCCTCTGAGGCGTCGAGTTCATCTAGTTTTTTAGCGTCCCTCATGACCTTGGGATCTGCTGTGAGGACACCGGGGGAGTCCTTGACCAGTATCACCTCATCTGCTTTGAGGCACCTGGCCAGCACAACTGCCGTCGTGTCGGAGCCTCCCCTGCCAAGGGTAGTGAGTCTCCCATCCCTTGACTTGCCTAAATAACCACAGACTACCGGCACTGAATCCTTTAAGAGAGGCTCCAGGTTTGATATGGTCGCCCCACAAGTCCTATGTAGGTCGACGTTCGCGTCGCCGAACCTCTCATCTGTATACACGGGCCAGAAAGGAGAGCTGGGGTCTATGGCCACTGCCTTGACTCCAAGCCTGTTGAGGGACGCTGCCATCAGCCTGGCAGAGAGTACCTCACCTAAGCCGGCTATGGAGTCCAACATTTCCTCGTCAGCTCCCACTTCCTTACCTAACTGTATCAGCCTGTCGGTCTCCCCCTTCATTGCCGATACCACTAACACGATCTTGTGCCCCATTTCCAGCTCTTTCTTCACCTTTTTAGCCATTAGATAGAAGTCTCTGGGCTTTTTGAGTACGCTCCCCCCTAGCTTAACCACTACCTTCTTTCCCACCATTTCACCCCCGACAGGGCCTCAGCGATTATCTCCCCCGCTTTGGTGAGCCTTACTGGTTCTCCATTACCGAACTCCACCAACTTCAGCTTTCTCAGGTCCCTGAGGGCGAACCAGTAGGACGATAGCGGTATGTTTAACTTGTTTTCGGCGATCTTAGCCAGGGTGGAGGCGGATACCCTACCGTTGTTTTCCCTTACCAAGCTTATCACTGCCTTCTGCCTCTGGGTTAGTTTGAAAAGCCCAAACATAATGAGGGATTCCCTCAGGTTTAAATCAGTCGATATTGGCGGGACATCACCATCTCCCCTCCAAATTGGCGGGACATCATCTCCACCTCGCCTTTTCGCCGTGATCTCCTATTATCCTTATAAAGTTATCGTGTGATCCAGATCGAACTTTGACTATTAACTTCGTCATAATTTGTTAATAATTTAAATTTAGTAGTCCTTAAGGTGAACCGCCTCCACGATGACTGAGGCCTTCCTAATCAGCTCCTCATCTGCCGTCAACAGTATGGCCCTCTCCGATTTAGCCAAGGCCATGTAAACGGCGTCGTAGTATGTGATGTTACTACTCACTGATAGGAAGATCGCTTCTAATAGTTCGCTCTCCTTCAGCTCCCTCCAAACTTTCAGCTTGAGGAACGTGTCTAAGGCTGAGGCGGCCTCTTCCTCTTCAATGAACCCTAACTTGACAGCCTTCCAGAGGGAGTTACCGACCTCGTAAACTACTAGGGAGGGAGCCACTACGTCTATTTCCCCTTTAAGGAAGTCCTCAAGCACTTTAGCAGCTTTATCCGAAAGCTCTTCATTTAATAAGAACCTAGCAGCAACTGAAGCGTCGAGTACGTACTTCACCTGCTCCTTCCCTCCCTCACTGTCGAGTCCACGAACCCCCTTGGAACTTTCCTCTTTCCCTCCTTTAGCTCCTTTAACAACTTTTCAGCCGCTTTCCTCTTCTCTTCTAGCTCTATTCTCCTCCTTATCGCCTCTCTTATGTATTCAGACCAGTTTATCTTAACCTCCCTCATCTTCCTCTTGAGCTCCTCGTCAATCCTAATTGTTATGCTCATACGTTATTACAACTAGTATTTACATTTAAGTTTGGAAGCGACGTTCGCGCCAAGTTAGGCCCGAATTTACGATAAACGCACTTTGTAGTCCGTTTATCAAACCTTCAAGTATATAGTTTTTGTCGAAGATGATAAAGTTAATTAGCTAACGGGCACCCATATTTCAAAATACGGAGGTGGTTTAATTGGTCGGAATACTTGAGACCCCCTCCCTCTGGATAATCGGTGCCCTTGTCGCCTATGGCATAGCTTACTCAGTCTACGCCAAATGGGTCGACGAGAAGATATGGGAGGTCAGCGAGTCGAGAACTACTCCGGCCCACATGTACATGGATGGAGTTGAGTACTTCCCCGTCAGCAGGTACGTCCTCTACGGGTTCCAGTTCAAGAGCATTGCAGCTTTAGGACCTATACTGGGGCCTTTCATAGCCGTCGCTTACGGCTGGGTCCCAGCCCTGATATGGATAATATTGGGTAACTTCTTCATAGGGTGGGTTCAGGACTACAGCGCTATAATGCTTACAGTTAGGAATGAAGGCAGGTCTCTCGGCCCTCTCGTCTATAGCGTTGCTGGAGAAAGGGGAAGGAAAATACTTCTGTCCTACCTGCTGTTCTACCTGCTCATAATATCAGCGGTGTTCATATACCTGGTCTCCCTGTTCTGGAACATATTCCCGGGATCCTTCATAGCCACCTTGGGCATAATGGTGACCGCCTTCATAACCGGGGAGCTCCTCTACAAATATAAGATGGATATATTCGTCGTGACTGGTTTGGCCATAGTGCTCACCTTGATAAGCGTCGGCATTGGTACCGTGGTGGCCTGGCCGCCCAAGGACTTCCTGGGCAAGGACTGGACCGTTACCTTCTGGTCCCTGGTGCTGGCAGTCATACTCTTCTACGGAGCCATAGCTCCGCTGCCTAAGTTCATAACCCCGATGAACTTCGTCTCAGTGTTCCCTGCGATAGGCGGGGTGCTCCTAATAATACTCGGAGCCTTGCTCACCCCGATATTTGGGATAACGGTTAACCAGCCCACCTTCAAGGGGTGGTATGTAGAGAACGTCGGGCCCATATTCCCGATACTCTTCGTCTCCATAGCATGTGGCGCCATATCCGGATGGCACAGCTTAGTGGGCACTTCCACCACTGGAAAGCAACTCGACGTTGAGACTGACGCAAGGCCCGTTGGAGCTGGCGCCATGCTCACCGAAGGCCTCCTGGCCACTGCAGCCCTTGCATCCTACATGGTCGTCTCCGCCGACGTGATAAAGGCTGGTAAGATAGGGGCTTTCGTCACCGGGGCTACACTGCTCACCAAGTCCTACCTGGGAGGAGACGTCGCTGCCGCTTACCTCAAGACGTTCTTCTCTATATTCCTGGTGATATACGCCATAACCGTGCAGACCCTCGTCACCAGGTACTGGCGTGTCTTCAGTGCTGAACTCTTCACCGGAAACTGGTCCTGGCTCGGCAACAAGTACGTGGCCACTGCGGTCGGCCTTATAATACCCATAGTGTTCGCCCTCTCCGGAAGCTGGATAAATCTCTGGATATACTTCGGAGGAAGCAACCAGCTCCTCGCCAGCTTAGCCCTTACGTTAGTTGCGGTGTACGTGGTTAGGATGAAGAAGCCAAGCTGGTACGCTGCAGTGCCAGCAATGTTCATGACAATAGTCACTTTATCAGCTTTGCTTTGGGAGATATACACGTTCGGCCTTAGCACCTTCGGTATAAAGAAGCCTTTGGCCAAGCCGCCTCTCTCCAATTACCCGGCCGCTGCCTGGGCTCTCAACGCAGTGTTCTTCCTGATAGGCATCGCTTTATTCGTTTTAGGCCTCTACATGAGCTATCTCCTCTGGACAGCCTTCTTCAAGTCCAGAAAAGGGGAAGTAGAGGTTACGGCTAGAGCCTAAAATACACCACTTCTTTTTTATTCTTGGGATAGTTCGTAAAGGGGGTGTGTATATTGCCATTATTCGGTAGAAAGAAGAAGAGAGAGAAAAAAGATAAGGGGGATGCAGGGGTCAAGGACGCCGTAAAGGGCGTCCTCTACGGGTTTGCAGTACATGGGGCTGCAACTGCTGCTCTTAAGACTAGAATGCACATGGAGCACCTGTTTATGCTCATGACGCTGGGAGACATGCTGGGATTCCCGATAATTCCCCCGTACTACTCGTTGAGAATTCTTCCTTACGTGGTTCCTAACATAAAGTCTTGGAAGGAGAGGCTGTTCAGGGAGAGGGACTTTACCGACCTGTTGAGCGGCTAGGGTGTCTAAATGGTTGGTTTAGCAGAGTTCTTCGAGAGGAAGCCTAACGTAGAAGTGGTGGTCTTTGCTGGAAAGGGAGGTCTGGGCAAGACCACCAGCAGCGCCGCCCTAAGTTACCACATGGCCGTAAATGAGGGTAAGAAAGTGCTATGCTTCAGCACAGACCCACAAGCCTCGTTGAGCGACATATTTGAGAGAGATCTCTTCGGTAAAGGCGTCGTCGAGGTGGCTCCTAACCTCCACGTCGTAGAGATTGACGCCGATAAGAGAATAGCTGAATATCAGCAGGAAATAAAGCAGAAGATATTAGACATGTACGGCATGGACGAGTTACCCAAGGAGATAGAGGAGTATATAGATAGCACTTCGGCTGAGCCTGCTATGTATGAGTCAGCGACCTACGATGCCATGGCTGACCTGGTGGCCTCTAAGGAGTACGACCTCTATGTGTTCGACATGCCCCCATTCGGCCATGGAGTTAGGATGGTCGCTATGGCTGAAATCCTGAGCGCTTGGGTGGATAAGATTGCCGAAGCCAGAAAGGAGGCCGCTGAGTACGAGGAGGTAGCTGCTATATTGAAGGGCGGCGGTCCTTCAGAGGACTTGGTGCTCAAGGAGTTAGAAGATATAAGGGACAAGATGAACACATTCACTAAGTTGATGACCGATCCGGATAAGACAGCCTTCTTCATGGTCTTAGTGCCTGAGAAGATGGCTATCCTGGACACTGAAAGGGCTCTGGCCATGTTTAAAGAGTTAGGAATTGAGATGTCTGGAGTGGTCGTCAACCAGATATATCCTAGAGAGCTTTTGAGCAGGCCAGACCTGCCGGAGCTACTGAGGAAGAAGATAGAGTCTCAAGAGAAGCACCTAATGGAGATAAGGGAGAAGTTCGGCAACTTAGTGGCTGCCCTTATACCCATGTTCGATAGGGAGCCCAAGGGCCTTGAAATGATAGCCAAGGTGGCTGAGGAGCTCATGCACTCTAGGAGGGAGCTCTTATGGTGGTGACGGTCAATAAGGTTTTACTCCCCGAGTTCCTCAAGTCCAAGCCCAACCTGAAGTTCCTGTTCACCGGAGGAAAGGGCGGAGTTGGCAAGACGGTATCGGCTGCTGGCTTGGCCTACAGGTTCTCCCAAGAGGGGAAGAGAACCTTGCTCGTCTCCTTAAACCCAGTCCACTCGTTGAGTAGCCTCTTCGCACAAGACCTTAAGGGAGGCGTCATAAAGCCCGTTGAAGGTGCTGAGAACCTCTTCGCCCTTGAGGTGGAGATAGACGACATAGTGGAGAAGTACAAGAAGAACATAGCTAGGAGGCTCTCGGAGTTCCTGAAGTGGGCGGACATACCCCTTGACCCTAAGCCGTTCATAGACATAGCCACCACTAACCCGGCGTTCCAGGAGTCGGCCATGTTCGACAAGATGATGGACGTGGTCCTAGAGCAGGGAGAGGAGTTCGACGTGGTGGTCTTCGACACCGCGGCCGTAGCTAACGCGGCTAGGCTAATAGGTTTGAGTAAGATATATGGGCTCTGGCTTGAAAGGATGATAAAGAGCAGGGAAGAGGCTCTATCGCTCAGAGTTAAGCTGTCCTTCAGGAAGGAAAAGGTGATGGAGGAGATAAAGAAGGACCCGCTAATGGCAGATCTCATATCAATGCAGGAGAGGTTTAACAAGGTCAAGCAGATCCTGTTAAACGAGGAGAAGACTGCTTTCTTCTTCGTGACGCTCCCCCTGGCCCTGCCCATAGCGGTGGTGAAGAGGTTCATAAAGATGGTAAGAGGGTTCGACATACCGGTGGGCGGCGTGATAGTCAACCAGATCATACCCAAGAAGGTAGCAGAGGCCACCACCAACGAGTACTTGAAGAACAAGTACAGGGAGCAGCTGGAGTACATGAGGATAATAGAGAGCGATTTAGGCGAGCTCGTTAGGTCCTACATACCTACTTACCCTGGGGAAGTTGTAGGGCTCGATATGCTGGCCAGGCTATCAGAAGACATGTTCACGTGGGTTCCTGACTTTCTAGATGAGCTTTAACGGGCTTAACCCTCACCCTTTCTTCTCCTGAGTAGACGAGCATCCTGTTTCCCCTGGCAAATCCTACCAGAGTGATATTGTAAAGCTTGCCCAGTCTGGCCGCCTGAGCTGTGACAGCTGCCTTACTGGCTGCGAACCCAACTGAGCCCTTCCTCAATATACCAACTATCCCTCTGGTTATCCTGCAGGAGAGGGCTAGGAAGTGCTCTTCTGGGTTGTACTCCTTAAGGTACATTCTCCCTAAAATTTTGTAGAGGAGGGTGTGCCTGCTAACGTCCTCCATCACCTCCTTGACCTGACCAGACTTATCGAATATTCCCATTACGTGCGTGGCCCCAGTAACCTTGTGTACTCTAGAGGAAGCCATCAAGGAGTTCACAGCCTTGAGTATGACTTCAGAATCAAGGATGGGTGCCCTAATAGATCCCCCACTGCCGATCGGCTTGCCCTTGACGTTGATCAGGTAGGCGTCATCACCCTTTAGAACGCTGACCCTGCTAAGCTCCTCAAGGGAGTACCCATGATAGATAAGCATTCCCGCCACTAGATCCACTACATCCGTTGGTGAGCCGTAGATAGTAATGGAGCTTCCTCCAATTCTGAAGGTAAAAGTTACCTCATTTGCTAGAATGTCTTCTAATTCTCTAGAGGAGCCGTCAACTACCTCTATCACCTTTACCTTGGACGTAGGCTCCAACTAAATCACCCGCCTTCAGAAGGGCCCCTCCCAACACTAGCATAAGCTCTCCTCTCAAGAGTATTCCTTCTTCTCCCTTGCTCCTTATCGTCCCCAGGAGCAACCCGTAGATCAGGCCGCTGAGCCACAATTTAAGGGAGAGGTCTGATACCGTGACCCTGAGGAGGGAGGCGCTAACGTTGAGGAGAATTTGATTGAAAGTTCTCCAAATGATTATGAAAAACATGCTTGGAATTGCTGCTAATAACAGGGATATGGCAATCACTTTAATCCTCCTTAGAAGCTTCAGGTCGTGCACTGAGTATACGATCCTTGACCCCAGGTCGGATCCGCTTTTGAAGGCCAAGAACACGAACAGGGTGAACAAGGAGGGGGGCTTCACCGCTATCAAGGCGAGCAGGCCCACCAATATCCAGGAGAGAGTGTATATCAAATCTATTGCGTTTCTCTTAGCTAGCTTAGATCTTGTGACCTTAGCCACTGCCTTGCTAACCAACGACTGAATCAGGTAAGCCAGGGTGGGCAAGAAGTCCATCAAGCCCATTATCACAACTAGTAGGAAGAAAAGTACGTCAGCTAACATCGATAAACCTGGAACCTAAACATAAAAAGGGCTCCCTGGGCGTGATGATATGGATCTGGAGGAGGTCTTCGAAGAGATCAGGGAGGTTCATAAGAGGGACCCTGAGAGTGCCCTCTCCCTGATGAAGTCCCTGGCCAAAGAGCTTAAGGAGAGGATTGCCGGTGACTGGGATGGTTCCGTTCCCCTCTCCCAGTACGCCAGCTCCAGGAAGTATCCGGACTTCTTTCACGAGATGGCTGACAGGATAGAGTGGTCCTTCAAGTTCGTGGAGGAAGCTACTATTAACGAGCTGTTGATGGCCCTTTCCTCACTAGGATTTCTCATGGAGGTTTACAGGAGGTTGGGGGAAAGTTCAAAAAAGGCTTCAAGTAGATAAAGGAGGAGGGTCCATATGAGCGAGTGGGAAGGCTTCGACTTTGAAGAGGAGGAAGAGATCAGCTATGGTTTCTCGGACTACCTGTTGGCGCCAATAAAGTTCGCCTCAGGAACCTTTAAGGCCGTGAGGCAGAAGCCCAAGCTCACCTACTGGATAGCTCTTCTGCTCATAGCCACGCTATTCGCTTTGATTCCATCTTACATACAGGCCTCTAAGGTAGAGATCAAGGTAGTAGGGGAGGGAGTAAGCGAGGACGTGATCAAAATGGTGGAGGCCACTCAAGAGATGTTCATGAAGAACCCAGCCTTCCTGGGAATCACCATATTCATCTCCTCCCTGATAATACAGCTCGTCGGAGGAGTCGTCTACTTCCTCATCAGCAAGGTCATGGGAGGTGAGGGCTCCTTCAGCTCCCACCTGATGGTTGTGGGCATGACTTCCGTTCCTACAATAGTGATGAGCTTGCTGGAGATACCTTTCTTCATGACCTCGCCGCCCATTCAAATAACTATAGATCTGAGAACCGGAAAGAGCCAGGGGGCTGTGGCGAGCGATCCCATGCTTCAGGTGCTCTCAATGTTAATGGCCCTCTGGTCAGCGGCCGTAATATACTACGGAGCCAAGTATACTTCTAAGCTGGACAGCGATGAGAAGGCCTTGATCGTGGCCTTCATCATGTACCTGGTGCTCATCCTTCCGGTCATCCTCTCCCTGGTGATCTGATGAGGTTAGACGCCCCCTTGGGATTGAGGGTCCTAGCACACCTGGTGGACCTGTTGCCGATAACGCTACTCTACATTGCAGCCTACCTGGCCTTAGGTGAGACCACCTCCTTCCTGGCGCTATCAATTTTAGGCTCAGTTCTGGTGCTCTCTATCGTGCTTTACTTCTCCCTGTTCGAGGCGTTCTTCTCGACTACCCCTGGGAAGAAGTTGATGAACCTGTACGTCATATCAGCAGATCCCATCGGCCCCCTGGCCCCGAGACAGGCGTTCGTCAGGAACGTACTTAGGTTCACGGACATCTTCCTGCTTTACCTACCCACCTTTCTGATCAAGAGGAGGATAGGCGATCTTTTGGCTGGAACTGCCGTGGTCTCAGATGAGCTAGCTACCCTGAAAGTGAGGGGCTTTGAGGAAAGCATAGCTGAGGCCCTCCTCCCTATAGTTGAGAGTAAGCTTGAGAGAACTGATGAGGTAACTAAGTCCAAGCTCCTGGAGTTGAGCAGTAAAGCGGAGGTGCCTCCCTTTGTAGAGTCCTTGGACACGACGGATGAGGTAAAGAGGGTGCTGGCCGCCATAATTCAGTGGCCTGATAAGTTCAAGAGGGCCTTCACCCCTAAGGAACTATCTCAGACTTACAAGGTGGCATCTCAACTAGCTTATAGGCCTGAGGATAGGGAGGAGCTACTCGAGATAGCTAAAGCTGTGGAGGCCCTACAACTGACCAAGAGGAGGCCGAAACCCGGTTTATCAGTCAGATCCCTTGGCAGGGCTCCGGTTGAGTTCAGGCCCTTAATACCATATTTCCTGTTGTCAGCCGCCCTTTTGTTAACTATATCATATCTGGCAGCCATACTAAGACCAGACCCCCTGATTAAGGCTCTAAGGGAACTCTTCGGGACGACAGACAGGAGAGCCTTAGCCAACACGGCCTACGTCTTCTCTGTGATATTCCTCAACAACATGAGGGTTGTCCTACTGATACTAGGGCTAAGCCCAACCGTGGTGATACCCCTACTCATGCTACTGGTCAACGGAATGACAATAGGCGGGCTTCTAGGAACTTATGCAGCTCAAGGAAAGGCCCTTCAGGCCATACTGCTCATACTCCCTCATGGAGTCCCTGAGCTCACGGCCATCTTTATAGTCACGGCCCTCTCACTTAAGGCGGCTAAGATAGTGATACTTCCGCCGAAAATAGGCAGGGTTAAAGCCCTAAGGGAGCTTTTCCTGGGAAGCCTTGAAATACTGGCCGTGGCCACTGCGCTTATACTCTACGCGGCTGTGATAGAGGCGGCGATCACCAAACCGCTCTCATCAGATCCCATGAAGGGAGTTGCCTTCTCCCTGGCGGAGGCTCTAGTAATTTACTTCTTCTTGCTGAAGGCTAGAAACTCCTCTTAACGGCGAATTCGGCTATTTTCCTTAACTTTTCTTTAGCTTCGCTATCCTCAAGAGGTTCAAGCCCTCTAAACGCTTTCTCTATGAAATTATCGGCCAACTCGCTCAAGAAGCCTAGGTCACCTTCCCTTACTAATGAGGAGAGTTCCCTCTCTCCTCCCCAGTCCAGGAGGTCGTCTTTTATCTGGTAAGCCAATCCTAGGTACCTGCCGTAAGAGGCCATGTTATCGGCCAAGTCTACCCTACCAGCGATTATGGCGCCTAGTCTTGATGATGCTTCAAAGAGGGTTGCCGTTTTAAGCTCCAGGACCTTTAAGTAGTCGTCTAGGCTTATGGGTTCCCCCTCCCTCATAAGCCTGACCTCCAACAATTCTCCCTCTGCCATTCTCTTGGAGGCCCAGGAGAGAACTTCCCCGACCTGCTTGTTCTCATACATGCTAGCTACCCTCAACACGAGGGCTAGGATGAAGTCAGCGGCCAGAATTGCCATCTCCTTACCGTTATCGACGTGAAAGGCGTTCTTCCCCCTCCTCTCAACGTCACCGTCTATTAGGTCGTCATGTATGAGGGAGGCCGTGTGAATGAGTTCTATGGCCACAGCTGCAGGCTCCGGATTGCCCTTGCCTCCGCAGGCCTCGTGAGACAGCAACAGTATTATTGGCCTGACCCTCTTCCCCCCTCTCATGAATTTCATCAAGGGGTTGAAAAAGAGGGAGTCCTTCTCCTGAGCCATCAACTCATCTAAAGCTTCGTTCACTCTCTTGGCGTACGGTTCCAATGATTTTAGCAAGCGTTCCATGTCACTTGTCTGCACAGTCTGTTCCCCGGGAAGGGCCCCCTACTCTTCTATAAGTATGCTCCTCCTCTTAACGACTCTGTCGGCGTACACCACTATTCCATTATCCGTAATTTCGAAGGGATGCCTCTTCATCGAGTGCGCTGTTCCCCTCATCTTCCAAACTATTAGGCTCCTCACTAGCTCCCCATCCCATTCGTCTAGGTCGAGCCTTATGATCCCGTCGGCGGCGTGTTCCACCCCAGGTCCTCCGAATCCCCTCTCCGTGACGCCGACCTGGCTTATTAGGATTGAAGTTGTGCCCATCCCAGAGAGCACCTTCTTGAGCAGGAGCACGGTCTTCCTGGCCACCACCGGCTTAGTTAAGTAGAGGGCAGTGACAGAGTCTACTACCACCCTCTCAGCTCCAACTTCCTCTATAGCCCTCCTTAACTGGTCTATGAGCGAGTGAACGTCCTCAGGGTCGGCGACCACGTACTTCTCCCTCTTAGCCGCAGCCCCTATTCCTCCTGTGTAAGCGTCAACTATGGCAAACTTGCCCTCCTCCTCGAAGGGCCTAGGGTCCCAACCGAAGGCCGACATGTTTATCCTCACCTGTACTGGGTGCTCCTCCAATGCAACGTAAACGCTGCCTTGACCCTCTTTAAGCCCGTTGTACAGGTACTGCATACCGAAGATCGTCTTGCCGGTTCCAGGCCCTCCTGACAAGAGGACTACGTTCCTCTCAGGTATCCCACCTTTTAGGATTTCATCCATCCCAGGTATCCCTGTCTTTATCCTCCTCAAACTGTCACCCCCTATAATCAGGCTTAATAAGATTAAAGTTACGTGGTTCTAGGTGATCCTCTTGAAGCCCTTTCCGAATGAAGGGAAGGACCTGACTGGCGCCCTGAGGAGGGGCGAAATAACAGTAGCCGTGTATGGGCTTGGACATGTGGGCGCCCCTCTCTTGGCAGCTTGGTTACTCGCTGGGGCTAGGGGAATAGGGGTTGACGTCGACCCAGAGAAGGTCGACTTGGTGAACTCAGGTAAGAGCCCGGTTATGGAGCCCGGGGTCGATGAGGTTTTCAGTAAGGCCGTCGAGGAGGGCAGATTAAGGGCGACTACCTCTGGCGCTGACGCCGCCAGCGAGTCGGACGTCATGTTGATAGCGGTGCCCACCAAGCTCTCCGGGGACGGGTGGCCCAGGAAACCTGACTTAACGCATGTTAAGGAGGTGGCTAGGGAAATAGGGAAAGGGCTTCAAAAGGGTGATTTAGTGATCTTGGAGAGTAGTTCACCCCCAGGGACCACTAGAAAAGTTCTCAAGCCCATTTTAGAGGATGAAAGCGGGCTTAAGGCGGAGGAGGATTTTGGTTTGGTGTACAGTCCGGAGAGGATAGCTGAGGGGAGGGCCCTTAAGGACATAGTCGAATCCTACCCCAAAGTAATAGGGGGGATAGGACCTAAGAGCTCGGCTACGGCCTCTGAACTCTATGGGGTGATCGCATCCAAGGGCGTTATAGAGGTCAGCAACGACCTAGTTGCTGAGTTCGAGAAGTTGGCTGAGGGAATTTACAGGGACGTCAACATAGCTTTAGCAAACGAGTTAGCCGAGCTTTGCAGGGTTTTGGGCATAGATTATGATGAGGTCAGGTTGGCCGCTAATAGTCAGCCCTACTCTCACCTTCACAGGCCCGGAACTGGAGTGGGAGGGCTCTGCATCCCTGTTTACCCCCACTTCCTGGCCTGGGTCGCCAACGAGAATTCAGTAAAGCTGGAGTTGGTTAAGACGGGCAGGAGGATAAATGAGGAGATGCCGAGGAGGGTTGCTGAACTGGTGGAGCAGGGGATGGAGAGGCTCGGGCTTAAGTATGAGGTCTCTATACTGGGGCTGGCTTTCAGGGGAGATGTAGCTGATTCGAGGCTCTCCCCAACCTACGACCTGATAAAGGAACTGCAGGATAGAGGGATTTCCGTGAAGGTTGTACACGATCCCCTGATAGCAGAAGATCCCCTGCTCGAGGAGCTGGGGGTTGGACTCACCAAGGAGCTAGAGAAGGCGCTCAAGGCGCCCGCTGTGGTTATCTCGACGGATCACTCCCAGTACAGGATGAAGGCCAGCGAGTTCTTCGGGATGGGTGAGTTCATCCTCCTGGTGGACGGCAGACACGTCATAGAGGTTGATGAAGTTCCTAGGGGGAAGGCCTACGTTGGGGTGGGAAGGCCCTGGATCATCCCCTGAGGAGCCTCCTCACGAAGCTTATGGTGAATATCTCCAGCAAAGACTCCATGGCTGCCAAGGCCCCCCACAAGTCAACTTCAGAGGCCACCACTGGCCCATGTCTCCTTATTATCACGGCGTTCACGCCTGACATGGCAGAAGCCACTGCCTCCGCAAGCTCCTCAGTTCCGTATGGCCTCCAACCTATCACCTTAACCCCTTTGAGCAGTATTTTCGCCTCTTCAGTCCAGTCCCTCTCCTCAAATAGTTCTGAGGAGGTGAAGAGGTTCGCCATTCCCGTTATTAGGGGGTGATGGCAGTGGAGAACGGCCTTGACGTCCGGCCTCCTCTTGTATATTTGGAGGTGCATCCTCCACTCAGAGCTCGGCTTTCCTCCCCTAGGATCGCCATCCCACGTCACGAAAACCACGTCCTCAGGGCTCAGGTTCCCCTTGAATTTGCCTGATGGGGTTATATAGATCCCGTCGTCGGCCCTTATGCTAGCGTTTCCTCCAGCTCCAGTGGTTAGCCCCTTGAGGTGGGCTACCCTCATAACTTCAGCTACCTCGTCGGGATTCACCATGTGTAGCCCCACCACCAGTACTCTGGGTAACGCCCTTGCCTATACATCCTTACCCTGTCCCTAAGGGGGAGCGACATTACCACTCCAGCTATAAAGCCGCCTATGTGGGCCCAATAGGCTACCCCTGTCCTCTCCCCTATTAAGGCTGGTATCAACTGCCAGAGGAACCAGAAGCCTATGTAGTACTTAGCGGGAATTCTCTCGACCACCACGTAGAAGTAGATGAATACGAGCGTGAGTATGTTGGCCTCCGGGTAAAATATCATGTAAGCCCCCAGGACCCCGCTTATAGCACCGGATGCGCCGACCGCAGGTATCATGGAGGTGGGGAACATGACCGTGTGGAGGAGATCTGCTGCTAACCCGGAAATGAGGTAGAAGATCAGGTACTGCACTTTGCCATAGGCCGCCTCCACGTTGTCCCCGAATATGTAGAGGTAGAGCATGTTGCCTATTAGGTGAAGCCACCCCCCGTGCATGAACATGGAGGTGAAGAGCCTGTAGAAGTTGGCCGAGGGGTTGTCCAGGAAAAGGGCTGGTATGTACCCGTACTCGTATATGAGGTACTGGAACCTGTCGGGCCCGCCGGCTATCTGCCATAGGAACACTATCACGTTGGCTGCGATGAGCATATAGGTGACGTAAGGGGTCTCGGGACTAGGGTTTTCATCCCTATACGGTATCAACTCAGAACCTCCCGGGCTCAGCTGACTCTCTTAAGGGCATCGAAGCCCTCTTGCCGAATAGTCATCATCGCCTAGTAAGTAGAGGGCCTCAATAAAAAAATAATGTGATGGGAAGAGCTACATCCCCTTTATCAGTTTAACGAGTTCCTTTCCTACTTCCCTTCCCCTTCTGGCGGCCTTTATATTCAGGTCTATGAACTGGGGCTTAACAAGCATCCTTATCGCTTCTTCTAAGTTTTCAAGCGGAATTATCTCGATGGCCTCGGTAAGGACGCCCAGCATGAACATGTTAGCCACTATTCTATGGCCTAGCTTTTCAGCCTCATCTGTGGCGGGAACCTTGAATATGAGCCTGGCCTTCCCCTCTACAGGGTCAAAGTACTTGATCATTGAGGAGTCGGCAATTATAACGGTCTTTGAGATGTCGTACCTCTTGGAGAACCTGTTCAAAGAGTCCTGATTCATAACGACCCAGAAGTCGGGGGATATCACCTTGGGGTAGTCTATCTCTTCATCCGAGATAACTACTTCAGACCTAGTGGACCCCAGCCTGGCCTCAGGCCCGTAGGTGTAGGTGGACGCTGCAAAGTAATTGCTGAGCACCGTAGCTTGAGCTAAGACAGCGCCTGACAGAACTATTCCCTGACCTCCAAAACCGGACAGCATTATTTCAATCCTCAAGCCACCACACCCCCTCCTTCACTATCCTGTCCCTCTCCTCTACTCTAGGAAGCCAGGGCTTCTCGTACTTCTCCTCCACCTCCTTCAGCATCTTCTCCTCTTCCTCGTCTATTATCACCTGTATGGCGAAGTCAGGACAGTAGAACTCGCACAGGCGGCACCTCCTGCACTGATCCAGCCTCACGGCGACGGGCTTCTTCACTCCCCTCCAGTTTCTCTCCTTAGAGATCTCGAAAACGTCCCAAGGACAGGCCCAGATGCAGAGGTAGCATCCTTTACACAGCTTGTCGCTGACTATGATATCTTTTACGCCAACTCCCGGCTTCATGTACATGAGATCACCTCCCACCCTTCTTCTGAGCCTTCTCGATTATCTTGTAGACTTGCTCGGTGTACTCGGGCCTGTCAGTTCTGTGTAGGAACTCTCCCACTACTATCTTGCCCTGAAGCTCCTCGGGGCTCATGGTCTTGGCCTTCCCTAGGGGGACTGAGACCTCCTTGAACCAGTCCATCATGTCCCTGGGGTCGGGCTTGCCTAATATGTACCTGCCAGCGTAAGTGGGGCACTGGAAGACTATCTCTATTGCCGCGAACCCCTTGTGCTTTATAGCCTTCTTTATGCTGTTCTTAGCTTGCACGAAATGGTAGGTCGTCCACCTGGCTAGATAGGTAGCTCCAGCAGCTTCGAGTAACTTCATCAGGTCGAAGTTAGGCTCTATATTCCCGTAGGGTGTAGTGTTTGTCCTAGCCCCTTGAGGAGTGGTTGGTGACATTTGCCCTCCGGTGAGCGAGTAAAGCATGTTAGTCGCTATTATGGCGGTGAGGTCCACGTTTCTCCTAGCGGCGTGTATTAAGTGGTTCCCACCTATGCCCATGCTGTCCCCGTCTCCCATCACGACTATTACGTTAAGATCTGGTTTAGACAGCTTCAGCGCTGTAGCGAAGGCTAGAGCTCTGCCGTGAAGCGTGTGAGCGGCGTCCCTTCTGAAGTAGAGGGGAACCCACCCTGAGCAGCCTATGCCCGATACGAAGGCAGTTCTCTTCCACTCCTCCTCTCCTAGCTCCTCGAAAGCCATCAGGATCATTCTTTCTATTATTCCTAGCCCACAGCCTGGACAAAAGGCGTGGGGCATTATCTCGGTTCTCATATACTTCTTAGCAAGATAATGCTCGAAATCCCTCTCAGAGAACATGAGATCACCTCGCCACCCTCTTTATAGCTGCTAGCACCTCATCAGGGTGGTGTAGTAGTCCTCCCACCTTGGTCAAGGACATCACCTCGGCCATGCCCTTTGAGGCCCTCTCCACTTCCCTCACCATCTTGCCCATGTTCATCTCCGGAACCACTATTGCCTTCACTTGAGAGGCCACTTCTTGAACTTTCTTATCGTAGAACGGCCATAGCGTGATCAGTTTTAACATTCCTGCCTTGATGCCGAGCTTTCTGGCCTCCCTAACCGCCCTCAATGAGGTCCTAGCCGACGAACCGTATGAGATCACAGCTACCTCGGCGTCGTCCAACATGTACTCCTCATACATGGATATCTTGTCCACATTCTTCTCTATCTTGTACCAGAGCCTCCTAATGGTCCTGTTAGCAGCTGCGTGATCAGTGCCTATCCTATGGCCGAATTCGTCGTGCATGACGCTCTCCACCAGGACGTTGTAGCCGTCTCCGAAGGCGGGCATGGGGGTAACCCACTCACCAGGCTTCTTAGGCAGATAGGGGATGTACTGCTCGGGGGGCACGTCGGGCTTCTTCCTCTCTACAACCTCTATCTCCTCCAGAGGAGGCACCTTAACCGGTTCCCTAACATGTGCGATAACCTCATCGGCCAGAATGATGACGGGATTCCTGTAGGTCTCAGACAGGTTAAACGCCTTAATCGTAAGGTCGAACACTTCCTGAACGCTTGAGGGAGCCAGCACTATTGAGGCGTAATCTCCATGGCTCCCCCACCTGGCCTGCATTACGTCTCCCTGCGAGGGAAGGGTAACCAGACCTGTGGAGGGCCCTCCCCTTTGGACGTTCACTAGAACCAGGGGAGTTTCGGTTATTATGGCATAACCTAGGCCTTCCTGCATCAAGGAGAAACCTGGACCGCTAGTTGCGGTCATAGATTTCCTTCCGCCCCACGAGGCGCCTATGACGGCGAGGATGGATCCGAGCTCATCCTCCATCTGGATGAAAATGCCGCCAACCTGAGGGAGTCTGTAAGACATCCTCTCAGCAATTTCCGTAGCCGGAGTGATGGGGTACCCGGCAAAAAATCGGCAACCGGCAATTATTGCGCCCTCTACGACGGCTTCATCTCCCTGCATCAGGTGGACGCCGGGCTCAAGGGACAACTTTCACACCGGCCTTTTCTCCCCCCAAGGTTACTAAAAATGTTTTCTGGATTTTGATTTAAGCAGCCTCCCCTCCTCGTCTATCTCCCCATACCTTATGCGAGAGGACTTTAGGGGCCTCCCGTCCTCGGCCTTCACCAAGGGGACTACCACTATTATGAGCTCCTTCAACCCCTTCTTCTCCCTCTCCTCGTTTATTAGCAGGGCCCTCTCATAAGTCTCAGGAGTTACCACTATTATCTCAGCGTCTTCATCCTCGCTGGCCGGTCCTATTGGGTCTACTATCCTTACCACGTGAAAATTGACGTTCTTTTTCCTCAGAAAATCTTCAAGCCTCTTCTTCCTCTCCTCGTAGGAGAGAATGAGCTCATTTAGGGGCTTGCCTGTGAGCAGAGGGCCGTCAGCCAGTCCGATTAGTAAGTCCTCCGCCAAGTAGGAGGCGACCTCCAACAAGCGCCTGTGCCCTTTATGGAGCCTGTCGAAGGCCCCTCCAACTATAGCTCTCTTAAAAGGCTTCTTATACGGTTTATGGCCTCCCAACGTCCAACTACCTCCGCACCTGACTTGACCAGGGAAGGGTCGGGTTCCTTAGCGGCTATGTATATTACTTTAACCCCTATAGAGGTTGCCTCTTTTGCTAATTCCTGGTCGGCCGTGACCAGTAGTAATTTACCGCTCACCTCCTCTACCACGTCTCCTACGGAGATTTCCTCTCCTATCCAGGCCCTGTCCACCAGGTGGAATAGTCCCAGCCTTATCACCTTCTCCCACTCCTTGACAGGGGGCCCTTTAGATATCACACCTACCTTCACTCCCATATCCCTAGCCTGCAATATCAGATCCACGACTCCAGGCATGGGCTTGAGCAGAGCCCTCTTAACGTCGTGGTAGGCGACCACTCCTGCGGCTATCACGCCGAAGTCCTCCTTCAGCCCTAGCCTCTTCATCATCTCATTGAAGTGGTAGGGGTAGTCCTCGCCCTTCTCCTTGACCACCTTTTCTAGGGTCTCTAGAGCCACCTCCTCGTCTATCGGCAGCCCCACATCCCTCATAGCCCTAACAGCCAGCTCCCTAGCCACCGACTTAAGGTAAGAGGAGTCATAAAGGACGTCATCAACGTCTAAGAGTAACCACCTCACTCTGTAACCACCTTCCCCAACTTCTCAGGTTTGTCGGGGTCCAACCCCCTCTTAACAGATACGTGATAGGCAAGAAGCTGAAGGGGCACGATCATAACTATTGGGCTTAGCTCACCTAAGTCGGGAGCGGGGAGGTCGCCCCCTTGACCTACTCTTATTACTGGGGCCCCGTAAGAGGAGACCTTCCTTAACACCTCACCTATGCTCCTCCAGTCGACGGCTATAACTGGAGTTTTCTCGTTAACCAGCTGTATTGGTCCATGTAGAAACTCCCTGGCCGCAAATCCCGTGTAGTAGAAGTTACAAGTCTCCCTCAGCTTGAGGGCCGCTTCTAGGGCCGTGGGGTAGTTGGCGCCCTTTCCTAGCACGAACCCGAATTCTCGATCCTTGATGAACTCGGATATAGGCTCAACGTGCCCAGAAGTGCCCTCTATAACCTCCCTAACCACTCTTGGTATGGATCTGAGCTTTTTCATCAACTCTTCATCCTTAGACAGCTTCACAGACAGCATGTATGCTGCCGCCAACTGAGTGGTGTAGCTCTTAGTCGCCGCCACAGCTCGCTCCACTCCGGCCTTTGTGAAAATTACCTGATCGCTTACCCTAGCCAAGGTGCTCCCCTCCGTGTTAGTTATCGCAATAACTGGGCAATCGTCGCAGACCTTCCTGAACGATTCCACAGCTATTAGCACGTCTTTACTCTCTCCACTCTGGGAGAACGCTATTAAGGAGGAATTCTCGGCCCTGCTGGGCATCCAGTTGGGTAACTCGGAGGCCTGAATTGCGGTGGCCCTCTTACCCGAGATCCTCATCAGAGCCCTTTGCAACACCAGAGAGGCATGATAGCTAGTTCCGCTACCAGTCACGTATATGAACCTCTCGTCCAGAAGTTCCGAAGCCCTCTCCACGGACCCCTCTGACTCCCTTATCGTCTTATCTATGGCTTCAGGCTGCTCCATTATCTCTTGAAACATGTACTGCCCTGGCGCCTTCCCACCTACCATAAGACCCGTGCCTCAGGACGCATCTATTATTTATCCGTAACCGCCCATATTACAGGTGATGCCATGGACGAGGAATCCATATACTTCTTCGGAAAGCTCTCAGAGGCTTTTGGACCTTCTGGATTTGAAGATGAAGTCTTAAACCTCCTCAAAAGCAGGTATTCTCAGTATGCAGACAGGGTAGTTAGCGACAACCTCGGATCCCTCATATTCGTCAAGAGAGGAACGAGCGATGAGCCCAAGGTTATGGTCTCCGGGCACGTTGATGAGGTAGGTTTCATAGTGACTAGCGTGGATGATAAGGGCTTCCTTAAGTTCGAAACCCTCGGAGGCTGGGTTCCCACGACCCTGCCAGCCCATAGGGTGATAGTTAGGGGGAAGAAGGGGGATCACATAGGGGTTATAACCAGCAAGCCCCCACACCTGATGTCCCCTGAGGAGAGGAAGAAGCCCTTGGAGATAAAGGACCTCTACGTGGATGTTGGGGCCAAGAGCAAGGACGATTTGAAGGAAATGGGCATAAGGATAGGCGATCCCATGGCCCCGCTGGCCAAGTTCGAGGTCCTCAGGGATGGTAAAGTGTGGCTGGGCAAGGCCTTCGACGATAGGATAGGGGCCTTCATAGGCCTTGAAGTTCTGAAGGCCTTGAAGGAGGAGGGAATAGCTCACCCTAACACCTATTACGCTGCTGCGACTGTGCAGGAGGAAGTAGGCCTCAGGGGGGCTGAGACAGCGGCAGACGTGGTTGATCCAGACGTCTTCATAGCCCTTGAAGTCGACATCGCCGGAGACTCCCCGGGAGTACAGCCCTATGAGGCCCCAGCGAAGATGTGTGAAGGCGTTTCCATACTCACCTGGGACAGGTCCATGATACCCAACAGGAAGTTGAAGGAATTCGTCATAGAGGTGGCTGAGGAAGAGGGGATAAAGTACCAACTCTCAGCCGTCAGGGGAGGAACTGACGCTGGTAGGGTCCATTTGCACAAGAGAGGCGTTCCATCTATAGTTTTAGGAGTTCCAACCAGGCACATACATTCTCACAGCTCTATACTTTGTCCTAGCGACGTTGAGGAGGCGATAAAGCTGATGAAGGCCCTGTTAAAGAGGCTGGACGCTGAGACCGTCAGGGGGTTCACCGTCAGATGAAGGAGCTTGAGCTTACTCAACCTATTTCTTGGCTTGACGGCGTTGATCCCAGGACTGGCAGGATAATTCAGGAGGGACATCCCCAGAGGGGGCAGTCCATAGCTGGCAAGGTCCTGAGGATTCCCCACTCCTCAGGGTCCACGGTAGGGGCCTACATATTTTTCGCTTTGAAGGAGTACGGGACAGCCCCGGCCAAGATAATACTGAAGAAGGCTGACAGCGTGACCATTTCAGCTGAATTAGCTGGCATTCCCGTGGAGATAGAGGGGGGCAAGGAGGTCAGGCTCGATGCTGAAGTCCCCGAGGAGTTCAAGAGATTCCTTGAGAGGGAGGCCTCCATAGTCGGAGCTGAGGAGTTCGTTAGAGTGAGATCCGTTCACGTCAGCGGGGTGTCTTACGCCACCATCGGGGATTGGGGGAGGAAGTGGTTATCTAGGATAAGCGAGAGGGCTAAGGCCAAGGTGATTGCCACTTCCAATCCAGCCGGAATGGACATCTTGAATTGGAGGGAAATGGGGGTTCCAGAGGACTTCTCTAGGGGCCAGCTGGAGATAGTTGAATACCTGACGAGGATGGGGGTGATGCCCTCCCTGACCTGCACCCCATATTTAGCGGGCAACCTTCCCAGGAGGGGAGATCACATATCGTGGGGGGAGTCCAGCGCCGTTGCCTTCGCTAACAGCGTAATCGGCGCGAGGACCAATAGGGAGGGAGGGGTGAAGACTATAGTGGCGGCCGTAACTGGATTAACTCCCAAGTACGGGATGCATTTGGATGAGAACAGGTTACCCAACTTGAGGGTTGAGGTTAGCTCCGAGGGATGGAGCTACCTGGATTACACGCTACTTGGATACCTTACAGGAGAAGAGAGCCCGTCTAGCGTCCCTTGTTACACGATAACAGGGGAGCTAGATGATATAAAGGGTTTAGGGGCAGGAGGCGCTGCCTCCGGATCAATAGAGATGTTTCACTTGGGCTCCTGTCCAGTAGGCAGGACGCTGAGGTTCTCTCAAAAGGACTTGGAGGAGCTCAGGGAGAGGATGAGCTCCTTCGATGGCGGAACCGACCTCGTGGTAATAGGATGTCCTCACCTGTCCCTAAACCAGTTGAGGGAGATCTCCCTCAACCTACTGGGCAGAAAGGCGAAAGTGCCCTTCTGGTTGTACACCTCAAGGGCCGCTTTAGCCCAACTTCCCAGGTCCACTTTAGCCTCTCTGGAGAGGGCAGGCGTGAAAGTCTGGGCCGACACGTGCATGGTCGTCTCTCCTCTGGAAAGGATGGGCATCAGGAAGGTGACCACAAACTCAGCGAAGGCGGCCAAATACTTGAGAAGTCTGAGGGGTTTAGACGTGGAGCTGTTGAGAATTAAAGAAATTGTAGAGAGGTACACTAGTCCAGCTTGAGGACTTGCTTGTACCCCTCTAGGTCGAGGAGACCATGTCCTGAGTAGTTAAATAGGATCACCTTCTCTTTACCATCTTCTTTAGCTTTTAAGGCCTCATCTATGGCTGCCTTTACGGCATGAGCTGTCTCAGGAGCTGGTATTAGCCCCTCAACTTTAGCAAAAAGCGATGCTGCCTTGAAGACGTCCTCCTGCGGGTAAGCCACTGATCTTATCACCCCCTTGTTCTTCAGCAGGCTGACGGTGGGGGCCGCTCCGTGGTACCTGAGCCCGCCCGCGTGTATGGGCGGAGGAACGAACTTATGGCCTAAGGTGTACATTTTTATCAAGGGGGTCGTCTCGGCCGTGTCCCCGAAGTCGTACCTGTATTCCCCGTTGGTAAGGGAAGGTGAAGCTGTGGGCTCCACCGCTACCACATCGTAGTTATCCCTGCCCTCAAGTATGTCCCTTATGAACGGGAAGACTAGCCCGGCGAAGTTGCTACCCCCTCCCACGCTTCCTATTAGGACGTCTGGCTTTTCGTCAATTGCTTCCATCTGCTTCTTAGCCTCAATCCCTATGACGGTCTGATGGAGTAAGACGTGATTCAGCACACTGCCCAGAGCGTACTTAGTCTTCTCGTCCTTTAACGCTGCCTCTATGGCTTCGCTTATCGCTATCCCCAGGGATCCCGGGTGTTCTGGATCCTCTTTTAAGAACTTCCTACCTACCTCAGTTAGCTCGCTGGGAGAGGGGACTACGTTAGCCCCGTAGAGCTTCATCACGTACTTCCTGTAGGGCTTCTGCATGTAGGATACCCTGACCATGAAGACTAAGGCTTCAAGCCCGTTCATGGCCGTGGCGTAAGAGAGGGCGCTTCCCCACTGACCAGCTCCCGTCTCGGTGGTCAGCCTCTCCAGCCCCTCTTTAGAAGCGTAGTAGGCCTGAGCCAGCGCTGTGTTTAGCTTGTGGCTCCCGGTAGGGGACAAATCCTCCCTCTTGAAGTATATCTTTGCTGGCGTTCTCAGGTACTCCTCCAACCTCTTAGCCCTATACAAGGGAGTTGGCCTGCCTATTCTTAAGTAAAGCTCCCTTAGCTCGTCAGGTATTCTGATCTCCTTCTCTTTTGAGAACTCTTGGTCAACGCACTCCTTCACGAAGAGGGGGTAGAATGCCTCGGGTCCTAATGGCTCCTTGGTAGCGGGGTGCAACGGGGGCGGCAGGTCAGGCAGGTCAGCCACGATATTGTACCAGAACCTGGGAACTTCATCCTTTGGAAGGTCCACTCTGAGGGCTCCGGTCATAGGACCACCTCCAGACGCTTCAAAGTCGACAGCTGCCCTTCTCCTGAAGGAGAGTTTGCTGCGGTCGTCCTAGGCTCCTTAAAGAGTAGGGCCTGCATCAGGGAGAGGAGCTCAGGCAGAAAGCCAAACTAGATCCCCCACATAGGACACCTCCTGGGTGCGTTGCACTACGCACCTCTGTTTTCTTTAAAAAGTTTGCGTTCAGGCTGTTTAGCATTCCTTAAAATAAGGAATACGAACTATACTGTTAACTATTTTTACTATAAGTAGTGAGTAGGGATTTTAGTACTCCTCCCCTTCCTCTCCCCAGAACTCCTCGGTCTCCCACTCCATCTCTTCTTCCTCTTCCCAGATGTCCTCGTCTTCCCTCCAGGCCTCGTCTTCGATGCCTTCCTCTAAGAGGATAACTTCCTTAACCTCTCCTCCCTCGATGGTCACCTCGAGCAGAGCTCCGCACTTTGGGCACTGAACTTCCCCCTCGAATTCATCCTCATCGAGGAAGAACTCGTAACCGCATGACGGGCAGGTTATCTCCGGCACTGTCAACCCCGGGATGCTGAGGAGCCACCCATATATAAGCTTTCGTGAAGGGTTAGCTCTCTCTGAGGGTCTTTGTAAAGATGTAGGGGGCCCTTAAGACCATGTCGGGGACGCAACGATTATATCTGGAGTAACTCTCTGTCCATTGGCGTCCGGCGGGAGGGCAGGGATCTGCAGAGATGCTAGCTCTAGGGGTCTCCGACGTCCATTCCCCAATATGGCTGAGAGAGTTGCAGGAAGAGGTCTCCAAGTGGGAGGACAAGGGCGTAGACCTCGTGCTCGTGGCCGGCGATTTAACCAATAAGGGGAATGTGGTTTATTATAGGAAGGCTATAAAAGTCCTTCTAAGGCTTGGCGCTAAAATAGTGGCAGTCTTTGGCAACGATGAATATGAGGAGGTGAAGGACAGGATAAGGAGGGATAACCCGGAGGTTATCTTCTTAGAAGATGAGTCGGTGATCTTGGAGCTAGGCGGAATGGAGGTCGGCATAGTGGGCTCTAAGGGGAGCTTGGAAACCCCCACCTCATGGCAGAGGAGGCACATCCCTGGAATAGAAGAAATTTATGAGGAAAGGGTAAACTTGGTGGGAGAGCTCTTGAGAGGACTTAAGTCCGACCTCAGGATATTGCTAACCCACTACGCCACCACCAGAGAAACCATGAGGGGTGAGAATCCCAAGATATACAGGTTCCTAGGTCATAGGGGATATGAGAGGTACTTCAGGGAGGGGCTCGTCGACGTGGCAGTCCACGGCCACGTGCACAACGGAACGAAGGTTGCTAAGGTTGGAGGCACGATCGTTTATAACGTGGCGTTTCCACTTTGGAGGACCCTGGTGAAGATAGAGTATGGAGGGCTACAGCCCTTCTTCTAGTAGTTGGATTTGAGAAATTCGATTAACTTATCAGCCGGGCCCTTTATAAGCCCTATCAGGCAGAGGACCCTCTCGAGAGGGGAAAGGTTCAGCTTACCCCCGCAGGCGTAAGGATGACCTCCTCCGTCGAACTTCCTGCAGGCCACGCTCAGGTCTTGCCCTCCAACTCCTCGGTAGAGGGAGAACCTGACGCAGTTGTACAGCACCAGAACGAAGTCCACCGGCCTAGCCTCCACCAACCTTTTGGAGGCCTGTGAGCCCGGCCCTCCTCTTGGCCTGAAGTCTATAACGGCGAACTCTTTACCTGAGGCCGTTCTGTAGAACTTGACCCTGAAAAGGGCTTCCTTTATCCTCTCCTCGTCCCTCTCCATTAATTCCCTAGCCCTCTCCTCCACCTCAGCTGTGACTATCTCCCCATTTAACAGGTTCTCAGCCACCTTTCTGAGCCATTTACTTCCCCTGCAAACTGTTGCCAGTATTTTGCTCTCCCTTAAGGAGTAAGTCGCCGTATCGGCGTCGTTAGCAAGTTCCACGAGTTTAGGTATTATGTGGTCTCCGTCAAACACTTCATAGACGAGTTGAGCGGCGCTGGGAGCTGGCCTAACTATGAAGTTGACCCCGGGCACGTTGACCTCCGGCCACCTGTGGTGATCTATCCAGGTGATCTTCCACCCCTTAGACACCATCTTAACGAGGGCCCTTTCCACTTTATCCCTGTTGGAGTCATTTACCCCTATGTCGGTGACGTATAGCTCCCTTCCACTGGCGTGGGCGAGGGATTCAAGCACTTGGTGTATCTTCCTGGGGGTTGAGAACAGTAGAAGCCCGTCCCCCAACTTCTTTCTGAGCACTACGTAGCTGACCACGCCGTCTAAGTCCGTATGGGTTATAAAAATTCTGGAGGGAAGTGTCCCCAGAATCGACTTAAGCTTAAGCTTCAGAAGCCAGGCTTGATATTTCATCAAGAGAGGACCCTGCCAGGAACTTCCTTACAGCATCAGGCAGATCCTTAACCTCCACTCTGACCTGCCTCATTGTGTCCCTGTCCCTGAAGGTTACGGTGTCATCTTCAAGGGTCTGGTGATCCACAGTAACGCATATTGGTGTGCCTACCTCGTCCATCCTCCTGTACCTCTTGCCTATGCTGCCGGACTCATCGTAGAAGGCGTAGAACCCTTGCTCAATTAGCTGTCTGTATATCTCCCTAGCCCTCTCCGGCAATCCATCTCTCTTGAGAAGGGGAAACACGGCCACTTCAATTGGGGCTATGTGCCTGGGAAGCTGAAGCCAAACCCTCTCCTCATCCTCCCTGTAGGCAAGCATCAGCTCGTGGAAGATCACCCTGTCCAGGCCTATGGAGGGTTCGTACATGTGAGGGATCACCTTAACACCCCTATCGGTCATAACGCTTAGGTCCTTACTGGAAACCCTCATGTGCCCCTTGACGTCATAATCGGTCCTGTAAGCGTTGTTCACCAGTTCAACCCACCCCAGGTCTTCAGTGTAGACCTCCAGATCCCAATGGGCCAAAGCGTAGTGGGCCTTCTCCCCCTCTATCAATTCCCTGTACCTTAACCTGTCCAAGGGAAAGCCCAGAGTTTCATTGAAGAACTTCTGTACCCTAGCCAACCAGTAGGTTATCAGCGGGTTTATAGTGTAGCCGGTCTCAAGCCCCTCCCTAACAGTCATTTCAGTTATATTACCAGTTTCCCTGTCCTCCCTCTTGAGGAACCTTATCTTGTAGTCCATCAGGGGTTTCAACTTCTCCTCATACTTGCTCTGATCCTCTGGATCGAAGAATATGTGGAGCTCCAATTGCTGAAACTCCCTCATCCTGATGAGGGTCCTCCTTGGGGAGATCTCGTTCCTGAAAACCCTGCCTACCTGGGCGAGTATAAAAGGGAGCTTCCCTCTCATGACCATAAAGGAGGTCTTAAACTCGACTACGCTCCCTTGAGTGGTCTCAGGCCTTAAAGCCGCGTTTGGCTCTTCGGCTTCGGCTCCCACGGCTACGGTAAACATTAGGTTGAACTGTTTTATCTCGGTCCAGTCGAAGGCTCCACACTTGGGACACCTGATCCTGTTTTCCAGCACCAGCTTCAAGAGCTCTTCATCGGACATGCCTTCTAGGTTTTCCTCTATGCCTAAAGTTTCCTCTATTAACTTATCAACCCTGAACCTGGTGTGGCACCTCTTACACTCTATCAGCCTATCGAAGAAATGCTTTAGGTGGCCAGAGGCTTCGAACACCTTTATCGGCAGTATATGAGGGGTCTCTATCTCGTGAGCTCCTTCAGGGAGGACCAAGTTCATCCTCCAAAGCTTAATTATCTTCTCTTTCATTCTCAGGCCCAAAGGCCCATATACGTAGAAGCCTGCAGGCGCTCCCGGGTAGAGCTCCCTAGAGGAAGGCCAGAAGAACCCTCTCCTGAAGGCCAAGTCCACTACCTTGTCATAGATCTGCTGCATTGGCCCTCACCCAGTCGATTATGACCTTGGGAACCCCTGCTTCGTTTAAAATTATGTGCTCAATTTCTTTTTCGTTCATCCCCTCAGCCTTTAGCTTTCTGCTTAGATATCTGACAGTTTCCGCATATTCCCAGAAGTAGACCACCCAGGCGTCGGTCTCCTCCACATAATAGTCAGGTCTGACCTTGCTCCAAGGCTTGAAGTGGAGCGTAGCTACCTTCACTTCTGAGGCCCCCATATCCTTAACGTGCTGTATTGCCACCAGTAAGCTATCTCCAGTGTCAGCCACGTCGTCGACCAAGAGCACCTTCTCTCCGTCTACTCTGGTGTTCAGTGGCTCGGTGACCTCAACTATATCCTTGACCTCTAAGGCTGCGTAGTGAGTTATCCTTATCGCCTTGACCTTGTGTACGTCGAGCAGGTCGCTTAGCAGCCTAGCTACAACCATGCCCCCTCTAAGGATAGGAACCAACAGCGTTGGCCTATAGCCGGACTCTATTATCATGTCGGCTAACCTCATTGAGAGCTCGAACGCCCTTTCCGGATCCACCCGCAGGAACTTCATCTCTACACCTCCGGGCATGTACAGGGTATGTTACCGCATTTTGGACAGCCCTTTCCGTACCTGGAGATGAAAGCACCTTCTAAGTCCACTCCCAAGAGGTCAGCTACGCTTAAGAGCCAGGCAAACACATCAGCGAACTCTTCTCTAAGAGATGAGGGATCTCCATCTCTTATAGCTCTGAATAGCTCACCTACTTCCTCGCCTAGGTGGATCACGGTTCTGTCAACTCCTCTTCTCCTGTCCCTCTTCCCGTAGATGTCCCTTATCAGTTTTTGAGCCTCTGATATCCTCAAGAGCGTTCCCTCACAGCAGATGGAGCAATAGTATGGTTACGCCAGTTAGCGCTGACAGGAAGACTGGGAACCACTTGGGCACCTTGATACCGCCCGCCTCCTCCGTGCTGAAGGTGAGGATACCCGCAACGGACATGGGCATGTAGTTACCCTTCCTCTTACCCTTCGGCATAACAACCCCTCGGGGTATTGAATTGCACTATTAAATTTATAGCGACCATCTAGGTTACCGCTCGGAGGCCTGATGAGGGTCAGGTTCAAAAACGGCGTAGAGGTTGAGGGCAGGGAAACAAGGATACTCCTGGACCCTTTGAAGACCGAGCCCAACGTGACGGCTTTGATAACTCACGCCCACTCTGACCACGTGCCCAAGGACGTCAGAAGGCCTAAGGGCAGGGTGTTAACCAGTAGGGGAACTGCCAACATAATCAGGAGGAGGTATAAAGGCCAAGTTGAGGTAATCCAGGTGGGTAGGGAGTACAGGATAGGTGAGTTCCTAGTAAGAGCCTATCCAGTGGGTCACATTTACGGTTCAGTAGGCTACCTGATACAGGGCAAAGAGGCGACCATCTTTTACACTGGAGACGTGAACCCCAGGGGAGCGTTGACGGCTGAAGAACCCGAGATACCTGAAGTCGACGTCCTGATAGTGGAATCAACGTATGGCCTCCCCAAGTATAGGTTCCCAGACCAGCTCAGAGTAAGGGCAGATCTGGCCAAGTGGGCGGCAGAGAAAGTTAAACAGGGGAAGAACGCCGTGATAGAGGCCTACGTGGTAGGCAAGTCCCAGGAGGTGATAGCCACCCTCAACTGGCTCACCAACTTGGAGGTTGTGGTATCCCCCAAGGTTGCGGAGGTCGCCAGGGCTTACGAAGGGGTTAAGCTTGAGTTCAGCGAGGTGAGGCCAAGAGAACCTCACGTGTACGTCACGGGAAGGGCTAACGGCGATAAGGTTGTGGTGTCCGGGTGGGTAATAGATTACGGAGGGGGCTTCCCTCTGAGCTCTCACGCCGATTTTGACGGCCTCCTGGACGTAGTAGTCAAGTCGGGGGCCAGGAAGATACTTACGGTATACGGGTTCTCTAGGTACTTCGCTGAATGGTTAAAAAATAGGGGAAAGAATGCAGAATTCCTCCGGGAAAGCTGGTTAGTTGTCTGATCACTTCTTCTTGGTGGTTATTCCGGGAATCTCCTCAGGAACAACTGAGGGTCTCTCTTTTATCGTCTCTAGCACTAGGGAAGTGTTGGTGTCCCTGAGCCCAGGTATGCTTTGTATCTTCCTGAGTATCTCGTTGAGCTCGGACTGGCTTCCAGCTATGACCTTAAGCAGGACGTCGTACTGTCCTGTTATTTCATGGACCTCAAGGACCGAGTTGCCCAGTATCTCTACGACCTTCCTGGCAACCTCGGAGTGCTTTCCGGGCTCGGTCTCAAGAAGTATTATATACTTGCTACCCTTACCAAGCTTAGAATGGTCGATGAGCGCCGTGTACCCTTTCACTATTCCGAGCTCCTCAAGCTTCTTAACCTTCTTCATTACTCCGGCAGGGCTCATTCCCAGCTCTCTAGCTATTTGGGTGTAGGTGATCCTTCCATTATCTACGAGCTTCCGGAGGATCTCTATCTCCTTAGCAGTTATTCCCTTAACTCTGGGCATATTAGATCCCTCCCAAGGGCTACCCGCATGTTAACTATAGGGGCACTATACCCTACATTTTTTGTGGGTAGAGAGTATATAAAGTTGCCTCATAAAGAGATGCCTAGCTGAGGTGATACGGTCCCATGTTAGACGTTGTTCAGAAGAAATCAAAACAAATGTTCAGTATGCCCTCGTTCAGGATTGCCTTATTGACACTAACTCTCCTATTCACTATTCCAGCGCTCATAGCACATTTTATGGATGAGACAGCCGTTCTCCTCCCCTACTACACATCGTTAATAGTGATAAATTTATTCGTTTACCTCAATACCAGGGGCTTGAAGGTAAACTACTGGAACGCGAGGAGGAGGGCGTGGTTTTCAGTCTTCGTGACAATGCCCTTATTTATAAGTATATTGTTAAGTTTACTCCTAAGATATGATCTTTATGTGCTTTCCTATACATCTCTATACCTGCTAATCTTAATATCTGCCACGATAGGATCGATTGACGATATGAAGATATTCCTGTCGGAAATATTGCTATTTTCGTTAACGGCCCTTCTCAACTCGATGGATAGTTTTAAGATCTCCTTGATCTCCGGTATCACATCCGTTCTAGCGGTAAAGCTGATGGGTGGCGTGATAACAGCCATTTCAAAGCCGTTAACTGGATTAGATGGCTTTAAGAGCGTGAAAGCTTTGGCTGAGCTCACTTTAGGGGACAGAGGAGAGATATATGAGAAGGCCTTAGACTCGAGGGGCGAGGAGGGGGAGGTCAACCTAGGAGTCATAAGATTTAACAACTCTGTAATTTTAACTGCTGACTTTCACCCTGGACCCTTCAGGGCGGGGAGCGCTGAGGGACCCGGGATCATACTGAACTCGCTAGAGGAGCTCAACCCCGTGTTTATGAGGGCGGCGTCTACTCATGAGAGGAACCTGACCATGAGGGCCTACGTTGAGTCCTTGGCCGAAAGGCTCAGGGAACTGGCTGATAGCTCGAAGAGCTGTTGTATTGGGAGACCCGTATTCAAGAGAGGCAAGTTTGAGGTTGTGGCGTTTAGGGTAGGGGATCACCTCTACTTCCTAGTGTCAGGCAGGCCCATCGAGAGCATGGAAGACATCCCCCACGAGATCCAAGAGGAAGTGAGCAGGAGGTTAGGGGTGAAGTGCTTCGTAGTTGATAGGCACGACTCCATAGTTGAGGAGGGTTATAAGGTGCCTCTTCCCGGAAGCGAGCTAGGTGAAGCTCTGATAGAGGAGCTAGTAGAGGCGGGAAGGGAGGCCTTGGCGGAGAGGTGTTATCACGAGGTTTTAGTGGGTTACGCCTCAGGCAAGCCGGATTGGTCAGCAGTGGGCAGGGGAGGTGTGAGGACACTCGCCGTTAAGGGCGACGATTGGGGCCTCTTGCTCATCAGCGTGGACGGGAACAACTCACTGCCGGACTTTAGAGACAGGCTCCTGAACAGGCTATCCTCTTATGGACTGATGCCCGTCTTGCTCACCACGGATACCCATGAGGTGCTGAGAACCAAGGAGCCGTTCAACCCACTGGGCTACAGAGGGGACCAAGAGTCCATGATAGAGTACGTGGAGGAGCTGGCCAAGAGGGCCATTGATTCGGCCTCCCGATCGGAAGTCCGTTGTAACACCTCCTCCTTCAGGGTTAAGTTTATGGGTAAGCGTGAAATCCTATTATCGGCTGTTACAGTAAGCATCTCAGCTGTTTACCCCAAGTACCTAGTTCCCTTGGGGCTTCTACCCCAGCTGGCCATCCTACTACTGCTAACCTGAAAAATTTATTTAGCGCAAGTGGGTTAGAGTCACGGGCCCGTAGCTCAGCATGGAAGAGCACCCGGCTTTTAACCGGGGGGTCGCGGGTTCAAATCCCGCCGGGCCCGCAAAATTAATATATTGGGAAACTGTCCACTTGGGCTATGAGTTTGGAAGAAGCCCAGCTACTGATAGAACAGGCTAGGGAACAACTGAAGGATGGGGACTTCCTAGACTTCCTCACTAACCTAAAGAAGTCCATGTTAACATCTATAATGGCCGTCCTAAGGGCCCTTGGAATGACCCCTCCCGAAACTGACAACCTTTTGAGGCTGTACTTGTCAATCCCCGCCCAGTACAGGCCGGCCATAGGTGAGCCTGAGTTTGAGATATTCGAGTACAAGTACGGTTTGGCCGTCTATAACATGAGCGGAGCTGTCCCTTTAGAAAAAGAGTTTTTGGAGAGCAGCCTCGACCTAGCTGAGAGGGTGCTCTACTGGGCCCAATCCCTCATTCGAACCTTAGCGCCTTAGCCGGCTCCAGCTGAGCCGCCTTCATGGCAGGAGGTAGAGCTCCGAGTATTGTGACCAGTAGGGTTGAGCCCGCTATTAGCAGAGCGTAACCAGGGGAAAGCGTTGGAGTTATCATGAAGACCTGTCTGTGAGGACCTACCTCCTCTGGCCTGAAGAATAAGGAGGTTATCCCCAGAGCTCCCCCGTATCCTAGTAACATCCCCAAGATTATGGCCACTGAGCTCATGAGTACCGCTTCAAACAGGAAGGACAGACCTATATCTCCCTTGGAGGCTCCCATAGCCCTCATTACCCCTATTATCCTGACCCTCTCGGTGACCGCTGTGTACATAGCGTTCATTATTCCTATAGAGGCCACCACTATGGTCATAGCCGCTATGGCCCCGAGGACTAAGACTGACATATTGACCACCTGATCCAACTGTTTCTGCATGTCCTTCATGGCCACTATCATTACCTCCTTGCCTATTCCGTATTCTTCCCTCAGCTGATCCACTACGGACTCTACTAGGTTTACGTCCTCAACTATGACCGAAAGCCCGTAATAGGCCTTCTTGTTGTATATCTTCTGGTAGATTCTAAGGGCGTACCCCAGCGGCACTATGACCGTGTTGTCCACGTCTGTCATTATTGAGGTTCCGTAGGGCTCTATTACCCCCACAACCCTGGGCCTGACAGTAAGCCCGACGAGAGGTATCTCAGCCTTGACGTTCATCCCCAGCAGTATGTAAGGCTCCCCATCAGACAGCCTCTCTGCGAGCCTATACCCTAGAACGGCGGCCTCCTCATTGGAGGAGGCTGGCCAGTCCCCGTACTTTATCGCTATATCGGGGAAGACATCTGAGACGTACTCCGGATCCACGCCCAGAACCGTGTACTTCTCGCTCTTGCCGAACATGGTGATCTCCATGGGCATCTGTATCATAGGAAATACCGCCTCTACTCCATCCATCCTCTCTATCTTGTCTATGTCAGCGTCGTCGAAGATGACCGATCCCCTGGAAATCACGTATATCAGCCTGAGGCTGCTCCCCTTGAACATCCTCTTTATAGCGAGGCCGTAGCCCTCAGCAAAAGATATGACCGCAGTTAGGGTGAGCACTCCCAAAAAGATTCCTAGGAGAGTTAGGAAGGTCCTCCTCTTCCTGCTCATCATCGCCTTAAAGGAGAACCTGATTACATCGTTAAACCTCAATCTCCTCACCCCTCTTGAAGATTAGCCTGCCCAGTACCAGCCCCACCAAGATCCCCGCCAAGGCCGCTATGGCCAGGGCGTAGACGTTGTAGCCGCCAGCCTGTTGAGCCTGATTTGTTTTAGCCTGAGGGGGCTCTACTGTTATCTCCCTGTAAGTCTCCTCCCACTTCTCAGGCGATGCTAGGTACCTCACTTTGACCTTGAGCTTGATAGGTGAACTAAGCTCGTTAACTGAGCATGTCAGTGAGAAACCGGTGCTCTCACCGTCTCCCAGGCTTCCCACGTAAGAGCTGGAGAAGCAATTTGATCCCTCCATGCTGACGTTGATGTGATCAGCCTCCCTGTTCCCTATGTTGGCTAAGAGACCTCTAACCCTCACCCTTCCATTCAGGTAGGACCCTTCCAGCGAGGATATCACTATCTTAGCCTGCTCCCTCCTCCCAAAACCTAATGTAAGGGTCGTCTGTTTTTCGACGTCCTCGCCCTCTACGTATTCCTTGTAGGTAAAGGTTAACATCAGCTCGTATGACTTAGCCTGCTCCGACGGTATGAGCTCTATCTCAACACTTTCACTGTCTCCAGGGGCTAGGTCGCCCAGGTAGTGTAAGCTCGGTCCCACGATTGTGACGGTTTTAGAGTTGAGCTGCAACCTGACGTCTCTTGCTTCCTCTCCCCCCAGGTTCTTCACCACTAAGTTTACCTTGCTCAGGGCCCCAGCCTCCAACATGTCTTGGTCAGTTTCCACAGCCAAGTAAGGTGACTCTTCTCCGCTTCCCTGGTCGCTAGACTCTATAGGTATCTTGAAGGCCTTGGACAAGGTAATGGACTTGCCGGCCGACTGGTAAGAAATTGAGACCATTACCACGTCCTCATCTTTGTCTACGCCCTTAGGTACGAGCGCCCCTATGTCGTAGGTTATCGTCTTGCCAGGGGGTAGTTGGTACATCTGCTGGATCATGGGGTTCAGAACCTTAGCGTACGAAGCAGATACCTGTATCGATGTTATGGTCGCAGTTCCTCTACCTGAGTTGTGAATGTTGAGCTTAAGTACAGTTGAGGCACCCTCCAACAGATTTCCGGATAGGGTGAAGGTGATGGTAGAAGCTCCTTCCACCTTAAGGCCGAACTCCAGCTCGTCGGTGTTGTTCAGTGATGGGCTCGCTCCCATCAAGTCGTAGTTAACCCTAAGCTTGAACTTGTAGGATGAGGAGCCGACAGCAGGTACGTCCACGTAAAAGGTGGAGTAGAAGGCCTCCCCCTTAGAGAACACGTTTCTACCCAGTTGAAGCGAGGGAATTACCTTGGCCACTCTCCTGCCCTGGGCGTCTGTTAAGGGAGGTGGTATTTCCAGCTCCAGGTAGTTGACTCTGACCGAGGCCTTAGCCTTCAAGAAAACGGTTAACGGCGTTATTCCCTGCCCGGAAACAGCCGTACTGGCCCTTTCTGGAGTTCCCCACCAGGCGTTTACCAGCTCGAAATTAGGCTCGGACGCCAAAACCTGATATAGAGGTAACAACAACAAGATGAGGAGTAAAGCACTACGCTTCACTCAAAATCACCTCCCCCTCTATCTTCCCGTCCTTAATTCTGACTATACGATCTGCCTTCTCTGCCATCTCTCTATCATGAGTTACCATAACTACAGTCCTGTCCTCCTCAGTTAGGGAAGAGAGCATTTGAACCACCTGAAGGCCTGACGCGCTATCCAAGTTGCCGGTGGGCTCGTCGGCGAGTATTATCTGTGGATCATTGGCCAGCGCCCTAGCTATAGCTACCCTCTGCTGCTCCCCTCCAGAAAGCTGTAGTGGTTTGTGATAGGCTCTCTTTCTTAGTCCCACTATCTCTAGAAGCTCCAAGGCTTTCTTCTTCTTGTTTCCCCTGTAGTTGCCGATGGCTAACGCTAATTCAATGTTCTCTAAGGCCGTCAACCAAGGAACCAAGTTAAACGTCTGGAAGACGAAACCTATCGTCTTCCTCCTCAGCAGCGTAGCTTCCCTATCCCTCAGCTTGGTGGCGTCCTTCCCCAGGATCATGACGGTGCCTGACGTCGGCTTAGTCAGCAACCCCATTATGCTAAGGAGGGTCGTCTTGCCGCTACCCGATGGGCCCATTATTGACACGAACTCCCCCTTCATGACCTGCAAATTGATGCCTCTTAGAGCCTCTACCCTGCTCTTTCCCTTGCCGTACACCTTCCTGACGTTTTTCAGGTCGTACACTAAGTCCATAGAGACACCTTCTATTACTTAATTTACTTGCTTAATAAACTTTATTATTACCGAGGCTCTGGGCCTGCCTCAGGGCGGCTTCGAACATCCTGACGAGGTTAGCCACCTCTTCACCGAGGTTCCTCTCTAGAGATTTGTAGAATATCTCCTCCGCCTCTTCGGCCAAGCCATATTGAATTTCAATCCTGTTTAGTAAGGAAGAGGCCATTTTAACAACTACCTCGTCTTCATCTGTTGGAGGGTAGCTCTTCAAGCTCTCCTTTATCACTGAGAAGCTTTCTACCATGGCCAGGTCATCCATGAAAACCTTAGAGTATACCTTGGAGACATCGTCAACAATTTTATCAAGTTGTCGATCGGGCAGAGGTTCACCAGCTTCAGCGAGAGTCCTCACCACCTCGAATAACGCCAGTAACCTGTACCCCATAGGGATCAAACTTAGGCGGAGGGGCGGGCTTATTAAGATTTATTTGGTGAGGGATTCCGGATTTTTAATGAATACTATTATAAATTAAAGAAGTATCGTTAAATTAAGCTGTTAATTTAGCCTTAATGGGTTAATTATTTGGGGAATAGATTGCAGGAGGTACTGCTTTATTACTAAGATAGATATATCATGTCGGTTCGATCATACGCCTCACTTAATAGCGTGTAATTCAAAGGTGCCTATGCTAGGACCCTTAGATGAAATGAGCCCCTGGAAGCCCCCAAAGCTGCCGGTGGATAAGGTAGTTCCAATAATAAGGGAAGTCAGGGAGAGGGGCCTTGAAGCCCTCAGGGAGTTCAGCATAAAGTTTGATGGAAAATTCCCAGAGGATGTCTACGGGAAGCCCGTTCCGGGAGAGTTGCCGGATTTCATAAAGGAGGCTGTGAGTAGGTTGGAGAGGTGCTCCTACAAATTCTTGGACTTCCAGCCTTGCGAAGTTGGAGGCTTTCGAACTAGGTTAGAGGTAATCAAGGAGGGCTCGTTGAAGGAACCGGTGAGGAGAGTTGGCATATACGTTCCGGGAGGTAGGTATCCTCTGCCCTCATCTCTTATGATGGCCTCCATCCCGGCCAAGGCAGCTGGAGTTGATGAGCTGGTAGTCGCAACTCCTCCCAGGGAATCCCCCCTCATAGAGCACCTGGCCAGTGAGCTCGGGGTTAGAGAGGTGCTCAGGGTTGGAGGAGCCCATGGAGTGGCGGCCCTAGCCTTCGGCATTCCCGAACTTGGACTGGAGCCAGTTGACATGATAGTTGGACCTGGAGGATCTTATGTTACTGCCGCCAAGAAGGTGTTAAGTGATATGGGGGTCGTCGAGATAGATTTGATAGCGGGGCCCAGCGAGATAGTTGTTGTAGCTGATGAAGGCGACCCAAGAACCCTAGCCTTGGATCTTCTAGCCCAAGCAGAGCATGGACCTGATTCCCCTTCGCTCTTACTCACGACGGATAGAAAACTAGCTGAGGAGGTACTAAGGGAGGTAAACGCCATGAAAGGGGACCTCTCAGTTAACCTGAGGGCCGCTTATGGTGATAAGGAGAAGATAACCAAGGTAGTTAACCGCATCATGCCTGAACACCTGGAGATATTCGGGGAGTTTCCTGCCATGCTGGCCGGAGCCGTGTTCAAGGAGGTTGGCGTGGTTTTCGGGGATTACGGCATGACCGGTGCCAACCACATACTCCCGACGGGCTCATCCCTACTGGAGAGGCCGGGCCTGAGCCCACTTACCTTCCTAGGCTACGATGGATCCTACTACTACCTCCAGGAGGGCGACTTCTCAGCCCAATCCTCAGTGGCCGAAATCACGGCGGCGTTCGCCAGGGTTGAGGGGCTTGAGTTCCACGCCAGGTCTGCTGAGGCGAGGATTAATAAAGGCGGGAGTTGATTAGGGGGGTGAAAACTTTGCCCAGGATACCTAGGGGTTTCAGGGACTTCCCTCCGCCGGTGATGATACTTAGGAAGGAGGTGCTCTCCAAGATAGAGGAGATCTACAAGAGGTTCGGATTCGATCCGCTGGAGACTCCAGTACTGGAGTACTGGGAAACTGTAAAGGGTAAGCTGGGGGAAGAGGCTGAGACAAAGCTCATGTTCATCTTCCCAGACTTTCTGAGCAAGGAGTGGTACACCCTAAGGTACGAGCTCACTTTTCCGCTGGCCAGATTCGTGGCTATGCATCCGGAGCTCCCTCTTCCCTTCAAGAGGTACCACATAGGCAGGGTTTGGAGGCATGAAGAGCCTCAGAGAGGAAGGTACAGAGAGTTCTGGCAGTGTGACGCTGACGTCGTCGGTAGCTCCTACCCGGAGGCCGATGCAGAGGTCATAGAGCTTAACGTGGAGGTTTTCAGGGCCTTTAACTTCCAAGACTTTGTGGTAAGGCTGAACGACAGACGTTTACTCACAGGTATATTTGAGGAGGAGTTGGGAATAAGGAACCCAGTGCCTGTGTACAGGACAATAGACAAACTGGACAAGATAGGTGAAGACGGGGTTAGGGCCGAGCTCCTGGCCAAGGGCATGCATGAGGGGGTGGTTGACAGGATAATGGGGATAATCTCAGTAAAAGGTTCTCCTAAGGAAGTCCTAGAGGAAGCCTCCAGGATAAAGAACGAGAAGGTCTCATCTGGAGTGGATCACCTGACCCAGGTAGTGGAGATGGTGGAAGGGCCCATTCAGGTGGACCTCTCATTGGTTAGGGGCCTTGAGTACTACACCGGCCCAGTCTTCGAGACTGTGATAAAGGAGCCCAAGATAGGGTCTGTGGCTGGAGGAGGGAGGTACGATAGGCTGATAGCTCTCTACTCAGACAGGGATGTGCCAGCTACTGGAGTGAGCATCGGCGTTGAGAGGCTAATAGATGCTGGGCTGGAGCTGGGCATCTTCAATCTGGAAAAGAAGAGTTACGTTCAGGTGTATGTCATATCCATGAAGAGGGAGAGTTGGCCCTACGCCTTGAGGGTCGCCAGGAAGCTTAGAAAAGAAGGGATCTACGTAGCTGTGGATCTAATGAGGAGAAGCTTTAGGTCTCAGAAGGAGCACGCTAAGAAGTTGGGGGTGAAGGTGTTGGCCTTCATTGGCCCCAAGGAGGTGGAGGGGGAGAGGGTAACTCTATACAGGGAGGACGGGACCAGGGTTGAGGTTACTCTGTCAGAACTCACCTCTAAGGTTAAAGAGCTTCTCTAGGTCGGGCAAGAAGTCGAGGCCTACGTGGGCTATGTTATCAACTATCTCGTCCAGGGAGTCCAGGAAGTAAGGGAAGTTGTAGAGAGGAACGACGGCCACCTGGCCCTCGCTAACGTCCTTAACTGAGAGCCAGCTCACTATTACAGGGACTACTTGGGTTCTCCCCTCCCCCTTCCTAGCGCTTGAAAGGAGCTTTACCAGCAATTCCAACTTCCTGTGCACCTCTCTCCTGGACCTGTTCACCAGGAACCTGAGGGTTCTCCTAGACCACATCTTACACTCCACCAGGATTACCCTTTGGTCCATGAACGCGAGGACATCTATCTCCATCCCTTCTCCCTGAACCTCCTTTCTCACGCCCCTCAAGCACTGGTAGCCTCTACCTTCAAGTATTCTGGAGCAGAGGTCCTCGAACTCCCTCCAGTTGAGGATCGCAGCTGCCTTCTCCTCGGGAACTCCTAGAGAGATCAGCAGCTCAACCAAGGCTAGGGGATCAGGAGGAATCCCAAGGACGTCCCTTATTAGCTCCTTCAGCGGGAAAGCCAAGGACTCGTAGTCCCCTATAATAAGCTTATGAAGCTCTTTGATGGCCAGCCTTCTAAGATCCCTCTCCAACATCGGTAAAAAAGGAAGTGAGGGTTTTAATCTTTAGCGGCCCTTCCCAGGGCCTTAAGCAGTTCTATCATTATGCCTAGCCCCCTTTGGAAGTCTTCATCCCTCAAAGCTCCCAACAGGGAGGAAAGCCCGGCTTTCGGGGGGTTCATTAGGGCCTTGTCTAGCTCAGGATCCTGTAAGGCCTTCTCCAGCACGTCAGGTAAGTCTGTGCTCACTAGCCCGTTCAGGAGCTTCATTAGCACAGACATTGTTTTGCTGAGCTCTTCTATCATCTGATCGTTCATCATATCCATTATCATCCTGTAGGAGTTCAAGATATCGGACAGAGCTTCCACATCCTCCTTACTCAACTTAGCAAACTCCTCGCTCATGGTATCACCCCTTTACATAAGGCCCTTCAAAGTAGTGTCCCAGTAAATGTAATAGTACATCCTGTAGAGCCTCCACCCTAGCCTGCTTGGCTGGAACGGGCTGAGGGGTACTCCGTACTTCCAAACGGCCAGTGAGGCCGTTCCCCTGGAGGCTGCAGTTGGCGCGGAGCCTACGTAAGGGCATCCCATGTGTCCCCTGTAGTATACCTTCTGCTCTATTCCCTCCAACTCCCTAGCTAAGTTCTCCCCGACCACGAAGGCCTGGAAGTGGGCAGTTACACCCATCTTCAATATCTCCTTAGAGCCAGCGTCGCCGGCCACGTAGACGTCATCGTAGTTCCCGGCCGGACCCCTGTACTGCAGGGTCTTTTTGTCGTTGGGCACCCATCCTTCCTCATCGGCTATGCTGAGGCCCCTGAGGGATCCTACGTGAGGTGGGACTGTTATCAGCAGGTCGTATGAGTACTCATCCCCGTTCTTACCCACTACAACCTTCCTCTCCGGATCTACGTGGTCGTACTTGAATTCCCTAACGTCGTTGACTCCCCTTTCCTTGAGGTTAGCGGTTATGTTGGAGTTGTAAGCTGGAGGCCCTATGTTGGGTAGGGGCCATAGCAAGGTGATGTCGAACTTATCCCTCTCCTTATAGGCCCTAAGATAGTCATCCAGCATGACCGTAAACTTGCTGGGGGCCCCCGGACAGGCTATGGGCATCTTGGGGACGAAGACTACTATCTTACCCTCTTTCATGGCGTTTATCTTCCTTCCCAGTGCCTTGGCATCCTCTAGGGACGTATAGAAGGTATTGAGGTCCTTCTCTAGGCCAGGAACTGCCTTCACGTCGAAGGAGGCTCCGGTGGCTATGACCAGGTAATCGTAGGTGAAGGCCTTCCCCCCTCTTACCTTAACCTTTCTATCGGCCAGATCCACGTCCACTACCTGGAAGTCAGGCCCCAGATAGGTCTTGAGCCTGGGGCTCAGGTAGTATCTCCTATGCCTTGTTAAGTCGTCGTCTGCAAAGTAGCCAAAAGGGACAAAGGTGAATCCTGCTTGATTATGAGCTATTTCATTTTTATCTAGAACGGTGATAGTAAGTTCACCTTTCGCTATTTTCCTCCTGAACTCCCTAGCTAGTTTATTTGCGACCATAGCCCCTACCGCTCCGGCTCCTAGGATCAATACGTCTTTATGAGGCATAATAACCCCTGAGCCGGGCCTTAGCGTAAAAATTAAAAAGATAGTCATTGAATAATGATAATTAAACAATAGATAATTACATATCGTTTTAATCATATTTCTGTTATCATGATTATCTTCATTGAATATCCATTCGATAGTCAAATAGACCTCACTTTATGTCTCAACTTTACCACCGGTTCGTTACTACTGTTATAACATTATGTTCAAGTGTATATTAATATTAATATTTATGTATATATTTAACAAATCTGTCAACTTGAAAGACTCTATCATCAACCACTGAGCATTTCTTGGTCATCAGGCTATCAGCTGTGCTGGCTACCTCTAAGACGTGTGGTAACGGGTTTGAAGTTGTGTGAATGCCGTTATATGCAACGCTTGCTTAAATAGGTTCAACCCCCTTAGTCTGCTTTTAAATTCTCTATAACCCCTAGCGAACTCCTTAGCCCCGCTCATCATATGTCTAACCAAGGAGGCCCGACACGTCCTTACCGACTTATCTGTAATGACTGCCAATGCTTCCCTCCTTCTGAGAAGGGCTAGCCTCGTCCCAACCACTACCATCCTTTACCAAGCTAGATTGGTGGCTTCTGGCCAGCATGTCCAAATTAAGAAAGGGTTGCTGTCTGTAGGAGACCGCTCTAGGGAGTTGAGATTCCCTTTCAGTTTCATAGCGTCAGCGGATCCTGTTATAACTCTTTAAGTTGAAACCCGTATACTACTCCAGAGGTAACGGTACGATCAAAGCCATAGTTGAAAAATGCTTTGTCAGCGGTAGACTTTGAGACTGCCTAAGTTGACAGCTCCCTTCAATGATGATCGGTTTACTTCAGCCCCTACAAAGAGGTTGCTTCATTAAGGATTCTAGAGGGATTTCTTCGCCGCCTCTAACCACTTGACATCCCTTCCATCCCACTATCAGCCCTCCCTTGAAGGTTAGTTTTACGTCTCCACACTCCAGTTTCCCCGGCCTTTTTGTGTAAACTAGAATCAGCCCGTCAAGCTTGAGCCCGGAGCCCTCGGACAACCCATCAACTTCTATGACATCTGGCACCTTAGCCTGAGCACATGGAACTTTCAGCCCCTTATCTCCAACCTTCACGAATTCCCCTCTGTCCAGAACGATTAGAAGAATTGGGCTTTCCAGGTAAATGCCCCTCCTCCTCATGGGGTAGCTCACTTCCTTGCTCCCTACCAGCATGGTCTCGTTGAACTGCTCACCTCCTGGTGAGAAGACCCAGTGTCTCACCAAGACGGCACACTTGTCAGCGCATCCCAAGACTCTGGCCTCCAAAGCGTTAGATCTAGTCCCACTGAAGCAATTGGACCCAGGCCAGTTGACCTCCAGCGGGCAGACCCTAATCCCTCTTCTCCCGCTGACAAAAGCTGCTAAGAAAAGGAGAGCCACGAACATCATGAAGATCATTAAACGTTTCACACGAATCTACGTAGAGCATTCATTTAAGGGTTGACCTCAACTACTGCCGGGTTATTATGGAGCCGGCCATAATAGTACACGGTGGGGCCTGGAGCATCCCCGATTTCCTGGTAGAGCCTAACATTAAGGCCATTAGAAGGGCTGTTGAACGCGGTTATGAGATACTTAACTCTGGAGGAAGTGCCTTGGACGCTGTGGAAGAGGCAGTGGTCATAATGGAAGACGATCCTAGCTTAGACGCTGGTTACGGCTCATTCCCCAATGAGGAAGGCCTTGTGGAGATGGACGCCATAATCGTAGACGGCAGGACTCTGAAGTTCGGATCCGTAGCCTCCGTGAAGAGGGTCAGAAACCCAATAAGGTTGGCCAGACTAGTGATGGAGAGGACTGAAAATCATATGTTCGTCTCTGAAGGAGCTGAAAAACTCGCTGAGTCTTTTGGGTTGGACCTAGTTGATCCTCAGTCATTAATAAGCGAGTTTGCCTTGAGGGTTGTTAGGGATTCTGGGACCGTCGGGGCGGTTGCCATAGACTCTCGGGGAAATATGGCCGCTGCCACATCCACCGGAGGCATAATAAGGAAGAAGTCGGGGAGAGTTGGTGATTCTCCCCTGATAGGGTGTGGTGCTTTCGCTGACAACCTTATTGGAGCTGCGAGCGCCACGGGGAAGGGAGAGCCCATAATGAGGGTCATGCTATCCAGACTAGCTGTGGACTTTTTGGCTAGAGCCCCTCCCGAGGAGGCCGCCAAGATGGCGTTGGAGGTCATGCTGAAAAGGACCGGTGGAAGGGGAGGGATTATACTGATTAACAGCAGAGGAGATGTGGGATTCGCTCACACAACCAAGAGAATGGCTGTGGCCTACGCTAAAGATGGTGAGGTGAAGGCGTTGGTCAGCGAGTTACCTCCCGCCGAACACTAAATTCTTCACCCTTATGTGGGGCGCTCCGGTGGTGACCGGGACGTATTGGCCCTCCTTCCCACAGAAACCTGGGTCCATGGCCACGTCATCTCCGACAGCATCTATGTTGTGGAGCACTTCTAAGGTAAGCCCAGCTATGGCCACCTCTCTAAGCCTATGCTTCAGCTCTCCCCTCTCTATCCACCAACCTCCCTCAGCCTTGAACATGAACTGCCCCTTCTCAGGGAGTACGTAGCCGTAAAGGGAGCCGAAGGCGTATATCCCCTCTTTTATCTCGGATAGCATCTCCTCGAACTTCCAAGTCCCCTTGTCGATGAAAGTGTTGGACATCCTGACTATAGGGGGATTTAGCGAGTCCATGGCCCTGGCATTCCCTGTGGGCTCCGCCTTCAGTTTTGAGGAGGTCTCCAGGCTGTGCATGTAGCCCATCAGGATCCCATCCTTGACTATGTGTTTTCTCCTGGCTCTAGAGCCCTCATCGTCGAAGAAGTAGCTTCCGAAAAGGCCAGGGATCGTCGGGTCGTCTATCACGCTCACCTCCTCTATCCCCACCTTCTCCCCCAACTTACCCTCTAATACGCTCATTCCCTCTAGTACGGAGTCAGCCTCAGCAGCATGCCCGAAGGCCTCGTGAATAAATACTCCGGCTAGCTTAGGCCCCAATATAGCTGTAAAAGCGCCCGCGGGTGCTGGTTTAGCTTTGAGTGATTCAATTGCTCTTCTGGCGGCCTTCTCCCCTATATCGAGATCCTTAAAGAGCTCTAAGCCCTTTGTCCCTCCTTTAGACTCGAAAGCGCTCTCTGTCACACCATCCTCATAGGAGAACACGTAAGCGTACATTATAACGTAGGGCAATTCCTGCTCAACGTTAGTACCCAGCGAGTTAATTACTCTCCTCCTCACCCTGGCGTCTCTGTAAACTATGTTTATGTTCCTGACCTTGTCCAGCTTAGCCTGCTCCTCCTGTTCCCTGGCTAGCTTAAGCTTCTCCTCGTTAGAGATCTCCCAAGGGGGAATTTCAGCCTTAACCCTTTCCCTCCCCGTGAAAGTAGGCCAGTCAACTTCAATCGGCTCATTTCCCCTGGATGATACCTTAGCCAGCTTGAACGCCCGATCAACAGCTTCTTTAACCTCAGATAGGGATCCAACAGTTGCTAGGCCCCATCCCCCTCTGTAAAGCACCCTCACCCCTACGTTGTAGAACGTACCCGTTGAGTTCTCCCTGACGACTCCATCCACGAGCTTTATCCCGGTATCGCTCTTGACCTCCTCCCTAACCTCAACGAAATCCGCGCCTAAATCAAGTCCGTAGGAAATAGCGTCCTCCAATTCCATGTGTAGGTGTACCAAGAGGCCCTTTTAAAAATTAGTGAGATTTATCCTTTGGCCAGTTCTTCCAGCCTCCTTATCCTGTCCTCTGGCCTGGGGTGGGTGGAGAAGATGCTCATTATCCTTTCGGCCAGAGTCACCTCTCTTTCAAGAAGTGCCCTCACAGCGGGATCGACGTCCCCCACCTGCAGGGGGTCTGAGAAGAGCAACGCTCTGGCTGAAGTCAGGTTAGGCACCTCCTTAAGATTAGTGTGAGTGACTATCTTTGCTAAGGCTCTCTGTAGCTTCCTGGCCCCGTTTTCAACTACTAAGGCTGAGTGGGCATCTGCGTAGAATTCCCTCAGCCTGCTCAACCTCAAAGAGAGCAAATAGAGGATGAACGCCAGGATGGACAGCAGGACCCCTATTAGGGGACCCCAGTTTTCTTCTCTGTCGTCCCTATAGGCGGCTGACCACATGAGAGCTCTCCCTAGATAGTAAAGCATCGAGGGTAAGGCCGTGGCTATCATCATGACGTGCATATCCCCGTGCTTAATGTGGCCTATCTCGTGGCCTATGACTGCCTCTACCTCGTCCTCATCTAAGTACCTGAGGAGCCCTTCAGTCACTGCCACCCCGTATCCGTAAATGGGGCTACCGAACGCGAAGGCGTTGGGCGTTGAGAATGGGGCTATGAACACCTTGGGCATAAATCTTAGCCCGCTCCTCTTGGCTACTCTCTCTACAGTCCTGTATAGCCAGGTGTTATCCTCTGGCTTCACTTCCCTAAGCCGATACATGGCTTGAAGCATGTAGGGTGAGACCAGCCACATGAAAACGTTGAAGCCCAGGGCCAAGGCTATGCCCCACACTATGCCGAAGGTTGTACCCACTATAAGGGTGAAGGCCATCACGAAGAGGCCTATAATTAGAGCCATAGTCAACATCATGTCTAGCTTCAACCTTAGTAAGCTCATTTTCATGGCAGTCCCCTCCTCTCATAAATTTAGGCATTCAGTACTTAAGTCTTGAAATGGGTTGCGAAGACAGGAGGGCCCTAATCCCTAGTCTGCCAGCAATTTATCAATGTTCAAGACCATAAACGTTGATTAGCACCTGTTAAAATTAGAACACTCGTCAAATATCATAAAATATGAGACTAAAGTTACTTGATTAATTCAAATACGACAGTTAGCTTCCCCGTTGCCATTGTACTAATTACCTAAAATTTATAACTTGAATATACCTTGCCCGCATATCTGTAATACATTCAAAATAATTAGTCTTATTATTAAATTAAATTTCCTTATAATTAAATTAATCCATTTTTTATATAATTTAACTATAGTTATCTCCACCACATACGTCGCAAGCTATTCGTTCATATTTTTAAATAATACTAGGTGCCCTCCTACCATATTCACGTGTTATACAGCTAGTGAGATATCAAGTAGCATTTTGCTAAGCTTGAAAGATACATTTATTATATTCATATTCCAGCATGTAATATGCAGCTGATGATGGCAAAACCTGCTAAACCCTCGAGGCTGCTCCTGTTATCTATTGTCTCCATATTGCTGCTGGCAGCTTCCGCCTCGGCTTTACAGGTAATAGCTTCGGGTGGAGGCAAAACCCCCTTTGGAGATCTCGATGCTATAAAGGCTTCAGCTGATGAGGCGCTAAGCAAGGCCAGCCCCGAAACTAAGGCATGTCTCGAATGTCACGCCAACCCTAACGTAGTAAAGATGCAGGCCCATTACTATGACTGGCTTAGAAGCAAACACGCTTGGTCCACTCCGCCTGAACTTAACGATTACTACAGGGAGATATTCGGAGAGGAAGCTAACTTAGCCCCTAAGTTTGCCAACTATCAGTACAACGTGGGTTGCTACGAGTGTCATGGTATGTTCGCTGACCCAGATAGGCCAGACGTTATAGACCACCACGGGTATAAGATAGTGGTCGACGTCACCCCCAAAGATTGCCAGCAGTGCCACTACAAAGAAACTAAGGAGATGAGCTGGTCTAAGCACGCTTTCGCTGCACTTAACGCCAACTTAAAGCCCTGGTACACTCTAGTTCTTCAGAAGACTTATGGGGATGAAGCTAAAGCTGAGTACGACAAGTTGTACAAGGAGGTTGTGGAGTGGCCTTTCTACAAGAAGTACGCTAAGGCTTTCTACCAGGGAGATCCCAAGGCTGTCAACGCCAGCAAATACTACTTCTACGGGGACAAGTTCAAGTTCGTGTCAACTCTATACCCATCCCATGGGATGCTCACCCACGAAGCTGGGGGCAACTTAACCGCCAACTACCTGGGAGTCGACTACCACTTCATAATGGAACACCCGAAGTACAACAACAGCTATGTCTACCTGGCTTGTATGGAATGCCATGGAAGCGCCGTACTGCCTGCAAAGCCCAACGCAATAGTGGGAGTTGACGCCCCCTACGCTAAAGTTGACGGAACTCCCGAGATGGTACTACTTGGGTGGCCTAACAACGGGGCCGGCAGGGTGAACCCAGACGGTAGTTTGGGAAGCTGTGCCACCTGCCATACCAGGCACACCTTCAGCATAGAAGAGGCCAGGAAGCCACACACTTGTGGTCAATGTCACTTGGGATATGACCACCCGCAAATAGAGATATACGAGGAGAGCAAGCATGGAAACATATACGACTCCGAGGGAGAGAACTGGAACTGGGAGAACCTGCCGTGGAGGCCTGGCATAGACTTCAGAGCCCCGACCTGTGCTACTTGTCACATGAGCCACTTAGTGGATGAAAACGGCAAGGTGATCGTTGAGGGGACCCATGACTTAGGAGCTAGGCTGACTTGGGAGATTCAGGCCAAGTGGAGCTTCGGTCAGTCGTACTACCCTGACCCGCTGAACAACAAGTTCGCTAAGAAGAGGCCCGACTGGAAGAACCCGTTAGAGCTGGGTAACGCTGCCTTATCATCCCCCGACAACCCGAGGGGGAGGATGATGAGCGTCTGCAAGTCGTGTCACGCCAGCGACTGGGTGTACAGTTACTTCACCTGGTATGACAGCGTGAATACAGACTACAACATAACTTGGGAGTACACCAGAGCCCTACTCAAGAAGGCCTATGAGAAGGGAATACAGGTGGATAGGAAAGGTCAGACGATAATGGGCAGGAAGGCTCTAGGAGATGACACCGACGAGTACATGGAGATAATGTACTATTACATATGGCACCATGAGGGCAGGAGGTGGAGGATGGGCGCTTCAATGATGGGACCAGACTACACGCACTGGCTCGGTATAGTTGACACCGTCATGGATAAGCTCGGCAGGATGACCGCTTACTACGAGACTCAGCTCAAGATAAAGCAACTTGAGGCCAAGATATCTTCAAGCGCCAAGTCCCCAGTGACCCAGGGAGTCAACATGTTCAACTTCCTGGCGGTTGGTCTAGCAATAATAGCCATACTCCTCGTCTTGGCTGACATCCTAATCAGGAGGAGGAAATAAAAATCCACCTTTTTTCCCTCCCCATTCAACACAATTTTTTTATCTGAGGGCCGTTAACACACCCTATGAGAAAAATTCTCTTGGGCCTGCTGGGCCTCCTTTACCTAGCTGACGCTATCCTGCTGTTCTATTCAACGACATCCGGCCCCTTTCCCTCTGTAGTTCCCCTAGGAACTCCCACAGCATATAGGAACATATATGTTCACGTACCAATATCCATCTCAACCTACCTGGCGTTTACCCTCGGCTTCTTGGGCGCCCTAGCCTACCTGACTAAGGGACAAGACAAGTTCGAGAGGTTGGCCCATGTTTCCATAATCTCCGGCATAATATTGGGGGCCTCGACCCTAGTTACTGGGATGATATGGGCGAGGGAGTCCTGGGGAGCTGCTTGGAACTGGGACCCTAGGGAGACGGGCATACTCTTCATGTGGCTGGCCTTCTTAGTCTACTTAGCTATAAGATCCAGTGTGACAGACCCTGACGTCAGGCCGAAGATATCGATGGCCTTCGCCGTAGCTGCTTACTCTACCATACCCCTGAGCTTCGTTATACCTTATGTGATGCCCAGCCTCCACCCAACTGCACCTCAAACCAGCATGTTCCTCAAGAGCGGCCTGACGAAGGCGCTCTTTTCGGCTAGAATGGCGGTTGTTAACCTAGGCGTGTTAGCCCTGATAGTTCTGGCTTGGAGGAAGAAGGTTGAGAAGGTCAGGTACCTAGCCATCCCCCTCCTGACAGCGTCACTAGCTGTCTTGGCCCTACAGCTCCCAGCGAATCTGGCCAGTAGTAGCCCCTCATCTGGAGAATTCAAAGCGGTGGTGATGGAGGGGAACTACAACGGATCCTTCCACCTTAAGGTGTTGGCAGGGGGGAAGGTTTACGAGTTGATTTACGACGGGGAGCCCCCAGTCAAGCCAGTAAAGGTGGAGTTTCAGGGGAAGGAGTTTCTGACCTTGGAGAAACACTGGGTGCTGGTGAAAGGGGTCGTTAGAGACTCCCTAATAGAGGCCAGCTCACTGAAGCTCATCAATTACTGGGGTGTTTCAATTAACGCACTTATATATGCTCTAACGGTCCTTTCCCTCTTGGTGATGGCAGAGAGGGAGGGCTCATGAAGAAGGGGTTGTACGTCGCCGCGGGCATACTCGTTATGATGGTCCTCATAGGCTACCTGGCGATCACCTCCAGCTCCTACGTTGACGTGAGCGAGCTCAAATCCTACAGAGATGGGTCAGTTGTGGCCGTGAAGGGAAGGGTTGCCGATACCAAGCTTAATCCGGAAAACGACCTGGTGATCTTCGTGCTGGAGGGCGAGGATGGCTCCCAGCTCTACGCAACCTACAGCCTGTCAAAGTTCATAAGCCAGTATGGGGCCCCTCCGGGGCATAGCACTGTGGAGCAGAACGTGGTCATGAAGGGGGTGTATCACCCTAGGCCTCAGGGGAGGGTGCTAGGTTACATGGACATCCAGGAGATACTGCAAGGTTGTCACAAGGCCTACGAGGCCCCTCCGGCTACGGGATGAGCATGCTCTCTTACAAGGGCGTCTGGAAAAGGTACTCTCAAGACTACGTGCTCAAGGACGTCAACTTGGTGTTAGGGGAGGGGGAAGCGGTGCTGGTGATGGGCCCTAATGGTTCGGGGAAGACCACCCTGCTGAAGTTAGGGGTGGGGTTGATTAGGCCTTCTAGGGGAGAAGTGAAGGTAGGGGAGATCGACGTCAGATCTCCCGAGGCTAAGAGGTTTCTTGGATATTTGCCCCACTCCCCTCCCCTTTATTTGGACCTAACGGTCAGAGAGAACCTTAAGTACTACGCAGGCCTTCATGAGATGGAAGATCTACCTGAGCACGTTTTAGAGGCTCTAAAGGGCTTTGGCCTGGACAGGTTCCTCGATAGAAAGGTAAGAGAGCTTAGCTATGGCTGGAGGAGAAGGGTAGATGTTCTGAGGGCCATAATAGGGCTTCCTAGAGTGCTCCTAATGGACGAGCCTTTCTCAGGTCTGGACTTGAACGGTAGGAACTTCATGGTATCTTTAATGGAGGGACTAAAGTCGGAAGGTACCTCCATGATTTTCACAACTCCCTACGGGGAGGTGCCTGCAAAGGCCGACAGGGTGTTGGAGATAAGGGGAGGTAACCTCGTTGAGCTTAAAGGTTAGGAGGATCATCTGGAAGGACCTATTAGTTGAGGTCAGGAACCTACCAGAGCTGGGCAGTGCCGTGGTCTTTTCAGTGGCGTCGTCAAGCCTTCTAGGCTTCTCGGTAAGCAGGCTTTCCGTGGATCCTCTGCTCATTCTCACCGTCGGCTTGATTATGGTGGAACTCTTCCTGGCCGTCTTCACGTCACTGATGGGCGTGGTAAAGGAAGAGGAGACGGGAACCCTTGACGGGCTCAGGTCAAGCCCCGTAGATCCATCCACCGTTTTCTTGGCCAAGCTAGCTGTCAACATCATACTCCTGGAAACCCTAACCTCCATATCTCTAGTGGCCACCCTCCTCTTCTCAGGAACTGTTGAGGGGTATCACAAGCTCGTTCTCATGATACTCTCTCTGGGAATTTACCTGGCGGCCATCTCCTCGTTCTCCTCAGCCCTCTCAATATACCTTCAGGCAAGGGGGGTACTCCTGCCTACCATGATACTAGTGCTCAGCTTGCCGGCCATCCAGGAGGCCCTAGCTTTCATGCTAAGGGAGGAGCCACTGAGTCCCCTGTTGCTCTCCCTCTCCGGACTTGCCTTCACGGGCATAGCTTCCTGGCTATCAGTTTACGTACTAGACTGAATTTTTTATCGAAGTTATCTAGGGTTCCCGGGGTAGCATGAGGGCTAGAATTCCGCTACTTATCATGCTAGCTCTATCCCTAGCGTTAACCAGTTCTGTGGGTCAACCGGTCTACTTCCTCGATCTAGAGCCTGGGACCTACCTAGTCTACAACCTAACAGGGGTATATAACGGGATAAAGAGGTATGAGGTCGTGGGAAAGGCCGAGGTTGATGGTAGGCCGTGTACCCTGGTCAAGTCCTTCCTATTCGTCAAGACAGAGAATAAGCTCTTCCAGCAAGGGGCTTCCCTCAACTCCACCTTCTGTTACGATGATAAGGGGAGGCCCATCCTAGAGGATGTTTTAGTGCCTGAACAGCTGAACTTCTCAGTCAGGAGGGTTAAAACGAAGTACTGGTGGCAGGACTGGCAAGTAGCCAAGGCCCAGGTAAGGATAGAGTACAGCGTCAACGGGACAATCATAAAGGAGTACTTGGTGGACGCCAAGAGGATGGTCGTGGTTCACGAGGGTAAGGAGTACCCTTTCTCTTGGGAGAACCTAACCTCGGTGCTACCTTATACCCCTAGCGCCCTGATGGAGCCCCACATAGACTTGTCCCTAGACTTCAAATTGGGGATGAAGAAGTTCGTGTCCATGGGAGGGGACAATGCCACCCTAGAGGTGGTGGCGATAGACGAGGTACAGACCCCTGTGGGGACTTTTCTTTGCTACAGGCTAGTGATAAAGGGGTTCGACAGGGGCATCCCCTACGAGTCGACTGTGTTCGTGACTAAGGACAGGCCCAGGATAACCGTGTTCTACGTAACCGAGTCGGAAGGCATAAAGCAGTCCGGCTTCCTAATAGATGCAAACCTGAGGAGAGAGGCAAACCTTTACTACGGGGCCTTGGTAATGCTCGTGGTGCTCGGTTCGATAATTGGTTACAAGTTCGTAGCTGGCTTGAAGAAGGAAAAGGGGGGAAAGAAGAGGGGAGAAGGTGGTTAGCCCTCAGACTGACCTTCTTTCTGTTTCTTGAACTCTATAAGCTCTTGAACTGCCTTCTCCACTTCCTCCTCCACCTGCATAGACAGCTCTACTGCTGGTGTCCTAACTGGACCCTCAGGTACTATCCCTTCGGGCTTGAACATGAGGACCAGTATTATGATCACCCCTATTAGCACGTACTTCAGGTAGGTGATGTCGAACTCCACTATGACCCCCATCATGGCGAAGAATGATGGACTGATGAACATGTCCAGAACCATCATGATGAGAGTGCCCAGCACCACGCCTTTGTTATTGGCCATTCCTCCGAGTATCACCATGCTGAGCACTATGAAGGTCACCAGTGGAAGGAAGTCGTCTGCCACCACACTCTGCAGGTAGAAGGTCCTCAGAACCCCGGCTATAGCGGCTAGGCTACTGCCTATTATCAAGACTACACCTCTTACCTTGGGAACCTCCTTGCCCAAGGCCATGGCCGCTATCTCATCGTCCCTTATGGACTTGAGAAGCCTTCCGTAAGGTGACTGGACGAGCCTCTCAGTGTATATGTAGATGAGGGCCGCAAACACTAACACGAGGGCCGTATAAATGACGCTCCTAAGATGGACGTTTTCAATCCATTTGAACGGGTTAGCCACTCCGGTAAGCCCTGTTAGCCCGCAGACCAGCCACTCCTCATTCCTCGCTATTATCCTCCCTATTTCCCCTATGAATATCAGGGTTATAGCCAGGAAGTCCTCCTTAAGTCTCAGAGCTGGGTAGGCCCCCAAGTAGCCGAAAAGTCCACCTATTATGGCTCCCAATATCAGGGAAACCACGAAGAGGCTCATAGATATCTCAGGATGTGCTATGGCGAAGTCTCCCCTGATGTTGGCCGCTTGCCCCGAGCAATAACCGGCTGTAGAGCCTGAGAAGAAGTCCAGCGCCCTAGCCGTCAGGACCCCTGCCACGTACGCTCCTATTGACATGAAGAAGACGTGCCCGAAGTTGGGCACTCCCGCGTACCCGTACTCCAGGTTGAGGCTTAGGGACATTATCAGGTAGATTGAGAAGAGTATCAGAAACGATGATATGAAGGGGATGTAGTTCAGCAGGAAATCCAACTGCATTCACTCACCCTTCCCCATCTTCCTCTTAATCCACCCTATAACGTCAATGCCAGCCAGGCCAGTCGGTTTGAAGAGGAACACTACCACTATTATTATGAAGGAAACTAGAGGCCTGTAAGCTGTGTTCACGTAGAAGAACTCGTTAGCTATTGATATTCCCAAGTTCTCCGCCAGACCTATTATGATACCTCCTGCTATGGTCCCCCAGAAGCTAACGAGTCCGCCCAATATTGAGGCGGCGAATATCCTGAGCAGGGCCTGCCAACCAGCCTCTGGCGTCAGGACTGAGTACGCTGACCAGAGGCCTCCGGCCACCCCTGTAATGCCACCGGCTATCACCCACATTATCCTCCTGAGCCTGTAGATCCTTATCCCTGAGACCCTAGCTAGGTCCTCGTTGTCAGCCATGGCCCTCAGGGCCTTTCCCACCTTAGTGTAGTGGAACATGACGTGAAGCAGTATGACGCTGATTATGGTTACGGGGAATATCCAGAGGTGCATCGTCGTTATAGCTGCCCTCCCAACCTGAGAGACTATTTGAATGTCAGCTTTAGTCTGTATCGTTATTATGCCATTCAGGTCGGCGTATATGTAAAGTATGTACCTAACTATGAGGCCTATGCCTATGCTGGCGACCAGCAGGTATAGAGTTCTGGACCCCCTCCTGGTCAACGGCTTGAAGACCAACTCGTCCATGGCCAAGGCCAGTAAGGCCGAGGCGAAGAACGCTGCCACTAAAGATTCAGCTAGGCCGAAGCCCATCCAGTTTACTAGTAGGGCAGTCACGTAACCCCCTAAAGTTACCAGCTCTGCGTGGGCGAAGTTAGCTATTTTCGTGACTGAAAAGCTCATAGTGAGCCCAAGGGCCATAAGGGTGTACAAGCTACCCAAAGTGAGAGAGTTCATAAGGGGCACGGATATGTCCATATAATCACCTCTTACCTAAGAAGGCCTCAACAAACTTCTCGTCCGCCAGGAGTTCCTTTCCGGGTCCCTTCATGACCACCCTACCTCCAGCCATCACGTAGCCCATGTCACATAGGTTAAGGGCCCTCTTGGCGTGTTGCTCAACCAGCAGGATGGTAACTCCAGATGCGACTATCTCCTTTATCTTGGTGAATATCTGAGTGACTACCTTTGGAGCCAGTGCAGCGGCCGGCTCGTCCAAGAGGAGTACCCTGGGCTTGCCCATCAATGCCATAGCCATCGCCAACATCTGCCTCTCTCCCCCGCTTAACGAACCAGCCTTTTGCTTTTTCCTCTCTCTGAGTATTGGAAACACCGAGTATATTTCCTCCAAGTCCGCTTTCACCTGCTCTTTATCAGTCCTAGCGTAAGCCCCCATTTCAAGGTTCTCTTCGACCGTTAAGTTGGGAAATACGTTGTTTACTTGTGGTACGTAACCTAGCCCTATTCTAGCCCTCTCCTCGGGCAACATCTTAGTTATATCCCTACCTTCGTAGATTATCTGTCCCTTGAACACCCTGGTTAGCCCGAATATCGTCTTGAGGAACGTGCTCTTCCCAGATCCGTTAGGGCCTACTATCGCGGTTATTTTTCCTCTCTCTATGTCTATATTAACGTCTTGGATGATGATTGCCTTACCATAGCCGGCGGTGATGCCCCTAGCCTGAATAATCGCATCGGCCATATCACTCACCCAGGTAAGCGTCTATAACCCTCGGATCCTTGTACACGCCTTCTGGATCTCCATCGTATATTAGCTCGCCGTAGTTCATCACCATCACCCTCTCAACGTAGTCGAAAAGTATATCGAGCCTGTGCTCTATTATCAGGAAGGTGAGACCGTACTCGTCCCTTAGCCTGACTATATGGGAGAAGATCTCCCTAGCTAGCTTGGGAGCCACCCCTGCGATGGGCTCGTCTAGTAGGAGCAACTTAGGCTCGGACATCAGGGACCTGGATATTTCGGTGAGCTTCATCTGACCTCCGCTCAACTCAGTGGCCCAATTATTTCTCACCCTGAAGAGCTGGAACTCCTTTAGGGTAGATAAGGCTTTTTTAGCGTTTTCAGTCTCCTGATCCCTCCACAGGTGATGGAAGGGAGCTATCCAAGGGTTTTCTCCCTTTTGATGTCTGAAGGGCACCATCGTGTTTTCGATTACCAACATTTTATGGAATAGCCTCGGAACCTGAAAGCTTCTGACTATACCTTTGTGGTATATCTCCCAAGGGTCTAGTCCAGTTATGTCCTCTCCCTGGAAGTAGACCTTCCCCTTGTTGGGTTTGTATATCCCGGAGATCGTGTTTATCAGAGTTGTCTTTCCTGAACCGTTAGGACCTATTAATCCCACTATCTCGTGCTCAGATACTTTAAAAGAAACGCCGTCCACAGCTCTAATACCGCCAAAATATTTTGCGAGTCCTTCTACCCTAAGAAGCTCGGCCATTTTATCCACCTAAAACCAGTCTGATAAAGGAAAAATGAGGGAAAAATTAGGGCTGCTCGAACAGGGTGACGGCCTTGGTGGTGCCGTCGTACTTACCTATCGGGACGAAGTTCCAAGTCCCGTCGGGCAACTTCCTCGGAGCCACTATGTCGTAAATGGGTACGGCAGCATCTCCATACTCGTCGAGCAGCTTCCATCCGGTAACGCCGTAGAAGTGCTTGGCTATCACGGGCAGGATCTTCTGGAAAGCCACCCCGTCATACTTGTGGGCTACGAGCACGGTCAGACCGGCTATCCAGGCGGCGTCGTAGGCGTAGAACGTGTAAGTGCTGGCCTCGGGCGACTCGCCAAACTTCTTGGTGTACTCCTCTATGAACTCCTTGACCAGCGGGTTGTCCTTAGAGCCCACGGCTGGCGTGGTCGCCATGAAGTGGACCTTCTGCAGGAAGAGGGCTATGTCCTCCTTAGACTTGGGCGGCAGGAAGGTGGCCCTCTTCATTGAGTCGGGACCGAACCACCTGACCTTGCTCAGGGTCGGATCAAGCCTGGCAGCCTCAAGTATCTTGATTCCATCGTCGTCGAAGGCTATTATAAGCACCCCAGTCTCAGCGTCGGCGCCGAACTTGTTCACCGCGTTGCTAGCCCTCTCAACGTCAGCGCTCAGGTCAGGCTGGGTGTGGTCGTATATTATCTTCTCAACCTGTCCTCCGAGCTTCTTGAAGTTCTCCTCAACCAGGTCAGCGAGCCCCTTACCATAGTCGTCGTTTCTGGCCAGTATGACCAGCTTCTTTATGCCCTGCTGCCATATTATGTTGGCGAGGGCCGGACCCTGATACTTGTCAGGTGATGGAGCTCTAAAGCAGAAGTCACCCTTAACCATGGCAGCAGTGCCGGTGCTGCTCGGGCTTATGGCAGTTATCTTGTTGGTCTTAAGGAAGTCAAGGACGGCCTTACACTCGCTGGTAGCAAGAGGACCAACTACCATCTTCACTCCAGCGGAGTTAAGCTTCTCCAGGGCAGCTATGGCACCCTCAGCGCTGGTTTTAGTGTCCTCATGAATGTACTTGAGCCTGACGGGAGAGCCCGCCTCCTCCAACATCTTGTTGATCTGTTCAATGGCGAGGATGGCTCCATTCCTCCTCCTCGGCCCGTCTACAGCATACCCTCCGGTTACGGCGATAGCTAGACCTATAACATATTCCTTCTGCTCAGCTGGTTTGGGCGGAGCGGTCCCAGCGGCGCCGGTCTTTGTTATGGTGGTAGTTACAGTTACAGTTTTAACACCTCCAGTGGCGGCGGCAGGAGCCGAAGGCTTTGCCATATAACCTATTCCTATACCCAACAGGAATACCACTATAAGGAGTACTCCCCAGACCTTTGTGTCCATAGTATCACCTCATTTGCGATCCCCTGGTAAGGGGGACCTCCAGAAAGGCCAAGGAACTCCTGAAACCGAACTTTTATAAACGTTTTGTAAAAAAATTCTCTTTTTGGAATAACGGATAAGATTTTTTATAATGACTTAAATTATTAAAACTTTTATTCTAAAAAATTGGGATAATGAACATCAGTTGAGTTCGGATTAGGATAAAACAACTTGTTTATAGAGTTGTGGCGGTTGTCGAATTAGGTGATTACGTCTCGCATGTATATTCAAAAATAACTTACTATATAGTTGTACTTTACTTAACATTTAACTCAAATTCACCGTTATAAAAGCCTAATAAGGATTCTTATCCCCTTTTTTGTACGAAAGATTTATAAGCTAGATAATGCAGCTCTATACTCGGGGGGTGAGAGGATGTGGGTGGGAGGTCCGATAGGACCTTAGCACCCTACTCTCACCTCCTCTCATAAAATAAGCAACAATGGCTTTTTTGTGTAAGTGATTTCTGCTTCCAGAGGCGATTAGACCAACTATTTACTAAGTCGGCGCGACGATTGCTCACTAAAAAGTTTTTTAACCCCGAGGGCACGCTTAGCTTGACCGAGAGGGTGATGGTGTTTGCAGAAGTACAAGAAGATCGTTGAGCACCTTAAGGATCTCATGAGGGATCCCCGGAACATAAAGAATATCGGCATTATTGCCCATGTAGACCACGGGAAGACCACTCTATCTGATAACCTGCTTTCAGCCGCTGGAATGATAAGCGATAAGATGGCCGGAGAGATGAGGGCCCTGGACTACCACGAAATAGAGCAGGCCAGGGGCATAACCATAAAGGCCGCCAACATATCGCTTTACTACCAGAAGGACGGCAAGGAGTATGCAATAAACATGGTAGATACCCCAGGACACATAGACTTCACTGGTCACGTCACTAGGTCTCTCAGGGTTATAGACGGCGCCATAGTCGTGGTCGACGCTGTAGAGGAGGTTATGGTTCAGACTGAAACTGTGACCAGGCAGGCCCTTGAGGAGAGAGTGAGGCCCCTTCTCTTCATAAACAAAGTTGATAGGCTGATTAAGGAGCTCAAGCTCACTCCTCAGGACGTTCAGAAGAAGATAATGAGGATAATAAGGGAGTTCAACGATCTGATAGATGCTTACGCTGAACCCGAATTCAAAGACAAGTGGAAGGTAAGGTGGGACAACGACAGCGTGGCCTTTGGCTCGGCCCTTCACGGATGGGGTCTGACTAACTCAATAGCCGCCAAGAAGGGGGTAAAGTTCACCGACATAATAAAGGCTTATGAGGAAGATCCCTCGGGAACCATCCTCAAGAAGGAAATACCGGTGCACGAGGCCTTGCTGGACATGGTAGCGCTGCACGTGCCTAACCCGATAGAGGCTCAATCCTACAGGGTTGACAGGCTTTGGAAGGATAAGCACGATGAGGAGATCCTGCAAGCTTTAAAGACCTGCGATCCCAACGGCCCCTTGATAATAGGTATAAACGCCGTGAAAGTGGATCCCCACGCCGGCATTGTCGTGACAGGAAGGGTGTTCAGCGGAACTTTAAGGGAGGGACAGGAGGTCTACCTACTAAACGCCAGGAAGGCTCAGAGAATTCAGCAAACCAGCATTTACATGGGTCCCTACAGGATAAGAATGGAGGAGATACCTGCTGGCAATATAGCCGCTATACTGGGACTCACCTCAGCCAGCAGCGGTGAAACGGTGGTTGACCCGTCAATAAAGGAGAGGGTTGAAGCAGGATTCGAGGCGATAAGGTATGTGACGGAGCCCGTGGTTACCGTGGCTGTGGAGGCTAAAAGGCCCCAGGACCTGCCTAAGCTAATAGACACGATAAGGAAGCTAACGCTGCAGGACCCCAACCTGGTCATGATACACAACCAGGAGACTGGGGAGATCCTGCTCAAGGGAACTGGAGAGCTACACCTAGAGATATCCCTGTACGAGGTGAAGAAGGCCGGCCTAGAGTTCGAGGTTAGCGAGCCCACTGTGGTTTATAGGGAGAGCATAAAGGGGACTAGCGACGTTGTGCTAGCCAAGTCTCCCAACAAACTCAACAGACTGTGGGTCACCGCTTCTCCTCTGCCTGAGGAGGTGGTGAACCTAATTAAGACCAGGGAAGTGCACGAGAGGATGGATAGCAGGAGCATAGCCAAGGTGCTCAGAGAGAAGGGAGGCATGGACACTGAGGATGCGAGAAACGTTTGGAAGATTGATGAGGAGAACTACAACTTGCTGATAAACAGGACTGTTGGAGTTCAGAGGCTCGACGAGGTCAGAGAGATATTGAAGCAGGGGTTCATGTGGGTCATGAGGGAAGGCCCCCTGGCTGGGGAACCTGTTATGGGAGTGGCCATAAGGCTAGTTAACGCCATGATACATGAGGATCCTGCCCATAGGGGCCCAGCTCAGCTGACCCCCACCATAAGGAGGGCAATATTCGGGGCTATGCTCAGCGCCGACCCCGTGCTCCTGGAGCCCATATACGAGATACAGGTCTCCACACCGCCAGAGCTTATAGGTGCTGTAATTTCCCTCATATCCCAGAAAAGAGGAAAAATTATAGGAGTTGAGGAGAGGGGTAGAATAAGCATAGTGAAGGGGTACATACCAGTCAGAGAAACCTTGGGAGGCTTCAGCAATGAGATGAGAGGCGTCACCAGCGGAAGGGCGTTCTGGCAGACTAAGTTCTCCCACTGGGAGCCTTTACCCAAGAGTTTAATGGAGCAAGTAATCATGGAGATAAGGAGAAGGAAGGGAATGAAAGAGGAGATACCTAGGGCAGAGGAGTACATGGACACTCTGTAAACCTTTACACTTTTTCCTTAAATTATAAACTTCCTTTCTTTTTAAAACATTCCATATGAAGGTGAGGTATGAAACCTTAGCTCTTTCAAAGATGACTAGTGGTTAAATTCACAACCTAGCCAGCAGGAGAAATGGGCTGATCATCCAAGACTTTAATCCGCACCCCGTCTAGCTGGATTGCTTAGACACTCATGAGCCGGCCGTAAGTTATCAGCATGCCAATTCTGATGAAGAAAACTTAACGAGTTACTCCGCTTAGAATCAAGAGATTGGAGTTAGCAAATGAGGTGCTGTCAACTTAAGGCCACCTCCACGCTTTAACGCCAGCGTGAGCATTTTCTACATTCGGGGCCTGACACAAGGTACTGGCTCTCTTGAAGGTCATGTGGCTGACGAAGTTTAGAGGACATGAATCGAAGCCTTCCCAGCTGTGTTGAGCAGGTAACGCTTGCTGTGAATAGACGTCGAATCCCCTAAGCCTGTCTTATGGCCTATGACCTTAACGTAGCTCCTCTCGCCACCGCTCATCACGTGTCTAAGGCAAGGGAGGCTGCAGCACGCCTGTACCAGCTTCACCCGTGATGACCGCTGACGCCCCTCCCCCTTGACCTTCTTAGAAGGCCCTGGCATCGCCCCAGCTCCTTCCTTCGGTAAGCTCAAGCTAGAAAGCCTGTCTCAGGGTCCAGCGCCACCCCAGTAAACCTTACAGCGAAGTTCACAACTGTCTCGTCCACGACAGCCACTCCCTTGCTTTTAACAG
>JAOZFG010000037.1 GCA_027491435.1 Thermoproteota archaeon
CTCATACAGTCTTTGGCAATCTCTCGTATGGCTGTTTCAGTAAACCATTCCGGTAATCTCCTCACTATGTTGATGATATGCTCGGCATCATCCACTTTCTTAGGCCTGATATACATTCCTTACAACCCCATTAAAAGCTACCTCGCCGTAAACTGTGGAGTTAATAGCGAATTTAGAGTTGTCTTCTAGGACTTCTCTGGCACTGTCATCGCCTAGTAAGTAGCGAATGATAATGCTACTATCAAGGAACACCACCCCTTTCTGAGACGTGCTCATAGAAATCCTCTTCCCAGATGATATCATCCCACTTCTTGGTCTTAATTATACCAAAGAATCGTTCTACACCTCTCTCACTTACTTGCTCCTTCACTTCCACAATAAGTTCATCGCCTTCACTAAACCCTAGAGGCTCAAGCGGCTTTAGAACACCATCCTCGTATCTGACCCTTATCACTTTAGACATGCTCTACACCTAGGTAAATTAGCTAGCAGACCATTTAGCTTTTCTCCAACTACATGTTTCCAGGGGTGCTGTCAACTTAAGGCCACCTCCACGCTTTAACGCCAGCGTGAGCATCCTCAGCCATCAGGTTGGTAAAGGTATGGCCCCTCTAGACATGTGGCTGACGAAGTTCAGGACGTGAACCCGTGAAGCTTTCCTAGCAATGGGCAGGTAAAGCTTGCTGAATAGACGTCGAAACCCCTTAGCCTGTCCTAAGTCTCTACGGCCTGACGTGGCTCTCTCGTCTCCGCTCACCACGTGTTTAGTAAGTAGGCGTAGCGCCTGTACGCTCCATCCGTGATGATCGCTGAGCCCCTATCCTTGACCTCCTTAAGAGTTTCTGGCATCTCCCCAGCTCCTACCTTAAGTGAGCCCAAGCCAGATCAAGCTAGCTTAGGGTCCAGCGCCACCCCGGTAAACAGCTCACAGCGAAGCGCCGCTGTCTCGTCCACGACGTTAACCCCGCTTTTAACAGCTAAGCTACTCATCCTGTCCAAACCTGTATCACCCTTACCCTCATGGCTCCCTCCAACGCCTGGCAAACCAAGCTAGCTGACGCGCCTAAGGCCCGAAGGTGAGAACGGGGCGTAGGCTAACCAGCAGGTCCGTTCTCTAAAGAGTTGGAGGTTCTCTTTCTCTACATGCATCAGCGACCTCCTGCTTAAACAAGCCTTAGTTGACAGCAACCTTCCTGCCAAAGTACTCTCCATTATTTCGCCTACTAATGTCTCACTTCTAATCATTAGTTGGCTGGTATCTCCTTACCGTAAGTACAATGAATGGATTAAGAACCTAATGACGACGTAGTAGAGCTCTAACGTTTAATTCACAAGAGCATCACGTAACTATTAAGGGCATGGGACGATGGCCGCAGTTACCTCATCATGTCTGCTAGATAGCCCCCATCTAATTAGCGGTCAGCCAAGGGAGTGTATTATCTAAACAAGCGGTAGAGTGAGCGCAATAGACATGAACTCACTCACCGTCACAATAGGCGCTCCAAGCCTCCTACGATAAGCCAACCACCTGATTGAATCAAATAACAATAGTTTTATTATTCACCTGTTTATGAGCTTATGAGCGGCAGGGTCAGGGAACTCCTCAAGTCGCACGGGACCCCACCCAGGGAAGTTTACCTGGATAACGAGAACTCGGGATGGGTTCCCCCGGAAGTGGTCGAAGCCACGCTCCCCTACTTTAACGTTAAGGGGTATGGACATCCATCGATTACCAACAAGCCCGGATGGGAGGCCCTGGAGCTAATATTGGAGTTCAAGGAGCTGTTGAGCTCTGTGATAAATGGGGAGCCGGAGAACGTGCACATAACCCATAGCGGCACAGAGGCCAACAACTTAGCTATCCTGGGGGTGAAGAGGAGGGGTAAGGTCATAGTGTCTGACGTGGAGCACTACAGCGTCCTCCTGCCTGCCCTAACCTTGGACGCCGTAAGGGCTCCTGTGGATGAGCAAGGATTCATTGACTTGGACGTGCTCTCCCAGCTTGTCGACTCGGAGACAGTGCTGGTAAGCGTTCAGGCGGTTAATCACGAGATAGGCACGATACAACCCGTGAAGGAGGTCTACGAAGTGGTGAAAGATCGCAACCCCGATGCCTTGGTGCACGTGGACGCCTGTGATGCTTTGGGCAGGGTTGAACTCAACTCAGACTACGCTGACCTCATGACGTTCAGCTCCCACAAGGTGCTTGGCCCCAAGGGGGCGGGCGCCCTCTACACTAAGGTGAAGTTGGAGCCTCCTCTCAAAGGGGCTTTAAGCACAGAAACCCTCTGGCCAGGTGTTGAGAACGTTCCAGCCGTAGCCGGGTTTAAGAAGGCGTTGGAACTTTATCTAGAGGACGACTTAGAAGAACTGAGAAGGAAGAGGGATAAACTCATAAAGGGGCTCCTCTCCATCCCAGACACCCTGCTTAACGGTCCTAGAGATAGGAGGGCGCCGGACAACGTTAACGTGAGCTTTCTCAGGGTGGAGGGGGAGGCAATAACTGTGGAGCTCAGCATGAGGGGCATCTACGTTTCCAGCGGAAGCGCCTGCACCAGCAGGCTATTAGAGCCAAGTCACGTGATGCTAGCTATAGGAAGGAGTTATGAGGAAGCCCATGGAAGTGTAATGTTCAAACTCACTAGATACTTAACCTGGGAAGACGTCGACTACGTGCTCGAGCAGGTTCCAGAGGCCATCGAGAGGCTCAGGAACATAAGTCCACTTTAACAATAGTTAATTTAATATTGCGTTCCTACGTTATATGCTGATGAGCACCAGGGTTCCGCTTCCCTACACGCCCAAGGTCTTGGAGCTTTTTAGGAACCCCAGGAACTTGGGAAAGATGGAAAGTCCTGACGTCGTTTCCCAGGCAGGAAGTCCAGCTTGCGGGGACGTGATCACCATTTACCTTAAGATTAGGTGCGGCATTGTAGTAGAAGCGAAATTCGAGAGCTACGGGTGCGCCGCCAACATAGCGGCTGCCAGCGCCCTCACTGAGATGATAAAGGGTAAGAAGGTGGAAGAGGCCTGGAGCGTTGAGTGGAAGGATGTGGCTGACGAGCTGGGCGGGCTACCGGCAATTAAGAGACACTGCAGCATACTGGCCGTAGGAGCCTTAAGGAGAGCCATCAGGTCCTACTACAAAGATGAGAAGCCTGAATGGCTTCCCTCCGAGCTAACTTTAGCGGAGAGGCAGGCTTTAGAGGAGGAAGAGCTTATAGATAGGCTGTACGGTGGTAGGGTTGCCAGAACTTGAACTCGTCAGGAGGGCCAGGGGGTGCGTAGAGTCCCCCGTGGCGGCCCTGATAAGGGAGCTCAACTCCCTAGACGAGGGGGAGGAGTTAATCCTCAAAGTGGACCCATCTTATTACCCCGTGAAGGCCATCAAGATGCTAGTGGAGAAGAGGGGGTTCAAGTTCCAAGTGCTGGAAGAGGGGGAAGTTGTGAAGTGCTCGGTCACGAGGTGAGCCATCTGTACAGCTCCCTCGCCAGGGATCGATCCTCCACTCCTTTTTTGACGGCGGGCACGATCAGGTCGGGCCTATCCGTTATGACTGCATCTACTCCCAGCGATTGGAGGTGAATGGCCTGATCTACATCGTTCACCGTCCAGACGAAGACGAGCCCTCCAGCCTTGTGGACCTCCTGAACGAGTTCCTCATCCACGTAGCTCAACTCCACAGAAAGCCCATCGGCGAGAGCTGCCCTCATCACAGAGGAGGGGCTGACCGGCCTCTCCTGTATGGAGGCGAGCGTGGGTACCTTGAATCCGCTCTCCTTCAGGCGCCTTATCACCGGGTGGAACTTAGAGCTCACCATTACCCCCTGACCCTTGCCCAGGAAGGCGTTGAAGAACTTCTCGTATCCCTTAGGAGTCTTTATGTCAATTACCACTGGAATGTGGTTGTTCATTATCTCGCTTATCATGCTATCAGCGCTGGAGGTGGGCTCCGTGAGGACCCTCCTAAGTATTGCCTCCTTCAGGGTAGCTGGCTTAATAGAGCTCGAACCGTGTCCTACTCCGGAGGAGGTGAGATCAAGCTCGATGGCGTCTACTCCGTGCACTACGTAGTTCCTAAGCTTTATCACGTTGTTCGCCCTGTGGCCTATCACGAGCATACGGGTTCAAACCCTGAAACCATATAAGGTGATATGATGACCCTTGGAAAAGGTCGATTAACGGAAAAGAGCTTCTGGATAGCCCTTACAGGGGTTGGCATCTTCTCCTGGATTTTACACGCGCTGTGGGAAGTCGACGAGAAGCTCCTCCTTGTCATGGTTGCTATGGTAGCGGGTCACACCCTGCAGGAGATCATAGAGGAGAGGCCAGGTATGGAACACGTTATATCGACCCTGATGTCTTTGGTAGGCCTGATAACTTACATGACAGGCCTTCACTTTGAAGGGGTTATGCTCCTCACGTTTTACGGGTTAGCTGAGATCCTGGAATCTTATTCAATGGAGAGGGCTGAGTCTGACATTAAGGAGCTAGTGGAATACATGCCCAGAAAGGCCAGGGTGAAGAGGGATAAGGTGGAGGAGGTGCCCTACTCTGAGATAAGGGAAGGTGACCTCGTTATAGTCCCCTCAGGCGAAAGAGTTCCTGTCGACGGGCTGGTGATTCAAGGCGACGGCCTTGTAGATCAATCTGTCGTCACAGGCGAACCCTTGCCGGTGAAAGTCTCTCGGGGGGACTTCGTCTACTCCGGCTCTCTGCTGATTGAAGGCTCCATAACTGTAAAGGCGGTAAACGTGGGGGAGAAGAGCTTCATCTCTAGGGTCTTGAAGATGGTAGAGGAGTTCAGGGGTAGGAAGTCCAGAAGAGAGAGGAGAATACACACCTTCTCTAAGTACTACCTTCCGGCCATGCTGCTTGCGGTTATACCTGTCTACCTATCCCTAGGCTTGAAACCCGCTCTAGTGCTCCTAGCTACCGCTTGCCCCAGTGCCTTCCTAATAGCGGCCTCATCCACTAATTTAGCTGCCCTTTCCAGAGCTACTAAGAAGGGCGTGTTGTTCAAAGGCTCTCCTCCCTTAGAAGTGGCGCCCCGCGTTAAGTTCGTGGCCTTGGACAAGACGGGCACCCTAACCCTGGGGAGGCTCAAGGTTAGGGAGGCCAACTTGGATGATGAGGTCCTTTCCCTTTTAGCCTCGATAGAGCTGGCCTCTAGGCACCCCATAGCCGAGGCGGTAGTCAGGGAGGCTAGGAACAGAGGGCTCAACCTTAGGATACCTGAGTACGTAAAGGAAGTACCCGGTTCAGGTATATCAGGAGTTGTAGACGGTCACACCGTGGTAGCGGGCAAGCCAGCCTTTCTAGGAGTTGACGGGGCTGAGGGAAGGGTGTACGTGAAGGTAGACGGTCAAATAAAGGGTTATTTAGAGTTTGAGGAGGAGGTTGACCCTAGCGCCGAGGAAGTAGTTAAGAAATTACAAGAATTAGGGTTAGAAGTCATGATAATATCGGGTGACAAGGAGGAGAGGGTGAAAAGGATAGCTAAAGAACTGAATGTTAAGGGTTACCACGAGCTCAAGCCAGAGGACAAGGTCAAAATTGTGGAGGAGCTCAGGAGGAAAGGGCCCGTTGCTATGGTAGGGGACGGGATAAACGATGCCCCAGCCCTAGCCGCTTCAGATCTAGGCGTGGCTGTCGGCGGGTTGGAGGCCTCGATGGAAGCTGGGGACGTAGCCTTGATCTCGGGTATAAGGAACCTGCCCTGGGTTTTCGAGGCAGGAAGGTTGGTTAAAGATGTGTTCTGGCAGAACGTGGCCTTAATAGCTTTATCTAAGCTGATAGCCATAGCCTTAGGGGTAGTGGGCTACATACCATTATGGGCCGCTGTTGCCGTGGGGGATGACGGGGGACTCATAATGGTGGCCTTAAATATAGCAAAAATGTTGAGGAGGATGGGTCACTCTACCTCCACGTCCTTGAAGGATTCCCAGAGGCCGTGGAGGTTGCAATAGGAGATGGCCCATATCCTGGACTTCTTGTTCAACTTCATCTTAAAGGTGACGACTGGCTCTCCGTAGGTGGGGCCCATGTCGAAGGTGCCTACGTGTATAGGATTGTAAGCCCTGCCTTCCTCCTCTACGAAAACCTGAATCCACTTTATGTGGTGCTCCCATGTGTTGGGATGTTTTATCTCCTTTCCCACCACCACGGTGACTGTGAACTCCTCGCCCGCCTTGACCTTGTCGGGGGCCTCTATAATGGGAGTGTGCTTCTCAACGGTGTTCTTCTCCTCGAAGGAGGAGGTCCTTATAAGGTCACCGAACCTGGGCATGACATCACCCCTTGTATAAGTAAGACGTGCGTTATAAATTCGAACAAACAGAAATCATTATTAGGTACAAATGGTTTCAGGGATGGGGTAGAGGTTGGAGCTGGAGAGCGTGCTGGATGAGCTGAGGGCTAAGGGGTACAAGCTAACCCCCCAGAGGATAGAGATAGTCAAAGCCCTCGTTGAGGAGAGGTACGAGCACCCTTCCCTAAACAGGCTCCTGGAGAGGGTTAGGGAGAAGGCCCCAACGATCAGCTTCTCCACCCTGTACACCACCTTGAAGATGCTGGAGGAGCTGGGCTACGTGAGGCTCTTCTACCTGAAGGGAGAGACTAGAGTTGAGGTGAACCTCGACCCCCACATTAACGTGGTCAACCTGAGGACGGGAGATGTGGAGGATCTAGTGGACGAAGAGGCAATGGAAGCCCTAAGAAGGGCCCTGGAGAGGGCCGGGATAAGGGGAAGGCCCACGATAGTCAACGTCATGGTTGAGTGAGCTGTCTAAATTTCTTGAGGGTTTCATAGTCCGGCCTGTCGCAGGTCCTGTTGTAGGGCCAGTTCACCACTTGGTATGGGGAGGAATCCATCAGCGGAAGCCTTCCTAGGGTTAAGGCCTCCACGTAGAACACCATGAACTTGGAAAGGTTTACCTTGAGCTCGGCCACGTAGTGATCGCCTTCAGGCCTCATGGGCACGGCCGCCCACCTTTCATCCCCATCGTTCCAAGCCGGGTTAGAGCTGGTCCCCACCACCAGTCTAACCTCCTGGGCTCCCTTCACCCAAGCTTGGACCTTCAAGTTTCCGTCCTTCAACTCATGGGTGACTTTGAGCACTTTAGGCCACCTGTCCAACAAATCATTGTAGTAGAGGGCAGCTATCAGGAGGGAGGCCTCGTTAACCCTCCAGCCGGGCCTCTTCCTGACGTACCTGAACTCAACCCCCTTCCTCTCCAACTCGCTCAGGAAGTTATTCTCCGCCAGCAGTGGAAAGTACTTGGCATCGTGCCATTCAGACAAGTCCACCTCCCCCAAAATAAGCAGAAATTTGGCCCTCAACCTGTCCAGCTCGGACATCACGTCCCTGATCCTGGTAGTTGAGTTCAAGGCCATCAGGACGTCGGGGTGAGGGTAGTAGCTCGCTAGAGCCCATTGCTTGTGAGGGTTCTTGCAGCCCCACTCCCTTATAGCCTCCGCTAGGAAGTCCTGAAAGCTCTCCATCCTGAAGTTCCCGGGAATTGCCACCTCAACCCTATCGTCGTGGAGGGCGGTCAGCCATGCGGCGTATCCCTCCTTAGACTTTCCTGCGACGCCTACAGTGCCCACTTTGAGCCCCTCTCTGGAGGCTATTTCAAGTCCCAGGGTTATGGCCTTGCTCATGACCTCCCCCAGCCACTTGCCGAAATTGCCCCTGCCAGAAGTTGCCGTCAACAGGCTGAACCTCATGAGCTCGCCCCTGTCCCTGAAGCCCAAAGTCTTCCAGTCCGCTTCTTCCTCCCCGTAGAAAAGGAGGATAGTTGACGTGTCCTTGGCGACCTTAGCCAGCTCGTTTAATTTCAGGGATTTCACCACCCTCTCCGTGTGAGCAGCGTAAACCAGGAGCTTCTTCGCCCCCTTAGGGACTATCACCCTAACCAGGTACTTGGTCTTGAGGTCGTAGGGTTTAGCGGTACCGTTCTCAAGCCTGTAACCCCTGTAAACTCCCGGGCTCCACTCCAGCTCGTACACCTTAACGTCTCCGTACAACCTAACGTCTTGTCTTAGCACTTCCCCCTTAGGCCTAACGGCCTGAAGGGCTTGCCACATGACAACTGCTAAAATTAGTACGGTGGCGGTGGCCAGGACTAACTTCACCCACCTCAAGGGAGCACCCGGGGATGGACCAGCCAGAGCTTTAATTACTGCTAACCTTTATATATGCATGATATGTATTACATAGGTGATTTGTATGACAGAAGTGAAGGAGGTTGCTGAAGGCAAGAAGGACGTCACCATAAGGGGGTTAGACTCCGAACTTTACAGAAGAGCCAGCGAGATAGCTAAGAGGATGGGGGTGAGCGTTGGAGAGGTGTTCAACGAGGCCTTGAGGACTTTCATAGCTATCGTGGATGGAGTTACATCTGCCTTCGAGCCCATAGCTCAAGGAATTGGCGGGGGGATAAGTAGGGTGATATCCAGGGAAACTGTGCCCATAGCAGGGCTCGACGAGTTGGAGGTTAACGATAGGGACTTTGAGGAACTAGGCAAAAAAGTGATATTCAGCGACATAGGTAGGCTGACCCTGAACGTGAGCAAGGAGAACTTCGAGAGGTACGTGGTCCTGATAAAGGAGTGCGAGGAGGTGGTAATTCCCCAGACGATCCCCAAGCTACTGGTCCTTTCTAGGGCCCGGGGGGTGAAGAGGCTCGTCCAGATGAACAGGTGATTTCTCGCGATCAATGAGCAATATTTGGCTAATGGGCCTTCCTTAAGCTCCTAAGAGCGAACCTATGAAGGTCCAGCTTGCTAGCAGGTAGCGCTGCTGAACGGGCTCATAAAAGTGAACACAGGCTGGGGAACACATCAATGGACCCGCGTTTGAAGATATACAATGCCTCCGGGAGCGACTAGAGGAGGCATTTATGTTGGTAGGTGAAGGATAACCTGTGAGGGCGTTCAAGGGATCTAGGAAGGGCTACGTTGCTGTCATTATAACTCTAAGTGTTTGTTCATATATAAGGGGAAAATATGTAGAGTTCAGGGCCTTCCTCTACTACTCGACCATCTTCACCTCCACATATGGATTGATCTTGATCTTAAAGCCGTTAGAGGGTTCATCTCCAGGAGCTACTTCGGGGTTCTTTATGTCAATCTGATGTTGTCCTTCATCGCCGTTTTGCTGGCTTTACTGGATAAGACCTTTAAACGTCTAGCCTCAGTTAGGACCGAGTTAAGCGGCTTTGTGCTGCCCTCAACCATGATTACTGCTTTCAACCTCTCAGCTATCCTCTACACCACTGGCTGAAAGGAGTACCCCCTAGAAGTCATCTTCTCCAGGATAGGGAGCTCACCTTCAACATGAGGGTTCCCTGGTTCGGGGATGTGCCCGCCCCGTTACTGCCTCTGACAGCCATTGTAATCTGGTCAATGAGCGGGCTCTTCTACTTCGCCTTGATACAGGCTTGAAATAAAGCCATGGGAAGGGAATTCCCTTAGTAATGTTGGTCACAGCCTGCTCTACAACGCCCCCTTAGTGACAGAGGAGTGGAAGCCAGATGACCTATGTTCCTGTGCTTCTATACCCGCTACTGGAAGACCAGAGACTAGCCGGGCTAGTGTGTAGCTACGTGATGATGTTCGAGCTCCCCGTGGCGGCAGCCTTCGCACAGGGCTATGGGGGAACAGGTTTTCTCACCATGAGCATTAGGCTACTAGTAGGGCTGACTTTCACCTTCACCCTGTAAAAAAAGAAAGGAGTTATTCCTTTAAGGCTTCAGCCCAGCGGGGGTGTTCTTCCTCGATCCTCTTCAAGGGCAGCTTGCCAGTTATGAAGGTCAAGTCCATCGGGAACACCTTAGGCCTGAAATGCGTGTAGGCCAGGTGGACCATTATTATGAAGGTGACCGCCAACACCGCCTCCTTCACGTGCATTAGCCAGAGGACCCCTCCCATGAAGGCGTTCCCGTACAGCAGGATGAGCAGGCCCGGTATGCCGAGGACGGCCATTCCCCAGTAGATGCCCCAGTACTCGAAGAGCTGCTCCGGATCGTACTTCCCGTGAGGCTCAGGTTTCACCTTTGAGCTGACAGTCCTGAGCAGGTCCTTGAAGAACGTCTTGAAGTACCTGAAGCTGTAGAACTCGAGCATCGGGTACCTCTCCCTGAGGCTTTTCCCGGACGCCAGGGTGAGGAGGCCCTCCACCAAGTACTGGAAGAAGTGTATTATCACGAGCACCCCCATGGCCAGCCCCGAGTAGACGTGGGCCGTTACGAAGGTTACCCTGTCGACGGGGAGGTTTAACTGCAGGGCGAAGCCCGTAATCGCGCACAAGGCGAAGGTTATCATGACCCACATGTGCTGTATCCTGTGCCACAGCCCCAGCTTCTGAATCCAGCGATCCCCCTTACCTTCCTCACTTCTGTAGTAGGCGCTCCACTTCCCGGCCTCTGACGCCTCTAGGGCGAAGTGACCGAGGACCCACCAGCTACCTATCACAGCTATTATCAGTATCAGGACGTCAAACGCTGGTCCCAGAAACTCCCTCCACCACTTCAGATCTGTTGGACTTGGGGAGCTGAGGGCTTTTATCAAGTGATCCCATCCTCCTGCTGAGAGGGGCTTAATTGCGAAGTGGTAGACCAATAGCCACCCTACAGCTACGGTAATTGCGGTGGCCACCAAGCTGCCTATCAAACGTCCGGTAGAGGCTCTCAAAGAGATCCCCTAGCCCCTCTTCTTGGCATAAGACCAGAGCCCAGCTACCACGCCAATGGCCGCCGTGGCCCCAGCTCCACTCAGGACCAAGGAGTTATCGCCCTTTCCCTCTCCCTTTGAACCCAAAGTCACTATACTCGATGCGTGAGGCCTCATGTCCTTGTGGCAGCTCTCACAAACCATGAACCCCCTGGAGAACTGGCCTTCCTCGTAATTCTTGCCCTTGTAGTGGCACGTCCTGCACTCAGCAGTTGTGGGAGTCAAGGCGAACTTAAACGCCTCGTCCAACTTGCCCTTCAGGTCGGCGTTCAACAGCTCAACGGTCATGGCTGCCACATCTCCGGTAAGCCTTCCGCACCTCTCGGACCTCTCCTTGGATCCGCTAGCGTATCCTGAAGCTACACACCACCTGCTCACAGACACGTGACATAATACTGAATGGCTTACGCTCTTTGGGAGCACCTTGTCACTTTTGTACTTTTTCACCAGGAACTGGTGCTTAGACGCAAGCTCATTGCTAATATCACTAGGAAACGGGAAGGTCTCATACCATCTGAACAGCCTTTGTCCCACTTTCTTGTAGTTATGAGTCACCATGTTTATGGCCAGGCCAGCCCCGTTCAGCGCCCCACAGAGGCTAGCCCAGCTAAAGGCTCCACCTCCACCGTATTTCATCATAACCAGAATTTCTTCTCCCTCTTCAACGGCTTTCTTGACCTCATCAACAGAGGGCAAGGGAAGCAGGGTGTAAGGATAACCCACCTTCTCCTTTAGAGCTACCATTATGGCCCAGAAGGCACCTCCAGCGCATTCAAACGCGTAATATCCGAGATGACCTAACTTCCTGACGTATTCTGGGTCCAACTCCACGTAAGGCCAAGGTAGTTTCGGCACTTCTTCTTGAGCGGCCTTCACCTCTATTGGAGGGTTTAAGGCCGCCCCTACAGCTAAAAAAGCAAGTCCCTTAATGAAATCTCTCCTACTAAAATCCACCATGCCCTATCATCACCCCATAGGCCCTCCCCGGGCCTCAATACTATTGTAATTAGAAAAAATATTTAAATGTTAAATTGATAAAATGACAGCTAGAATGGCCCCACGGGCCGCAAACCCAAACGACAGCTTTTAACTGTCGTTATATGAGGTCGAGCTTGGTTATCTCTTTACAGTAATAGTGAAAACACCTAATTAGCTGGTTTCAACCACGAGAGTACACGGGTCATAAGCCTCCGTTATTCAAGTTATTCGTTTAACGTGAGTAATGATGCTAAATATTGCATTATAACTCGTGGGGTAGCGGTCCTCGGGACTACGCCAAAAAATGGAGGGGTACTTTACAGCAGTTGCTCAATTTCTTCCTTTCCCTTCTTGAGTTCTTCGACCTGTTCAGGGTCAACCCTTAAAAGCAGCTCTAGAAACTCGCCGACGTGGGTTTTCTCCTCCCTAGCTACGTCCAAAAATACCTCTTTAACATTTTCGTCCTCTACAGCGTTTGCTAGTTGGACGTACAGGTTTATGGCATCTAATTCTGCTATGATTGCTAATCTAAGGGCTTGAGCAACCTCTAACTTGGATAACTTCTTGTCAGGTATGTTTAAGGGGTTCTCACTGAGCATGAGATCACCTAGTTTGAGGGAAGGGCTAACTAATAACCCTCTCTACACGGAGTGACTTCACTAAAATGGACAGAATTTATTTCAAGACGATATTTAAGCAACGAATGCCAGAACTTGAGTTTAGATAATCCCTGTATTAAATGAAGTTCTTGAGAAGACCTTGTTGAAGCTTGCAATCCTTTAATGAGTCCAACTGTGCAGAGACGTCCGCCCCCATAGCGTCAAGACTCAGGCTTAAGGCCTAACTTCAAGCCCTGGAACCCTCTTGAAGCCGCTGTCAAAGGTATAAACTGGTACGTTGAGCCTCAAAGCTACGGCAGCGAGTAACGCATCTGAAGTGAGGAGACCGTGCCTACATATCTCCACAGACCTCTTCCAGTCCTCCAACGTGACCTGTTCGACCACCAACCCCTCATGTTCAGCACGTATTCCCTAAATCTATTTAAGACGCTTAAACACTCCTTCCTGAAGCGCTCGTCCCTGGAGAACCTCCTCTTAAACCCCCAAAACTCGTCTCCCCTAACTCGCTTCCCTTAGCGAGCATTAACTTGAAGGCTACCTCCTCTAGGACGTGGGTCGTCACGTAAGCCTTTATAGCCCCGGTCTCAACGGAGCTTAGCAACGTTTCTGCCTCATCAGCCCTCTCCTCGTCGAACAACAGGTGTAAGAAGACAGATGAGTCGATAAGCAGGCTCATCTGCCCACCTGGTACATCTCCTCCAATTCCTCCAGGCTCAACCTGGGCTTGATGATTCCCCTAACCTGTCTTGTCTCAAGACCTTCCTCAGAAAATGCCTTAGAGCTATTCTCACTAGCTCCGCTTTGCTGACTCCCAAGGATTTAGCCACCCTATCCAACTCCTTAGCCAACGAGTCGTCAAGCCTCACCAAAACTGGGATGACATCAATAACTGATATCGCTATGTAATAAAAAAGATCAGGAGGGGTCAGCCCTTGCACTCCTCCGCGCACTGGCCTATTACCTTCAGGGAGTTGAACACTATAGCTAAGCCCCTCTGGACGTCTGGATCCCTTAGCCTGCTCAGCATACCCGTGAGGGTCACCCTATCCTCCTTTTCTATGGCGTCAGCCAGCTTCTCTAGGCATTCGGGGGCTCCCAGAAATGAAGCTGACCCTATAAGCTCGGCTATGGCTTTGACAGTTTCCTCCTTAACGAAGCCACGCTGCAAGGCCATCAAAGTGAACAGTAGGCCATAGAGGTCGTCAAGCATACCAGCCTCTGTGAAGAGCTCCAGCCTAGACAAGAGCTTGTCCATCTTGTTTAGGAACTCCTCAAGCCTGTCGGCGTTATCCAGGAGCTTCTCCAACCTCTCAACCTTCTTGGGATCGGACAGAAGGTCTTCCAACTTCATAAGATCACCTCCTCAAATCATGCCCGTCAGGATGCATTTCCAGTACATCTTGTTCATGGCCAGCTTCATGGCGTGAAGCAGCCAGTTGGGTATCAGGCCGGGGGCCGTGCTGTTGTAGTAGTTAGATACCTGGGCTGAGGCCTTCCCGAAGCCAGTCTCTATGACGCAGAAGCTCTGTCCATCGAACATTTCCCTTATCCCTTCGCCGGTTATCTCCACCGCCAAATTGTTTGCTAGGGTTGCGGCCTGGAAGTGCGCTATAACTCCCGTCTTGGGGGTGGGCAACGCCGTGGCATCGCCTATGGCGAAGGCGTCGTCGTAACCCTGGACGTTTAGGAAGTGCTTGTCCACGGAAACCCAACCTTCATCGTCGCCTATACCTGACCTGAAGATCACGTCAGCCCCCTTCTGAGGCGGGGTTAGCACTAATATATCATACTCCAGGGAGTCGCCCTCCAGTGAGTTAACGACCTTTTTCTCGGCGTCTACGTAATCCACTGAGAAGAAGGTCACGGGCTCTATTCCCCTCCTCTTCATCTCCTCCTCAATCACCTCGTTCAGCAACTTAGGTCCATAAGGCCTGTCTATTGGGGAGATGTACTTCATCTCTATTCTGTCCCTAACTCCTCTCCTCCTGAAGAGCTCGTCTGCCAAGAAGGCCACTTCTAATGGGGCTACAGGGCATTTGTAAGCTAGACCGCCAATTCCCACTACGACTTTGCCCTCCTTTATGCTGAACAGCTTCTCCCTCAACTTCATGGCAGCCTCAAAAGTCCAGATGTGGTCTGCTCCCTCCTTATACCCTGGAATTTCCTCATAATTTATTGTAGAGCCGGTGGCTATCACCAAGTAGTCGTACCCCTTCTTGCTACCATCTTTGAGTGTCACCTCCCTGTTGTCCAGGTCTATCCTCTCCACCTCAGCCTTGGTGAACTTCACGCCTTTCCTCAAAGTTGAGGGCCTCTTCCTAGAAATGTCCCCGGCTTCAGCCTCTCCAACGGCGACGAAAAGGTAGCCGGGTTGATACCAGTGAACGTCGCTCTTATCTATAACTTCTACCTCTACTTGATTAGCCGGGAGTTTCTTCACCAACCTGTTGGCAAGTATAGTACCCCCGTCCCCTCCTCCTACTATAAGCACCTTCCTAGGCATGAGAACACCCCTTGGGTCTCGGCTCTTACTATCGTTTTACTTAAAAACAAACTTACTTTGACATGAACGAATGGGTATATTTCAATATTACATGCGTCAAAAATAGAGGAAAGGATTACCTGGCTGTAACCTTGATAAGGGCCCTAATCACGTCACCCTCCTCGGTCAGGCTTATTAGCTCGTTGCCGGTCCTCTTAACCCAGGCCTCAACGTCTGCCTTGAAGCCTGGATCCGTGGCTAGAACCTCTATTACATCCCCGTTTTTGGCCTTTCTGTAGGCCTTAATTAGGCTAGTAAGGGGTCCGGGGCAAGCTACGCCCCTGGCGTCAACGGTTATGGTGGGCTTAACCTCGGACATGATATCACCCGTTCAAACGAATATCACTTCAAAGTCGGCCATCTCTGCTAAAAAGGTTGCGGCCCCTACCACTTTATCAACTATCGGGTCCACCTGATCCTCTGAGTAGCCCAAGGCTTCCATGGTCATGGAGCAGACCATTATCTTTACGTCTCCTAGCTCCTTGGCTTCCTTCAGCATGTCATACCAGGATTTGGCGCCCATCTTAGCCATTCCCTCGAACATCTTCTGTCCCCACTCCTTAAACTCCTCTGGAACCTTAGGTTCGGGCTTCTCCTTCATGAAGTAGGGAGTAGCAAAGCTCGTCACAAATATCCTGACGGGCATGTCGAAGTTGGCTGCTGTCTGGGCTAAGACCCCAGCTAGAACCAGGGTGTCGGCCCTCCCGGAGTAGAGGACTATGCCTAAACCCTTAGACATAAGATCACCTGTGTACTCATCTAACAAAAGGATTTTAACTTTACGATGTTAATTAATGGGGACTGGGAGCTTCCCTAGGCTAGAAAAGGTCGGAGCTCTCAGATCACGTGCAGAGCTTGGCCCCGCATATCACGTAGAAGTCTTCCTCCTCCCTGATGTCTATAGCCAGGAAGTAGAGGTCGAAGAGGGAGAAAATTTCATCCATGCTCTTGGCCACCCTTTCGGGTCCGTGGGGGTTGTACCTGGAGTTGGGAGTCCAGTCCATTATCACTATCCTCCCCCTACACTTGAGGACCCTTCTGAACTCCTGCAAGGCCTTCTCTACGTCATCAACGTGGTGCATGGTGGTGGCAGTGGCTAGCAGGTCGAAGGACTCGTCCCTGAAGGGCAAGCTCTCCGCAACACCCTGGACGAAGTGGGCTCCCTCTACCTTAATGGGCTCCGGGTCCAGGGTGACTATGAACGCCTCCCTAAAGGCCCTCTTCAGGAGCTCCAGGTTGTGGCCGAAGCCGGTCCCCACTTCCAGTACGGAGTTCTCATATCTTCTCATGTAAACTTCCAGCAGAACCTCGTCCCACATACCCCTTCATCCCGTACATCTCTTTTAACCTATCTATGGTGTCCGCCTCCTCCGGCGACTTGTCCTCCCTGATCCTGACGATCCTAGCGAACCTCAGGGCGAAGCCGCTCTTGTACTTGGGGCTCCTCTGTATCTCGTTGAAGGCCACCTCCACCACTATCTCCGGCTTAACCCTGATTAACTTCCCCCTTCGCTCCAAGGCCAGCTCCTCAAGCCTCTTGGTCATCCACTCGAACTCCTTGTCCGTCAGGCCTTTAAAGGTCTTTCCTACCACCAGGAACTCGCCGTCCTGCGTTCTAGCGGCTAAGTAGTAGTCACTGTACCACTTGTGCCTCCTTCCGTAGCCCCGCTCAGCCGCGACTATTACTAGATCCAGGGTGTGAACCTCCTTCACCTTCAGCCAGTGCCTCCCCCTCACCCCAGGCACGTAGGGGGAGTTGAGCCTCTTCACCATAACGCCCTCATGCCCCTTAGCCAAGGCCTCCTTCATGAACCTCCTAGCCTCCTCAAGATCATCTGTTACCAGGGAGGGTACGATCTGCACGGACGGTCTCACTAAACCCTCTAGGGTCTCTCTTCTCTTGAGATAGGGCTCATCCAGGTAGCTCCTCCCATAGTAGAGGAGGTCGAATAGGTACAATTTTAGAGGTATCTGCTCCACGAGCTCTTGAGAGAAGTTAACCCTTCTGAACCTCCTCATGAGGACCTGAAAGGGGAGAGGTCTCCCTTCCCTCTCAGCTATTATCTCCCCCTCCAGAATGGCCTCCTTTAAGTTCAGGGACTTTAAGGCCTCAACAACCTCGGACACGCTGCCAGTTACCTCGCTCAACCTCCTGCTGAAGAGCCTAACCCTGTCCCCAGAGACGTGAACTTGGACCCTCACTCCATCCAACTTGTACTCCACAGCAGCCCTGCCGAACTCTTTAAGCGCTTCCTCCACGCTATTAGCTGTTTGGGCCAGCATGGGACGGAGGGGCCTGAAGACCCTGGGGGTTAGGTCAACCCCCTCCCTGACCACGTGGTATGGGCTGCCCATCACCATGGACGCCCTCTCCACAACCTCCCTGCTTAACCCAAAGGCCTTTGCTATGGCGTCAATTAAGAGGCCCTCGCTCAGCCCTAGCCGGGTCTCCCTGACTATAGCGTTGGCCAAGAGCCAGGCCTCGATTGGCTCAGCCCTAGAGAAGAGGGACCTCAGCACCGACTCCCTCTTAGCCCTAGAACCCTGCCCCGTAGCTTCAGCTAACGCCTCTAGGTGAGAGTATACCTCCTCCACGGTGAGAGGCCTCTCTAGTAGGGTGGTCTGTCTCCTCTTCCTCCTGGCCAAGGCGTTCTCCACGACTTCACCCACATCAACGCCCTTCCACTCCACATCCGCCAGCTCGCTTATGACTTTTAGAAGGGTGTTCCAGGAGACGTTCAGTTCCCTGGGGTCTGATGGAGGGAATACCCTGCCAGTAAGTATGAGGAGGACCTTGTAGGCCTCTTCCCTGGGAAGGGACCTTATCAGCTTGGCCACTAACTCCACTTTCTTCAGCCTTGAAGAAGTTGAAGCTATCTCTTTGGCCAGGGCGGCCAGCTCCTTAAAGAGCATCCTATCACCGTCTGCTCCGACGCTACGTGAGGATGTCCTCAACTTTAAAGGCTCGCCACGCTTAATCCCACGATGAGGGTAAAGTTACTCCTTGTCACGCTGTTGACAATCTCACTCCTCACGTTCAGCTCTTTGGCCCAGATAACGTTCGAGGTGACTCAGGAGAGGGTGATTCTTGAAATAGATAAGACGGGAGACGTTTACCTAGACTACAACATAACCTTCAGGATACTATCGGGCGTCGTCTCCAAGTACGTGAGGGTTGGGATGCCCGTGGGAAGCTTCGAAGTCTTAGAGGTTAGGGAGGTCTACCCAGATGGCAGAGTAGCTAATCCAAGCTTTAAGGAGGATAGGAACGAGGGCTACGCGGTGGTCATCACCCCCTCAACGCCTATAAGGGCTGGTGAGGAGAGGACCTACCTGGTCAGCGCCGTTATACACGATTTCATATATCCGGACGACCAGAACCCGGGAAATGTGGGGCTGATGTTCATCCCCACCTGGTTCGGCAGCAAGACTAGGAGGTTGGAGGTTTTCGTGATCTTCCCGCCCGGGGTTAAACCTGAACACGTTAGGAACGCCCCTGATTACGACAACAAGGGGTTCACTGAGGATGGGAGGCTCTACTACTATTGGGTGAGGGAGGGGCTACCGCCAAACTACAAGTTCAAGGTTGGGGTCTCCTTCCCCAGGGAGTACGTTGAGAGGGTGGCTCAACCTGTTCAACCAGGCTCCAACTTTCTGGGGGCCCTTCTCCTCCTAGCCATCGTGTTGGGTGTCTTTCTTACCATCTACTTGGCTTACAGGTACTTCAAGCAGAAGATCATCTACGAAGGACCTAAACTTATGGTGGAGAGCCTTGGGGTGAACCAGAACCTCAGCCCAGTTGAGGTAGCTTACTTGAAGAAGTTGGTAGGCAAAGACATCTCATACGGCAGGATAATAGCTGTGCTAATAGCCTCCCTCTCCAAGAAGGGCGTCTTAGAGGTGGAGAGCCTTGACCCCCTCAGGATTAAGGTAAGGAAGGGCTATAGGGTGAGGCTGAAGTCCTTCGAGAAAAGGTTCCTAGAATGCATTGACAGGGAGATAGACCAGGACTGCCTTGTCTCCGTCATAAAAACCCTCCACAGGAGGGTGGAGTGGGCCCTGGAGGGATACTCAAGGGGGCTAACTCTGAACCACTACGAGGAAAAAGTTAAAAGGTTATGGGAGTCTATAGAGAAGGCCTCCCCCCATAAAAAGAGAGGACTTATTAGGGAGAACCTGGACTGGCTGCTCACAGATGAGAAATTTTACGAACGCTTGAGGAGAGCGCTCAGGGGAGGAATAGCCCTAGACAGGAGGGAGGGAGACGTCTGGGTCTGGGTGTGGACTCCTTACCCATCTTACCCTTACCCTAGCACGTCCCACCTCCCCTCCCCGGCCCCTCCTGCTGAAAGCCCTGAGATACCGGTGGTGACTGACATAGAGAAGGTGGCCGATTCTATAGCTAGGTCTGTCGAGGAGGTGTCTTCTCAGGTCGTCAGGAACGTTGAGGACTTCGCAGACAAGGTAGCTAGAGTGATAGTTCCCAGCAGGCCCAGGTCGAGGAGAAGGACCAGGAGAGCTCCCTCAGTAAGTTGTGCATGTGTTAGCTGCGCCTGTGCCTGTGCTTGCGTCAGCTGCGCCTGTGCTTGCGCTGGAGGTGGTCTGGGTTGAAGGATGGGAGAAAGAGGAAGAAGTTATCATACCAGTACAGGGGGCACAGGGTTCAGCTGATATACGGGCCCCAACTGGGAACCCTGGTCGTGGACGCCAGCAGGATCGCTTACCTCAACCTGGAAGCCATCTACTTCGCTAGAGCCCTTCTAGAGGGTTGGGATGAGAGGAAGCTACTAAAGGAGGTCAAGAGGACGTTCAGGGGGGTCAGCAAGGAGAGGGTGCTTAGGGACTTCGTAGAGGTTAAGGAGAAGCTGGAGAGGTTCATAACCGATTACGTGGACCCAGTCACAGACCTAGGGTTCTCCAGCACCCTGCCGAGGCCAGAACTGCTTACCGCACCCTTCAGAGTTGATTTGGCCCTGACATACAGGTGTAACAACGAGTGCGTCCACTGCTACTCCTTCTCTCCTAGGGAAAAGGAGGAGTTAAGCACTGAACAGTGGAAGTTTATCTTGAGAAAGCTTGACGACGTCGGCGTACCCCAGGTAACTTTTACAGGCGGGGAACCAACCCTCAGGAAGGACTTAGTGGAGCTAGTGGCCGAGGCTCAGAGGCTGGGCATGGTCTCAGGTATAGTGACTAATGGAAGGCTCCTCAAGGACAAGAAGTTAGTGAATGACCTGGTTAAAGCGGGCCTGGACTACGCCCAGGTGACCTTAGAGTCAGCTGATCCCTCGATTCACGACTCCATCACCAGGGTTAAGGGAAGCTGGGAGGAGACTGTACAAGGAATAAAGAACCTGTTGGAGCATGACATATTCGTGGACGTTAACGCTACAGTCCTCACCTCCAACTACCGGGGGATTGATAAGCTAGTGGAGTTCGTTGCCTCCCTGGGGGTTGACGGGTTCTCCCTTAACAGGCTCATATATAGCGGTAGGGGTAGGTCTCCAGGCTTGGAACCACCCCTAGAAGAGGTTAGGGAAGTTGTCGAGTTGGCTAAGGATTTGGCGGAGGAGCACGAGCTCAAATTCACCTGGTACGGGGTAACCAGGTACTGTGAGCTTAATCCCCTGGACCTGGAGCTCGGCCCAAAGTTCTGCTCGGCCTGTAGCATCTCCTTAGCTATAGAACCCAACGGTGACGTCATCCCATGCCAAAGCCATTATAAAGTAGTTGGCAACATTTTAAGGGATCCCTGGGATAAGATCTGGTACAGCGATTACTGTAAGTGGTTAAGAGAGGGTGGTTACGCTGGCGAGGTGTGCAGGAGTTGTCCGGTCTTCAACATATGTAGAGGGGGCTGTCCCCTGGAAGCCGAGGTAAAGCCCTTCCCGACGGTGGTCGATTATGGGAGAATCAGAGGTTTATGAGGACTTCCACGATATCCCCGAGAATGACGCTTACGAGGAGGCCTCCAAGTTGATAAAGAACCATAAAGGGAAGGTAATAGCCTTCACCGGTTCAGGCATATCCGCTGAGGCGGGAATACCAACCTTCAGGGGAAAGGACGGGCTCTGGAACAAGTACAAGCCAGAGGAGCTGGCCACCCCAGAGGCCTTCAGGAGGGATCCCAGGAAGGTCTGGGAGTGGTACAAGTGGAGGATGAAGAAGATAGCGAAAGCTGAGCCCACCCTAGCTCATAAAGTGTTGGCTAAGTGGGAGGAGAGGGGCATTATCCTGGGTATCGTTACCCAGAACGTGGATGGCCTCCACCAGAGGGCGGGATCAAAGGAGGTGGTAGAACTTCACGGTTCAATATGGAGAGTTAGGTGCACCAGGTGTGGCAAGGAGTACAACCTGGGCTTCGGAAACGTTCCGGAGGAAGATCTGCCCAAGTGCAAGGAGTGCGGAGGGCTTCTTAGACCTGCGGTGGTCTGGTTTCATGAGCCCCTCCCCGCCAGAAATTGGATGATGGCTGAAAGCCTGTTCAACGAAGCTGAAGTTATCCTGGTAGTTGGGACCAGCGGCCTAGTTTACCCCGCCGCTTCGCTTCCAGTTAACGCTGCGGTGCAAGGCAAGGCACTGATAGAGATAAACCCAGAAGACACCCCTCTGACCAGCCTTTCCAGGGTCAAGATAAAGGCTAAGGCCAGTGAGGCCTTCAAGAAGCTGGAGGAAATGGTGAGCTGAATGGAAATAGTTAGGCTGACCTCCGAGTATTACGAGGAGGTCGTGGGCCTCCACTGCCCCAAGTGGAGGGAACTTTCCCTGGAGGATAGGCTCACGTCCTGCGGCTACTGGGGAGACCCGGGGGTTTTCTCCTGGTACTTGGACTCCCTGATCAGGGCTGGGGGACAGGCTCTAGTAGCTTTGGAGGACGGCAAGGTGCTGGGCGAGGCCGAACTCGTTCCGGAGAGGTTCTCAACTCCAGTGGGAACTCATACCTACCTGCAGATGGTTTGGGTGAGGAAGGAGGCGAGGAAAAAGGGGGTTGGAAGGGCCCTGGTGAAGGAGTGCTCCCAACTGAGCAGGAAGATGAGGATATTCAACCTGGACACGATACCCAGGGATGAAGCCATACCCTTCTTCGAGAGGCTCGGTTTCAAGGAGGTGGATACCCAGATACTAATGGAGGCCGAAACGAGACCAGCTCCTGAGGAGTTGAGGATTGAAGACGCTGACAGAGAGGAGTTCCCGGTTAGCGCCTTAATGGTAGCTGGTCAGACGAGGCCCAGCGCTCTCCTCTGGGAACTACTCTGGGAGAGGGAGAAGGTTGGCCTGCCAAGCCCCAGGGTGATAAAGGTAAGAGTAGGCATGTGGCAGTTCGTCATAGCCCTGACACAACCATTTCCTAAAGATGATTTCCTTTATGCCCTGGTCTGGGCGCCTCACAGGGCTGGCTTGGGCCAGATTTTCGATTCAATGGAGGCGGCGATATCTATAGCTTATGAAATGGGGTACGAAAGGGTGAGGACTCAGACCTGGTGCAGGTACAGGGCGGCCTTCGAGGGGGCTGGCTTCACCCCGATGAAACGTTTCAAGTGGATGAGGAAAAGGCTATGAAGAGGGCGTCCGCGAACGTCCACCGTCCGGACGATGTCCTTATAGTCCCGAAGGAATAAGGAGACCCGATGAAAATGAGGTTCGAGGTAGCTTTAGCACTCCTCCTGTTGGTACCTGCCTCCCTGCTATCCACGTCAGCCCTCAGCCAGGAGGCCGTCTCCTACTTGCTAGGCCAGTATCACCAGACCAGAGAAGAAATACTAGAGATGTCCTTTTACCTTAATCAGATCAATTCAACAGCAGGAGTTTGCGGGGCAGCCCTAAGGTCTCTAAACGGGACCTTGGAGAGGGCCAGCGAGCTAGCTTCACAAGCCGAGTTCTACATAAAAAGCGATTTGGTTAAGGCTTCAGTTCTGGCTTTAAGGGCCTTAAACACACTCACCCCTCTCTATTTGAAGCTGAGCAAATGTATCTCCCTGACTCTGACGAGCGCCCCCATCCTAAACGCCACTGTGAATAGAACTACGAACAGGACTATGACGATGAACGCCACCGTGAGCTGTGCTCGGGGGATTAGCCCATACGCCTTCGTCAAGAGGGCTGAAGTCCTCTTGAATAGGCTTGAGAGGGCTCTTAAGAGGGCTGAGGCCGTAGGGCTCAACACTTCGGAGTTTAGTTATAAGATCAGCGAACTAATGGCGGAAATAAATTCAATAAATTCAACGAATTCGTGTGAAATGATAAGATTAATAAATAAAATAAAGGAGGAACTGAATTCCTTGGTGGAGGAGTACAAATCGTTCCATCCCCATGAAAGGCACGGACATTTAAACCAAACTCACCTAAACCAGACGACAGGCTACCGCTCTCACGAACACGGTCACGGCAAGACTACAACCTCCAAGGCTCAAACCACCACCTCCAGAGGGCATGGCGGACACTCGGGTGGAAGCCACCGCGATAGGGGAAAACACTAAGCCCCTATTTTTTAAGGAGGCGTCCGTATGAGGGCTAAGATTGCGCCCCTCATCCTCCTCTTCCTTGCGCCACTCCCAGTCTTCGCTTATAAGCAAACAATCACTGCAAAACTCACGGTATTCCCAGACGGATGGGTAGACGTTGTCGTTGAGGTTCATAATCCACCTGACAGGCTTATGATAACGTTACAGGGCGAGTTAAATTACCTGACAGTGATTGATGAGAAGGGGTTAGCTCTCCCCTACGAGGCCCAGGGGAGCAGGCTTTTAGTAGATGCTCAGGGAGCTGAAGTTGTTGAGATATCTTACCAAACTCCAGACCTAACTAGCAAGGAGGCAGGCGTTTGGAACCTGTCCGTATCCTTGCCTGTCTCTTCCCTTGAGGTAAGGTTCCCGAAGAATTCCAGGATAATAGGACTATCGGAGGTCCCTGAGGAGATAGCTGAGGAAAATGGTTGGCTGATCTTGACCTTCTCCACTGGTAGAGTCAAAATCTCCTATAGGATGGGAAGGTTGACCCTGCCCTTAAGGACGGGACAACCTGCGCCGGAGTCCAGCGAGCCTTACACAACTACTGAGAGGCGGGAGGACACGGGAATTAGACAGGTTGAGCAGTCTGCTGAACATGAAGGTGTTGAGGGGGTCCGAAAAAACGAGGGCGTGCTCCAGCCCTTGGCAATCTACCTGACCCCCGTGGTTTTGATACTGCTCCTGACGGTTCTTCTCCTGAAGAGAAGGTCCCCAACCAAAATAATTGCCCCTGATACCTTAACTGAGGACGTGCTCGCCAACCTGAGGGAGGCGGGAGGGGAGATGAGACAGGCCGATTTGATAAGGCAACTAGGACTTCCTAGGACCACCGTCTGGAGGAGGCTTAGAAGGTTGGAGGAGCAGGGCTTACTTAAAATAGAAAGAAGGGGCAGGGACACCATAATCAGGCTAGTAAACGATCTCGAATGAGTCGAACTCTCCCTTGTAGTCCTCCCACTGCACGTCAACCTTAGTGACCCTCGCTAGGGGAGGCCCCACCCTAGCCCAGTCTATCAGCCTCTCCACCTTATCTCTAGGTCCCTCAACTAGGATCTCCACGGTCCCGTCCGGGACGTTCCTCACCCACCCACTTAAGCCCAGCTCTAAAGCCTTCTTTCTGGTGTTATACCTGAAAAAGACCCCTTGAACCCTGCCATAAACCCTTACCCTGGCCCTCACCATGTCCACGGGATCACCCCCTCAACTTGACCGTGACCACCGGCCTCCTGCTTAAGGACATCACCTTCCCGGATATGCCAGGCCTTATCTTGGGGAACCACTTCCTCTTCCTCCTGAACATTAGGATCAGGTCGTACTTGTTCTCTTCGGCCTCCTCCACTATACCCTCAACGACGCCCCTGGCCTCTACAACCTTGACCTCAACCCTGTACCCCCTAGACCTAAGCTCGTCAGCCAGCCTGGTCATCCACTCGGGGGGCTCAACTTCCACCTCCAGGGGGGCGGTCATGGGGATGGACACCACGTGCAATAAGGTGACCTGTATATCCTCGCCCAACTCGACCAAGGCTGAAACGAGCTCATCCACGGGCACCTGCCATCCCAGCGGCACCAAGACTCTCCTCATAGGAACCCCCTGGTAAGGAGAGCTAAGCTTATATAGAATTTCGGTTTTTGGAACTTCGGGACCATGAAGGGAGAGGGCGATCCCCTGAAATCCTTTATAAGAGGAGGCTACCGTCTTCTGATCTTAGCCCTCCTGGAGAAGTCGGTAATGCATGGCTACGAACTACTGAAATCTTTGGAGAGGATAACGGGGGAGAGGCCTAAGATAAGCACGCTCTACACGATACTCAAGGAGATGGAGGAGTCGGGCCTCTTAGAGTCCAGGAAGGTGGACAGGAAGAGGTTATACAGAATCTCTGAGAGGGGGAAGAAGAAGTTACAGGAGTTCAGGGAGAACGTCTCCATGGGGGCGCTTAAGATGATTGAGGTCATACTTAGCACCAACTTAAAGGTGAGGAGTTAAACCCTTCTAGCCCTAACTATTGTGAAGACCCCTCCAAGCCAAGTTATTCTCTCCTCAACCTCAAAGTACCTTCCAACCAGTTTGGCTAGCTCCTTAGAGGTTATCATGTACTTGTAGGTTTTGTAGAGAGTTCTCCAAGGGGTATCCCACCTTCTTATAAGTAGAGCTGAAACTACAGGCACGAGAAACCTTATATATCCTCCTATTATAGCCGAGAAAGCCTTGTTATCGGGCTTCGCCAAGTCCAGGATCATGAGCCTTCCGCCGGGCTTGAGGACCCTCTTGAACTCTTGAAGGGCTTTTTCCTTGTCAAAGGCATCTCTGAATGAATAGGAGGCCATGATAACATCTACAGTTCCATCTTCCAGGGGTATGTCTTCGAAGACCCCCTTCAAAAGCTTCACCCTGTTTCCTAGCCTTATTGCAGCTTCCCTAAGCATCTCAGGGAGAGGGTCCATGCAGATGACCCTACAGCCTTCACACTTGCTTAACAATAGTTTAGAGAGCTCCCCAGGACCACAACCTGCGTCTAACACCACGGAGCCAGGAGGTATCTCTGTGTCCAGGAAGAGCTTCCTCATTCTACCGGATAGGCCGAAGGTTATAACGGAGTTAACTCTCTCGTAATGGGGAATCGTCTCCCTCAGCGACTCCTCCACTTCCACCCAGGTCCTTTCGTCTAACCGTTTACTCATGCCAGTCACCTCGTGGCTAACCATATTTAATAAGTTCTTCCCAGTAACCCGATGAGGTCGCTCACGATACCCTTGCTTGTTATACTGCTCATACCCCTCCTCCCTGTAAAAGCTCAGCAATGGGATTTGGAGCTGGAGAGGGTCACCACCTTGCCAATAGATGCTAAGGTACAGCAGGGACAGGCTCTAACCATATCGGCTCAGATAAGGAATAGGGGCGACTCCCCCTTCAGCGGCCAAGTCAGGTTGGAAGTTTACGTGGACGACCACCCCGTCATAGTGGAGATATGGTCTTTAGGCGAGACCCCAGTACCGGTCGGCGGGCTGGCGGCCATAACCAGGAAGCTGAACACCTCTGACTTATCCATAGGGGTTCACGAGCTTAAGGTCGAGGTGCTCCCCACCACCTTCACGGACCCCGACCTGAAGAACAACATATATACGCTAACCTTCGTGGTCACGGAGAGGGCCAAGGCCTACATAGAGATTGAGGAGCTCCTCCAAGGGGTTGAGAGCACCGTTTACGTGAGCATAGATAACCCCACCTCAGAGTCCCTAAACCTGAGGGTGAGGCTCCTGGTCAACGGCACCGAGGTAGGTGTTGACGAGGTCTTAGCCCCCCCATCTACCGTCTCCCTGGCGGTCTTCAAGTACAAACCTGAGAAACCAGGCGTGGTTAAGCTGAAGGCCCTGGTGATGAAGGGTTCAGCTCTATTCGCCGAGACCAGCTACATGGCTGAGGTTAGGCCTACCTGCGACGTTGGGGTGGACGAGGTTATCGTCCCTAAGGTTATCTACGTGGGGGAAGAGGTCGAGGCCACAATTTACCTGATTAACAACGGTTCAACGACTCCTAGAAGCGTTTTCAGGGTTAAGCTAGACGATGAGGTTGTACATGAGGAGGAAGTCGAGGAGTACGGGAAGGTGAAGCTCACCCTGCCCACCGCTGACCTGGCTATGGGAGAGCACGGCCTACAGGTGACTTTAGAGCCTATAGACGTGGTCGACTTGAACGAGGAGAACAACAAGCTCTACGTCTCTTTCAAGGTTAAACCCGTTCCCGTTCTGATGTACGCCAATGCTAGGGATGGGAGAATTGCGGTCAACCTCACCAACGCTGGGGAGATGGTTGCTGATTTCAGGGTAGCTGTCTCCAACAATGGCAGCGAAGTGGACTCCATGCTGGTAACCCTCTCGCCAGACGAGAGCAAGCTCCTCACCTTCGAGCTAGAGCCGGGGAACTACACCGTCACGGTTTATCAGGGAAGCTACAAGATAGTTGAGACCCAAGTGAAGCTGGAAGGCCCTAGAAGTATGGAAAGCGGGGGAATAGATCCTCTTCCCGTAATTATAGCGGTGCTAATAGCGACCATCGCCGGCTTCGTGGCTTACAAGAAACTCAGGAGGAGGAAGTGGCCTGCCGAATAACTTTCCCCTAACTACCGTGATTTAATCCCCCCTTTATTCTCCCGACGGGCCCATTACTGATGAGGGTTAGAAGGCTGGTCTACCTGGTGGCTTCCCTGTCCATTCCCCTGTTGGCGCTTGCGTTTTACCCGCAAGCTTACCCAGCAGCTGCAGCGCTGGCCTACTCACTTGCTTGGAGGTGTTTACGCTGAAGTTGAGCATTGAGACCTCCCTGCTCACGCTGACGGGATTTGCGATGGTCTACTTGGCCATCACAGGGCCGCTCACAGAAGCCATGCTCGTCTTGGAAGGGGCTAAAAGGGAGGAGTGCGCTTACAAAACTTTGAGGGCCATTGACCTGGCTATCTCAGCGGCCGTGGGTGGAGGATCTTCAAGCAGCATCGTGAACATACCATGTGAAGTGAAGATTAGCGGCTCCGGTAGTTCAATAACCGTCTCCTCTGAAGATAAGGTTTTCACGCTAAACTACCCCTTTAAGGTTCAGGCTTCAGGCGTGTTGAGCGGGAGCGCTACAGTCGAGGCTAGGTTCGTCAACGGAACGGTTTACGTGGAGGTCCACCCTAATGGAGGCTAGCCTCTCCTCCTTACTGAACGCCCAGATCTTCTGGCTGGCCTTTCTAATCCTGACTTTGACCCTGGCGTTCACTTTGGAGGGGCTCTACACGAACCTCGATAGGGTGAAGGAGGCCAAGGTTATGCAAATTAAGGAGCTCGGATCCAGGCTGGAGCTTGATGTAGAGAAAGTTGTGGAGGAGATAAAAGATGATGGAGCTCCTTGAGGGCTACTTGGCCGTGCTCACCTTGGCGACCCTCCTGACTCTAGTGGCCCTAGTCGGGTGGTTCTTCTCGTGAAATACCTACTGGTTATCCTTATAGTCGCACTAGCCCTGCAGGTGGTTCTAACTAAAACCAGGTACCTGCAACCTTCCTGGCAGAGGGTCATGAAGGAAAAAGCGTGCACCGTGGTGATAAGTCATGTTAAGGCGTCGATCCTCTGGGAGGAGCCTTATTCCAGCGAGTGCTTTGTAGGCCTAACTTGTCCCGCCAGGGGGCCGGCCTACTGCCTCAGGATACCCCTCCCAGGAGAGGACGTAACGTTGGGGGTGAGATGCTGAAGGAGTGGGTGACCCTGCTAATGCTCGCGTCCCTGCTACTGGCTGCGGCCTCGATACCCGACCTAGACAGGCCGGACTGGGTTTACAACAGGGCAGAGTTGAGGGCCTACCAGATCTTCGCCGAGCTCGAGACCATGGGTCCCAGGGCCATGGTCTACTCCAGGGCTTACCTAGACTCCTGGCTTAAAGAGGTTAACGGCAGTGAATGCTTCGAGGTGCCGCCTGACGTGCCGGAGCTTGAGTTCATGAAAGATATAAGGGAAGGGCTTGAGGAGAAGGGGTTGTCCGGTGGCGTCGTGGTCCACTTCACTGTGTTGAGGGGGAGGGAGGGCGATGAATCCGACCCCAGCTTCTCAGGCCTTTGCAGGGAGGGTAGCATACTTGTGAAGGCGGACCTGTACTCGAGCGTGTCTGACCCCATGACCGGGGTCAAGGGAGAGAGGGAGCTAACAGTTCAGGGCTGTCAACCAACTGCTTACTTCTTCATGAGGGATTACCTGAATAACCTCTCCAAGAAGCTGGGTCAGCTGGTGAAAAGGGCCGTTGAGGAAAACCTATCCCTTGAGGAGCTCCTAGAGCTAATAAAGCTGAACTTGACCCTAGAGGTCGCTGACATGCCGGCCGGGTTTACCGCATATTGGACTGTCTACAGCTTTCCCGGGTTAATCAGGGTTGTGTTCCGCATCAAGGATGGGTTAGCTGAATTTTATCACGGGGGCGAGCTTCACAAGGGGTTTTACTGTAGGAGGGTCTACGAGCTGGAGCTGCCTGAAAGTTTTAGAGGAGATTGAGAAAGGTGGTAAGGGTTAAATCTTGCTTGGAACTTCTTGTGATGAGGACCAAAGCCTTAGCCCTAGTCGCCCTGATCCTGATGACCTTGTCCTACTCTACTGTGAGAGTAAGCGCTTCCAACTTCCTGGATAGGTTCAACGACATGGTGGAGGACATAACCCAGAGCATCGTGGACTTCATAAACATGCTTAAGGCCTCGGCCATTACCATAGGCAGGGTCCTATCCGGAGCTTTAATAGCTATAGGCGTTGTCCTTTGGGCTAGCGACGTGTTCTCCTACAGGGGCCGGAAGCTCATAATAAGTGGCGTGATACTCATGCTCCTGATCGAACTTGTAAGTTAAAAGCGGTGCCCTGTCCGAAACAGGGGGTACTATGAAGAGGGTAGGGTTCGTCCAGAACAACCCCGTGTTCGGCGAGGTTGAGAGGAACGTCAACAGGGCTTTGGAGCTGGCCAGCACCGTGGAAGCTGATCTCCTAGTTTTTCCCGAGCTCTTCAACACTGGGTACCTCTTTCTATCTAAAGAGGAGGCCTACAAGCTCTCAGAGACTCTCGAGGGCCCCACGGTGAGGAAGCTCCAGAGGTTCAGTGAAGAGACATCGACGGCCGTGGTGGCCGGCTTCGCTGAAAGGGTTGGAGAAAAGGTGTACAACTCTGCTGTAGTCATCGACGTGGACGGCTCTGTGAAGGGGGTGTACAGGAAGACCCACCTGTTCTATGAAGAGAAGCTCTTCTTTGAGCCCGGGGATACGGGCTTCAAGGTGTTTGAGGTGGCTGGCATGAGAGTGGGCGTGATGATATGCTACGACTGGCGGTTCCCAGAGTCCGCTAGAACTCTAGCGCTTAAGGGGGCTCAGGTGATAGCCCACCCGTCCAACCTGGTCTTGCCCCACGCGCCCACAGCAGACCTGGCCAGGGCTGTGGAGAACAGGGTCTTCCTGATCCTGGCAGACAGGAGCGGCGCTGACGTGAGGGGGGAGAGGAGGTTGGATTTCGAGGGCAAGAGCATGGTCGTGGATCCCGACATGAACGTCTTGGTCAAGGCCCCAAGGGAGGGGGAACATGCAATGGTTGCAGAGATAGACCCCAAGGTCGCCGACGTCAAGAACATCAACCCGTTGAATCACATTTTAAAGGACAGGAGGCCCCATCTCTACGAAGGTCTATGCTGAGTAAAAGGTCCCTCCTATCAATTTTATTGGTGATTTCTTTCACCTTAGTTTACGCTGATGTCAATACATTTAAACCTCTATCCGACGTTGGGATAAGCAGTTATGACCCAACCCAGTCTATACACGGAGTTGACCAAGTGAACGTCAGCTGGTCCCCCTCGGGCGAAGTCCGCTACCTGGTGGGCTTCAGCTTCAGCCCTATACCGAGGTACTCAGTAGTGGAGTCAGCCAACCTGACGCTTAACCTGGCCAACAATAGTGTACCATTATACCTGGAGCTCTGGGAGGTATCGGGAAGGCCCAACGTTATCTGCACGTCTTGGACCATGGTCACGTGCTCCGACAAGTGGTCCAACGAAGGGGGAGACTTGATAAGGCTCGTGGACGAGGCGGTGGTCGACCGCAGGGGAGGGGAGGTAAACTTCAACGTAACCTCCTTTGTACAGAAGCTACTGACTAACGGGGACGAGGGCTGGCTCCTAGTCAAGGTCAAGGACAACGAGACCGGGTGGGGCCTCGTAAACACGGAGATATCTTCTTCGCCCCCCACAATAACGGTTGTCTACAGGAAGCCCGTCCTGGTCGCTCATTCCAAGGTGAAGGAGGTCAGGATTGCCCAGGGGGAAGAGGTCAAGTTTAGGGTCACGGTTGATGGAGCACTTCCCGTACCGGTCAAGCTTGAGCTAGAGTCTCCCATCGAGCTTAACTACTCCTTCGATCCTCCTGAGGCCCTACCGCCGTTTAACTCTTCCCTATCGATAAGGGTCCCTGAGACCACGCCGGCTGGCAGGTACGAGCTCAGGATCATAGCTAAGGGCCCTACTCCCGAGCTCAGCTCAAACTTCACGGTGAACCTAACGGTAGTAGAATCCGTTGGCTTAACGGTGAAGGTCCCTAGGGAGCTAAGCCTTCACGGAGGGCAGGAGAAGGCATTAACGATCCAGGTGCTGCCCAAAGGCGGCTACGAGGACAAGGTGTTCGTGACGATAAAGGAGGCGCCGGACTGGCTCTTCATCTTCCTAGAGCCTAACCTGGGGAAGCCCCCCTTCAACTGCACCCTCAAGCTCAGGCCCCTTCCAGGAGCTAACGGCACCGGAACTATTGTGTTGCAGTTCTCCGGACAGGGAGTTCTGAGAACAGTTGAACTCAACGTCAGCACGACCCCTAGGATGGTTGCCGTCTACTCCAACTCGATAGACTGGAGCCTAACCAAGGAAGCCCTGATCTCAGCTTCAAACGAGACTGGCGTCCTGCTACACAGGTTAAAAGAGCCAGAATTCGAGGGCTACGACCTGGTTATACTGATGGGAGGGCCCCTAGCTCCAGAGGACGACTGGATGCCCACGAACGTAGTGAGGAGGTTGCTACCTCAGGAGAAGGTTGAAGAGCTGATTAAGGTCGGGTGGGTCGTCTACTGGACGGAGTATCAGGGCGTCAAGGCAGTTGTGGTCGCGGGCAAGGACAGATACATGACCTCTAAGGTCCTAACTATGGACCTGGACGGGGACGGGACTCCCTTGGTGGAGGAGCTGATAAAGGGTACAGCCAGACCCGGTTAGCCCATCTTTTTCCAGGCCTCCTCCGGCCTGTTTTTCGCCTTGGATGGGAATGAGACCACCTCAGTTTCCACGACCACTGGGAACTGAATTGGGCTGGCCATCCCCCATATCAGGGCCTCATGATCAGCCAACCCTGGCAGGAACTCTCTCACACCCTCGACCTCCGTGTACCTCTCTACAGCCTCCTGATCATTTCCATTCCTTAACCTAAAAGCCACAACGGTGTTGGCCTGGCTGATTACGTTCTTGGCCACGTAAGCAGGCCTCTGGGTGACTATCACGAACCCCAGGTTATAGCCACCCGCTTGACTGACGGCCTCTATTATGGCCTGAGCCGCCCCGACCTCGTAGGGATCGCCTACCAAGTTGTAGCCCCTTTCAGGGATCAGGTACTGGGCCTCCTCAACCACCACTATTAGGGCGAAGTCCCCGTGGCTTCTCCTCTCAACGGCGTAGTTAGTTAACCTCCTCACCACGTCCCTCACAACTCTGAACTGGTCGTCGTACCTGGCGTCTGTGCTGAAGTCCACGATGGTTAGGGGGTTCTCCCTGACCACCTCGACCACGTCAAGCCCCCCGCCCTTCCTGCCAAGGGAGGCCCTCCTTAACCTAGCTTCCAAGTCGGATAGCACTGAAGGCTTTACCCTCAGCTCCCTAGCAGTTCTCCTGACGGCCCTGATCATACCCTCCCTATCTAGCTCATCCCCCCTCTCAAACATGTCGTTCAGAGCTGAGGTAAGCAGTAGGTAAGCTGTGGAGTTGGGCTTCAACCCCAGCCTAGTGGCCACGTCGTGAGGGCTAACGTAGCCCTCAGCTGGTATGAAGGAAGAGTAGTCGAAGACTCTCCCCCTGCCGTTAACGTACTCCCCCCTCCTGTCGAAGACCAGGAAGTGGGGCCTGGGATTGAGCTGGGAGGCCTTGCTGAGCAGGGTGCTGACGAAGCTGCTGTTATGTACGAAGACTCCGTTGGCCAAGAAGTTCTCGTCCATGTCCACTGAGAGGTCGTAGACGTACTTACCAGCGTATGGGACCTCCTCAACGCTCACAACCCTCTCCAGTATGACGTTGTCCATCACTATCAGGTCCTTGTCCCTCAGGCTACTTCCCGCAGATCCCCTGTAGTACCTGGAGACCACTCTGCCGTCTTCACGGTAACTCCTCATGACGCTCAGCTCGAAGCTCACCGGGTCTATCCAGACGACGTTCTCCCCAACTCCAGTCACTATGATTCCCAGTAAGTTTAGGAGCATTATCAACCTGTTCACGTCGTTGTAAAAGACGGCTTTCTCCCCCAACTCGCCCCATACCGGCGGGGAAGTCCTGTAGAAGAACTCCATCAAGGCCACTTTCCTCGGCTGAAGGTCTATGCCGGTGAAGTGAACGTAAGACGTTGGGAGGTGAAAGAAGGCGTTAAGCCCCTCCAACATGAGCTGGGTGAGCTCCTCTGACCTGACAGCCAGCAAGTTCTTGTTCTCAACCCTGTAGTCGAGGCCTGCTTCTTCAGCGGCGTATATGGCCTCTCCTACAGAATCCTCGAATATGTAAACCCATGGATACCTGGGGGACGAGATCCCGTTGGCTAGGGAAATGCCAAGCAGCCTAGCTATGTAAGGATTGACCTCACCCTTAGGCTCCGGAAGTTGAACGTTCCAGGGTGATATCAGGTACTTCCTCTTCATTAGTAAGAGGTCTTTAGGGGTGACGGCCGAGACGCTGCTTCCGTCTATCGTAACCAGGAGGCTATGATCCTCCGTCACCTTCACGCTCTTTCCAGAAGCTGTGGTCACCTTGTAAATCCTCTTGTCAGCCCTGTGCCTTATCACCCTCTTTATCTTGGACCACCTGGGCTTGAGGTGGGCGTCCAGGGACAGGGTGTACAGCCCCCTCCCAGTTACGTCCTTAACTCCCTCTTCTCCGTTGGAGAAGAAGCCGTCCACGAAGGAGCCTATTGGAGTTATCCTAATCCTTCCCTCCTTGGAGTCGTAGAGCACTATCAAGGTATCTCTGGTCACGCTCTTACCGCTCCTAGTCATTCCTGTGACGAACATGTGTCCTGTAGAGATGGCGGATATGTCCAGGGAGAAGGGAACCCTGGTCCCCTTAACCCTGCCTATAGTAACGGGAAGGCCTAACTTCTTGGCGCTGGAGAAGAAGCGGGCTACGTCAGAGTCGGTTGGGGTCATTACAGGGGAAAGAGTGGAGGGAGGTGCCTCTAGGAACCTCATGTTTCCCATATCATCCCTATACCCGAGGACCTCACATACCACAACTAAGTACTCAAGCTCGGCAGTGTAATCAGCTAGCAAACCAGAGGAGCTCGCTATTAACGCAGACCCGCCGACGTCAAGCTCCTCATTTACAGTGACTACATCTACGGCCCTGAGGAAGACCATCACTTTCTTCCAGGGGTGCTTGACCACGTAGTAACTGCCAACTCCAACTCTGGCGCCCTTGACTGCCACGAAGGTTATCCTTCTGGGGTTGGATTTTGACATGACGTAGCCTACGATCTCCCTCAACCCTCCTCCCCTCTTTGAAGCGAGAATATGGCGAGCTCCTCTATCTCCTCAGGCGACATGTTCTTCCTGAGCTCAGATATCATGAGCTTGTAGAGGAGGGAGACGTGCCTCTCGGTAACCTTGGATATCCTGTCCACTGCCACTATCTGTATAGGTATCCCCGTCCTGGGATCTGCTGTGGAGTAGAGCAGGTTCGCTATAGTCTCGGCGGAGGGGAGAGCGTATCTGGGCAGGTCAATCCTGAAGGGCTTCCTCCTCCTCACGAAGATAGACCAGGGATCATAGCCCTCATTGTCCCCCAGCCAGATTAGGACATCCTCCCACTTGGAGTTTAGGGGAACCGGCCCGACTGCTTGGCCCTCCTCGGCTAGGACGTTAACCAACAAGTTATCTGGGATCCTCCCGAGCCCGAGCCTGGAAGAAATGGAGGTGCTCCTCACCCTCTTAACCACTCCAATGACGGGTTTGTCCTCCTCCTTGCCTCTCCTCAAGAGCTCGGCCAGGCTCTTGTAGGTCTTCTCGTAAACTAGGTGATAGGCGGGGCTGTGGGCCCTCCCCCTGGGACTGTAGTAGTTCTTAGGAGGATAGAGGGGTCCATCAAGGAGGACCACGTCTACATCCTTTAGCAGGTTAAGGGCTAGCCTGTACTGCAGGTAGTAACCGACTAGCGTGGAGTACTTGGCGCCCTCCTCATCGTCGAAGTAACCCTTGAGGGGCTTTATCGTGGCCACTGTAGGAGGTGAGGCCTTTCTAGAGCCCACGAACTTCATCCCCACGGCGATGGTCACCGGCTGGTAGCCGAAGAGGAGGTCCTTCCCGTTGGCCCCAGCGTCGGTTGCTGCCACCTTGACTAGGGAGTAGTCGACCTTCCTCAACTTAAGCTTGGGAATTAGGGCCTCCAGCTCCTCCTTTATCTCCTGAACCTCTTTAGCCAACTCTGCAAGATTTTTAGCGTGATTCTTGGCTATTTGAGCCAGTATCTCGTTTAACCTGTCAGTCCTAGCAATTACGACGTCCAGACCTTCTTCCTCCGAGAGCCTGTACTTGGACCTCGAGCCCCTCTTTACCATCCTCCTCGATACTTTTCCGAATGTTTTTAATATAAAATGGTGATCTCCCTTCAATACCTTAATTTCTACTCGGAGTAAAGATAAATTTTGATAGAGATAATACAGTTTTATTATATAAAATGGGTTTGAAAGTAGAAATCAAATGGAGTACCCAAAAAGATTAAATGTAGTCAAAATGAATTTTGAAGCGGAGTGGAAGGATGCTCAGGGCCTACAGGACGGACGCCACAACAGAGAAAAAAGGATACTTAGAAAGCGAGTTACCGAAAGAGGATTTTCAGCTAGTGGTCCCATCATACATAAACTTTAAGGAATTATACCTGGCGATGGGTAGGGGGTACACCAAGATAAAGAAGGTGATCTTCCTGGACGCGGGCACCATAGGTGAGTGGTTCAACGAGTTCTTAGAGGGCGTTGAGAGGAACTTCGGAACTGTGGAATCCCTGGTGGTCGGAACCGACCTAATTTACGGTTTGGGAGAGGTCCTTGAGTCGATGGAGAGCGTGTTCGTCTGTGAAGGGGAGCTATCAGTCCCCCTGTTCATGGCCTCTCTCATATTCAAGGGGACCGCCCTGATAAAGCTGGACAGGTACACCACCTTCCTCTCCTATCCAATATGGGAGCTTAAGGAGACGGATCTAGCGATACTCATGGTCCTTGAGAGGTCAGACGAGCCCATGTCGGCCTCAGAAATAGCTAAAATGATAAACGTGAAGAGGAAGTCTAGGAAGAAGTCCAACGACTCTGACCTAGACAGGTCAAAGGTTCAGAACGTCCTCTACTACCTGGAGAAGCACCTGGTCAAGGAGGGACTCGTGGAGAAGGTTAAGGTGGAGGGCAAGAGGGGAGGTCACTACAGGGTCACCACGAAGGGGAAGGAGGTGGCGAGGCTGGCGCCGGTCCTGCTTAGGGTTAGGGGCAGGGATCTAGGAGAGCTCCTTAGGGTGGTGGAATGAAGGCTGTCCTGAAGGAGGTGGCCTTCGCCCTAGGGCTTGTGATGGTAATAGGCACCATTCACCTATTTATCGGAGATTTCCTGCTCTTTCAGGTTGTGGCCGCCTCCCTGACTTTACCTCTAATGTTTATAGCCTGTAAGCTAGATGACGTTGACTGCTGGCTGGGAGGGATTGAGGGAGCCCTTACAGGCCTTCTGTTGGGGTTTGCCCTCACCCTACCCTTCGCCCTGATCTCAGAGGTCAAGTATGAGGGCTCCCTGACTTGGAGGCCTTTAGCCATTTACCTTCTAGTCGCCCTCTGGGAAGAAGCCGTGTTCAGAGGGTACCCCCTGGCCAGGGGCTCCCCATACAGTTTGCTAGCCACTTCTCTTCTCTTTTCCCTGGTACACGCTGGAAACCCGGGCTTCACCCCGCTGGCTTTCCTGGGGATCTTCGCCGCTGCTCTCATGTTAGGGGCTGTGAGAATTTATAGGGGCTTCCTATCAGCTGCAGCCCTTCACTTCTCCTGGAACTTCTTTGAAGGTTCGTTCTGGGGATTTACGGTGAGTGGCATTCGCCTGGGAAGCCTGTTCAGGTCTAGAATTAATGGGCCTGCCCTCATAACCGGCGGCGACTTCGGGCCCGAGGCTTCTATAATAGCCACGCTGCTGTTTACGTTGGTATTCTTGCTTGTATGGAGGCTTCGAAACCCCAACTTTTTATCTGACTAACTCCCAGAATACCGATGTTTCCAATAATTATAGAGATGCAGAGCCCGGAGCCCTGGAGGGAGTCCATCCTGACCTTCACCAGAAAGCTTAAGTCGATGTTTGGCGAGAGGTTGGTCAGGGTAATAGCTCTACCAAGTCCAGACGAGCAGGAGTACGAGTCCAACGTCCTGGTCGTCCTCAAGAAGGTGAGTCTGGAGGACGTAAGGGCAGTGGTCAGGGCGGCGGTCGAGTCTGGAGAGAATATAAACCCTCTAGTGGTCAAGGAGGGAGATCCTGCTGTAAGGGTATTTATGGCCGCTGGTGGTATGAATGTCGAAATTGATCAAGTCAGAGGTGCTCCTAAAAGAGGCTAAAAAAGACCTCGAACACGGTTCACCTAACAAGGCCGTATCCGCTTCATATTTCGCCGTGAGGCTTTTTGTAGAGCATGTGATACCAGATCTACTCACCTCTAAGGACGATAAGATAGCCAACGCCTTATACAGGGAGGTCAAGAGGAGAGCTAACGAAGAGGTCGCCAAGAGGTTAAAGGATGTCTACATGACCCTATACACTTACAGGAAGATGGCCGATCACAGGGAAACGCTGTTCGAATTGGAGGAGTCTAAAGAAATAGTGAAAATGGCGGAGTCGCTGATACTGGAGATAAAAAGGATATGGGGGCTTGACCTTTAGGTATACGCTTATACGCTCCTATAGTAAAGGGTAGCTGAAAGAATGGATAAACCTATTATCAGGATGCCAGCGGACTCTGCCACAGCAGCTGAGGGCCATTTTAGGGTAAGTTCCACCCCAATAGCCACTAAAGGGGCTAAAGCAGAGGGTATAGCGGTGAGAAGCCCTAAACGACTGCCCTTCCTGTATATGGCAATTCCTAAGGCGGTAAAGCCCATGAAAGCTTGAAGGAAGAACCAGGTGGAGACGAAGACGTGAGGTCTAGTGCCCCCTGGGAAAACCCCTATTAAGGCTAGAAATATGGAGGCAGTGAAGAGGAGCCCGCTGGCGAAGGCCTCTCCCTTACTGCTGGAGGCCCTGTAGACGGCTAAGGAGTAAAGGGAGAACCAGAGGGCAGAGGTTATAAGCCCCCAGTTGTAGAGCCAGGGGCATGCCCCCTTAACCCCGAAGTCGCTGAAGGCGTCCTCCCAAAAGACGAACCAGGGGTTGAGGTACCAGCAAACCCCTATTACAGCCAGAGCCCAGGTTAGGGCCAAGATCCCCGTGTAGATCAGCTTCACTAGAAGGAGGTCACCTCCCCCTCTCTCTCAACAGTGAACACGTGCTCTAACTTCTCCTCCTTCACTTTGAGGTTACCCAGCCCCGGCCCCTCAGGTAGGGTTCTGTAACCGTCCTTCAATCCCGCCCCTCCCTCTACGAAGTCCTCCTTCAGTGAGATGTCCGAGTCCAAGTCTGTGGTTACCACGTTTCTGGTGGCTGCGGCGAAGTGAACGCCAGCGGTTATGCTCACCCCGCCCTCCATCATGCAGCCTATCATGTTGGGCACCCCGGCAGCCTCGCTTATGGCGGCAATCCTCCTGGCCTTGAGGAGGCCCCCTGCCTTGGTTAACTTTATGTTTATGTAGTCCGCAGCCCTCATCTTGACGACTTTCAGGGCATCTTCAGGAGTGTGAACGCTCTCATCGGCCATTATGGGGATGGGGCTCATCCTGGTGAGCAAGGCCATGCCCTCCAGGTCATCCCACCTAACGGGTTGTTCGGCCAGCTCCACGTCATACCTGTCCATCTGGTTTAAGGCCTTCAACGCCTGTTTGACTGTCCACCCTTGGTTAGCGTCCACCCTTATCTTTATGGCAGGGCCCACGACGTCCCTGACCGCCTTAACCCTCTCTACGTCCTTCTCCACGTCCACCCCGACCTTAAGCTTGATAGCCTTAAAGCCCTGCTCAACTATCCTCTCCGCCTCCCTGGCCATCTCCTCAGGCGATTTTATCCCTATGGTAAAGTCCGTCTCCACCCTATCCCTGTAACCTCCCAGAAGGTCCCTAACCTTAACTCCCAGGATTTTACCTTTAAGGTCGAAGGAGGCTATCTCCAAAGCCAGTTTAGCTGACGTGTTGCCCAGTATGACCCTGTCCATCCTCTCCTCTATGGCCTCTACGTCCAGGGGATTCATCCCGACAACTGCCGGGGCTAGGGCCCTGAGGGCTGCCACTATGGTGTCCTCACTCTCTCCAATTATCCTCTTGGCTGGAGACGCTTCACCCCAGCCCACCCTTCCCTCGTCATCCTCCAGCCTGACCACCACGTCCACGCTGTAGTCGGAAGTTCCCAAGGCGATGGTAAAGGGCTGCCTGTAGGGCAGCCTGACCTTAAATACGTCAACCCTCTTGATCCGCATCTCCCCTAAAGGAGGGTGTTAGCTAAAAACTCTGGGTTTGTCGTTCAAGCCCGCACTTAACAATCCTTCGGAAGTGATGAGCTAGTTGCCAATTTAAAATCTCAGCAATGGCTGTAGAAGTTATAAGGAGATCTCATCTCCTTAAATCCCCCTGTGCACCGCTGTAGAGGTCACAGTGGGTTGAATCACCCAGTTATCAGGGGGTTAGAAGGCCTCCCCAAGGGAGCCCCTGCTTCCTATTCTTCGAAATGTCCTTCAAGAGCCCCATAAAGGCGCTAAAAGTAGAATCCCTCCAAATCTTTTTCTTATAGCCCTCAGCGTCCGTGTCCATGAGCGTCGAGCGACAAACCTCTTAGACTCTCCATGGATTTACTTCTCCGAGGCGCGGCAATTCCCCAGCCTGTTGAAAGACCTCCTCCTAAGACATCTCCTCAGCTAACTTACCGAGAAAAATTCGCTCCCTCATCATCTTCCAGCCCCCTAGCTTCTCCTTTAAAATTACTAATTACCGGGATGCCCAACTTCTTCATAATCACAGTTGTTGAACAATAACAGCTGATGAGCCCCTTTCCGCTAAGAAAACATCTAGTCCCCTCCTGAAGTCACTAAGCTAGCGGTGCTCCGCTAGAGAGGTTGAGCCATCAGATGGACTCCTCAGGGACCATCGTTATCTTGTAGTACTTTGTGCCGGAGAGCTTCTCCCTCAGCCTGTGGTCTAAGGTGTAGAAGTAGACCTTCAACCTCTCCGCCAGGGCCAGGTAGGCCGCATCGTACACGGAGATGTTAACCCTCCTGGCTATCTGAAAGGCTCTGGCCTTAACCTCCTTGAACTCCCTCACCTGAAAGGTCCTGTATATAAGGGAGTCGGCCATCTCCCTGGCCCGATCTAACTCCTTCTCACTAAGCTCTCCCAGCCGAAACTTTCTGAGGAGGGCGTTATATACTTCATAGGGGGTTATGTCCAGGACGTAAACGTCAAGGAGCTCCCTCACAAGCTTATCTGCCCAATCGCTTTCATCGTCAGGTATCAACAGGGCCAGAACCACCGTTGAATCCAGGACACCATCATTCATCCCTATCTACCCTGATGAGTTCGGCGGCCGGAGTCCCCTTCCTCCCAATGCTGTCCCTGAGCTCCTTGGCCTTCTCCAGGACCTTTTCCCTCCTCTTCCTTCTGACCAGCTCGTAGAGAAACTGCCTCACCTCCTCCCTCCAGTCCTCGTCCAGCTTCTCCAGCTCCCTCTTGAGCTCCTCGGGGACCCTTATACTTATCACCGAGCTCATCACTTCTGTATACCTATAGTGCGTATATATTGTTTTCTCATAGTTTACATAGGCTACTGATATTTGTAGACAATCATTTAATGGAGACAACGGATCTTCTCGTTATATTCAGTAAGAAAAGCTCCTTAAATTGAGAAAAGATGGGAGAGCTCACCTCCTAACGCTTCTTCCCATAGAGTAGCTGACAACCAACTCAGATCTCTGATCGCCAAAATAAACACAAATAAAATAGCCAGGAGATGTTCTCTCAAGAATTAACTTTAACGAGAATCCCGATTTTATTCCTAAATCTGTTATTAACTTCTGATATTACTAGCTTGACGCAGCAAAAGGCTTAAAAGTTTCCTGTACCGGTTATCTTAGCTAAAGGAGGTGAAAAATTTTGAGGAGGGGAGCTTCCCGGACAGTTGTGATACTCGTCTCCCTCGTCGTTGGGATCCTGATCGGCGCTTCTCTCGGCTATATGCTGGCTCCTAAACCTCAACCAGCGCCAGCCACCCCAACCACTGAGCTAGATAAGTTAAAGGCGGAGAATGAGCAGTTAAAGGCAAAAATAGAGGAGTTGAAGAAGAAGTTAGAGGCCACCGGCGAGAAGGAGATAACCCTTAAGATCTGGACCATAGGGCCGGATCCTCCCAGCGAGTACAGGTTGAAGAACTTTGAGATAGCCGCTAGCATGCTCAACAAGTGGTTAGCTGCTCTAGGCTCCAAAGTCAGGGTGAAGGTCGAGGGAGAGTTCTTCGTCAGGCCCGTCGAGTGGGGAGAGTACAAGAACAAGTTCTACTTGGCCTACAAGGCTGGAAAGGCCCCTGACATCTACCTGACAGGCCATGAGGACGTTGGGTTCTTGGCTGCAAACGGTTACATAATTCCTCTAGACGACTACATAAAAGAGTACTGGGACGAGGTCTACTACGACGTGATCCCCACGCTCTGGGAGGCCGTTAAGTACCAGGGCAAGATTTGGGGAATACCTCAGGACACCGAAGCCAGGCCCATGTACTTCAGGAAGGACGTGTTAAGGGCCCTGGGATGGACTGAAGAGCAGATAAACGAGCTGCCGGAGAAGGTGAGGAGGGGAGAGTTCACCCTAGACGATCTGCTGGAGCTGGCTAAAGAGGCTAAGGATAAGGGGTTGGTGGAGAGGGGAATACTGCACAGGGTGAAGGAGGGCTACGACTACTTCCAGTTCTACCTGGCTTACGGGGGCAGGCTCTGGGACGCCAAGCAGGGCAAGATGGTCTTCACCAAGAGCGCCTGGAAGAAGACCTTGGAGTGGTTCTACAAGGCCGTCTGGGAGTACAAGGTGATAAGCCCGACTCAGTTCTCTGGAGACTGGGACAAAGACTTCCACGAGCCCTTCACCAAGGGCAAGGCCCTGTTCCTGTCCGGAGGGACCTGGCACAAGGGAGAGTGGATAAGCAAGGGCCTGCTCACCGAAGAGTCCTTCAACGAGAACGTGGGCTACATGTTACACCCAGCAGGCGAGCCAGGTAAAAAACCTGTAACCTTAAGCCACCCGCTCATCTACACGATAACTAAGCAGGCCCAGGAGAGGGGAGTTGCCGACGTCGCCTTCGTGTTAATAACCATGGTGACCGATCCTCACCTGAACTCGCTTCACGCCATAAAGAGCAGCCACCTGGCCATACTATACAGCGAGATAAGCGATAGCAGGTACACTAAGGACCCGTTCCTAGCCGACGTCGCTTACATGCTCGACTACACGACCTTCATACCCAACCACCCGAAGTGGGGAGACTACAGCAGAATAGTCTTCAACATACTTAGAGGGGTTGAGAGTGGTGATCTGAAGCCTGATCAGGCCTTTAATGAGCTGTTAAGGCAGATACAAGGTTTAGGAAGTGATGCTGTCATCATAGAGGACTAACCACCTCTCAGGTGATCCAATGAAGCACAAGTACCTTCTCTTTTTTCTTGCCCCAAGCTTCCTGCTCATCCTGGTGTTCTTCCTAATACCCGTCGTGATAACCCTGTTGATCAGCCTAACTGATATGGATTACAGCTTCCAATGGAACTGGGTTGGTTTGAAAAACTACGAGGAGATGTTAAGGGATCCAATAGCCTACAAGGTGTTCCAGAACACCCTGCTCTACGTGTTCACTACCCTTTCCCTGTTCAACGTCGGGCTCGCCCTGGTGATCTCCTTAATAACCGTCCACATACCGGAGAGGGTGGGGAGCGGCTTTAGGGCCCTATGGCTCCTCCCCAGGATAACCCCTTCCACGGTTTACGCCCTTCTATGGTTGTGGGCCGCCAGACAAGATGAATCCGCCCTATTCAACTGGATTCTAGGATTTTTTGGCTTCGAACCCGTTAACTGGATCCACAGACACCCGTGGCTCATCGTAATACTCGTTAACGGATTCGTCGGCACCTCCTTCGGGATGATAATTTTTACTGCAGCGCTGAAGAGCATCCCCAGCGATTACCTTAGGGCTGCAAGGGTTGACGGGGCCAACACTTTCCAGGTGATAAGGTACGTGGAGCTCCCCCTGATAAAGTGGCCCCTGATGTTCGTCACCGCCTACCAGACCCTCTCCCTCCTGACCTCCTACGAGTACATCCTGCTAGTTACTAACGGCGGCCCAGGGTACTACACCACAGAGGTCTGGGCCTTATACAGCTACCACCTGGCCTTCGCCCAGTACGGTGGGATTGTGAAGTTCGGCTACGGCGCGGCCCTAGCCACTGTTCTCGTGGTGCTCGGCCTTATAATGTCGGTGATTTACTGGAGGGTCTTCAGGCTCAAGGAGATGATGTTGGAGCCCAAGATAGAGGTGTGAACATGAGGTTCAAGGAAGTTCCCTGGTACGCCTTCCTGCTGGCCATAACCTTGCCTATAGTGGCTTTGTACGCCCTCCTTTTCGTACAGAGCATCTCAGATGAAGTCGTGGGGTTAATCCCTGTCAACCTAACGCTAGATAACTGGGAGTTCCTGAAGGACGGGAACATAAAGGTGCCCGGGACCACCTTCCAGCACTACCCTAACCTCTACCTGGTGGCGGGGAACACCTTCCTTCTGGCCGTCACGGTGGCAGCTTTAGAAGTGGTCTTCTCCTCCCTAGCCGGCTACGCCATATCAAGGTACAAGTTCAGGGGTAGGAGCAGTCTCCTAGCCCTTGCTCTTATCCTTCACTCCTTTCCAGGAATAACCCTGCTAATAGCTCTCTTCTACATACTGAACCTGTTAGGGCTTTACGATACCCTGCTGGGAGTCATCATAATAAAGGTGGCCTTGGACATGCCCCTGGACATCTGGATAATGAAGGGCTTCTTCGACGGGGTGAGCTGGGACATGGAAATGAGCGCCTTAGTGGACGGGTGCAGCAGATTGCAGGCCTGGTGGAAGGTTATACTCCCGAACGTGAGGAACGGGCTAATGACCGTCATAATATTCGGGTTCCTGTCCGGGTGGAGCGAGTTCATATATGTGCTGACCTTCATCTCGAGCCAGGACTACTGGACCTTCTCAATGCTGGTTTACGCCCTGACCACCGGGGAGTACTCCTACATAGATCCCGGCGTGACCTCGGCCGTAGCCATAATTTACATGGTGCCTGTGGTGCTCTTCTTCCTGTTCGCCCAGCAATACCTGCTCAGAATCCAGATAGCTGGGAAAGGGGTCTCCTAGCCCTTAATTTTTGAGTGAAAGGGCCCCATGATGAGCTGGAGAACCTGACGAGTTAGCTGGGGAGCCTAGGCGAGGAGACCCCTTCAGTCGACCATCGAAGGCGATGTGTTAGCGTGCAATCTGGTGGTTATTTACCCCAACTGAAGGGATTGAGCGACTCTTAAACTTGAGCGGCCCATCGTGGAGCGATCAGCGGGCCTAACCCCGCTCGCAACTACTGACTCCATTCTTCCCTCTAGTCGGTAACACTAAGAAATTTTTGGTAAAATTGTATATAAGTGAGCGGAGAGTCTAGAGGTCGGTGATGGCCTTCAGGGAAAAAGATGTGGAGATTAGAGAGGATCTCGATGAAATTCTCCGCGAGTTGCTTGAAAGGCTTTCTGCAAAGGGGTTCGTGATCATTAGGGTTAGCTCCCTGAAAGGGGGAGCCAAGTCCTTCCTTGAGCTACTCCAAGCTGCAAAAATTGTGGATATTGGGGGAAACATAGTATGGATTAACGAGAGGGGTAGGGAGATCCTGGAGGCTGGAAGGAAGGAGGAGAGAGGGGAACTTATCCTTAAGTTCCTCTCAGAGGTTCAAAACGTTTCACAGCTCCTGAATAAGCTAGAGAGGGGCGAGTCCCTCAACCTAAATTACCTCTCTAGTCTTGAGAGGATGGCCCTTTACCTTCTGAGGTCCTACGGGTACGTGTCCATCGAGGGATCGACTGCTACCTATAACAAATCTGCTGGCAAAAGGATATCCCTTCACGACCTCACAGAGGATTTACAGGGCTATTTGAACTTCCTGAAGAGCCCTCAGTATGAGGAGATGAGAAAGAGAGTGGATGACCTTCTGAAGCTCATTAAGGAGCTTAAAAGGAGCCTGAACGACGACAGGTCCTTCAAAAGGCTTCTAAAGAAGTTATTCAGGAACTCCCTATCCCTGGAGGGCCTAACAGATGACATCTCCAAGAAGCTCTTGGAGGACCTTCTGAAGAGATCGGAGCCCCTGAGGAGGACCCTAGTAAAGCTTGTAAGAGACTGGTATAAGGTGAATAGGAGGGAGAAGGCTGCCTCCCTTCTTCAGTTAATGCAGGGACTGTTGTCTCCCCTGGCCACTGAGCTGCTCACTCTGCTGGACCCTTTCATGTTCAGCATATACGATGAGCGCGTTAACCGCCTTCTGACTGGGGACGGCAGATTAGAATTTAAGATCTTTAACAGGCAAGCCCCTGAAGTGTACGACTTACCCACCGACTACTACGTAGAGTACTGCAAATACACGGTGAGGCTCAGGCGACGCCTGGAGGAGGTCGTGGGGAGGAGGTTGGACAACCTGGAGGTCTACATCTTCCTGAGGTTCTTATCAGATAGCGAGTGGGAAGGGGCACCGTCCGAGGCAGTCTGGTCCGAGGCAGTCTGCACGGAGGAAGTGCTTAGGAGACTTCAAGTGAGCTATGAGGTCTACAGGGAGAGAGGAAGCAGGCCTAAGCTTTCTAACAAGAGGTTCCTCGACGTCTTTCCCTGGGCTCCGAAGAACCTCCTTGAAAGCTATCTATACGAGCACCAGCTCGAGGCCCATGAGGCTTTGGATAGGGGAGAGAACCTCATCCTGATATCCGGCACTGGAAGCGGGAAGACGGAAGCTTGGGCTTTCCACGCGTTAAGTCGGGGGAAGAGGGTTTTAGCCCTCTACCCAACCCTGGCCCTGTCGGACGACCAGTTAAAGAGGCTCCGATCATATTTTGGCGATGACAAGGTGCTTAAAGTGGAGTCAGGGGTCGTGTCCTCACTCAGAGGCGCTAAAGGCAGGAGGATCCTAAGGAAGAGGGTGATGCTCTCACAAGTAGTGGTGACCAACCCCGCCTTCCTGATGGCCGACGTTAAGAGGATACCAGCGGGCTTAAGCTACCTAGCTGACTTCCTAGAGGAGGTAGATCTCATAGTCATAGATGAGCTCGATTATTACGGCTCTCATGGGGCTAGCCTTCTAGTTGGCGTGCTATCCTTCCTGATTGAGGTCCTGAACGTCAACCCTCAAATTGTCGTTTTAACGGCTACCTTAGGCAATCCGGAGGAGCTAGCTGGTGCTCTCACTAGAGTAAACGAGAGGGAGACCTCAGTGGTTAGGGGGAACCCATTCAAGGCTGAAAACGTGACCTTCCTGATCAAGGATAAGAGGTCAGAGGTGAAGCTCCCCGAGCTGCTCGCCGAGCTAGTTAGAGACGATGGGGTAACCCTCGTCTTTACCAGGACTGTCGATGAGGCCGACAGGTTGGCCGCTAAAGTAAGGGAAAGGTTGCCTAAGCGCCTGGTCAAGCTAGTGGAGAGCCACCATCACCTGGTGCCCAGGGCCAAGAGGAGAGATATAGAGAAGAGGGCCAGAAAGGGCGAAGTTAAGGTGATAATAACGCCTAGAACGCTAATTCAGGGAATAGACATCGGGACTGTAAAGAGGGCGGTCCACTACGGGCTGCCCTTTGACGTCAGGGAGTTCAAGCAGAGGGAAGGGAGGAAGGGAAGAAGGGAGGGCATGGTCAGCGAGACCGTGATAGTGCCGATAAGCAAGTGGGACTACGAGCTCCTAGGTTCAAAAGATCTGCTGAGGAGGTGGATGGGACTTCCCAACGAGAGCGTGCTGGTCAACCCAGGTAACAAGTACGTGAAGCTGTTCTCAGCCCTATTCAAGCTTAAGTCCCCCAAGCACTTCCTGAAGCTGAGCGATGAGGAAATAAAGCTCCTGAAGGAGCTTGAACTGGTTGAAGAGGTCGATAAGGAGAGGGTTCCGGACGTCAACGATAGGGGGGAGAAGGTCTGGAGGAGCTTAAACTTCTTCAATTACGGACCTCCTTACGGTTATAGGAGACAGGACGTTTACGGCAACCTGCTATCCGAGGAGGAGTTGGCCCTATCAGACGTCGTGGAGAAGTTCCAGCCCGGTTGCATAGATAGGTCCACCTATATGATTGTGGTGGACTGGAGGATAAAGGAGAGAACGGTTCTGGAGGCGCCCCCAGACAGGTTGTGGAGTCCTGTAAAGAAGGAGGTGGATAAGGCCGTCGAAAAGTACGAGAGGTTCAAGTTAAGCCTTAAGGAGAAGCCTAACTTCAGGAAGGACTTTTACTCTGGTAAGGTAACTTCATACGTCAGCCTAAAGGTCGTGCCCCCTAAAGGTTTCGGCTTACTTCAGAAAATCCCGACGGAAGTTAGGTGGGTGGTGGAGGGGGACACCCCCGTGCAAGCTGCCAAGGACGGGGTAGTTAAGTTCGTCTACCCGGTGAAGAGCATAAAGCTGAACGTGCCTGTCAAATCCAAGGGCCTCATTTACACGTACGCTAAGGTAGTCCAACTTCCCCCTTCCTACGATGAGATGAAGGTCAGGGCCGGTATGGCTTACCTGTTATCCCTCATGAAATTGGGGCTAAACTTGTCCGCCCATTTAATCAGGTACAACACGGCATTTTCCGGGACTTCGGGGCAGCTGATCCTCTGGGAGCCCAACCCCGTTGGGATCCTCGAGATGATAGGCCTCTGGAGAAGGCTCGAGGGGATCGTGAGGGAGCATGAGCCTGACGAGCTGACCTTCATGTACATGTGGGCCGTAGATAAGGAGGCCGCCCACTACGCATCGAAGTTTAGCAAGGAGGAGTTGAAGGAGGTGGCCCTCAGTATACTCAGGTTTTGGCTCCCTGGCAGAAGTTGTGAGTGCACAGGAGCGGCGGTGGCCTTCGACATAATTGACCTCTCCCCCATAGTGGAGGAGGAGATGCAGGCAGTGGTTTACGATGGGGAGGAGCTCGACTACTTCAGGCTTCCCCTGATATACAAGGACCTCCCCGATGAAGAGGTAGCTAGGGTGAGGGCCCTGTTCCAGCTGCTGAAGCGATACGTGAGGAGAGGGTACGTGATAGTCCACTTCGACAAGGGAGTCTTGCTGGAGAGGATCAGCGAATTATCAGGCCCCTTGAGCAAGTTCGAGTACTATAAGTGGGTGTCTGAAGGTAAGGTAATTGACCTGCATGGTGAGCTTGAGAACCACAAAGGCTGTTTGGCCTGGGAAGAGGTGGAGGGGCTCTTAAGGGAGGGGAGAAGGAAGGCGCTATTCGAGGACTTGCTTAGGGCCCGTTTCGAAGAGGGTGAGGTGGACGAAATGATCAGAGAGTATATGGAGGATAACGTCAAGGCCCTGTTGAGGCTTTACAGCTCTGAGCTTCGGGGAGAGAACATATAGCACTTACTCCACCTGGCAAGCTCAGGTTTTCAGACGCACATTTGGTCATCTCGTTGACCATTTCTTTATATAATATTGGTCATTCTAATGACCAATGGATGTGAGGTCCTTCCTCGACTCGTGGCTCATAAGAGCCCCGGCCGTGGCTAGGAGGCTATCCACCGACCGTAGGGGTAAGTCTTTACCTAGAAGATGGGCTTTCTACAGGTTAATGAAGTTAGCTAAATCCCATGTGAGGAGGAGAGAGGAGCCCAGAGTCATATTAATTCCTGGCCTGAGGGGGGTGGGTAAGACCACCCTTCTCTGTCAGGTCTTCTTGTCCCTTACGGAAGAGGGAATTAGAGCGTTCTACCTGCCTGTGGACAGGTTATACAGGTTCGTGGGTCCTGCCCTCCTGGAAGCGCTCGAGGAGATAAGCAATAAGCATGAGGGCCCTAAGGTAGTGCTGGTAGATGAGGTGACTCATCTAAAAGGGTGGGCGAGGGAGTTGAAGCTGGCCTACGACTACGACCCGGACATGATGATAATAGCGGCTGGTTCCTCAGCCTTAGCCCTGAAGACGGATGTGGATCTATCAAGAAGGGCGTACTACGAGCCTTTATTCCCTTTAAGCCTATCTGAATACCTGCTCGTCAGAGGAAAGCTTGGAAAGATGAGGAGGGGATTGCTTAGGGACGTTCAAGGCGCCCTTTACAAGTCAGACGTTAGGAGGTTGATCGAGTTAGAAGAAGAGGTTAGGAGGGCCATGAGGGATCCCATAGCGGACACAGAGTCTTTCCTGGAGGTTGGCGGGCTACCGGCCACTTCTAGGGCTAGGAGCAGGGAGGCCGCCTCGGGGATAGTGATGGAAGTCCTCGATAGGGTGATCAGGTGGGACCTAATCGAGGTCGAGAACTTCGAGGCCAGCACTTTGATGGAAGTTGAGAGGGTGTTGGCGGCGATCGCCGCGGAGAAGCCCGGTTCAATGAGCATGGAGAGCCTATCCAGGGACTTGGGAATCAGCAAGGGTGAGGTAATCAGGATAGTTGAGGCCCTAGAGAGGGCAGCCATCCTTTTCAGGGTTCCTCCCGTAGGCCCCAGCAGGAAGAAGGTGAGAAAGCCCTGGAAGGTTTATTTCTCAACCTCAACCCTGAGGTGGGGACAGGTGGCTCACTTGATTCCTATCCAGAGCGTTTTGCTTGAAGAAGCCGTTGCAGCCCGCCTGCACAGGACGGTGAAGACGACGGGGGGATCCCTAGCCTACGGGTGGGAGGGCAGAGAGGTTGACTTCATAGTGGATTCCGGGAGAAGGATCGCCTTCGAGGTAGGGCTAGGAAAGAGATCTCCTCGGGGACAGTTAAGCTTGGCCAGGAAGTTGGGGGCTGAGATCACCTACTTAGTAACTCTTAAAGGCGGGGTCTCCGAGGAAGACGGGGTTATCAGGATACCGGCCTGGCTAATCCTGTTCTAATTTAGGGTGGTTGGTACAAACGGGGTGAGAGCAGCTGAACGGAAGGGCATGCCTCTCCCAAGTAGGTACTGAACCGGGTCCAAGGCCTTCAGAAAGCTCGTGAGAAGGGATATATCAGCTCAGGCGTACTGCCAACCCCTTTAGTTAATCGTCAAAACTTCAACACTTAAGGGTTGAATGGGAAAGAATCATCATACGAGAATAATCATACGATGAGCCTCTCAGTTCTCTTATCGAAGAGGTGTACCTTGTTCACGTTGAAGGAGATTCTAACTTTCTGGCCCATCTTCACCTCCAGCGACAGGGGCGCCACTGCCTTCACGTGAACGTCACCCATGGCAAGGGTTATCAGCTGTTCCCTGCCCAGCGGTTCGACCACGTAGACTTCGGCCTTTAAATTGCCTTCACCTATTATCACGTCCTCAGGCCTTACGCCCAAGACCACTTCTCCCTCGATATCTAGGTCCGGCAACTTGACCCTCCCGTAGCCGAAGTCGAAGTAGAGCCCGCCATCCCTGACCAGGGTGCCCTCTATGAAGTTCATTGGAGGATTCCCCAGAAAGCCGGCGACGAACATGTTAGCCGGCCTGTTATACAACTCGTCAGGCGTGCCGAACTGTTGGAGCCTTCCCTTCCTGAGCACAGCTATCCTATCGGCCATGGTCATGGCCTCGACCTGGTCGTGGGTAACGTAAATCGTAGTTATGCCCAGCTGCTTCTGCAACTTCTTTAACTCGCTCCTCATCTCCACCCTTAGCTTAGCGTCCAAGTTGCTGAGGGGCTCGTCCATGAGGAAGAGGTCGGGCTCCTTCACCAGGGCTCTAGCTAAGGCTACCCTCTGCTGCTGACCGCCGGAGAGCTGACTGGGCTTCCTATCCAACAGGTCATCTATGTGGAGGAACCTAGCTACCTCCAACACCTTCCTCCTTATCTCCTCCTTAGGCACCCTCTTCAGCTTCAGGGGGAAAGCTATGTTATCGAACACCTTCATGTGAGGGTAGAGCGCATATGTCTGGAAGACCATCCCTACGTTCCTGTCTTTGGGCTCCAGGTCATTTACGACCCTATCGTCGAAGTATATGTAGCCTTCTGTGGGCTTGTATATGCCTGCTATCATCAGGAGCGTCGTCGTCTTTCCGCAACCCGATGGGCCGAGCAAGGCGACGAACTCCCCCTCCTTAACTTCCAGGTTCAGGTGATCTACCGCCAACACCTTACCAAATCGCTTGGTTAGGTTAACAAGCCTGACTGAGACCATTTTCCATCAGTATAGGGCACAACGCTTACTTTTAACTTTAAATCGGTGCTGTCCATTGAGGCACAAGCGAGGCTGCTAGGTTGGAAGGTATTTATTAAACTCATGAGATAGCACCGGCTGTAGCTCGCCCTTACTTCCTGGGGTCAGCGAGGTTGAACAATTGGAGGACCATGAAGCTGCGGGAGTTTGGAGCTGGGATGAGCCAACTGTGCTAGGAGGGCCTCGTGGACGAAATTGTGGTGAACTTCCCTGCGGGCCGTTTACTGTTGAGTTAGATTCAGTTAGGATCTCTCAGTAAGGGCAGTCAAGAAGGGTTTCAGGAATGTTAGGGGAGGGCGCTAAGCTTGCATATTAGCCTGCACAGTTGCTGAAGTCCATAGTGTGATCAGGGCTAAGGCTGCTAGAGAGGTTGAAAAGGAACGGGATTCTACAACAAGGGCCTACATTTTAGAAGATTTCGAATTCTGCTTCTAAACTAGCTGTCTCACGTCCTAGAGAGGTCCAGCGTTCGTTACTGCAGCCTGCTACTGAAAAATGCTGTTCTGACTACGCGGGGGTTGAGCTGACGACGCTTGAATGAGTGTAGTACGGTGCTGTCGACTTAAGGCCACCTCCACTTGACCACCAGCACGAGCATTTTCAGCCATCAGACAGGTATCAGCCGTACTAGCTCCCTCTTGGACGTGTGGTCTCCATATTTATAGGATCTCGATCAATTCAAGGATAATGGCCAATAAGCCAGTAATGAGGGTCAGTGGGGTCCTAAGACATGGTAGGGGGTTAAACCAAGGGGTTTTGGAGATATTCCCTACGGTATTTATACAGAAGGGTTAGGGATCTTTTATCATCTACCACCCCTTTCTTGCCAAGCAAATATTCCCTGATAGGTTCTCCTAATGATAATAACATTCTCACCTTCTCCAACTCCTCGCGGATTCTCATTAAGTTCTCAACTTTAAATGAGATCCTCTTCATACCGCTGATGTCTCCATGCGCAGAGAATCCAGAGATATGAGCACCCTTTATATGAGACGTAGGTGTAGGTATCTGCCTGAAAGAGCATCAGCTTTGATTCCGATTTCACTTTATTGAGAACGCCCGGGGCGAGCATTGGCCTCCTATGATTCGGTCCCAGCACATCTACGCCTCCATATGGACACTACATTCTCTAGCTACTACCTCGTCGTATTTGGATGCCGCTCTACTGAATTTTATATTTACCCCGTAGATGATAGTATCTCCTCCCATCTGAGCTCTCAGTTCTCTGATCAACCTCAAGGCGAAATTGTGCAGATCGTGACGAGAAATCGCGTTAGATCCCCCCATAATCAACGCATATAATGTTGTAGAGGCCATTATCTGCTTCATCGAGGAATTTGAGGAATGACACGATTAGTTGAACTCTAGCATTTCTAGAAACATATGGAATCGTTAAAGCGACTGGCTTTGTCATGGTAGATGAGGCATCCAAAAACCACTTAAAGACTTCCGAAGCGTATCTTTCATTCATTCTGAAAAAGGTAGGAGTGCATAGCAAATCAACTTTAGGGGCAGCAATTAACTCTAATATGTAATGCCCCACCTACATAGGGGATAGATCCTCCCAGCTTACATCCATTCCCCCTACTAGACACGGTATTGCAATAACCATATCAGAGGGTTTAACTCTTTTTAGATTCCTTAATATATCATTACGAAGCTTATCAGATGGGCGGATATCATTCATAGCGTCCCTCAAACTTCTGGAGTTGAATTCTCCGTATAGTTCTGTAATATGCGGGCCCTCTCCAACCATCTCTCGAAGACGTGCATTGACAGCCACGGTAGGGGTGCTAAGACTCCTCCAGAGGTGCCTTACTGTTATTGACTTAAATAGAAATTCGTCGGATAGTGAAGTAAGCTTCAGATCAATAACTTTCATCGCTGATGGAATACCATAAGCAGTTATAAAGTTCCTCACCGCATTGAGGTGGAGGGATCTTGACCGACATTTCGAAAATACTGTCCATTACCGAACCAGACAGGATTGGATACTAGCCATACTCTACCTCTCTCCGGGAAAGAGAGTTCGGTCCAAGATACACCTTCAGAAGGCCCTCTTCATCGCTTCCCGGTATATTAATAGAGTCAGCCAGTCGTTCGAGTTTATACCCTATAAGTACGGACCTTGGAGCGATCAGGTAGTGGACGTGCTGGAGATGTTAAGCGGTGCTGGAATGGTAAAGTTGGAAGAAGGCATAGGAATTAGGTTAGTGGATCTTGAGGCAGGTGAAAAAGCAGTTACTTCTCTCCAGAGGGGAGGTGCAGATTCTTAGGGAGATCATGTCACTAGTAGATGAGTTGGATGAGGAAGAGCTCCTTCTCTACATCTACGTCAACTTCGGATTTGTGGAGAAATCTGAGGCCTTAGATATCTTAGAAGAAGGGAGGAGGTTTAAGATTGCCGTTAGAATGCTTAGAAAAGGAGTTATTTCAACCGGAATGGCCGCTAAATTGGCAGGAATGCCGTACGAGGAGTTTCTTAAGAAGGTAAAAGAGGAGAGCTCCTGAGCTCGCCTGAGATAAGACCTAGAGAGGGAGATACTTGTCCCATTTAGCCGGCAGGGAGCTGTACCTCATATTGGACACCTCCTGCCTAATTGCCCTTAACGAGTTAGGTATCTTGGAGTACTTGGCGAGACTGAAGGAAATGAGGATAAATATCGTTATACCCAAGGCCGTAAAGGAAGAGCTGACTTCAGTACCTGGGCTGATTGAAGATTTCGAGTCAACTACTGCCCTCACAGGGAGGCTATCACCCTCTCTAGATCATCCAGAGGTTCTGCTTAGATTAGATCCTGGGGAAAGAGATGTGATACTTACTGCGCTCTCGCTTAGAGAGAGTGGTAGGTACGAGATACGCGTAGTTATTGACGATAAAAGGGCTCGGAACGTTTGCAAGAAGCTCAGTATAAATTCATGGGAACAGCGGGCTTAATTGTCTTCATGAAGTTAGTGGGGTTAATAGGGAGGGAAGAAGCCCATAGGCTACTCGACTCCTTGTTGGAGACAGTTTGTTTATAACTGAGGATATAATTGAGCAGACAAAGGAGAAAGACTGTTGAATAAGATAGTGTAGGAAGGGAAACCCTATCAAACTAGTCTGACGCCTCTTCACCCCAAATCGGTGCTGCCAACTTAAAGCCTACGCTTTGACCACTTGAATTTCTTGAATTGTTCAGGTCATTAGGATAGACCTTCATCCGCTTACACATTACCTTTAGCCAACCTTATAATCGGGAGGTAAAAGTCTGAAGGGCGTTGTTATCAACCAATTCTCGAAAATCTCTCGCGTATCTCAACGGTGCTGTCAACTTAAGGCTTGTTTAAGCAGGGTTGCTGATGTCATATGGAGAAAGAGGACCTTCAACTCTTTAGAGAGCGGACCCCCGCTGGTAGTAGGCTACGCCCTGCTTACTTTCGGGCCTGC
>JAOZFG010000038.1 GCA_027491435.1 Thermoproteota archaeon
AGCTCCTGTTGAATAGACTCGACCCCCAAGCCCGTCTTGATCTCTGACTAACGTAGCTCCTCTCGCCCCCGATACGTGCCCAAGAGGATGTACGCCTTACATCCATCCGTGATGAATGCTGACGTACCCTTAATCTTCTTGGAAGGCCCTGACATCGCCCCAACTCCTCTAATCGCTGACTTCCTACTTATGGCTCTCTGACGCCAGTGAGGCAGCTGGCTGACACACCTCAGCCCCTAGGACCGAAGGTAAGAATGAGACATAGGCTACTACGGGGATCCTCTCCCTAAGGGGCTGAAGGCTCCCTTTCCTCACCATATGAGTAGCGGCCTCTGCTTATAACAGGGCTTAAGTTACGCACCACTACAGCTTATTAATCGCTTAGCGAGAGTACTCGCTTCGTCAGTTGAGCTGACTATTTGAGTACTAAGTGCTCCGAACTCGTTGTCTGACGCTTAAGTACTGCTCTCAGCGTATCCTCCATGGTCTCCTCAGGTTTGAATGGGCGCACGTTATATTGGGCCCCCTCATGGAAGTGATGTGGAAACGTCTCTATTCTTTTCAACGCTCTATGAGCGGCATTATCCCATCGATAGACAGTATTGTCGAGGTGACGACGCCCAATGAAAAGCATATTTGCACGGAATTCTCCTACTAAACCATATGTCAAGGAAGCTGCCATCAGCCACGTGTAAGCGAAGCCGGTCTCTCCTAACCTCGACAAGTTCTATGATATCTGGAAACTCTTCCTCGGCTCTACGGGCTAATCTGAGATATAGATCATCTACATCCCTACAGGCGTCACTACTCATTTACCATTAGCTCCTTTAGAATTCTCTTCAGCTCTCTCCCTATATTCTAAGTAATCGAGCTTGACAATATCGTCGTGGGCGTCAGTATCGTCTACGATTCCCTCCTCAATCTTTCGCCATAGCTCGTTGAATTCCCTCACGCCGTAACGCTCCAGGATTAAGACCTTCTCTGCCCTGATACGACGCAACTCTTCACGGATAAGGGCAAGGAGGGCCCTCTTCTCGACGTCCTTAACGGTAACCCCAATACTTGGGCAACCCTCAATGTTAGCCATAAAACACTCCCATACACAGTAGAGTAAATCAATCTAATATCGCTTTCTAGTTTCCAGAGAACGGAACAACTGCGGTTAAGGGACCTAAAGTTAAAAGGGGTTTGCTGACAGCCCACCTGTTGAACCGCGGAGTACACCATAGAGTTGGCGTCTTTACGTCTAGGTGTGTCGGCCTCTTCAATAGCCCCTCTACGAGCTCCGGTTTGTTTGGCCTACCTGCTAACAGCGAGAGGCTTCATGGCTTTACGTCTATACAAACTCATAGCTCTGTCCTTTTAAGAGCCTGTACGCTGACATCGGCTGAAGCACGGGGCCTTAGGTTAACAGCCCAGGAGGCGATCCATTGAGCTAATTTTTTAGGGGAAATGCCGAGCCTCATACTTAGAACAGCTCCTGAGGCTTATCTTCAGGGACGAGCAGACTTTTAGATTAATACCTTGATTTACCGCTGTGGGACTCCATTTTCACCTCCGACTTATAAGTTCAATCTATCACGTGCCCGCATATAACGCCTATCCCCAGTTCCTTGGCCCTCTCATAAGCCTCTTCGTCCACGTTAACCGCCATTAATATGACCCTGTCCGCCTTCCTGCCCAAGACCTTCTCAACGAACCTGACCTTCTCGGAGAGGTACTCAACGTGATCCAGCTCGGCCCTCGATTTAACCTCTATAACGTAGAGCTTGGAGTCCTTGATCAGCACGTCCACGTCCACTATCCTGCCTTTCACTCCCGTAATGCTCCCGTCCTCGTCCTTGAGCCGGAACTTCCGCACCTTTCCAGGTTCAACTCCTTCCCTCTCTAGGACCTCTTTAAAAATCTCCAGGACCATCCTCTCTAGGTCGGAGCCCCAACGCCTGCCCACGCTGCCTATAGTTACCTCTACTCTGGCAGCCAGCCTGCGGAACTCACCCTCTAAGGAGTTCATGCGCTCCTCTAATGAAACCATACGTTCCTCCAGAGAAACTATGCGCTCCTCCAACCTCTGCTGCCCCTCCTCCAGCGAAACTATGCGCTCCTCCAACGAAGTTATCCTCTCCAGTATCTCCTTGTACCCCAAGAGGCCAGCCACCGCGTACCTGAACTCCTTGTCCTTCTCAAGTAGCTCTAGGAGTTCCTCTTTCACGGACTGCATCACTTCAAACTGAAAAGAAGCGTATAAAAGGCTGACGACTTTATTCAGGATATCCCGGCCCTTACTAGTAGTGATGTGAGGGTATCCCTTCCAGTTCTGCCCTCCTCATTGGACGACACTCCTGACAGGTTCTCTAGGGGGGTTCCTGTGGTCTAGCATACCTTGTTACTTTCGAGCTGCTAGGCGTTTTAACAGCCTTACTGTGTAGAAGCCTTACTGTGTAGAAGAGGCCATAAAGAAGAAAAGGTACCTTGTGCGGGCCGGCTAACTGTTAAAAAGAGGGTAGCGTTGTGGAAGAAGCCTTGATGAACTTCACTGATAGGCCGTTTACTCCCGATGGCGCTGAACCCAGCTAGTCGCTAGCTTGTTAAGCGAAGTAAGGAGCTGGGGAGAAGCTACAATAATCAAGGAGAGGGAGTCTGCAGTCATTCGAATAGGGGCTTACAGTTGCAGTCCCCTTAGCAGGCATTATCGGAGCGTAGGTTAAGCTTTAAGGGTCAATAGATCATAAGCGGCTTAGAGGATCAACGTTCAAACAGGCGCTGCCTGCTAACGGATAGGAAGGCTTCGGTTTATGTCCTGAACTTCGTCAGCCACATGACCCTCGGAGAGCCGGTCTGTATCAGCCTGATAGCGAAAACACTCCGTTGGTGGTAAAGCCGTGGGGATAACCTTAAGTTATAGCACCATCCCTAAGCGGGGCAGATGGCCAGATCTCTGCTATATGGAGGTAACTATAAGGTAGGAGGGTAGCTAGCGTTAATAGTTTCTCGTACACATACTATTCCTGAGGAGAATTAGAGTGCCTAGGGCTGAAGTTAAGCGTGTAATTGAGGTTCCTGAGGAGTCAAGCGTTCCTCTCGGCAAGCTCGAGGAGAAGCTGAGGATAAAGTCAGAGTTGAGGCCTCACGAGAAGGGTATGCCATCACTAGGGCAAGCTCGTAGGATAGCAGGGCTCCCAAGGGATTTCCTAGAACTATTAGTCAGGGAGGGGATACAGCTGCACCACTGTGAGGAGGAGTTAAGGGGTTTAGGGGGTTAAAGCACGTGAGGTGATTATAATGTCGAGCGCCAAGACCAGGTACTTACCGCGGGTAATTAAGGATACGATAGCGAGTATAGCTCGTAGTGAGGGGGTCTCGGTTAAGAATATTATCCTCTTCGGCTCGCGGGCACGAGGCGACTACAGTGAGGATAGCGACTGGGACCTACTAGTCGTCGTGAGTGGTTCTCCTGATAGGAGGGCCATCAGGAGGCTTCAGTACCGAATATACAGAGAGCTTGCACGAAATAAGGTGTACTGCGACGTGGTAGTGGTTAGTGAAGAATATTATGAGAAGTACAAGGATATCGTTGGGTCGATAGCTTACCATGCCCGTCTAGAGGGAATGCCCATTGAGTAATAAGGAGATTGCTGAAAAGTGGTTAAGGAGGGCTTACACCGACCTGAGGGTAGCTGAGAAACTCCTTGAGATTGGCGAGGAACCATGGGTCATAGCCTTCCATGCACAACAGGCTGTTGAGAAGGCGTTGAAAGCTTACTTGGCGCTCCATAATAAGCATTTTGGCAAGGTACATAACATAGCTAGACTAATAGACCTGTGCATGGAAGTGGACAGAGATTTCAACCGGCTCTACGAGATCGGTGTGGACGAGCTCTATCCGCTAGCAATAGAGGCACGCTATCCAGATACAGGAATCGAAGTAACTACAGACGAGGCAGAAGAGGCTGTTAGAAAGGCTAGACTAGCTCTAGAATTTATATCAGATAGAGTTGGGAAATGAGTTAAAGCTAGTTAGTGAATTTGGCGGTGCTGTCAACTTAAGGCTTGTAAGAGGAGACGCTGACGCCCACGGAAGGGAACCGCTCAACTTTGGGGGGGTCCTGTGGATAGCATGCTTTGCTGCTTTCGAGCTGCTAGGCGTTTCAACAGCCTTACTGTGTAGAAGAGGCCATAAAGAAGAAAAGGTACCTTGTGCGGGCCGGCTAACTGTTAAAAAGAGGGTAGCGTTGTGGACGAAACTGAGGATTTCATCATGAGCTTCTGGTGGCGCTGAACCCAGCTAGTCGCTAGCTTGTTAAGCGAAGGAAGGAGCTGAAGAGAAGCTACAATGAGTAGAGGGCTCACACGTTAAGTCCCCTACAACTTCTTCATTCCAAGAGGAGCCAGCAGGCTGTACAGCTGATGGCGAAGGTGCTTGCAAGTGATCAACTCGGAGGTCTTAAAGCGCTTACTCCAACCAGCTCGCTCACGAAAGTGAAGTATTTAAGTAAACTTACGTAGGTTTACTAAGGGGAACTGATGTCCGTGATGCCTTGGAAGTGGGCCCCTTTAGCGATGGCTACGGCCAGCGTGTCAGCGCTCAACGTCCTTATAGAGGCGATGGCAGGGTTCAACGATGAGCTGTTACCTATATGGGTCGCCCTGATGGCCTTGGTTTTAGCGAGCACGTTCTTTACCTCGGAGAAGGAGGTTGTGGATGGGCGCATAGAACTTAGGTACGATCCCTTAGTTGAGTCGATTTCCTTGAGGGACGTGGTGGAGATTACCTTCATTAAGGAGCTCCTAGGCCCTAAACTCTGGCGTAAGATGCCTGAGCTGCCGGTGTCACAGCTAGTAGTGGTGTTATCCTGCTGGATTACCTTAATTCAACTGGGTAGAGGACTACCTTACATTTTAGCCTCTTTAGCCGCCTCACTAGCCGCTCAACCCTTCATGACGGTTGTCTTAATCTCACCGAGTCGAACTGGTTACGGACACCTGCTAACCTTGTTTGCTGGCTTAACGTCCCTGGGCTACTCCCTGTACAACTGGTCACTCCCCCTGGCTGTGCTGGGGGCTTCGGGGGTAATGTATGGGCTGTTAGAATTCCTTAAACCTAGGATGAAGCTCCCTATACTGGTGAGGACTGATGAGAAGTCACATCCGATCTTAGGAGATGTCAAGGACCACCTGTTAACGGCCATTAAAGAGGTTGACAGCCATGAAGCTGCCTGAGAGGATGGAGCTCGTCTGGTTAAGGGCTATGAGGGTCAGCGAAGCTGAGGTTGCCAGGGAGCTGGGCATGACTAGGCAGGCGGTTAACAAGGCTGTCAAGGAGGCCAGGGCCAAGTTGTCCGCCTGGTTCCTAGAGATGGCCGAGATAATGAACTGCGATCTGATAAGGATGGATCTAGTTAGGGGATTCTCGGTCATGAGGAGCAGGCAGTTAGGGATCAGGGTCTACTTCCTTTACGTCCCTGGAAAGGGGTTAAGGTCCATCTACGGGGCTGAGCCCCTCTGTCCGGGAAAGGATGGAATAAGGCACTGTGAGGAGATGGCCAAGGCGGCCAGGGAGATGGGACTCGTCAGGAAAGGGGACCCTGAGGAGGCCGTGAGGGAGTTAATTAAAGTTATGGAGAGCAGTTAGGGATCGCCGGCGAATAGGCCATCCGACTGGTCAGCCTATTAAGTTAAAAGTGTAAGGGGGGAGCAGTGCCCTTCAGGAAATTAAAGGAGTAGGTCGGAGAGCGCCTTCCTGCCTCCCCTCAACGCCAGCAGGAAGGACGTGAGCAGGGGCATCAAGGTCAGGGGAAGTGTGATGAGGGCCACGTTTAGAATAGCCTTCCAGTCTCTGGCCCACACGGTTACAGGGGCCCTGATAAATAGCTTAGTTACTTCCTCCCCAACCGAGAAGGTTAGCGCCGCCCCCAAGGCCCAGCTCATCAGGGAGATGAGGAACACTGCGGTAACGTACTTGATAATTAAGCTGAACCAACTAGACCCGAGGGAAGTCCTTAAAGCCAACCACTTTGAATCCCTCCTCCATGCCGCGTAGGGAATAAACAAGAGGCCCACGAAGGCTATGGCGAGGGAAGCGGTAGAAACCCTTTCTACGGCCCCCTTGACCCGCTTATATTGCTCCTCAACGTACCTGGTGTTCAGGGTTAGGGAGTGAATGTACGAGGATGGGTCAATTTTTCTCATATTAAAGTAGGTAGCTTTACCCTCTGAAGCCATTTTCCTTAGAACCTCACGGAACTTGTCTTCATTCTCGGATATAACCTCTATTACGTCCTTCAGGACCCCTGGCCGGGACGTGTTCACCTTGATGAGGTACTCCTTGGGCGTCGTTAAGAAGGGTAGCTCGTCAAGGAATTCCTTGAAAAACTCTATTTTCTTAAGTGAATTTTCCCTTTCACTCAATATATTTTTTAAATCATCCCAGTAAAGTAAGATCCATTGATCCTGAACGACTCCCCCTAAGGTGTAAGAGCCTACGACCGTGCACTCATACCTCAGGAACTTGTTGGCCTGAACGTAGTCAGAGAAATTGAGCGTCATCTTATCGCCTAAATCCTTACTTAACGCGCCGAGTAGCGGCTGAAAAACTGCACACTCTCCAGGTCCTTGAGGGAATCTGCCTTCGATTAGCGTGGGTAAAGCCCCGATTGGGAAGTCGGAGTAGTTGAATGCCCCCACCCAAACAGAGTACTCCTTGTTACCCGTCAACCAATCTTCAGTAGCTTCTTTAGGGGTGATCCCCTGCCTTCTCGATATCTCATCCATAATACGCTGATCTACACCGATGCTGCTCGTTATCATCTCGTGAAATTCGATAACGCCGGGAGTCCTCTTCAACCTCTCCTCCAGCTCATCGAACAGGGACGCTGTTATCACGTAGTATCCGGTAGATACCTCCTTGTAGGCCTTTATCTGCTTAGTTATCGCTGTCCCCATGTTAAGGGAAGTGAAGACCAGCAGGAATATCAGAGTGAATATCGAGGCCATCACGGCCGAATTCCTGGACAGAATTAACGAATTCATCGACATCACCCAACCTCTTTACCGCAGGATTATCGATTAAAAAAGGTTATGGAATTTTTAGTTAACGTGAATGCAGTGCACTCAGTTACCGCAGAAGCGGAGATTGTATATTATGGGAGACGAACCCCTGTTGTGATAAGCTACCCTCAATAAATGCTCTGAGCTGAACCAGTAGTAAGAGAAGTAGTAAGGTTGATTTACGTACACTACGTAAGCTGACCCGGATATGGCTGTTGGGCGGTAAAAGTACACTATCCTTGTAGCTAATGGGACAAGTATGTCGTATTTTTCCTCAGTCCAGCACATGAGCTCAGGACTAATTCCGTCGGCTAATTCGTCACTAGAAGAGGCAGATGATGGGATAATAGGTATAAGAATTGCTGGGAGTAGTATCATGGATATTATAAGCCAGTAGCCGGCAAATTTGTCATATTGCTTCTTCATAAGACGCCTCACCACCCATTTTCTTATATATATAGTGCCAGTGACTATTTAAATATTTTTGTTTAAATCATATCGATATGATTTTTAAGGAATATAATGATGACTCTTAACATTTTAAGTTAATTAGATATCTTTTATACGGATAACTAGAGATAACTATTTTGTTTAACGGTGATGAGTTTCTATTATGGTAAAATGAAAAACAACACTTATATAAAAGTCCAAGAAAATCAGATGCTGGGTGTTACGTTTGGCATCTACCCTGGAGGCGTTAAATATCTCCAAGTCTTACCGGGAGCCCTTATTCAAGAACCTGACGTTGAAGGTCCCGGAGAGGGGGCTTATCTTCATAAAGGGACCTAATGGATCCGGAAAGTCTACTTTGCTCAGAGTTCTCGCCTTGATGGAGCCGCCGGACGAGGGGGAGATAGTATTGATGGGCGAAAAGGTAGGGGATGTGACCGTTAAGGATTATCACAAGTACGCCTCCTACATAAGCTACAGCTTCCAGGAGCCCCTGCTCCTCCCGACTAGCGTAGAGGAGAACCTCAGATTGCCCACCAAGGTGTCTGAACAGAAGCTCAGCGAGTTGATAGATAGACTGAACCTTAAGCAGTTATTCGGTAAGAAGGCCAGCAAGCTCAGCGGAGGCGAGAAGAAGAGGGTGGACATTGCTAGGGCTATAATCAGGGAGACCCCCCTCCTCTTCCTAGATGAGCCCCTCTCCTTCCTAGACCCCTCTTACGTGGAGCTAGTCATCGAACTTATAGTGGAGGAATCTTCCAGGAGGTCGGTGCTCGTTACCGCCACGGAGGCCATACCTGAGCTGGAGGGGAATGCCTCTCAGATCGTCGACATGGTGGAGGCGAGGCGTTCTGCTAAGGGCTAGGTACCTAGCTCTTACCCTAGTGCTCTCCTTATCTCTATCTTACGTGGTGACCTCCCTTAACATGTTAAACGAGTCGGTTGAACTTAAAGTCTCAAGGTTCGCAGAGGAGGGCGTTAACTACGTGGTGATAGTGGACAGAGAAGTTAACGTCCCCGCTGAGGAGGAGTACTTAATCCCCTACTATGTGAGGGGGAACTTCACGGCGTATCCCTTGAACGAGGTTCTAGAGAAGCTCAGGCCTGACCTGATAAGGGGGGAATACCCGGATGAGGGGCAGTGTTTGGTTGAGGAGATTTACTTCCTGAGGAAGGGGCTTTCCCTGGGTAAAAAAGTCCAGAAGTGGTTCGTAGCCGGGACCTTCGGGGGGTGGTCCATAGACCCTAGGCCAGAGGTGCTGCTAGTCGGTAGCGTTGAAGGAAAGCCTGATGGGTTCGTTCAGGTGATCAAGTTCGGGATTGGTGAGCTCAACGAGAGGATTGAGGAGCTTATAGATCAAACGGGATGCCCTAAGTGTATAAAAGTGATAGGGCTCAGCGAAGGTGCAGCTTTAGATTTCCTGAAGGCCTATTATAAGCTGTCCAACGCCTTCTTCGTAACCTCTTTCTTAATCTCGCTGGTGGCCATGGCCTCCGTCAACCTGTTAAGAATGAGGGGGAAGAGGTGCTCTTACGGATTGCACATGACTGTGGGCAGGAGCGTCACCGATGTGTTCATCAGAGAGGCTATCATATACGGATCTGCCTCAGCCGCTGGAGCTGCCCTGGGTTTAGCGTTAAGTTGGAATTACGGCAGGTTCTTTGGGGAAGTTGTTGTGGGCTCTTCTTTGGTTAACGTCTGGAGGTACAGGCCAGAGTTCTTTCTAGGCTCTCTCCCCTACGTCGCCTCTCTAGTGGTTGTGGTGCCGCTTAGCCACGTCTACATAGTAAAGTTGAGAAGGGAGCGTCCATACAGGCTGTTAGAGGGGTGCAGTACTTCTAACTGATCTTCAAAGGAATTCTGGCGAATAGTCGTTAAAGTAAGGGGCGGGCCTTGAACTGAGTTGAGAGTTTCCAATTAAACGTGCGGGTGTTCACGGCTTCATAGCGTTTGAAAACGGATAACAGCGAACACTCAGGTGCTGTCAACTTAAGGCCATCACGCTTTAATTATGAAAATTTCGCTACAGGCCGGTACCGCTGGTCCTCCTTAAGTTAAGTTTAACGAAGTTTAAAGAACATGAGCTGAAGCTTCCCAGTTGCGGGCTTCTTAGATTGGCTGGGCCTAGTAGCCTACATCCTAGCCTGGATGGTGGTGATCTCAGCACCAACTCAAGCCCAAGGCATTCCTACAACCTTTATACCTGTATCCCCTTATCACGTGATAATC
>JAOZFG010000011.1 GCA_027491435.1 Thermoproteota archaeon
GGATGAGCCGGCTTAGCTGTTAAAAGCGGGGTTGGCGTTGTGAAGGGACAGCGGTGCTTCGCTGTAAGGTTTACTGGGGTGGCGCTGGACCCCTAATCGCTAATCTGGCTGAGAAGCGATGGCAGGAGCTGGGGCGATGCCAGGGCTTCTAAGAGGTCAAGGGGCTCAGCGGTCTCAAGGATGGGGCGTACATGCGTTGCAGCATCCTTACTAAACACGCTAAGAGGGACGAGAGGAGCTACGTTAGTCTAGAGACCAAAACAGGCTTAGGTTTCGACGTCTATTCAGCGAGCGTTACCTGCTAACAGCTAGGAAGGCCAGTTCTGTCTTCCAACATCATCAGCTACATGACCCTCAAGAGCCAGTACCTTGTATCAGCCTGACGACGAAAGTGCTCACGCTGGCGTTAAAGCGTGGAGGTGGCCTTAAGTTGACGGCACCTTTGGGTCATCGGAAGGAACTGCTCTTAGTGCAGAAGAGCTTGTAGCAAAAACTTGGCCTAAAGGGCCTTCATTAAAGCTCCTTACCGCGTTGATCCCTATCAAGCTGACCGGGAGATAACCTTCGAAGTGTCAGGCCCGGCAGGCTCAGGCTAAACTCCTCTTCAGATATCTCAAGCCTGAGTAAGGGTAGCTTAATCACTCTCCTCATTTAAATCACCCGGGAGCTTTCTAGAGAGGCTTTTCACCCTAACCAACTGGCCAACGTCGGCCTTATCATGTACCTTAGCCTGATTCACGAAGTATACTTCGTCCACGTAGGCGTCCCTATCCACGACAACCTCAAAGGCCTCGACCCTCTCCACCTCAGCCCCCCTACCGACCTTAACGAGTTCCCCTATCACTACCTCCGCCTCAGAATCCCTGCCTAAGCTCACAGCCCTGCCAACTACAATCCCCCTTACCTTGGACTTCTTGCCTAATACAACCCTTTCAGCTATCATCTCCTCGAAGGAGGCCCCTCCGGACACCCTAACCTCCTTGGCCTCGACCCTCCTGGCCTTCAAAGAGCCGGAAATCTCTATTAACTCAGCCTTAACCTCATCTTCAACTGAGAGGCTGCCGGAGATGTAAAGCTCCCCTGCCTCAAGGGAGCCCACCTTCATGCTACCGGCCACCTTAAGTTCCCTTACCTTAAGGCCGCCCTCAACCTTCCCGGAGCCGCTTAAGTGGAACTCCTCCCCCTCAGCGTTCCCCTCTACCTTCATTGAGCCGGCCACCTTCACCCTTCCGAACTTCACCGGACCCTTCAGCTTAACTGATCCGCCCACCGAGAGTTCCTCTATCTCCTGCATCGGGCGTTAGGGAGCCATCAGCTTATATTGCGAACTCACAAATTGTGAGTGTGAGAAGGTGCAAGCACGACGTGGTTAGGGACATGCTCAGGGCCTTGACAGAAGGGGAGAAGAGGGCAACGAACCTGTGCAGAGAAGCTAACGTTCCAATGGACAGGGGAAAGCCCCTCCTCAACTACCTCGTTGAGAGAGGGCTTGTCGTGGCCTTAGAGGGAGAGAAGGGGGTAGAGTATAGGATAACCTTTCTAGGGTACGAGTGGCTTGGGCTCTACGAGAGGCTGGAGGAGCTCCTCCCCCTCTAACTTTTTACATTTATGGGCGCGACCCCCTACAGTGCAGGCTAGGCGATTATCAGGAAAATCGAGGTTTTGCTCCTTAACCTACTACTTTACTAAACCCCTACAGTATGGTTTTGAGTCACCACCCAGCGTAGTACAAGAGAGGGGTTAAAGGTAGCTTTGTCACCGCTCCTGAACCTTAAAAGCACGTTACCTCAGCATCTTGGCGTTAACGGCTACCACCACTGTGCTTATGGACATGAGTATGGCGCCTGCAGCCGGGCTCAACAACAGCGGATAGAAGGCCCCCGCAGCTAAAGGTATTGATATTGCGTTATACCAGGTGGCCCAGAGTAGGTTCTGGACCATCTTCCTGTAAGTCTTCCTAGACAGCTCTATCAGCCCAACAACATCCCTCGGATCGTTCTTTACCAATATCACGTCAGCGCTCTCGATCGCCACGTCCGTGCCAGCTCCTATGGCTACTCCGACGTCAGCCTCCACAAGGGCTGGAGCGTCGTTCACCCCGTCGCCTACCATGATCACGGAGCCCACCTCGGACCTGAGCTCCCTGACCTTGAGGGCCTTCTCGTGAGGGAGGACCTCTGCGAAGTACCCATCTAGCTCCAGGGATTCGGCCACCCACCTGGCCACTTTGGAGTTGTCCCCGGTGAGCATGTAAACCTTTAAGCCCATCTCCTTGAGTGCCCTCACAGCTCCTTTAGACTCCTCTCTTATCACGTCTGCCAGTGCTATGGCGCCGGCCAACTTGCCATCCACCACAACGAAGACAACCGTCTTACCCTGATCCATCGCCTCCTGAACCTCCCTCCCCCAAGATAGGCCCATCTCCTCCACTAGTTGTGGGCTCACCACCATTACGTGCTTCCCCTTGACGTAACCCTCGACCCCCTTCCCTGGAATCGCTCTAAAGCCCTCTACCTCCTGCCCGCCTCCTAGGGAAGCTATGGCCCTCGCTATAGGATGCTCCGACCTGGACTCCAGGGAGGCAGCGAGCTCAATGAGCCCATCTCTATCTAGAGTTAGGGGGATCACGTCAGTCACCTGAAACCTCCCCTCGGTTAACGTACCAGTCTTATCGAATATCACAGCCCTGGCCTCTCTAGCTCTCTCAAACGGATTCCTATTCCTTATCAAGATGCCTTTCTTAGCCGAGAGTGAGGTGGAAACAGCCACTACCAAGGGAATCGCCAGGCCTAGAGCGTGGGGGCATGTAGTGACCATCACGGTGACAGCCCTCTCAAGGGCGAAGGCGGGCGCTTTCAAGGCAGTCCAAACCAAGAAGGTGACTGCGCTAACCCCCAAAGATATTATGGTCAACACCAGAGCCGCCCTATCTGCCAGATCCTGGGTTCTGGACTTGGACTCTTGAGCCCTCCTGACTAGCTCCAGGACCTGCATCAGGTAGCTCTCCTTCCCCGCCTTCCTGACCTCCACCTCTATGGAGCCCTCAAGGTTTACGGACCCGCCTATCACCTGATCTCCCGGCCCCTTGTATACGGGATTGGATTCGCCAGTTAGCATGGACTCATCGACGCTGGTCTCGCCCGACCTCACGACCCCATCCACTGGTATCGTCTCGAAGGGCTTTACCAGTATCAGATCTCCCCTCTTAAGGCTCTCAACCGGGACGTCCCTCAGTCCCTCTCCGGTTATGAGGTGGGCCTCCTTGGGCACCAGCTTGGCCAACTCCTCCAAAGCCTTGGAAGCTCCCATCACAGATCTCATCTCCAGGTAGTGGCCCAGCAACATGACGTCTATCAGCGTGGCCAGTTCCCAGTAGAAGGTCTTACCTCCCCAGAGCAGCGTGGAGGCGCTGTAAAAGAACGCCACAGTTATGGCTATTCCCACCAGGGTCATCATGCCTGGCCTTTTCCCCTTGAGCTCCTCAACCATCCCCTTCAGGAAGGGCTTGCCCCCGTAAAGGTAGATGAAAAGGGAGAGGAGCATTAACGCTAGATCGCTTCCTGGAAACCTTAGCCTAAAGTTAAGGGCCTGTTGAACTGCAGGCGAGAGGATCAGCACGGGAATCGTGGCTAAAGAGGACAGGATGAACCTCCTCTTGAATTCAAGCACGTGCCCATGTCCAACGTGGTCTGAGCGCTTGTGGCCGTGCTCATCATGATGCCCTCCCCCACCGTGCCCGCTCTCACGGTGAACGTGCCCACCAGAGCCGTGATCATGTTCCATCATATGAATCAATAACAATAGTTAGGTAAACCTTATAATCCTTCCTTCGTCCCCTGGTTGGCGAGCCTCTTATCCAAGTAAAGGGTTAAGGCCAGGTAAGCTAGGGCCGGGGGGGCCATGTACATCTTGTCATCTGCTACGGCGACGAAGAAGGAGACGAGCACCATTCCCAAGAGGAGCCTCCTACCCACCAGCCAGGGATCAACGTCCTCCAACGAGTTGTAAAGCGTGGTGAAAAAGGGCACAGACACGAGCACGTGCACCAAGGGGTGAACCCTTTCAGCCAAAGCGAAGAAGGCGAATATTATGAGGGCCGGCGGGTACAGGTAGGCAAGGGTTAGCGGGAAGGACGGACCTGGCAACCTCTTCCCCCTCAGCTTAAGGTAGATCAGCACCAGAAGGCCCATCAAAAGGAGGGAGAAGATCCTGTGAGCTAGAGATGGTTTGTAAACTTCCTCGGAGAGGTTGAAGAGGAGCACCATGAGGGCAACTGGAATGAGGTAGGACTGCCTAACCTTAGAGAGGAACCTCCCCTCATAAATCGAGTCGAATATCATTATGGGCAGGAGGACGCTGAACACCGCGTGAAATATTGTTAAGTAGAAGAGCCAAGGCCAATTAACTCCTAGAAACCTGCCATAGGACGAGAAAGTGTCCAGCTTATCGCTGTAAAAGGTGTTTACCGCCATCCCCTCTATCAGCACCCCCTCAAGCAGGCCCAGGAGCAAGACTGACCTGTAACCCTCTCCCCTGCTCATCACGAACTCCCTTATCAGGACGGCTGGAATTCCGTAGACTATGAGGAGGCCTGCCAGGGTGAAGGGGTTGAGGAGGTTCCAGAAGGGAGTGCTCCCCGTCAGGAGCTCCGGTATAGTTGCCGAGAGAAACATCAGCAGGAGGAGCCTTTTCATAAGTTAAGAGGGGGCTCGCCGCTTAAAACGGGAACCCCTGCTGGGTAACACAAACCTTTTATATCCCTGTATTACAGTAAGGGCGATGGGCGCGAGCTCAGTCATCACTGTTAGGGTGCCCAAGGAGTTGAAGGAAAAGATGAAGAGGCTCAAGGTTAACTGGAGTGAGGAAATAAGGAACTACCTGGAGAGGAGGGTCCAGGAGTACGAATTCCTGGAGGTTTTAGAGGAGGTTAGGGGGAGAGCTCGCAGGAGGAAGGTGGCGACAGACTCTGTGACCATCATCAGGAGGGACAGGGAGAGGTGAAGGTGCTGGACGCCTCCTTCCTGGTGAAGTTAGTGCTGGAGGAGGAGAGGTCTGAGGAGGCGGAGCGCCTAATAAAGGAGTGGATCCTAGAAGGGGAGGAGGTAGCTACTCTGGACCTGGCCTTCCCCGAGTCATTCAACGCCCTGTGTAAAAGGGCCGTGAAGGGGGAACTGAGCCAAGAGGAATGTAGGGAAGCGGCTGAGGACCTTTACAAGATTTTAAGCAGGATCAGGGTGTATCAGTCGAGGGAATTTATTTTGAAGGCCGTGGACATCTCACTAGAACATGGGATAACGGTCTACGATTCCTTGTACCTATCCCTGGCCGCCGATAGGGGAGGGGACCTGGCTACTTTCGATGAGGAGCTGGGCAGGGTGGCAGCCAAGCTGGGAGTGACAACCCGCCCCTAAATCAGCCGCAGAGGGGTGGTCACTCATTGGGTTAACGCCTACCCAATTAATCATAGGGGAAGCTGTTTGGAACCACGGGTTTTCATTATCACCTAATTATCCAAAAAGCTGTAAAAATTTAAAGAAGTTTCATCCATCTAAAAGTTAAGAAGAGCAAGCTAAAAAGAAAAAAGGTCAGTTCCAGCCCACCGCCTTTATCAGGCTGGGCAGGAATAGGGGCCTTACCACGAAAGTGTCGACCAGCACAGCTGTCGCGAAGGCGAAGCCAATCTCTTGAAGCATCACGAAATTTGATAGCATCAAGGAGCCGAAGGCCGCCGCCATTATGAGTCCGCAGGCCGTTATCACAATGCCCGTCGTCTCCACAGATTTTACTATTGCTTCGTCTACTTTCATCCCATTGAAGAGCTCTTCCTTTATCCTCGTCACTAAAAAGATTCCATAATCCATTCCCAAGCCCAGCAGAGTTGTGAGGAGCATTATAGGAGTTAGCCAGTATATCTCTTTGCCCATGACAAACTGGAAGACCACCACAAGGGCCGCTAGAGACCAGAGTATGCTGGTCCCTATGGCGAGCAACAAGGAGGCGGCCACCTTAAACGACTTGAGTAGCAGGTACAGCACCAAGAATATCAGCACTAAGGCCACGGGGATTATGCGGTAGGCGAAGTTCTTGTTGACCTGATCGCTCATCTCGTAAGTTGAGACGGGCTCCCCTCCCACGTAAACCTTCGAATATTTTGTTGCCTCAATGGCCTTCTTAGCTACCTTTAAGGCCTCGTCTGAGTAGGGGGTTGAGTTTACCTGTACTAAAGCTAGGGCGTACCTGCCCCCCTCGCCCAGGAGGTAGTCCGTCACGTTAACCCTATCCCTGGGCACTAACTCATCCCCGTTAGTCACGAGGCTGATCACCCGCACGCCAGCTCCTTTAATTTCACTGATTACACGGCTCATGGCCTCATAGGCCTCCTCATCAATTCCCCTCGATGAGTTTACCGGCCTGTCGAACTCGAAGATCAGGTATATGGTAGAGCCTCCCAGGTTGAATTTCTCCTTAGCCAGCTGGAACCCCTTTATGGATTCGGTCTCCGGCATCAGCTGTGTGTAATCGTAGGTCCTCTTCATGTTCAAGAGGACTGCACTAGCAACCAGCGTCAGTATTAGGAAGGCCAATACTACTGCTTTAGGCCTCTTGATCGACAGGTTGGCCATCTTCCTGAGGTAAGAGGATCTTCCTCCGCCTAGGGACCTCCAAGAGGGCCAGAACGTCTTCCTTCCCAGTAAAGCCAGTAGCGATGGGGTAAGGGTTAAGGCTGAGGATATAGCCAGGAAGACCACCGTAGCAAGGCTGTAGCCCATGCTTTGGAGCATCTTAAAGTCGGAAGAGGCTAAGGCGCCGAAGCCCACCATGACCGTGAGGGCCGCGCTAACTACGGCCTCACCCGCAAACCTCACGGCCTTCTTCACCGCCTCCCTTTCATCTCCCCCCTCTAGCTCTTCCTTGAACCTGTAGAGCATGTATATGGAGTAATCTACGCCCACCCCCATGAGCAGAGGGACCACTAAATTCCTCACCACGTAAACCAGATCCACTACGTAGGACTCCAAGTAGAGGGCCGCAAACGAAGTTACTATGGCCGTCGCCACCGTGACTAGGGGAATTGCTGGCGCCACTATCGAGGCGAGGAGAGCGGCCAGTAGAACAATTACTAGGATTAACGTTACCAAATCTATCCTGCTTACGTCCTTAAGGCTAACTCCCTTCATGTCGGCTATGAAGGCCGGCGGACCCGTGACGTAGTGCTCGTAACTGAACCATTTGTCAGCCAGCGACCTTACCTCCCTAACTAAGGCCTCACCCCTCCCTTCAACGCTTATGGTGATTAGGATGGTCTCGTTGTCCTGACTTATCAAGTTCTTCCTGAGCTCAGCCGGGATTGAGTCCGGGAACTTCAACGGGTGTTTCTTCAAAGCCTCCCCAATGTACTTCAAAGCCAGCTGGTTGGCCACCTCTCTTAAGTCGTCATCTCGAGCGTTGGGGCCTAAGCGATACAAGGCCTCCAAGAAATCCCTGGACACGTTGCCCTTGGACGTCAAGGCCTCGAACGCGAGCTTCTTAATCACATCAGGATCTCTGAAGTTGTTTAGGGTAACTCCCTCCACGTTAAATCCCTTTTTTGAGGCTATATCCTCGATTATCTTTTCCATAAGCTCCTCAGGGTTAAGCTTACCGGACTTCATAGCTGCTAGGACGTCTCCAACCCTGTGCATTCCCAGTTCGAATAAGGAAGAGTCCCAAGTTTTGTATACGCCCTTCATGTACCCCTCAGCCTCAGGAGGCAGGAGTAACGAATTAAAGGCCCTCTCATCAACCTCCTTCAAGGGGGTCTCCGGGGGGCTCTTCAGCAGGAGCTCGTTCCACGCTTTGAGGTAGTAGGCTGGCATCCCGTAAATCAGCTGTAAGGACATGTTAACTTCCTTGTAGGCCCTCCACAAAGCTGGGTAGAGCACCTTTGTTGCGTTATAGATTTTCTCCTCCACCTCTTCCTTAGTCCGATTCATTACATCCCAGTACCTCTTCCTCACTTCGTCGTAGACAGTATAGGGAGTTACAACCCCCTTAACGTCCTCTAACTTCCTGACTTCCCTCTCAAACCCCCTGACTTCACTTTCAAGCTTTGAGTCCAGCCTGACGTTATCGAGCACCACTATCAAATCAGGAGGGTTAAACCCGCTGAACTCATCGTGTAAGAGCTTGGAGGCCTTTACGCTCCTCATTTTATCTGATAGAAAGGCTCTCTCGTTGTAGATCAGCCTGCCCTCAAGCTTACTCATTAGAGGAAGGCTGATCACCAGTAGCAGAATCCAGGCTGTCAGCGCCAGCTTGTACCTCTTGGGCAGGGCTTCTGAGAGGCGGTCCAGCATAAGTATCACCTAGATATATCTAATCCATATATATGGATTAGATATGTTGAAGTTAGATGTATCGATAAACTATTTAAATTTTCCTGTAATGGTCGATATATCGTGATCGTATGAAGAGGAGCAGGATCAGCGGGTGGCTGAAGATCTCAATCTTGGCGATGCTAGTTAAGGGGCCAATGCACGGCTACGCGATGATAAGAGAAGTGGAGAGAATCACCGGCGGGGAATGGGTACCGGCCCCAGGCTCTTTATATCCAACGCTAAACGAGCTCGTGAGAGAAGGCATGGTGGAGGCTAGGGAAGAGAGGATAGGGGGTAGGAGGAGGATCGTCTACTCAATAACGGACGAGGGGATTAAGTTCCTGGTCGAGAAGGCGGACAAGTTGATTTCTAGAGCCATTCCCTCGATATTCAAGTTCATAGAGAGTCAAATAATAGCCATAAACAGGTCTGGTAACCTGGAGGAGCTCAACAAGGTTGTGGAGGTGTTGGACTTCATGGTTAATAGGGCAGAAGAGCTAAAGAAGAAGATAGAGACCAACTCTCATGCAGAGCTAATAGACGCCAATTCCTGATGAATCTTACAATTTTATCCTGATTCTAAGGTTATCTTCTTGGTTAAAGCAGTTAATTCTCAGATTCTATACTCCGTAGACCTCTGTGGTCTATTTATATTTAACTCTTTTATCTGAAAGATTTTTAGGATCTATGTTATGTCTAACAGAGCACCTGGACATTTTCTATATATTCTAACTCTAGAAACTTCCCTCATGCAGTTAGATATACGTGTTCCGCGGGAAGGGTTTTAAGCTTATGCTAGCCCTTGAAGAGAATGTTCCCTATAGTAGTTGAGTCCGAAACTTCGTGGCTGGAATCCCTGATAAAGTTCGTTCAGGAGCTCAGAAGGGAGTTTAAGGGTAGGTTGAAGAAGGTGATAGCCCTCCCCAGCCCTGAGATGAGGGTCTACGACTCAAACGTGCTTGTGGTCTTGGACAGGTACGACCTCAAGGACGTAGACCTGGTGGTAGAGCTGGCCCTTAAGGTGGACGAGAGGATAAACCCCCTGGTCTCCAGCGAAGAGGAAGGGGACGTTAAGGCTTTCCTGGGAGAGGGTGGAGTGGAAGTTGAGGGCTGTGGATAAGCTAACCAAGTCGGAAGTCTTGCTCAAGGAGGCTTGGGCGGACCTAGAGGGCGGTTGTTACAACAAGGCGGTATCAGCCTCTTACTTCGCCGTAAGGCTCCTGGTGGAACATTATATACCGATAAACACTTCTAAGGATGATAAGATAGCGAACGCTTTAAAGAGAAGGCTCGAGAGATCTGTAGGAAGTAGGGCTGAGGATTTCAGGAGGAGGTACCTCAAGCTGTTTCAGAGGAGGAAGATTGCAGACCACAAGCCCCTCCTCTTCTCAAGGGAGGAGGCTGAAGGGATAGTCAGAGAGGCCGCCGATCTGATAGGGGAGCTGAAGCGCCTGCTGGAGGGTAGTGAGTAGCTGAGCGTTTGGAGTTCATCCTAGAAAACAAATAAGTAGTTTAAGTTATTTAGGCTAGATGAGGGTAATCAACCTTATATTTACAATAGTTATAGCGCTGATCCCGCTGGCGTTAGCCCTGAGGATGGCGGATCCAGCCTACCTGCCCCTTGCATACATGGTTCTAGCGGACATGGTCATATCTGGCTTCTTGATGTTCATGTTTCAAGGTAGATACGTGAAAATGGCCCGAAAATATGAGGAAGAGTTCATGCCCAAAAATCCTCAGGGCCCTCAGGAAGGTGGAGCCTCGCAAAAGCGCTAAGGTTGCTCTCCTCATACCTGTGTACAATGAGCCACCGGACCTAGTCATCGAGACTGCCTGCGCAGCTAAACAGGCTGTATCAGGATATGGCGACGTTTTCGTCCTGGATGACTCCACCAAGGGGGAGATAAAGGAGGGCATAGACAGGGGCGCCAAGACTGTAGGGTATAAGGTCTTCAGGAGGGGTTCCAGGAGAGGCTACAAGGCTGGCGCCTTAAACGACTGGCTCAAAAGGTGCGGCGACGACTACGATTACGTGATGATCCTGGACGCCGATCAGAGGCCCATTCCCACTGTTCTAGATCACGTCCTCCCGTTTTTCACCGACGATAAAGTGGCTTACGTTCAGGTCCCACAGTACTACTCTGACCTGAAGACCAGGGTGAGCTTAGCAGCTTACATACAGCAGATACCATTCCTAAGGGTGGTGATGAGGGCTAGACATTACACGGGAAGCGCTTTCAGCCTGGGAAGCGGAACCATATTCAGGGTGAAGGCCCTTAAGGAGATAGGCGGTTTCTACGAGTGGACGGTTACTGAGGACGTGCACACCTCACTTTTGCTGAACGAAAGGGGGTTACGTTGGAGTATACTTGGACGCTCCCCTGGTATGGCACGGGGTTCCGCCCAAGGATGTGGGTTCGTACTGGATACAGCAAGGCAGGTGGTCCCTAGGTGGCTTCCAGCTGATCCCAGCCTTGATGAAGTCAAGGGTGGAGTTAAGGCAGTTCTTAGATTACCTGGCCGGCGCACTTTACTGGCTTCACGTAGGCCCCCTCCTAATAGCTGACGTTATAGCTCCCGCCCTAGTCCTGCTCTTCGACCTCTACTACCTGAGGATGGACCCATTGGCCTACCTGCTAGTTTACGTGCCCGCCTTTTCCCTGGGCATAACATACTACATGAAGGCCATGAGGAGGTACAACTACAGGCCATCAGAGTTCTTCATTCACCACGCCGCTCACGTTCTGGTGTCAATTCCTGTGACCCTCTCGTTCATCTCCGCCCTGTTGAGGAGGAGGGTTCCCTTCAGGACTACTCCTAAATCAGGGAGTAGGAGCAACCTAGTTTACTCCATTCCTTTCATCCTAATGGCACTGGCCTTATCAGTGGGGATTATAAGGGGGGTTCTCCTCCTTGCTAGCGGCCTCCCCGCCGCCAAGATGTGGGCAGTCGTCGTGAACGCTTTCTGGGCGGCTTGGTGGTTAACCTTCACCCTACCCGTCTTCTGGATAATCCAGCCCAAGGAGGTTCCTAGGGAGGTTAGGAGCAGGATAAAACAGAACTACGATTTCCTGGTGCACGTGTTAGCGATAATACTTAGGTGCGCCTCCTCCTTGGAGGATGCTGTGGGCAAATATTACCTTAGATTGAGCAGAAAGTTTGGTAAGTACTTTGAGAGGCTTGGAGAGGACTCCTTAAGGCATAGGGACGTCTACAAGCTCATTTCCGCCAGGGTATTCGTGGGAGACGTTGGGATTAACGTGGATGAAGCCCTGGTATGCAGGTCCTACTTCGAGCTGATGGAGAAGGTCAGCAGGATGTACGCTAGGTGTCAGGAGAACCCCTGCCTCTGTCTAATGCCTGAAGAGGAGATACACATGAGGTTGGTCGCCAACATGTCCGTGGAAATGCTGGAAACCCTAGTCGGCGAGGAGTCCTTGGACAAGCTCAGGAAAATAGCTTCGGATGAGGTGGTTCACGAGAGGATTATAGAGGGGTGTGAACAGAGCTACCCCTTCTTTAAACCCAGGTAGAGGCCCAAGGCGAAGGAGCTGGTCGGCATCAGGCTGCTCACCAAGAAGTGGATCAGGGCCTCGCCCCTCTCAAACCCCTCCCTGCTCAGGTTCAGCAGAGCTGATGAGAACTTCCCCCAGTGAACTGTCACCAGGCCTTTCCAGTCCAGGTATAGGAGGAGAAGCGTGAAGAGGCCTGCCACAGTCAAGGCAACCTTGATGAACTTCTTTACAGTGTAGCCTATCAGCAGCCCCAATATGAAGGGAACGCCCGCCTCCTTCACCAGGTCCATCGTCGTCTAGGCGGGACCCCTAGTTAAAAAGTTCACGCCCTAAACGATGGCCTCGGAGAGTACAGGGGTGAATTGGGGGTCATCTGGAAGGGCTAAGCTTATTTTGACGCTTTTCAGGCGATTATCAACTCGATTGATAGTTAATCGAACTTCACTCTGGGCGTTGTCTGTGTGAGGGCTCCCTATTCACAGGCAGCGACGCTTCCAACCACTTAGGCAGTCCCCAGAAGGGCACTACACCCCAACTTTTAGAAAGTGATGCGAATGTTCCATAACTTTATTTTTGGTTTTCAGTGATTACAAGGGGAACATGGCTCAGCTTAAGGAGGAACTCCTGGAGTTACTTGAGAAGGATAAGGAGTTCAGGCATGCCGTAGCTGGGCTCATAGGTTACAAGGAGATCTTGGAGCGAATAGTTTCGCTGGAGGAAGGGCAGCAGGAGCTGAAGGAGGGGCAGCAG
>JAOZFG010000021.1 GCA_027491435.1 Thermoproteota archaeon
TTTCGATTCGTTCACTTCCTCTTGACCTTCTCCCCCCGGCTGGGTCTCAGTCCTGTTGACCTGGGCCCAGTCGCTGGTCCTGTTCGTATGAGGTTGACCTTCAGGGCTTGTCTGATCGGCTGACTCGTTAGAGTTGCCGGGATTTGTCTGATTTGCAGAGTCGTCCTCCTGACCATCGTCGGGGAGCTTAACTATTAGAGAGGCTACATCAGTGGCTACAACCCCATCTATGTCCTGAGCCTTGGCTGTGAACGTGAGGGCGCCGTTGACTGAGCTCGACTGTCTAGGCACCTCGTAGTTTACGACTCCCCCATCCGGACTTAACTGGAACCTTTCACCGGTCTCCTTCACTATGAGCTCCACCTGGAGGCCCTCAGCGTCGTCAGAGGCCGTTACTGTCACGGTCACAACATCCCCCGGGCTCGCTTCCGAAGCGCTCAGCGAGACGTTGACCTCTGGCTCTAGGTTTTCAACGGTTACTGGCCAAGAAACGTTGGTCCACCCGTCGACGTCCCCAGCGCTGACCTCTAACGTGTAATTGGAGGCTAGTATATCCCTAGGAACGGCTATCTCCTGATTCCCTTCGGATAAGCTTAACTTGAGAGGTCCGAAGCTGAGCTCTCCCCTAACATCATCTCCGTCTTCCTCGCTTATCGATACGGTTATGAGGTCCCCCCTATGGACCTTTGGTGGGACGTCCCCCTCTACCCTAGGCGGGGATCCCAGCACCGTCACCTTGAAGGACTTGGAGAAGTTCCCGTCAGAATCCCTGACGAAGGCCTCTAAGCTGTACTCTCCGGCTTTAACGTGGGGAACCTCCACTTGGTAGCTGCCCGTCCCGCTTACCTCTATCGTGTTGTTAAAGGCCCTGATGAAGCCCGTGACCTCATCCCCGTCGACCTCCTCCACGATAACTGGTATTTGAGACCCCTTCCTGAAGCTACCTCCAGACAGCCTTACCGTAGGCGGATCGCCCAGCACCCTTAAGCTCCTACGGGAGTACTTGGTATCGCTTATCCCGCCGTACTCCTTAGTGACTTTGACTGATACCTCATACACGCCTTTTCTGACGTTTGGAACGGTTATTTTGTGGGAGAAGGTCCCCTTTCTAGTCCTAGGTATCGTATAATAGGACCCAAATACCTTTGCCCTTACTGAAAGAGTTCCATAGCCGTCGTCAACCTCGTCTAAGCCTGTAACCGTCAGGGTGAATTGTTTACCCCTCCTAACCTTGGAGGGGCTCAGGTAGACGTTAAACCTAGGCACCCCAACGGAGTAAGTTGAGCCCAGAGACTCGGTGGCCGTTAGAGTCTCAGTACAGATCTCCTCTTTCATTTCCTCATCGTAAAAGCAGTAGGAGTACTTTACCACGGCCCTAGCAGATCCCGTACCCAGTGAAGAGGCGAGCAGGTTGGCTGATACGCTGCCTCCGTTCACGTTAACTGAGCTCAGGGAGAGCGAGCCGCTAACTGATACGGTGGCAGATGAGACCTCGCACCTAGTCACCTGACCTACCACTTCCTTCGAGTAGGTGTAGGCCACAGTCACCCTGTTTCCGTAGCTAACAGCCCTCGGGAGGCCTTGACTTACGCTTATATCTATTTCGCACCTGGGCCTGTCTCCCACCACGTTCAGGTTGATGGAAGAGAGCAGCAACATAAAGGCCAGCAAGATTGAGGCCTTGTTCATGGAGACCCCGTTAGGGGGTCATCTCACGTAAAAGCCACTCAACTGGTTCAACTCTAAGGTGTAACTTTCACCAGACTGCCAACACTATCATGCTTAAAGTGCCCTCCACCCCATCCCTCTCCCTTATTGTTTCTATCGCCTTGTTGAGGCTGGAGGGGTCGACGCTCACCACCTCAGCTACTATATCGTAGTCCCCGGTCACCTCGTAAGCCTTGACCACTTCGGGGATCTTGGATATGTACTCAGCCACTTTGGGTATCTGATAGCCTGACCTCACCTTTATGAGGACTATCGCCTTGAGGCCCGTCTCGCCCAGCTCTACAGTGAACTTCTTTATAACACCTTCCCTGATTAGCTTGTTAACTCTTTTTCTGATGGTAGCCTCACTTACCTTAAGTTCTTTAGCTATATCCGTGAATGGCGTCCTAGCATTTTCAAGCAATCTCCTGAGGATGTGCCTGTCCAGCTCGTCCATAGTCATCATGTATTCGTACCTTAGTTAAGTTAAATAGTTATGGCTGTTCGATAATTAGGTGAAAAAGTTGGTGGATATTAGGGACGTGTTAGAAGGTAGGGTTCCCGAGGGGGAGGAGGTCTCCCTGACCGGCGAGGTGGTGGACCTCCTCCCACTAATAGCCATCGGTGACATAAGGTATGGGAGGCTCAGGATATCTGACGGGAAGGACTCGATAGTCCTCATGATACAGCAGGGGTCTGGCTACTACCTTCCAGGCGACGTGCTCGAGGTCAGGGGGAAGGTGAGGCCGTGCCCCTTCATGCTATCTTTGAAGTGCGTGGAGACGGACCCTGACATGATAAGGGTGAAGAGCTGGAAGTACGTCTCCCCGGAGGACAGGGGTAGCGTAGAGAGGCTGGGTCCCTTCTACCTGAAGTACCTGCTCTTCTTCACCAGCACTGATGAGAGAGTAGTAGACGTGCTGCTCAAGACCGGCCTGGAGCCTCTGAGGGTTCTCTCGCTGGCCAGGGAGATGGCGGCTAGGGGCGAGGACATGAGGGGCCTTGTAGACGCCATTACGGCTATGGTGGCTTACTCCTACTTCTTAAAGGACTTGGAGGCAGCCAACACCGCCAACATAATCACGAAGCTCCTTCTGGGCGACGGAACTCTCCCTGATAAGTTCAAAGAGGCAATAGATCCTTTGGACAAGATGATATCCATAATGGTCAGTGCTGAGGGGCTTAGGGTCGTAGTTGAGCCCTCCCCCTCCATGGTAGGGCTAGTCAAGCTTTACCCGACGGCCTCGCCAGAGGAGCTTGATGACGTCTCCTTCCTGAGGCCTCTGACGGAGAGACTCATTCACCTCCTGAAGGAGGGGTCCAGCAGGCTGATAATAATTGAGATCATGCAGAAGGAGCTCATACCCATGGTCAGGAAAATGGGAGAGCTGATTCCCGGTCTGGGCGAGGCTCCTCTCTACTACCTGGCAGTTCCCTCCCTGGAAAGCTCAGAGTCCTTTGGAGAGGCGGTTAGCAAGCTCATAAAGCTAGGAGAGGAGATGGAAAGCAAATCTGTAGTTTACTTGGAGTTCCCAGAGATACTGGTGCCGAGCGACGCCTTCATTTCCACAGCCAACGTGCCTGACGAGTGGAAGATGATGATGCACATAATGAGGAAAGACGTGATCGATTCCCTGAAGAAGGCCCTGGAGAAGGGATCAGTAGTGCTTGTGGTAACCATGTCCGCCACTTACATATCCGAGGACCTGTTGGAGAGAGCCGACAAGGTTTACAGGGTGACCGCCTCAGGCGTAGTGGACGTCACCGAATCCGTTAAGCAGTAAGGACAGGATCCTGTAGGTGAGACCCCACACCACCAGCCCGCCCATCACGAACGCTGGAGTGACGATTCGCCTGCCTGGTATGTAGGCTATCGTCCTCCTGGGGTTGAGCTCCACCCACCTAGCTTCTTCTACCTCTTTACCATCTGTTTTCGGCATCACCTCCTCACTCAACCTGAATAGGAAAGGCTTAACCCTCACCTTAGTTAGCAGGGTGCTCATGAACGGGAGTTCCCCCATCAGGTCCTCCTCAGAAAGTTGGATGCCCACCTCCTCTTGGGCTTCCCTGAGAGCAGCCTCTAGGCAGCTCTCCCCCTTCTTAGCCCTGCCTCCGGGGAATCCGACCTGCCAGAAGAACCTGTCCCCCTTTCTGGGCCTTCTCCTGATGAGGAGAACCCTCGCGCCCGACAGAATGACGGCTACGGAGGCCTCACACATCCCAACCATTTTAAAAACTGATCAAAGAAAAGGATTACTGAGGGCCTTATGCTGGACCTCCTCTACAAGATCCTGAGCAAGATCCAGATGCCCGTGTACACCAAGTACTTGGAGGGCTCCGTGAAGAAGGGGAAGATGCCCAGGCATATAGGGATCATACTGGACGGCAACAGGAGGTTTGCCAGGAAGATGGGCCTGAACTACTACGATGGATATAGGTTGGGGGCTAAAAAGGTTGAGGAGATACTTAACTGGCTGGACGATCTTGGAATAGAGCACATAACCCTTTACGTCTTCTCAACGGAGAACTTCGACAGGCCTAAGGAGCAGATAGAGGCCATAATGAGCGTCATAGAGGAACAGCTTAGAAGCCTGCTTAACGACTTAGACAGGTTGAGGAGATCCGGAATTAGATTTAGGGCCATAGGAAGGCTTGAAATGTTGCCGGAGAGGGTTAGAAAGTTGATAAGAGAGTTAGAGGAGAAGACTAGAGATTTTGGCGGCCGAACCCTCAATATAGCCGTCGCTTACGGCGGAAGAAGGGAGATAGTGGATTCCGTCAGGAAGATAGCCGAGAAGGTGCTTAGAGGTGAGCTGAGACCCGAAGAGATAGATGAAGAGGTTATAAGGGAGCACTTGTACGCCCCTGATCTGCCAGACCCCGACCTCATAATAAGGACCTCTGGGGAGGAGAGGTTGAGTAACTTCCTGCTCTGGCAATCCGCCTACTCCGAGCTCTACTTCTGCGAGGCTTATTTGCCGGAGTTCAGAAAGGTCGACCTGTTGAGGGCGATAAGGAACTACCAGAGGAGGGAGAGGAGGTACGGGAGGTAATGGAGACGAAGGTTGAGGTTATGGACATTTACGTTAACTTGGAAGACCTCATAGAGGAGTACGGATTGGACGTTGAATTTCAGCCCGTTAAGTCTGATGTCGGATCCCTTTACAGGTTAAAAAATTATGGAGTGTTTGTTTACGAAGATGTGGACTTAGTAGAGCTTCAGAAGAGGCCATACATAGTTGGAAGGGAGTTCAGAAGGCACATCGTCCCCTTCAAGGAGAGGCTCGAGAAGGTGGTGAACAAGCTGTTCCCGCCGAGTTTCGGGAGGAGAAGTCTGATCCCAGTCGGGAGGGCCCCTAATTACCTTAGGGTCCAGCTGAGCCCTTCAGAAGGCAGGATCGCCCCCGTATTCTACGGGAAGTTCGTGGGCCCTAAAGAGGTAGGGGAAGTGGAGGGCTGGTTGAGGAACTTTCTAGATGAGGTCTCCGTCTTCATGATCTACGGCTTCGTCTCGGTCCAGGCTTTAGAGGGTTTGAGGTCACTTTCCGAGTCCTTAGGACCTGACATGATAGTCCTGTCGCTCTCGGCCCTGCCTAGCTCCGACAGCGAGGGAAGGCAAGTCATTTACGGGCCGGACATAGGGAAGCTCAGGGAGGAGACCTTCAAGCCCCTGGGCGGGGCCTTACCCAAGGAAGTTCTGGTGAACCTCCTGGACTCCTACGCCCCGGGCACGAGCGTATACGTAGACGAGGCTAGGTACTCTAGCGAGTGCTCTGAGCTGGGGGATTACTACAGGTCCCTGGTGGAGGACCTTCAGCTCCTTTTAGAGAGTCCGGTCCTGGACTCTTGGCAGTATGAGGTGACCTACAGGCTCATGAAGGAGGTGTTCGAGGAGGTCGACCTGTGTGGACTGTCAGGAGAGGATTTTAACGGCATCTAACGAGCTCTTAGAAGCCTTGTCTTACGGATGTGAGGGGTTCTCCAGGTCTGTGGCCGGGATAGTGGAGTGCAGAACACCGACTAGAGGGGTCCTCCCCACCTACGTCATGTACCAGTTGGGAGACCTACTGGGAAGGCGATTGAGGGACCCGGCAGGCTCGATAAAGGGCATCCTTAGGTGTTGGGTCAAGGGGGGCAGGGAGGTTAGGTTCATACTTTCGGTGGCCCTGGGCAGGGTGGCCATGGCCTACCCCCGAGAAGTCGAGGTCTACCTGGCTGAAGTCCTTCACCTGGACGACGGCTCCTTATCTAAGTGGGTAGTGCCCATCCTAATGATCTGGGACAAGGGATCCTTCTTCAGGTTGCTCCACAGGAACGAGGCCGCTAAATGGCCCCTCATAGAATCCCTAGTTTGGTACACCAAGTATTCTCCGGAGGACGCAGACTATGCCCTTTACGCCTTGAGCACGCTGTCAATCGAGGGGGATCCCAGGTACAGGAAGGTCGTCGAGTCCATAAACAGGGTTAGGTCTGTCAACCAGAGGGTTGAACGGACCAGGGCCACCTAGCTGGCTTAACCATCACGTGCTCCTCACCTAAGTCCATCTTCTCAAGCCACATGTCCATGGTTATGTTCATATCGGGGCTCGAGGATCTAGTCTGAGCCTTCACCAGGGCTCCGGTCTCGACGTCGTACATCAAGTATAGAGAGGCCTTTCCAGACTGAGCGTAGTTCTCAACCTCGTACCTGTACTTGTAGACCGTGTAAATGTTACCTCCAGACGACACAGAGTCCAGCCCATCGTAAGTGAGCTCAATGGGCGCTCCCCTACCGCCGAACGGCAGGACTATGTTCCTGGTGCCCAGCACCTCGACCGGCAAAGCTATGTAAGGAAAGAAGACTTGGGCGCAATCTTTAGTGACCTGCCCCCGCTCAACGAAGCAGACCTGGTAGTAGGGCCAAGTAAAGTTCCTTATCACGAACTCCCTGACTGAATCCGTGTAGACCTTCTTGGTACCGTTAGGATAGTAGCCAACCGCACGGAAGTGCTGAGCCAAGGTCGAGTTCTCCCCGACCTTGAAGGTGAGCTCGCTCAGCTTCTGATAAACCTCGTTGAAGCTCTTGTCAACCTTTGAGGTTAACACGACCACGTTTAGATATAGAACGCCTACCATGAGCGCCGCTGCTAAGGCTATGATGCCTACCACGTACCCTTTCATCCCTTAAACCCAACCTTTAACACAATCTAACTATAAGAACTTAACTAGGTGTGCCTATGAGGGAGGAGCTTAACCGTACAGGCGTCCTCGTAGCCAAGCTGGGGCTTGGGACTTACACGCTGGACTCCATCCCCAGGGAGAGGGCCGTGTCAGTAATAAGGCGTGCTATAGACTTGGGGATGAACTTGATAGACACAGCTGAGATGTACGGCTGGGGAAAAGTAGAGGAGCTAGTGGGTGAGGCAATTAAGCCTTACGACAGGGAGGATTACTTCCTAGTGAGTAAGGTCTGGGGGACCAACCTGGGCTACGAGGGCGTGATCAAGGCAGCGAAGGCCAGCGTAAAGAGGCTGGGCACCTACATAGATCTCTACCTTATACACTGGCCTAACCCCAGGTACCCCCTGGAGGAGACCCTGAAGGCCTTCAGAGAGCTCAAAAGGGAGGGGCTCATCAGGTTCAGCGGGGTCAGCAACTTCTCCTTGGGTCAGCTTAAGGAGGCGATGAGATACGATGAGATAGTTGTCAACCAAGTAGAGTACCATCTGAACAACAGGGAGCCTGAAAGGGGACTTCTGCAATTCTGTCAGGAGGAGAGGATCACTCTAATGGCTTACAGCCCACTTGACAGGGGGAGGCTTGCTAGAAATCCGCCCAAGGTCCTCAGGGAGGTGGCTCAAGAGCTGGGAAGAACTCCCGCTCAAGTAGCTCTTAGATGGCTTATCTCAAAGAAAATGGTCGTAGCAATACCTAAAGCTGGCTCTATAGAACATCTTAAGGAGAATTATGGTGCTTTAAGCTTCAAAATTCCGGATCACCTTATGAAGAGGCTGGACTCGATGGCTTAACATCTCATTCAATAACTTTATTAAGAAAGTAAGTTTACTAAATATGGTGGTCAAATGGAGTTACTAAGAGAGGCTGCCATGTGGTTGGGATGGGTGATCCTCTCACCTGAGGAGGCCTTCGACTCGTACATAGCTGAGAAGAGGTCAGCCATGCTGCCGGTGCTAATCTACACCATAATCTCCTACTCCTTGGGATCTCTGATACTGAGGAACATATCCTCTTGGGGGATAATGGCCCCCCTCAGCCCCATACTCGGACCTTTGAGCTACGTGACCGGGGTGACCATATTAGGGATCTCTCTAGTGAACTTGGTGGTTTACACCGGGTTCGTTCACCTCATCGCGGGCCTTATGGGACACCATGAGGGGAGATGGGAGTCCTTCATAGGTTTAGTGGGCTTCTCATCGCTGCCCCACCTGATACCGTCAACCCTGCTAGCTTCCTACGTGATAACGCCCAACCCCTGGATATTCGTTGTGGGGATCACGCTGATGTTAGTCACGTTCATTTGGTCTGTGTACATGGTGATAGTGGCTGCTGCAGTAAACTACGGAATGGACAAGGGACGTGCCTTCTTGGCCTCGGTGATCTCTGTTGTCCTGGCCTTGCTGCTGCTGTCCGTCATAAGCAGAGTCTGGAGGTGGTGAGATGAAGGTGGATAGGAGGGAAGCGATAGGTTACGTCGTAATGGCAATGCTGGTCTTCTCATTGGTGGCCTCAGTGATCCCAGTGGAGCCGAAAACGAAGATAAGGCTGGGGCCAACCTGGTTCCCCTTGGAGAAGGGAGTCGAGTTCGTGGAAGAGCTGGACCCACAAGATGTAAGCTTTAAGCTACAGGCCGGAGAGCTGAAGGTCATTAACTCCGACGTTGAGAGGCCGTTGGCCAGAATATCTGGCTTTAAAACGGATGAGGGCGTAGCTGTCGGGGAGGTTCTGCTCGAACTTCCCAAGGGCTGGTCGGGCAGGCTGAACCTCTCTGTCAAGATGGGGGAGCTTAAGCTCTCTGGAGCTGAGGTAGGCGAACTGATGGCTTCAATCGTAATGGGCTCCATAGACGGCACCGTCAAGGTGACTAGAGCTTTAACTGTGAAGGGGACAGCTAACGAGGTTGACCTGACCATTATAGTACCTGAGAACGTTAAGGTCGTGCTGGAAGTTGACGCCAGGAGGTCAAGTATACTTGTGGACGGAAAGTCTTACGAGGGAGCCAGCCAACGCCTGACTTCAGGTGAGGGAACAGAATTGCCCCTGAAGGTAAAGGCCGGAAGGGTCAAGCTAGTGGTGATAAGGGGGTAGAGGTGTACATAACTAGGGCCAGGATACTTAGAGCTAAGAAGGTGCTAGACGCCCTGACAAGCGAGACTAAACTCAGGATACTTAAGATTATAATGGAGAGGCCGTCATCGGCCAGCGACATAGCTAAAGAGCTCGGGTACACCTTGCCGGCCGTGACCTCACACCTGAAGGACCTGGAAGAGGCGGGGCTCATAAGGCTGGTGGAGAGGAGAAAGGGAAGGGGGAGGCCAGCCAAGCTCTACTCGTTGTCCACCAAGAGGGTGACCATAGACATAGACCTAGAATCCTTCCTAGAGCTCTCCTCCACCGACAACCTCGAGGAGCTGGCCAAGAGGTACGTGGAGTGGAAACTAGAAAACGGGCTTAACGGTATAAGCTCCAGGGAGATAAGCAAGATGTTAAACGTCCCTAGGAGCGTGGCCATTGCGATAGTGGACCTGTTGAACCAGAGGCAAGAGCTGATAACTGAGCCTCTAAAAGATAAGTGCCTTAGCCTGATAGGCGAGGACTGGATCTCCATCTCAGAACTCTCTGAGAACCTGAAGGTGGACAGGAAGTGGTTGAACATGGCCCTCAAGGAGATGGAGGAGGAAGGCCTAGTGGAGGTAAGGAGGGGAAAGGTGAGGAAGGTCACAGCTCCATGACGGGAACCTCTCCGAACCTCCCCAACCTAATTTTTTCTCCAGGTTCCTCATCCACTGGGATTATTCTGATTCCCACCACCTTCCCCTTCACTCTGCCCGATGACAGCACGTCCCCTATCATCTTAGCCAACCTGCTAACGTCCCCGAAGGGTATCACAACCATGTCCAATCCAGTCACGCAGTAGGAGGACAGGTAAGCTAGGTCCCTGGCCCTCAACTTGTCCTGAAGTGCCATGTCCATCAGAAGGCTGTCCTCCGCCATGGGGAGCATCACCTCGTTGAACCCCATGGATTTCAGCCCCTCCACGCTTTCCCTTATAATTTCATTCATTTCCAGGATGGCTGAAGCCGTTCCCGGCTCTAAGAAATCTGTTCTGGCCAACAAACTTATCACCCTGGCGGAGCTCTCTTCCATCCAGGGGCTTAGCGAGTAGTCTATGCCCAGGAAGGGGGCTTCATCCCCTAGCTCATCTAAGAGCTCCTGTTCCGCCTGCGAGAATAGGAACTTTAAGACGCTCCTAAGAGTCATCTCTGGTTCCTCGGCCTCGTAGAGTGCCCCATAAAGTTCTGATGGGTAGAGGAGAGATGCCGAAATCCCGAAGCTCCCTCCCCTGGTAGCTGGGAAGTAAGGAGTTTCGTAAGGTTCACCAGAAGTCAGAGCGAACATCGTGTTCGCCTCAGGTCCAAGCTCCTCTGAGATCCTGTGTAGGAACTCCGCTGCGTACAATAGGTTGGCCCCGTATGACCTATCTCCCATGTTAACTGAGGTGAAGTAGCCCTCCTTCAACAGTTCGTAGGCGCGATCAAAGCCTTCTGGATCTAAACCGGCGTGAACAGCTTTAAGTTCCTCTTTAACGTCCAGGGGCTCGGTCATGACCACTCTTTTTGTGAAGGCGTCCAGCCTCCTGTGGAGCCTGTCCAACAGGTCGGAGTAGGACTCGTACTCCTCCTCACTCCTTACGTGCAAAGTTACGGCCCTGAACCTCACTTGCCCACCCACCCAATCTGAAGAAATACGTTAAAAGTGAGAGGGTTAGGATAGGGCGATGTCCGAGGAAGTCGTCGAGTTGATGACCAAGGATGGGAAGGTTATGAAACTGGTCTTCAAGGTGGTAAGCGACGCCGAGGAGCTTTGGAAGTTAGTGGACGTCCAAGTCTCGGCCTGGGGAATAGGGCCCGATAAGCTGGACGTCGTGCCGGTGCACGTGTTGAAGGCCGCCTCAGACAACTCCGGAATGGTTATAGGGGTCTACGAGGTGGAAACTGGGGAGGCGGTGGGCTTCGCCTGGGGGTTCCTAGCCAGGGACGAGGAGGGGCTTTACTTCTACTCCCACCAGAGCGGGGTTGTGGAGAGGTACAAGTACTCAGGAATCGGCTTTAGGATAAAGCAGTTTCAGAGGAAGGTGGCCTTATCCAAGGGGTTAAAAAGGATGAGGTGGACCTTCGACCCCATGCAGGCCCTGAACACTAGGTTTAACCTGGGCAAGCTGGGGGTGGTCTCCAACGACTACAGGGTTAACTTCTATGGGAGGATGACCGACTCCCTCAACAGAGGGTTGAGGAGCGACAGGTTGAAGGTATGGTGGTACTTAGACAGCAGGAGAGTTGAGCTGAAGGCTCAGGGTAAGTTGAGATCTCCTTCTTTCAAGGAAGCTCTGGAGGCTGGGGCAGTACAGGTGCTTGAGGTCGAGGAGGGGATGCACAGGAGGCCCGTTAACGTTAAAGAGGTGGACGGGGACCTGGCCCTTGTCGAGATACCCTATGACATAAACGCCAGCAAGAGGGACGGGACAGCCCCTATCTGGAGGGAGTTCACGGGAAGGGCCTTCATGAACCTGTTCTCCTCTGGCTTCTACGACTTCGAGTGCGTCGTCGACAAGGAGAACTGGAGGGTCTTTCACGTCCTTTGGAGGGCGCCCTTGCAGGAGATCTTGGAGGGGGAGACCCCCTTCAGCTGACCTTCCTCCACCTCTTGTAGCTCCCAACCAGTTTAACCCAAACCGCCTGTTCCTCGAGCTCTTTTAGTGCCTCTTTAACGTAATCCTCGTGCATGGATCCCTCGAACTCCACGAAAAACGAGTAGTTCCAAGGCTCCCCCTTTATGGGCCTGGACTCTAGCCAGAGGAGGTTTATGTTCCTCCGGGCGAAGGCCCCAAGCGCCCTCCACAGGGCTCCAGGCACGTGCCTAGTGGCGAAGAACGCCGACGTCGTGTCAGCGTCTCTAGGCCACGTGGCATCCTTAGCTATGACGTAAAACCTAGTTATGTTGGGCTTCACGTCCTGTATCCCCCTAAGTAAGACGGATAGGCCGTAGAGCTGGGCAGTCTTCTCTGAGGCTATCGCCGCGTATGAAGGATCTGCCCTCTCAGCCACCTCCCTGGCGGAGCCAGCAGTGTCATATCTGGGTATCACCTGCCAGTCCCTGGAGGAGAGGAAGCCTTCGCACTGAGATATAGCCTCTGGATGGGAGTAAACGTACCTTATGCCCTCTAATGTCGCCCCTTTAGGCGCTAGAAGGGCGTGCTCTACCTTAACCTTCACCTCACCAACGGCGTAGACTTCCCTCTCCAGCAGCAGGTTGAGCACCCTCCTTATGCTTCCCGTAGTAGTGTTCTCAACGGGCACGACCCCTCTCTCAACCTCTTCCGACTCGACTAGATCGAATACCTCGCTGAACGTCCTCAGAAACACCGGCTCATATTCCCCGAAGAAGAGCTGAGCAGCCTCATCGCTGTAGGAGCCTTTATCTCCCTGAATAGCGACTTTCACTGTCATTGATGGCTGAGGACACCCCAACCTTTTTATCTTTTCGTGCATCCCCTTTTGAGATGGATGGCGGACGTTCTCAAGGCTATTATCGCCTTCAAAGTTACTAAGGGACGTTTTGCAACGATACAGAACGTTTTAGGACCGTATTTCAGATAAGGTAATAAGGGAGGAGGAGCACCTTAACTCGGTGAGCCGATGAGGTTCGTGGCCCTGATGAACCCCCTCCTTTACCTCGGTGGGATGTTGAGCTACCTGATGGGGGTGAACTTGGGCCTAGCTGTGGCTCACCTTAGTGTGTTCCTCGCCCTGGCCTACTCCTTGAACTACACGGTTAACAGGCTCAAACGAGCCCTTCATCCTTGAGGTATATCAGCTGGTAAGCTAGGATTTTCCTCCTCAAGAAGTTCATAAGGCCAACTAACTTGGGTTCCATGACGACCTCGGCTTCTTGATCGACGACCGGGCTTCTGCCCAGCACTTTAGTGTGCAGCCAGAAGTATATGGTCTCCCAGGGGTTGGGCAGGGACTTCTCCATTGAGACGTCCATCAGGTAGACTAAGGCATCTGAGAGGGTAGAAAACCCCTTTATTATGCCGTTCAGCCCTTCCCGCGATTTCCTATCGCTGACAACTTTATCCCACAGGATTGAGGCCACGTACCTCCCGCTGCCCTCATTTCTAACTATTAGTGGGGCCTCTTCAGTGAATACGCTCGTTATGTAATTCCTGGGGAGCCTCCTGAGTATTGAGAGTCCCCTTTCTATTATGAGGTCCCCCGGAATCACCGATAACGCGTGGAGATCCTCCTTTACCGCGTATATCCTGTACCTCTTTTGCATCGCCCTTCAGACCTCCGGTGGCCAATTAAAAATTAGGGGGCCAGCTCATCGTAGAGGCTCATCCTCCATATGGCCTCAACAACGTCTCTAGCCGTTATTATACCAGATATCTCACCCTCCTCAGTTAGTGGAACCCTCTTTATCCTCTTCTCGACCATCAACTTAGCCACCTCCACCAGGGGGGCGTTTAGCTCCATGATGTGAAGCGGGGACTTGGCCACCTCCCTGACGGGCCTTGACATGTCAAATCCCTTTACGAGCACGTCCCTGACCATGTCCCTCTCAGTTATTATAGCGTATATCTCCTCACCCTCCTTGACCAGCAGGCTCCCCACCCTCTTCTTGCTCATGAACCTCACGGCGTCGGCTATTGTAGCGTCTCCGGAAACCGTCTCAACCCTGAGGGTGGCAAACCTCCTGGTGGGAGGAGACTCTGTAACCGACTGGGAGTAAGCCCTGACTATGTCCGAGGCCGTAACCACACCTACCAAGTTTTCGCCCTCCATGACCACTAGCCTTGACTTGACGGACATCATAGCCCTAGCCGCCTCGACGTAGCTATCATCAGGCCTAACCACGCCAAACCTGGGCCTCATCACGTCCCTGACCTTGACTTTCAGGGAGAGGCCTCCAGCCATGACGTTGGAGACTAGATCCCTCTCGGTCACGAATCCCCTCACGTACCTCCTGTAGACCACCGGGCTCCACACGTTTCTGTCGGCCATTATCGAGAGCACTTCGTCCAGTTGGTCTTCCGGATCAACCGTTAGAGGGTTCGAACTCATGAATTCCTTTACCCTCAGAAGCATCACCCATTATTCTCGGCATGACACGTTAAATAAGCTCCGCTTTATTTTTTATACATAAAAGGCTGGGTCGACGCCATGGACAACAAAATGTTAAAGAAATAAATTTGTTACGAACATCGGATCCCAAGTGGCCCAACACTTAATTTTCCTCGTCGGGTTCTAGGGGGGAGACCTTGGGAAGGTGCCTCGTCTGTGGCAGGTCATCTCCTCTCATAAGCGATTCCCTGGGGGCTTGCTTAGACTGCATAAGGAGAGGTGATGCCTCGGGCCTCATCAAGACGAGGAGGGCTTCCTGGAGGGAGGCCATGGGCTTGCCCCCAAGCCCGCCGAACCAAGGACTTCAATGCAACCTCTGTTCCAACCGGTGCAGGATAGAGGATCGAGGCTTCTGTGGGGTTATCAGGAGAAAGCAGAACAGGTTGGAGCCCGTGACAGGCAGTTGGAGGGTGGCGATAGGCCACTACTACCTGGACCCCCTGCCCACTAACTGCGTAGCCAATAAGGTGTGCCCTGCCTCGACCTGTAGGGGATTCCCCGAACACACTAAGGTGTGTGGGCCGGAGGTAGGCTACTATAACCTGGCAGTGTTCTACGGGGCCTGTAACCTAGACTGCTTCTTCTGTCAGAACGTGGAGCATAAGAGGATGTCTGTCAAGGGAGGGCCCCTCATGACGGTGGAGGAGCTTGTCAAGCAGGCCCTAAGGCCTGAGGTTACGTGCATCTGCTACTTTGGCGGCGATCCGGCTCCTTGGGCGCCCCACTCCTTAGCGGTAGCCAGGGAAGTACTTTCCAGGAAAAAGTTAAGGGTCTGCTGGGAGACCAACGGGTTGGAGAACGCTGGGATCTTCAGCAAGATGATGGAAATCGCTGTGAAAAGCGGAGGCATCGTGAAAGTCGACCTGAAGGCTTGGAACCCCCTGGTCTATGAGGCCCTGACGGGAGTGAGAGGTCCCGATGAGGCCCTCAGGAACCTGAAGGAGGGAGCCGAGTGGTTCAAGGTTAGGCCAGATCCGCCGCCTCTAGTGGTCAGCACCCTCCTAGTGCCCGGATACGTGGATTGCGATGAGGTTAGGGCGATAGCTGAGTACCTTTCCTCCCTAGATGAAAGGATTCCTTACGTCCTCCTGGCCTTCTACCCACACTTCATGGCTAGGGACCTCCCACCAACCCCCAGGAAGGTGGCCTTAGATTGTCTAAGGGAGGTCAAGCCCCTCCTCAATGAAGTATACCTTGAAAACGCCTGGCTCCTGTCAGATTTACCTTATCCTTAATAGTCAACCCAGCATTTGTCGTAAACTTCTTTTTGGAAAGGCCTGATTCGACCAGAGCCCTTCCCATCTCCGTGAGCTTCACATACCTCTTGCCTTTAACGTAGCTACTACTGATTAAGCCTATGCTCTCCAAGAAGTCCAGATTCCTCTTTATGGATTCGGTGGACATGCCCAGCTCCTTAGCAAGTTCCCTGAGGTAGGCCCCGCCTAACTTTTCCTTATCGGCCACAACCCTGAGTATGTGTAACCTGGTAGGGTTCATGGCCATAGCCTTTATCTTGACGTCAAAGGTCTTGCCAGGTACGTAGTAGTACTTAGTCCCGGCGAAGACCTCTGACTTTATGAGGCCTGACCTCTCGAGAACTCCCAGGTGCCACAGCAAAGAGGACTTTGACAGTTCCATCTTCTCCCTGAGCTCCTTAACCGTCAAAGGCTCTCTCTTAAGCTCCTCATATAAGATCTTCCTTGTTTTGCTCTTCAGCGGGTCCTTAATCTTGACGGCAGAGGCTGCTACGTACAGAGGGGCCGCTACAGCCCCCTCAACTCCCTTCAAGTACTTCTCGTAGATCTTATAGCTTATGACTGAAGCTGTAGTGGCCACTAAAGTAGTGATCAGCACTGTAACGGCGGCCTGTCTCCCCTCCAAGTAGTTAGCTACCTTAGCCAATATGGCCCTCAAGAAGTCGTCAGGCAGGCCCTTTAGGGGGAGAGCCACTACAAACTTCAGGATTCCGTTAAAGTCCCTGACCATTAAGAGGGGAGCTCCGTCATTAAATGAGAGAAGGACCGTCCATCTTTCCTGAGATATTATCGCCCTCCTCCCGTTATAGTGGATCACCTTGCCGTCAATGACCGCAGAAGCGTTGGCCGTTAGCTCGCTATACGACATGGACGGCAGCCTCTCAAACCCCGGAGAGTCCATGAAGTAGATCTCAGCTACCTCTCCCTTCTCACCCAGTCTAAACTCAAATGAATCGATCCTCATGGGGAACCTAGCGTCCTCCCCACTGTAAACTACGACGACGCTACCAAAACCAAGTATAGTAACTAGGGGAGACACGAGAAGTAGCGTAATTAGGGAGGACGCCCTCAAACACATCTACAATCCTTCTCCAGGTCTATTATAACGTTAGTCCTATTTAAACTACCCTACCCCGGTGATCTTTATGAACCCCTTATCCTCTAGGTGTATCAGCTTCTGAACCACCATGGCCGGGGTAACTCCTAGGAGGCTAGCCACCTCTCCAACTTTAACGTGGCCCTTCTCAGCGATCATCTCCACTATGGTCTTCTCATCTTCGCTTAGGTTGATAAACTCTCCCACCTTATCGAACCTGATCTCGGCAAATATCTTAACACCAGCATATCCCATAGGCACCTCCTCGCTGTGATACATGGAAAGAGCTGCTATAACTCCGGCAGTTATATCGAGTATTAGCGCTAGGATAAGCTGCGTCTGAGTTAGGAAGGGCATTAGCAACACTATTATTACCGCCACTAGTATAGTCGTGGCTATGCCCATCTCTATGGCAGATAACAACCTCCTCCTCTTCCTCCTCCTAGCCAACTCAAGGGCTTGAAGGGCGGCAAACTTAGCTATCCAGTCATCGGCCATCATATCACCTCACAACGTCCACCCCATAAGAGCTGGCAACGAGCTCCGCCTTCAGGGAGATCGTATAGATTTTGGCCCCAAAGTTCCTGGCGAGTATTATGGATGACATTTTCTCGGCGTCTAGCTCCGACTCAGGGGCTTCCATGAGTAGGAAGAGCGAGCTCACGTCGTCTAGGGGGACGACGTCCAGCACGCCCTCATTTATCGCTTGAGCTACCACTAAAGAGACAATAGGATCTTCCATTGACCTCATTAAGGTCAGGTCGGAGATTACCGCTCTGCCTAGATCCCTGAGGCCGGTAACCCCGACGTTCAACAAAATCCCCCTTAAAGACTCATAATCCATAACCACGTACTTCCTGTACCTCCTCCTAAGCAGTACTGGGAATAAGAGCACCATGAGAGGGAGTAGAACCGCCGGAGGAACAGCCACCTTCATTATGCTCTCGACCTCTGGGGCTGCTAAGCCTTTATGAAGAAGCAATGTCACTCCAGAAGCCTTGTTGAATTCTGGAAGAGATGCTACATTAGTTATCTGGCCCGTAAAGTCTTTAGGTACCTTCATTTTGAACTCAACCACCGTAGTTCCTTTTCTGGGCACCACTACGGTCCACTCTAATTTCCCCCCTCTAGAGGACATGCCAAGGGGTTGTCCTATTGGAGGAAGTATATCTATTAACTTTGTCGTTACTCCTGTAGGCGAAGACACAGTTATAATGAATTTTATAACGCCCTTAGCTATTACAAATCCAGATTTGGTCAAGGAAGCCTCTTTTTCCGGGATTTCAACCCTGAAAGTGGCTCTATAGGGCTTCCCGTTGACGTAGGCTATGTTCTCACCTACGCCCCCTTCTGGGTACCCTTTTACAACCGCTGAGAAGGTGATAACTGCCTCTTGACCCGGCTCCAATTTCTCAATTACCCAGGTGAGCCCTCCCATGAAGGTCGCCCCCCTACCGGACTCAGTTCCCCTAACTAGGAGCAGATAGGCTGGTAAAGAGTCCGTTACCCTAACGTCCTTGGCTGAAGCGTTCCCCTCGTTTCTCACCCTTATCGTGAAGGTGATCGTCTCGCCCACCTTGACTACTGTAGGAGAGGCTGCCTTCGAGGCCACTATTCTAGGCACTCCGGTTACACCTAATGTGGGTAAGGCGGTAGTGGAGGTGACGTTTTCCTGAGTAGGTCCGCCAGTTGTCGGGGCTGGGCCCTTAGCTTTCACCACTACTTTTATGGAGTCTGAGGCCACTTCCCTGCCTTGATAGTAGACCCTGTTAGTTATCACCCCGGGCTCCTCAGCCACTACCCTAGCTTTGAAGGAGATCGTCTTGGTCTCCCCAGGTTTCACCTCACCGAAGTTCCAGTATTGACCCTCCCTCAATTCCTCAGGTCCGGACAGGTAAGACAGGCCCTCCGGCAAGGGATCCACCACCAGCACTTCGTGGGCCGTAATGTTCCCCTCGTTAGACACTGACAGGCTTATCGTAACCACGTCTCCAGGCTTGACGACTTTGGGGGACATTGACTTTCTGAAAGACAGCTCCTGAATAAGCTCCTCCCGCTCATGGCAGGTTATGGGAGGTTCAACTACCGGGGCCTCAACTGTTGGTGGGTTGCCTGAAGAGGGGGCTGTGAAGTACTCTTGATCGAAGATGACCGTGAAGTTTGCCGTGGCGAAGTACTTGGGTATGCTCTCCGGGCTGTCGCTTACTATGGGAGAGGCCCACACCTCCCCAGGTTCGATAACTCGATTTGGGTGGAAGCACCTCACCAGCCTCCCGTTAACTTCATCGTAGAGGCAGACCTCGGTGAGGTTAACCTTAACCCCCCTAGCCGAGTTCTTGAAGGTGGCGCCGACCTGCCAGCCCCCGTCCCTTGACTTAATGACCCCCACCTGAGCAGAGGTCGTCCCGTGAGCCTTCAACCTGATGGAGGCCCCCTCAGCCCTGAAGGTTATCCTGGCGGCCGGGAGCAAGCATGCGTTAATTTCAGCGAGACCCTCCACCGTCAAAGTTACTGGAGATGAGAGGACGCTCGCGTTCCAGGTGAAAACTCCTCCATCGAAGGAGCCCTGGCTAACCACCACGTCGCTCAGCCAGGGAAGCGACTTTGAGAAGGATACTTCCCTCAAGGTTCCGTTTGGTATGAGCCTAACGGTAAGCTTGAACCTCGTCCTCTCCCTCCTGACGAAGTTTGTAGGCGTTACAGTCTCCTCCACCCTCAGGGGAGGAGAGTAATTTGAAGGGTCTAGAGCCTCGTAGTACCAAACTACCTCTTCCCCTGGCATCAGCTGGTTGAGTTTAAGGGGGCTCGGAAGCCAGTCAGAGCTGAAGGGCCTCACCATCTTGACTTTAAACTTACCCTGATCGTACCAGATCCTAATCGAGGATATAACGTCTGATGTCGGGTTCTTCAAAACTATGAGGCCCCAGACCCGGTCTACCTGGTAGCTCCCGTCGTACTTGAAGGTCACCTCTAAATACTCGGTGACGCTTAAGAGGGGGGCCGAGGGGGGAGAGGCCAGCAGGGTCGAGCCCCCCAGCAAACATAAGAGAGCTACCAGGAAGACCGGCCAGAGCCTCAAGATTTCACCTTTCTAATTACTAGCCCTATCAATATCAAGAGGAATGCCAGCGAGGGCCAGAAGACCAAGTACCCCTTAACCGGCAGCGTCGGGAGGGGGACTTGGGAGTACTCCAACTCAAGGAAGCCGCTATGAAGGTCCCAAATGACGGTAGACGACAGGGACTTAGGCTCTGGCTTCACGTAAGTGACGTGATAACCTGGAGGAACGCTGATGACCACTCTCATACCCTGTACTCTTGTGGAGAACTTGGATACTGGCATCTTAAACTCGTGGAAGAGGAGTCCCTTAGTGACGGCCCCCCTCACCTCGAAGTGTATCTTCACCTTCACGCTCTTATTGGAGGGGATGGGCCTCCAGACCGTGTACCTGATCTTGTCTTTCAGCTTGATGGCCTCCACCTCTTTCCCATCTATCCAAGCTTTAACGTCTAGCACACTTTCTGGGCTCACGGTCAGGTTGACGTAACCGTACCCTGGCACTACTGGCACCTTGGCGGTGTTCACGATCTCCCCCTGTATAGTCACGAGGGCGTTTCCGTTTTCATCTAGAGAGACCTGTATCAATACGTCTCTAAAAACTAGTGGATTATACTCTTGAGCACTTATCTGAAAAAATCCTATAAAAAATAAAGGGATGAGGAGTAATGATAGGTACTTGCCGCTCATTTATTCCCTCCTCGCTGCTATTGCTATGCTAGCGAAGAGGGCCAACATAGCTATTAAGGAGAACACCCACTCGTTGCTTTCAGCCTTGGCTATACCGAACACGGTGTAGGGTTGGAACACCGATATGGAGTCCATGGTGTTCCTGGGATCCACGCCGACCACGTAGATGTCAGTCATGTTATACTGTCCGGTGCCTGAGACGCAGTAGTAGACGAACACTGGGTTGTACACGTCCATATCCAAGTTTTCGTAGTATCCCTTGGCCGAAACCAAGACGTAGCCCCCGCTGCCGGCGGCTATGCTGTCGTGCACCAGAGCCACCAGGAAGGTAGTCTCAGCGGCGCCAGTACCAGCGACTAATTCGTTTCCTTCCGTGTAGGCAGTGCCGTTTATCTCTATGGTGGAGGCGTCAACCACCTTGACCGTCCAGTCCCTGGTGCTGCCATCAGCCATGGTCACGGTCACGGTCTTGGTAGTGGCTGTATCGGGGAACCACTCAAGAAAGCCCTTCTGGGGAGCGGGTATCGGGTAGGACTTCCAAATGTACATCTTTGTGTACCCAGTTATCCCAGTCACTATCTGAGAGACGTCCGCGGGCACATCCCCTGGGGCTCCGTTGTCTTCTGCCAGCATGGCGTACGGGTAGAAGTTCATGTAACCCTCGGTGGCAACGTCCAACGGGCCGAAGTTTATAGGTAAGAGGTCGTAGAACTCTAGGTAGGGAGTTATCCATTGACCAGCGTTTTCTAGGCTAACGGCCACACAGTAGGCTCCAGCTCCGGCAGTGGCATTAGCCCTTACCTCCTTCTTAGCTTTAACCAGGTATCCTTTAACGACCCATATCATCTCCTTAAGCCAGTAGCTGGTCTTACCGTCCACCTCCTTTACCGTGCCGTTGGTGTAGTTATACCACCCATTAGTCTCAGCTGGGTCTTTAGCTATTATAGCTATGAACTTAGCCCATTCCTTGGGAACTCCCGTGTAAGAGAAGCTCTGTGGAGTCGCCGGGAAGTTGTACCAGCTTCCCGGGTTCACGGTGGCTAGAGGAGTGCCTGAGCTGCTCACCCTAGATCCAGTTATTGCTGGGGAGTTCGGGTTGTTGTCAGGAGTTGCCCAGACGGTGGCATTCAACACTTCGTACTTGAAGAGGCCGCTTGAAGCGTAGAAGGTGGCGTTTATGTACCAGGTGCTAGGGTTGGTCGTGTCCTGCTCCTTCTTAACTGCCAGGGATGACTTGGCCGTGGCGTAGAAGAAGGGCACTTGAGCTCCAGTTATGGTGTGCGGAGCTGTGAAATAAACGTAAACCCTACCTATCTCCACTTTCGTTGTTGATCCGCCGACCTCATCCAGTTTAGGCGTGCCCTGCACCTGGAAGTTCTCTATCTTAGCTGATGAACCGCTGGTCAAGGTTATGTAACCGCCAGGCCAAGTGCCGTCGCTGGTCCAGTACAGGGTCTTGCTGTCACCAGATAGGCCAGTGGCTCCCGTGTCAGGCGTGCCAGCGCTGGTGAATATTGGGTTGTTGGTCACAGCATCGTCCCAGCCGTCAGTGGTTGAGTTAGCGTCAGGCGGCAGGACCTTCTTTATCTTTAAGTTAACGTCAAAGGGGAAACCGTTGGTCACAGTCAGGTTTATGTTTATGGTGGAACTGGCCCCGTCAACTATCTTGTAGGGGTCCATCTCCTCGGAAAGGGTGATGGGCGGGCACAGCGTGTTGGCAGTGGCGTTGTAAGTTATTACTACCCTCTCCCCGCTCTGAAGCTCTGTTATGTGGACCCACCTGGTGGGAGTGGGAGTCCCCACCCTAGAGTTGTAGTCATCGTAGAGCCACTTGGGTATGGAGCTGGTTGAATGCGTAGTGCCTATGGTAACGGTGGCTGTGGCCGGTTTCTCCTCTATCTTGATGTAAGAGTCGTCAGCGGATGAGGTGTAAGTGTAAGAAGTAGTGTCCAGGACTATAGGAACCCATATGTCGGACACCCTTTCGCCAGCGCCGTTGTAAACCGTTATGTTTCCCTCCACGAACCAGCCAAAGCACCTCACGTTGGTGCCGTCGAACTCCACAGCGGCGTTAACGTACTCTGAAACGTAAACTGAAACGGGGGCATCAGGCCTAGCTACAACATAAGGCATTACGGAGGTTAGCAGGATCAGAGCCAAGCTCAGAACCGCAAACCTTCTGTAGAGCTTTCGGCTGAACATTCTAGCATCACCCTTTATTTTTCATTACCTGTATTATCACAGCATTGCAATGCATATTAAAGGTTCTAGGTCAGGGCCCAAACGGTTCCTCTGCAACAGTTTCATCAAGCTGACAGTTCAACGAAAGGTAAAACATAAAATAACTAACCCCTGGACACATACCACTTAAACAGGGAAGGCGATAGGAAGACCGTAATGAGGGCGTATACCACTATGGTGGAGTATATCCCTATGTCTATTAAGCCGATCCTGAGCCCGGCTTCGGCGGCCGCTATGACTAAGCTGAGCTTGGCCCACATTATTATGCCCATGGAAAAGGCCTTTCTCCCGTTAAGCCCCCTCCCTTTGGCGGAAAAGTAGACACCTGCCACCTTGCCTACCAGGCTTATGAGGATCAACCCTACTATCAGCAAGGCGTTTCCACCGGAGAATATGGCCATTAAGTCAATCTTGCTTCCGGTTATCAGGAAGAACATTGGGATGAAGAGGGCATACCCAAATGATGCTAGGTTCTTGAGCAGGTAGTCCACCGACTCTATAAGCTCTGATATAATGATTCCGGCGAAAAAAGCCCCAACCACGCCGTGTATCCCGACGGACTCAGCCAAGTAGGTGAAGACCACCATTAAAACCATGCTCAGCCTGGTGGAGAAGTGATACCTCTCCTCCATGTCCGAGATCTTATGCACTACCCTGGAGTAGAGCTTAACCGCCTTGTAAGAGGGGTAGATTAGGGCCAAGGCCACAGCGGCCATTATCAGGGTGTCCGTATTGGGGCTAGTTTCCTGTATGACCATGGCGAGGATGAACATGCTCAACATGTCTGAAACCGCTGTAGCCCCTATGGTGAGTTTGTAGAACGAATCTGATCCAGAATTCAGCTTCATCTCCGTTATTGTAGGCAAGACTATGCCAACAGAGGTAGTTGAGGATATCACCCCTACAAGCTCAGGGCTAACGTTGAGGGCCAGGCCAAGCAGGTAGCCTAAGGCGAAGGGAACCAGTGTGGCAGAGGTCCCTATTATTAGGGAGTCTTTACCTCCCTTCCTCAAGAAGTCCATCTCAACCTCTAGGCCAGCCAGAAACAGCAAATAGATGAGGCCGAAGTCGAAAAGGAAGCCTATCCAGTCTGAAGTGACGTCAACAACTCCCAGTATGGACTTGCCCAGGAGCATGCCGAGCATTATCTCTATGACGACACATGGAATGCCGCTCCTCCTGGCAACCAGGGGAGCTACTATCGATGCGAGGCCTAGAATTGCGAGTGAAGCTATATCTGAGCTCACGGAGCTACTCAGCTGGCTAATTAATAAAAAGTTTGAGTCGCTAAGGAGGAGGGAACAGTTATTAGCCAGTTTCCCGAGTTTCGAACGGTGGAAACGATGGCATTCGGGGCCTTCATAGTACCAAAGAAGGAGGAGCTGCCAAGGGACTGGGACATTATAGTGATAGGTGGCGGACCTGGAGGCTTAACAGCTGCAATCTACCTGGCCAGGTACGGGTTCAGGGTCCTAGTGATAGAAAAGGAGACTCCGGGAGGTAAGGTAAACATAAATCCGATAATAGAGAACTACCCCGGCTTCAAGGAGATCACTGGCGAGGAACTGGCCAAGATATTTCACGAGCATGCCGTTCACGCTGGAGCCAAGCTTCTATTTCCGGAAGAGGTGGTCAAGCTAGAGCTTAAGGGGGACTGGAAGAAGGTGTACACGGCTTCAGGAAAGGAGTTCTCTGCTAGGGCCTTGATAATAGCTACGGGATCTGTGGATAAGACCCTAGGAGTTCCTGGAGAAATAGAGTTCTACGGAAAGGGGGTCAGTTACTGTGCCGTGTGCGACGGACCCCTCTACAAGGGGAAGAAGGTTGTGGTTGTCGGAGGAGGGGATACAGCTGCTATATCTACCATCTACCTCTCCAGGATAGTCAGGGAAATAGTGCTGGTTCATAGGAGGGATAAGATGAGGGCCGAGAAGGCCTTAGCCGACAGGGTGCTGTCCCTGCCTAACGTCACGTTCAAGTGGAGCAGTGTGGTCACAGAGATACTTGGGGACAACAAGGTCAAGGCCGTTAAAGTGAAGAACCTGAAGACCGGAGAGGAGGAGGTCATAGACACGGATGCTGTCTTCATATTCATAGGGGTGAAGCCCCAGAGCGACCTGGCTAAGGCTGCAGGCGTTGAAGTGGACGACAACGGTTTCATAAAAGTTGATTATTGGCAGAGGACTAACTGTTATGGAGTTTACGCCGTAGGGGACGTCACTGGAGAGCCCATGCAGATAGCCAAGGCTGTGGGTGACGGAGTGAAGGCGGCCACGGACATCAACGACAGGCTGTTCGGTGGGGCTTATGGAGATTACCCAGGTAAGTGGCACGTCGAACCTTGTCCTACTTCTGACTAAATTTTTTACATAATTCTTTATTAAGGGTTCTCTATTCTATTATCAGGTGTTAATATGACCAAGGTCCTTATAATCGCTGGGGACGCTGTGGAGGCCCTCGAGCTATTCTACCCCTACTTTAGGTTAAAAGAGGAGGGCTTCGAAGTTGATGTGGCCGCTCCCTCCAAGAAGACCCTGTACACGGTAGTTCACGACTTCGAGCCAGGGGTGGAGACTTACACGGAGAAGCCAGGGTACAGGTTCGGGTGGGTGACTAAGTCGTTCAAGGAAGTTAACCCTGAGGAGTATGATGGCCTGGTGATACCAGGGGGAAGGGCTCCTGAGTACATAAGAACTTACCCGGAGCTGGAAGGTGTAGTTAAGCACTTCTTTGAGGAAGGTAAGCCAGTAGCTGCCATCTGCCACGGTCCTCTAGTCCTAGCGGCCTACAATTTGGTGAAGGGGAGGAAGATGACCGCCTACATGGTGCTAAAGTCCGACATAGAGAACTCTGGAGGCACCTACGTTGATGAGGAGGTTGTCGTAGACGGCAACCTGGTTACCAGCAGGGCCTGGCCGGACAACCCCGCCTGGATGAGGGAGTTCATCAGGCTGTTGAAAGACCGTGACTAAATACTCTCATATTTTTTCTTCAACCTCTCATACATTTCCCTGCTTATCTTTCCCTCCCTGTACATCCTCTCCAATCTCTTCAGGATTTCAGACCCAAATTCGTCCTCTACAACCTCTTCTGCTATCTCCTCTTTTGTCATCTGGGGAGCAGCCTTCACCTCATCAGTCATTATGGATTCTTGGGTTGTGAATTCTTGGGCCTCCACCCCCTGTATGGGCACCTCCTCACTCTCAGAAGTAGTCAGGCTCTCCGACTGTGGCTTCTCCTCAGTCCTAATCTCAGACGGCAGTTCTAAGAGGCTCTTCTCCAACTCTTCCAATGCCTTAAGCTCATCCTTTATAGATCTCTCTATCTTAGTAAGATCTTCTAGGGAATATCCCTCCTCCTTAAGCTCTTGGAGAACCTTAAGCCTTTCTTTGAGCTCTTCTTTCTTCTCTTTTATTCCCTCAACTCCTTTCTCCTTCAAGAGCTTAGAGAACTTAAGGATTAAGGTCAGCCTCTCCTGAAGCTCCTTAAGCCTCCTCCTGTAGTCGGCCAAGTCTACCTTTCCTTTAACGAAGTCAAGTTTGAGCTTCATTATTTCCTCCTTAACCATCTCCTCAACATCTATCCTTTTGAATTTTGGGCTCAAAAGCTTGCCCCTCCCTGGGATCTCACCTTTAACCTCCCTCTCGATTTTTGGCGTTGGCTCCAGATAACTTTTACTGGTATCGTTCGTGATCTTAACATCTCTGGCTGAGGTGAGGTTTGTGGCACGATTTTCCTCAAATTTAGGAATTGAAAGAGAAGAGTAGTTTTCCTCCTTAAATGACCTCGGCGTCTCTTGAGAGTTTTGTAAGGTCTCCCCTGGCTTCTTCAGCTTAGGTAAGGCGTATCTAGATCCCTTTCTAGGCTCAGCTCTTTTATCAACTATTTTTTTCATTTTAGATTTATTTTCGCTATGAATCCAGCCAGCGAGCTCTATCAAGGCATCTAAAGGCATGGTGACGTCTCCTATAGTTATAAGCTTGGGATCCTCGCTTACCATGGTTACCGCCAAACCCTCCACGTTGTTTGGCAGTTGCTTCTCTATGCCCATCAGAGATTCCACCCTGAACTCCGAGTAAGTGATGAGGCCCACCTCGTACTTGCCCTTTTGATCAGAGAGGAAGTTTACCAGATCTATTAGCTGATCTGCACTCCCAACTTTTCCCACTGCTACTACAAAGTATTCCTTTTTCTTGCCGAAGAGGCCAAACCTGCCCCCTCCTAACTTGGGTATGAACATTATCATGTCATAAAGTGGAGAGACTTGTTTTGCCTCTATTATGTTTATTTTAGAGACATCCCCCACATCTGAGAACATCTTTGTTATTTTTCCCATGAGCTGAGCCAGCACAGAGGCCGGCACGCCAGGAGCTTGAGAGAGATCTGATGACATCAACTTATTTTCCTTTGGCACCTAAAAAGTGTTTTCATCCACTTTCCCTTCTGTTAAGTACGGCTCTCAGCCTCACCCTTTGGCTGACACCTGATAAACCTGCCGCTATCACTATCAAGGCTAGGAAGGTGAGGAGGTCAGCCCTGACCACTAACAGGAAGGAACCAAGGACTACCAAGCCGCCCATCCTGTCCAGCTTTGGGTCTAACCACTTTTTGGATAAGTCGTGCGCCATTAGCCCCACTAGAAACATGGGTAATATTGTGCCTAGCACTGAGGAGTAGTAGGAGTTGGGGAAGTCCACGAATATTGGAAGCAATACCATCACAGCTGAAGCGAGCGTGAGGACTGCAGCAATGTAAGCCTTCCCCCTGCTCCAATCTAGCTTGGTAAAGAGGTAGGATAGGACTACCAGGAGCAGCGAGTAGTAAAGCTTTACCACCAGCATCAAGATGGCGCCCGCGAAGGTGGAGACTATCTCCATCAAGGGGTAGAAGGCCATCATCCCTATCACGTCAGCAAGTCTGAACAGAGTTTTAGGCTGCATCCCCGCTAGGGCTAGAGCAAAAAAATAAGGTTATTGTTTCCAGAAGTCCACCGGAGGCTTGTGATCTGGGGGTATTAAGGGCCTGTATTTCCTGCCTCTCAACCTCCTCCTGTGATCCTCCTTCGCCTTAGCCAGTAAATCGGGATCTGTCATCAGGTCCAGGGCCGTTAGGGCCATGACCTTTGCCGCATATATCAGAGACCTGTAACCCAACGGAGAACCTGACTGGGCCGTGCTCTGCCATGAGTGGAAGGGCGTGCCCAGCACCCATGCGGCCGTGCTGAACTCAACTGTGGGAGCCTTCCAGCTCACATCTCCGACATCGGTAGAGCCTGGCATGTACTCTCCCTCTCCCCAGGGGTCTGGGACCTCGTCGTCAACGAGTTTGTCCATTAAGCGCTCCCAATCCGGCCTTCTGGACTTCCTAAGCTGATTCTCCTTGACGTCCCTGGGGATCGTCTTCGCAATCTCCTCAGCGAACTTCCTGGCTTCTTCCGAGAGTGGTGGGATGCCTAGAGCCCTCATGTTCTCAACTATCCTTTCGGAGATGGGCCTGTTGGGTATCACGTTATATATAGCGTCTACAAGCTCCTCCTTCACCTGAGTGCCGGACATTAGAGCTGCTCCCTTGGCTATGTCGAGAACCCTCGCGTATATCCTCTCAAGCTGATCCACTTCTGGAGCTCTAACGTAGTACCAACTCCTGGCGTAATCCGGGACCACGTTAGGCTGTTCCCCTCCCCTCTCTATCACATAGTGGATCCTGGCTTCCTGTATTATGTGCTCCCTTAGGTAGTTAACGCCCACGTTCATCAGCTCCACCCCGTCCAGCGCGCTCCTCCCCTCCTCTGGTGAGGCAGCTGCGTGGGAAGCAACGCCGTAAAAGTGGAACCTGGCTGACTTAACGGCTAAAGAGCTCATCAGGGTGACGGCGTTCATGTCGGCTGGGTGGTGAGATAAGACAGCATCGACACCGTCGAAGAGCCCGTCCCTGACCATGAAGACCTTGCCGCTGAAGTTCTCCTCGGCAGGGGTTCCGTAGAATCGTATAGTTCCCTTCACCCCCTTGAGCTCCATCACCCTCTTAACGGCCATGGCAGCGGCTAGGCCTGAGGTCCCGTGTATGTTGTGGCCACAACCATGGCCTGGGGCTCCTGGTTTTAAGGGCTCTCTCCATGGGACAGGTTTCTGTGATAGACCAGGAAGGGCATCAAATTCCCCCATTATCCCTATTACAGGCTTGCCCTTACCCCAACTGGCCACAAAGGCCGTGGGCATGTCAGAGACTCCTCTCTTAACGTGAAATCCAGCCGCTTCTAGGGTGTCGGCGAGCAACTTCGATGACTTGAACTCCTGGAGGCCTAACTCAGCGTACTCCCATATCTTCATGGATATATCTATAAAGAGGGACCGATTAGACTCGATATAATCGACTACATCCTCCAGCATAGGCCCCCGCTATTAAGCAGGAGATAAAATTTAAGCTAAATCTGTCAGGAGCTCCCTGAGCTCTTCACTCTCCATGATGAGTTCTTCCATCAATCTGGACTTGCCCATGTGTCCTCTAATATAGGAAAGCTTACCCCTGCCCAGAGATAACTCGTCTAAAGTGTACTCTAGGCTACTCTGACTGACGACCTTCACCTCATCTATAAGGGCCCATTCTTCTACCCCTAGGAGTAAGTTCAGCCCGCGTATCGCTCCCTCCTTAATCCCAAGCTCCCTAACTAAAAGGTCCTCAGCTTCAAGCAAAGATGTGTTAACGGGAAACAATAAGTTGAAACGATAAGACTTTCTAGCTTTTAATAGCCCTTCTCTTAACTTAGGAACCCTTTCAGCGTACTTATCGTATGAGTCCATTAACTTCTTGAAGACCTCTTTAGGGTCTATGAGCTGATCTAATTTGACGTCTCCATTACCAGGCCTGGGCTTTGGAATTATCAGAGGAATGAAGTGCTCAAGCCTGTTGGCCCACTTACTGAAGAATACGTCCACGTAAACCCGGACTTCATGAGTCTCCCCAGCCGCTTTAACGGTCAACGTGACGGGTTTCACAGGGACTTCTAGAAGCATCCAGTATTAGTGACCTGACAACTTAAAGCTTTCAACATACAGTTGATAAGACGCAGTCGTTGCAGGCCAGTATTTCTTCTAGCAAGCTGTCTAGTTGATGACGAAGCTACTTTACTCGAATTGACCGCCCCCACTTATAGAGCTGGTTAACCACCCGAAAAGTTAGATGAAGTCCCTAAATTGCCACGGTAGAAAGCCTACCTCACCCCTTATTTATATTCCGCCGGTCTTAAGCCTTACCTGATGAGTTGTAAACGTTATGAGCTGAGAGTACCCTCTATAACTGAGGCTTTAGGCGCTATATTCATCTACCTGCCTGACTTCGCCTTAGTCGAAGTGAGGTCCATCGACCCTCTTAGGGCTCATCCTAACCAGTGTTGATCTTAATACACGAGGGGACACGTGTTCACCGTTGTGGCCCTGAATCGTAAGCTACCATCTATGGGAGTCGACCCGTATTACATTACGTTTATGTGTCCACCAAAAAACCCATCAGGAGAAATCAACACGTGATCATAGCCCTATCAACCCTGATAGGACTTTCCCTAACGCTTCAGATCATCTACAGGATTACAGAAAGCTCTGATTTTGCTATACTCTACTTAATGAACCTCATAGGCTCCTGGGGACTTCATACTAGCCCTGGAATCGCTAGCATATCTCGAAGATTCATGGGTAGAGGATAAGGGGAGCTCGTCTTACTTCTGCGTTAAGGACTGGAGGCCTCCTCGATGGTTGGACAAGTTCAGTCCCTTCTTAAGGAGGGTCGCCTTAACTGTACCCCTTTCATCCCCAATTGGAGTCAGGGTATATGTAAAGTGAGGAAGGACCTTTAAGAAGCCTGGAATTAAACCTAGACCAAAAGATATTCGTGCTCTCTGTATACTCTAGGATTAATTTTGGCCTTTATCTGGTCTCTAACCTATAACAACTCGAATGAGTGACGACGAATTGCCGTCCCGGTAAACGATCTTCACGAAAACATTTGGATAAAAATTTTACCAGAAATTCGCATCCCATGCTAATCAGATACCTTTTTATTTTGTCTTGAAGGGCTCGCGGAGGGACTATGAATAAGTACAAGCCCCTATTCATCCTGTTGGCCCTTCTACTGATCATTCCATACTTGGCAACCCCTCTTAAGGCATCCCCAGAGGAAAAAGAGCTCAAGTTTGAGTTAATGGTTCTAAGTTGGGACGGTCTGTCCGTTACTGCCGGAGAGGTCATAGCTGAGCAATTAAAGAAGGTCGGGATAAAAGTGGAGGTCTCAGCTCTAGACGACGCTGTCATGTACCCCAGGATAGATAAGAGAGACTACGACGCTGAGGAGATGGCTTACGGAGTCGATCCCATACCAACTTACTTTTACGACCGCTTCCACTCATCTCAGGACTTTGAGGGTGGAAACAACGCCTGGAGCTATCATAACCCAGAGGTGGACAAGCTTCTCGATCAGGCCTTCTCCACTGGCGACGTGAACAAGGCAAAGGAGCTGTTCCACAGGGCAGAGGCCTTAATAGCGGAGGACGTGCCCTACATACCCCTCTTCCTGGCTAAGGACGTTCACGCCTTTGCTAAGGGGTGGAAGAACTGGACCGTCATGCCAGCCGGCCCCATCTCGCCCTACAACAAGTTGACGCCCATCTACATATACAATGAGGATGGGAAGGACACCATGGTTATCAGGTACCCATCGGCCCCCGAGCCGCTGAGCCCCATGGCAGCAGACAACGGAAGGGCTCTCTACTACTGCTCCCTAGTTTACGACACCCTGATCGCCTACGATCCCCATCTGAAGCCAATACCTTGGCTGGCCAAGAGCTGGGAGATAAGCGATGATGGCAAGACCATAACCTTCCACCTGAGGGAGGGGGTGAAGTGGCACGACGGCAAGCCCCTAACCTCCGAGGACGTGGCCTTCACCTTCAACTACATAAAGGAGAAGAAGGTGACCGGGGGCATATACACGGTCCACCTGATAAGGTTGTTGGATAGCGTTGAGACCCCCGATGAGCACACCGTCGTGGTTCACCTGAAGAGCCCGTTCCCGTTCGCCTTACACGTGTTCGGATACACCTTCATAGTGCCCAAGCACATATGGGAGAAGATAGATGAGTACGACTGGCCCGCCAGCAAGGCCCCAGAGTACGCCGTGGGCTCAGGCCCCTTCAAGTTCGTGAAGTACGTTGAGGGCGAATACTTAGAGCTGGCCAGGTTTGATGACTGGTGGGGCAAGAAACCAAACATAAAGAGGCTGATAATCAAGATAATCAAGGAGGACGAGTCCACGATACTGCAGATAAAGAAGGGGGAGGTCACCACCTTCAGGTACGGCCTGATGTCCCCCGGACTTATAAAGGCGGTTAGGAAGGATCCAGACCTCCAGGTGGTCGAGGCGATAGACCAGTGGGATTACCTGCTCGCCTTCAACAACAAGAGATGGCCCTTCACCATAAAGGAGGTCAGGCAGGCCATAGCCTACGCCATCGATAAGAAGGAGATAGTTAAGAAGCTTTTGGACGTGGGGATAATAACTGACAACTACGTGTTTGAGCAGTGGTACGGCGACTGGGCCAACCCCAACGTGCCTAAGTACGAGTACAACCCGGAGAAGGCTAAGGAGCTGTTGAGAAAGGCAGGGTTCGTTGACGTGGACGGCGATGGAATACTTGAGTACGCCCCCGAAAAGGCGAAGCCCACAACGCCAAGCCCAACGAAGACCCAGACAGTTCAGCCAACAACCCAGAAGCCGACTCCAACTCCCACGACAACTGAGAAGCCCTCTGGTCCTGACATGACCCTTGTAGCTGGCGTTATCATACTGATCATAATAGTGTTGGCGGCCCTGTGGTACCTGAAGAAGCGTTAGCCTCCCTTCTCCCTTTTTTAGGAGGTTTCTTTATGGGGTTCAAGGAGTATGTGGCCAGGAGGTTACTCTCTTCCCTGGTCACCTTCTTCCTGATAATAGTGCTGAACTTCTTTATATTCAGGATAATGCCCGGAGATCCCACCAGGACCATAGCTAGGGATGCCAGGTTACTGCCGGAGCAGAGAGAGCTTCTAAAGAAGAGGTTCGGGTTGGACAGGCCCTTGTGGGACCAGTTCATCCTTTACCTGGTAAACCTCTTCAGGGGGGACCTGGGCCTTTCCTTCCAGTACAGGGGGACTCCGGTAGTGGAGGTCATATTGGGCAGGAGGATGCTGAACACCTTCCTGTTGATGGGAAGTTCCATAGCCGTCGCCTTGGTTATAGGCATGACTTTAGGCACGATAGCCGCCTGGAAGAGGGGCTCCAAGGCCGACATCGCCGCCATAATATTTTCCCTGGTCACGTACTCCATACCCACTTTTTGGATGGGGATGCTCCTGATACTGGTCTTCGGCTATTACCTGGATTGGATCCCCATCAGCGGGACCATAACCACAGGGGTTGAGTATCAAACCTTCTGGGAGTACGCAGCAGACTACCTTCACCACATGGTCGGCCCCATGGTAACTTTGGTGATCTCCTTCATAGGGTATCACTTCCTCCTGATGAGGAACTCCCTGCTGGACGTCTTCACCGAGGATTACATGCTGACTGCTATTGCAAAGGGACTCAGCACTAGGACCATACTGTTCAAACACGCTATGAGGAACGCCCTGCTCCCCATGATATCCGTCATGGCTTTGGAGGTAGTTTACCTGTTCAGCGGAGCTACGGCCACTGAGACCGTCTTCACCTGGCAGGGGTTAGGCCTGCTGATATACGAGTCTGTGGTAAAGCAGGACTACCCCGTGCTTCAGGGCATATTCATATTCATGGCCTTAGCCGTGCTCACGGCCAACTTCGTAGCCGACGTGGTCTACGCCTTAGTGGACCCCAGGATAAGGTACGGGTAGGAGCATGAAGGGGTTAAAGTTAAGGTTAAGAGTACTCAGGAGGAGGGTCTCGAACTTCTGGAGGATTTACAGGACCAGCAAGTTGGGGTTAGCTGGCCTAGCCATAATACTGGGCTACGTGGCCCTGGCCGTGATGGCCCCCTACATAACCCCCTACGACCCCTTTGAGAGCGTCGCCCTGCCCTTCGAGGAGCCATCTCCTCAACACCCGCTGGGCACGGATCACCTGGGAAGGGACCTCTTGAGCGAGCTAATTTACGGCACCAGAGTATCCCTCATGATAGGCCTGACGGCCAGCTTCATCTCGGTCATGATAGGCACTACCGTAGGGCTTATAGCCGGCTTCTTCGGGGGCAAGGTCGACACGGTGCTTATGAGGCTCACGGACACCTTCATACAGATGCCTCAGCTCCCCCTGATGCTCATATTCGTCTCTATACTGGGTAAAGGAATACTGAACATAGTGCTGGCCATCTCAGTCGTCGCCTGGACGGCGAGCGCAAGGATAGCCAGATCTTTAACCCTCTCACTTAAGGAGAGGCCTTTCGTGGAGGCAGCCAGGGCTGTAGGAGCAGGAAGCTTCCAGATCCTGTGGAGGCACATAGTGCCCAACGTGTTCCCGGTGATATTCGCATACGCTAACATAGCCGTGGTGGACGCCATACTCTCTGAGTCATTCCTTAGCTTCATAGGCTTTGGAGATCCCAGGACACCGAGCTGGGGCATGATCCTCTACTTCGCCAGCAGGTCTGGGGCCATGAGCAATGGATTTTGGTGGTTCGTCATACCGCCAGGCCTCATGATAATGACGCTAGCCCTGGGATTTGCGATAACTAACTACAGCCTGGATCAGGTGCTGAACCCGAGGCTGAGGAGGAGGTAGCATGCTCCTTAAAGTTAGAGACCTCAGGGTTTACTATGACACGGTTGCTGGAGTCGTCAAGGCGGTGGACGGGGTCTCCCTATCCGTGGAGAGGGGCGAGATAGTTGGCCTGGCTGGGGAATCTGGGAGCGGGAAGACGACGATGGCCAGGGCCATAATGAGGCTTCTGCCAAGCAACGCCAGGATTGTCTCGGGGGAGATAGTTCTGGATGGCGTGGACGTGCTCTCCCTGAGCGAGAGCGAACTTAAGGATTTTAGGTGGAAGAAGGTGTCCATGGTCTTCCAGGGGGCGATGAACGCTCTAAACCCAGTCCTGAGGGTTGGGGAACAGATAGCGGAGGTTCTGGTGGAAAAGGCTGGATACGATAAGAGAAGAGCTTGGAGCAGGGTGGAGGAGCTGTTCAAACTGGTTGGCATAGACCCTTCTAGAACTAGAGATTATCCGCACGAGTTTAGCGGTGGGATGAGACAGAGGGCAGTAATAGCCATGGCCATAGCCCTCAACCCAGACTTAGTTATAGCCGATGAGCCTGTTACTGCCTTGGACGTGGTGGTACAATCGAAGATACTGGACCTTCTTAAGAGGTTAAGGGATGAGCTGGGCATAAGCGTTCTCCTGATAACTCACGACCTCTCAGTCATAGCCGAGGCCTGTGACAGGACGGCGATAATGTACGCTGGTAGGATAGTGGAGTACGGCTCCACCGAGGAGGTGTTCGAGGAGCCCCTTCACCCCTACACTAGAGCTTTGATCTCAGCCTTCCCCAGCATTACGGGCGAGAGGAGGAGCTTTGAGCCCATAAAGGGTGATCCTCCAAACATGTTGAACCTCCCCCCTGGATGTGCGTTTCACCCCAGGTGTCCTAAAGCCTTCGATAAGTGCAGTAAGGAGGTACCGGAGCTAAAGGAGGTGAAGGGAAGGCTGGTGGCCTGTCACCTCTGGGGGTGATCCAATGCTGGAAGTTAAGGACCTTAGGGTCTGGTTTCCTGCTAGGACTTCGTTCTGGCAGTCGCTAAAGGGAGTGAGTAGGTACGTTAAGGCTGTGGACGGCGTGTCGTTCACCATCAAGAGAGGGGAGGTCCTGGCCCTTGTGGGCGAGTCGGGGAGCGGGAAAACCACTACCGGGAAGGCGATACTTAGGCTTATAGAGCCTACCTCAGGGGAAGTATGGTTTGAAGGGGTTAACGTGCTTTCTCTTAACAAGAAGGAGCTCAAGGAGTTCAGGAGGAAGGCCCAAATAATATTTCAGGACCCCTTCGAATCCCTAGACCCCAGAATGACCATCTACGACATAGTGGCGGAGCCCCTCAAAGTTAACAAGGTGTATGGGTCGGCCGATGAGGAGTACGACGCCGTGGCCAAGGCTTTGGAGGACGTCAGGCTGGTGCCCCCGGAGGACTTCATGACCAGGTTCCCCCATGAGCTCTCTGGCGGGCAAAGGCAGAGGGTCGCCATAGCTAGGGCCCTCATACTTAGGCCTAAGTTCATAGTGGCCGACGAGCCGGTAAGCATGTTGGACGCCTCGATAAGGACTCAGATACTTGAGCTGATGGAGGACCTCAGGAAGGAGTACGGGCTCACCTACCTCTTCATAACCCACGACCTAGCTCAGGCCAGGTACACCAGTGACAGGATAGCAGTCATGTACCTGGGGAGGATAATGGAGATAGGGCCTACAGAGGAAGTTGTATCCAACCCGCTGCACCCCTACACCAAGGTGCTTATATCACACGTTCCAATACCGGATCCTAAGCTTGCCAAGAGTAGGAAGAAGATAGACGTGCCTGGAGAGACTCCTAGCCCCATAGACCTCCCACCAGGCTGCAGGTTTTACCCCAGGTGCCCTTTCGCCAGGGAAGTGTGTAAGGAAGAGCCTCAGTTAATTGAGGTAGAGCCAGGAAGGTGGGTGAGCTGTCACCTAGTGAGGAGTTAACAGAGCCCAGCTACACTCTAAACAAATCTTCTAGGACGCTGAGCAGAAAGCCTGATCTGGAAGACAGTAGGGGCTAGAGCTCTCTGGAAGGAGGTTAAAGGGAGCAGCCGTGCCAAAACAGATACCACAGGGCTACGAGGGTGGAACTCCTGTTCTTTGAAATTAAGGGGTCTCCCTAAAGGCTCCTAATGAAGGTTAGGGCAGTTGTTGCAGGAGCGAGCTTAAAAATTAGGAGCCAGTAGCTGAGGCCTCTGTTAGAAGGTCTGCTTTAAGCGTTTACGTCGTAATACTATGGAAGACTCAAGTAGAGGAGCTCCTAGGCAGCTTTGGGCTGACCACCCGGCCCATGTCCTCTGGTATCTGGTAACCACTAAACCTTAGGGAGAGCGACCTAATCCTAGATAAGAGCTCCTTGAACTCCCTAAAGGAGTCTTCCTCAACGAATTCAGCCGCTAGGGCGAAGTCGAACTGTTCCCAGCACACTGGCTTGAACTCGAGGCCATAGCGTTCTGCTGTCTCCCTTAGGGTTAAGGTCAGGTCGGCCCTCCCTTCAGCCACCTCAAGACAGATCTCATCGTGCCTGTAGAACTCCTCTCCCCTAGGGGAAAAGCCCAATAGCTTCTCAAGGAGGATCCTAGTCCCTGAACCCCTATTTCTCAGCGCCAGCTTCAGCCTTCCCTTCCTTATAGCCCTTAAGTCCGGCTCAGTCCCCGGCCTGAAGGCCCAGCCCACCTCCCTCCTAAAGCCCCTAACCAGTAAGACCTCCCCTCCTGGGAAGAGCTTCCTTACCACCGTATTGTACTCGCCGGTGTCCACGTCTAATATGTGAATCCCAGCCACGTCCGCTTCTCCTACGGCTAAGTAGAGCAGGGCCGCGGAGGATCCGACCCACCTAACCCTTAAACCATTGGAGGAAGCTTCCAGGAGGGGATCGTGACTGCTGGCAATCACTATCCCCTCGAAGGACTTCTCCTCAGCCTTCCCCATCAAGTAAGCGTTTAGCAGCTCCTTCCCTAACTCAGTCAGAGTGGCCCCTCCTCCTCCCTTGCCCCCCTTAACCGACCTTATCACTTTCCCTCCAAGCTCCCTTTCCAGAGAGGCAAGCCTCCTCCACGCCCTTGAGTAAGGGATTCCAAGCTCCTTGGCTGCCGATAATATTGAACCAGTTTCCTTGACTTTCAAGAGGATTTCACCAGTTAGCTCGTCCATGACCTTCCTCCCATCCAAGTAGACGCTTACCTCTAGAACTGGCTTTAACCTCAAGCCTTCTCCTGCCACAGTTCCACCTCAGTGCAGCAAAAGCTCCCTGGCCTTGACGGGATCCCAGTTCCTCTTCCTGACCACTGGCTCCTGCCTTCCCTTGTACCTCTTGGACCCCCTACTTATCAGGTCAGCTGATTCGAGCTTTGTGAGCAACCCTTCAACGTACTGATCTAGCGTGTCATCGGACATGCTCTTCTTGTTCTTCTTGAGTTGTTGCCTGACCCCCCTCTTGATGACCCTGAGCGACTTCTCCCTCTTGGCCTCTTCCAGGAGCTCTATTATGGTCTTAGCTATTATCACCTCCGCAGGCTCCTCTCTTAGAGTTGTGACCTTCTGAATATCTTCCATGGCCTTGGCCCCTACCACCAGCTCGTACAGAAGCAAGTCCAGGTTCCAGACAGATAGGAACAACCTCTCCATTAGGTCAAATCCCTCAGAGAACTCATCCTTGGTAGAAAGGCCTGCGAGTAGGGCTAGCCTCGTCGGGTAGGGGACTACTAAGGCTGGATAGGGCCCCTCGTACCCCTTCAACTCCCTCATTATGTCCAGAACCTCCTCCTTTCTGTCAGGCTCCAAAGCTATGATTCCGAGGAGGCCGCACTTCGCCAACTTCTTCCAATCGGAAAGCACCCTCCCCTTAGCTTGGGAGAACTTCACTTCCACAGGTACCCTGGCGACCTCCCTGAAAGTATCGGCTAGCTGCTTGCTTATCAGTATGTGTCCGTCGCTCTCCTTCCTCCCACACTTCAAGTTCTCCGGCCTGTATTCGACGAAGTAGTGGTCTTCCTCCACCTGTATACCAGTGGCCATTCTCCTCTCCAGCACCCTTTTGACGAAGTTCTCGAAGGCCAGGCCTGCATCCTTCTTGTACCCCTTGCCGAACCTCTTCTCCATGGCGGCTATCTCCCTCTCAAGGGCTGAGAGGGAGAATTTAGAGAAGAACTCCGCCGCTGGGTCTATAACGTCTATCATGGTAGTGTTGGCCTCGCTTATCGACCCCTTGGATAGCCTATCGGAGATCATGTAGATAACTTCGGATATGAAGACCAGCTCGTCGTGAGCGAAGTTTCTCCCCTTAGCTATTGAGATTAGGGAAGCTATCCTCCCGAACCCCTCGGGCAGGTAGCCCCTGTAAGAGCCTGACACGGCCACCCTATCCTTCATAAAAGTGGAGAACCTCTCGGTTCTCTTGTCCTTCTGAACCCTCTCCAGGTCCTCGCCAGTCATGTAGAAGATCATGTAGAGGCCCTTGTCCATTTTATCGTGTATGGAAGTGAGTAGGTCTAACCACTTGTACAAGAGATCCCCCCTCAACTTCTCAAACTCGTCCAAGTGGACGTTAATCACACCGAAGATATCCCGAACCAACAGCAGGGCGTCAGCCAGGGAGTTTCCCCTCAAATCCTTTGAAGACATCAGATCCAAGAGATCCAACACGGCAACCCTGTCGTCGGACTTATCTACCTGCTGGCTTATGGCCTCCAGGAGGGACGCTGTAAATGAGTTGGGATCCGGCCTCATGCCGAAGTCGTGCCCTACAACCAAGGCCTTCTCTCCCATGGCCTTGTGAATCAGGTATTCCTTGAGCTGAGACTTTCCGCTCCTATAAGAGCCAATAACGAACGTGTACTGAATGCCCTCCTTGGCCAGGGCGAGCTTATCTGTCAGCTGCCTCTCGGCCTCTAGGACCCAGGGGAACTTGACTATCACCTTCTCAGCCAGCTCCCCTTTCAGGGGCTTGCCCAACCTGAGCAGGTTGACGGCGTCTAACGCCTCTTCCTGGGTGACTAGATCCCAGAGCCCGTACCTCTTGTAAGCCTCCACGAAGTCGTTCACCTTCATCCTACCACCAGCTTCGACGTTAGGAGGTCATCTTCGCTCCAGAGCGAGTACAAGGTGGCTACTTCCCTTCCCCTCTGGAAGTCGAAGCTCACCAGGTCGTCGTTACTTTCCAGAACCCTCCTTTCACTTTCTGAAAGTTTCTCTGAAGGTATTGAAGTTGGAGGATCGTCAATGCCCTTATCCAGCCACAACTTAAAGAGATCAGGCCTTGGAGGATTCACAAGCCCCTTCTTAATGGCTGAGAGAAGGCACCTTCTGAAGTAGGAGTCAGAAAACCCCTTGGATATGGCCCATTCCCTCAACTCCTTGACTTTGACCCCTCCGGACGAGAAGATGTAAGCTGCTAGGGATAGAGAGCAGTCTGACGAGATGTAGAAGGCCTTCAAAGGTACTAGAGCACCTAAATTCCTTAAAGTGCTCTTCAGAGCCTTCCTGGCCCTTTCGCTCATGCTCCCGTCAAGCTTAGTCGTGATTCCCTCCCTCTGGTTTAGAGACTCAAGTAGCCTCCTTGCCAGCAGTTCCCTCAACTCCCCCCTGTCGTTGACCCTCACCTTCTCTAACTCCTCTTCACCCCTCAGCATCCCCGCTAAGATCAGCATGTTCAGCGTTTCTCTGGCCTTCCTCCTGCGCCCATACCTCTTTTCTAAAAGTTTTAGGTAAGTTTCCCTGCTTCCACTCGGGGGAAGCTGTAGATAAAGCTCCCAGATCTCGTCGAACCTGAGGGCCCTTATTCCCGGAACCCTGTCCATCAAGTAGGGTGCTTACCTGAACTCTATAAAGGTTCTCAATTAGTTACCTAGATGTGGCCGAAGTTGCTGCTGGTGGACTTGGATCAGACACTGGTGGACACGTTATACAGGTTCTATCTCACCCTCATCGAGATGCTCCCGGGAGAGATTAGTTGGTTGGGGTTCTTGACCCTCTTCAGAGAGGATAGGCTTGATGAGATTGTACCAGAGCCCAGAGGAGTCTTTTGGAGTGAGTTTACCAGGAGGCTGTCTGAGAAGAGGACCTCAATGGACAGGGTTTACCCGGGAGCTGTTGAAGCGTTGTCAGCTATTAAGGCCAGGAAGGCCGTTGTAACCGGAAGGAACGTGGAGCCCGAGCTCATATGGGACGAGCTGATGGAGTTCGGAGTAGCTCATCTCTTCGAGAGGGTTTACACGGGTCATGGGGAGGGCTGGATGAAGGATCAGGTGCTTGAAAGGGCCTTGAGGGACTTCGGAGTGAGGGCCGATGAGGCGGTCATGGTAGGGGACTACTGGGTGGACGTGGCTTCAGCTAAGTCCTTAGGGATTAGGGTAGTGGCCGTCAGGACGGGGCTTGAGCCGGACGAGAGGCTGCTCATGCACGGGGCCGACCTTATAGTTGACGGGATATGGGACGTGGAGAGGGCTATCCTGCTGCTTAAAAGAGGCTTACAAACCTCCACTTAAGCCCCAACCTGTCGGCCTCCTCATAAGCTCTCCTCAGTTCCTCCTTTTTAGGCCTTCTAGCTATCTCCCTGTAGTTGTAGGCCTTGTACTCTGGCCTATATTGCTCCATGATATTCACCAGGCTGTTAGGGACGTTCTCCGCTATCCACCTCAATATTGGGATTGTACAGCATTCCACGTGGTTTGGAAGCACTAGGTGCCTTATCACCATCTCCCCCAAAGTGTAGGCCATTCTTAAGTTCCTGGTCACCGTCTCCCTGTACCTAGGTATTCCGCTGTACTTCCTGGCGTGCTCATCGTCCCAGTACTTGAAGTCTGGAAGCCAGAGATCCACTACGCCTAGAAGCAGCCTAGTCGCTGGCTCGCTCATGTACATGTTTGAATTCCAGACCACCGGGAAGTCCGCTTTAGCGTACTTAAGGGCCTCTATTATGTAGGGCAAATTGGGGGTGGGCTCCCCTCCAACCAGGTTCACGTTTCTGGCCCCCCTGTACCTTAGGGAGTCCATTATGGAGGCCAACTCCTCTGAGGTCGCCTCCCTCCCAGACTTGGGGTATTGGGAGATATCCCAGTTCTGGCAGAAGACGCACTTGAAGTTGCACCCGGAGAAGAAGATTGTGCCTGACGGGGTTATGGGCGGTTCCTCCCCCATGTGGATGAAAGCGCTGGACACTCTGGGCCTGGTCACCCTGCAAACCCCTATTTCACCGTTCAGCCTGTTGATCCCACACTTCCACTCGCATAAGGAGCATCTCCCAGCCAACTTCTTGGCTAGCTGTACCTTCAGGTCTAGTAAGGTTATTCCTTCCCCTCCTGAACGCTCACATCCGTCTAAGCACTCCCTAAGCATTTGCATGCCTTCCTCATGAGCTTCCCAGGGATCGTCCTTCACCTGAACCCGGACCATCTGAGCTATCCTGAAGAGCGGCCTCTCCTTGCCCAGGACAACGTCCACGTACCTTCGTAAGGTTTCCCTGACCTCTTGAACTTCAAAGGCCATCAGAGCATCTGGCCTCATCCACATGTCCTTCACCAAAAAGGAAGGTGGAGGTGCGGTGGGGGGACTGCCCGGGTGGAGGGTTAAGAGCGGCGTCCCCTGTGCGGGGACTCGGGGCCAACAGGGGGCCCCTTTCACAGCAGTAGACGCCTACCCCCGCAGCGGGTTTAGACCCGCCAAGGCCGGGCAGTCCCCATTAATAGAAGGGGGCTAGGGGGTATATAACCCTTTTCGGGCGGATTAAAGCCCGGCAGGGGGCTCAATCGATCTGCAGGTTCGTCGTGAGATCTGTTATTTTTGATATTATTTTATAGGGGTCTACTTTACGAGTATTACCGATGAGTGTAACCATCTCAGCCAAGGTCAAGAGGGACCTGTGGGAAAAGGCCAAGAGGATGGGGATCAACATAAGCGAGGTGATAAGGGAGGCTCTTGAGAGGAAGGTCAGAGAGGAGGAATTGAAGTGGGCTGTGAAGGTGATGGATGAGATCTCCGGCAGGATAAGCTTGGATGAAGATTCATACAGGATAATTAGGAGGGAGAGGGACAGAAATGGCAATCGTTCTTGACGCCAGCGCCGTAGCTAAGCGGTTCGTTAAAGAGGAAGGGTCTGATGACATGAGGCTGTTAAGGGAGATGATAGTTTCTGAACAACTCGAAGCTCATGCTCCCTAGCTTATCTTGGTGGGGATAGCCAACTTATTCAGGTACGCTAGGAACTCCACATCTGATGACGCTCAAAAGGCAATAAGAGCTCTGGAGGTGTTGCTCCACCTTCAGGGTGATGGAGCCTTGCTTCAAAAGGCTATAAAGCTAGCTTTTAACGAGGGAATCACTGTTTACGACTCATTGTACGTGACGTTAGCTTTAGACTTGAAAGCAAAGCTAATAACCTACGATAAGGAGCTCCTCTCCAAGTTTAAAGGAGTAGCGTTGAAGGCCGGGGATTTCCTCAGAGATGATTAGGCTGAGTCGTTTGCCCACCCGTGGAGCTCAATTAGGGGCCACTCATGTTAGCGGTGAAGTCCGCCTTTTTTTAAGCCCTTGAAAATTAACGTCACTTCGCCACCAACTCTTCAGCCCTAACTTTGCCTTTGGAGGCCCTACTTAGCTTGGAGCCTTTTAAGCAGAGAAGTAGGGAAGCCGCGAATCCGGGTAACCAGAATAGGCCGTAGGAGGTGAAGGCCTTTAAGAGCAGTTCATATAAAGGAATTGACAGGATAGCGGCCATCAGATACACAGATAGGTCCATGGGCCTGTAAACCCTTAGGGTTATAAACGAGAATAAGGATAGTAGAGCTGTTGTAAGTAGAAAAGGCGTCCAGAAATTGTACCCTATGGTAGTTAGCTGATTTAATGGATCTCCGCTAGTGGTTAAGTAGCCAGCGACCTCCCCTTTACCAAAGGTCTCCACATCCCCTATGAGCTCAGGTATGGGGCCTGCCACCACCCAATCCCCGTAAACCCCTACGACGGTACAGTTTACCTTTTTTCTTATGCCACCGATGGAAACCTCGAATTCCCTTTTAAATGGCAAACTCCCGTTAAACTTATCAAATAGCATCCTATGTACGAGGCACTCCCCTTCCTTCGGGTAAAACCCCCTTATCAATTTAGGGAAGGCCTCTGGGGGAAACTCATCGTAGTTAAGCGTGTAAAGCAGATGAGAGGATGGAACTAGCTGTATCTCTCCACCAACGGTGTCCCATATGTAGGTTTGCACTCTCCCTCGGTATATGACAGCCAACCCAGGCCCCCTGTCGCTGATGTAAAACTTTTGTGGAAACGTGAAAGGCCTTACAGCTACTGTTATCAAAGCTGCGGTGGACGCTATGAAGAGGGCTGCGAGGAAAGCCTGTCCTGCTAGGAATAGATAGCTTCTAACTTCTGACGATGTGGATTTAGTCATATCCAAGCCCCACGCAAAAACTCACTGTTAACCAGTCGTGAGAATAGTTAAAAACTCTAATGACAATTCTTCCCTGTAGTTTGTACCAAGTGTAGCTAAATCTCCACCTACCGCCTGAAGACCATTCGGGGTAAACGTAGACGTGGTCAACTCTACTTGGCACGCCTACTATAAGAGTGGCTAGGCTGTAAGATGTATAAGCTATGGATTTACCGGTAATCCCCTCGACATCGTTGTAAGGTGGATAAGGAACTGGATCCACTTGAATTTTTAGTCCGCATCTCCTAGCCCACATAATCGTTAATTCCTTAGAGATCTTGTCGTAGTTAGCTATGGTTTGCGGCTTTTTTATGGGTAACTTAGCGCCCACAGCTATTGTAGGGTGGCTCCCAATCACATTAGGCTTTATGCTAGCTCCCGCACTCCCGGCATAAGCTGCTAAAGGTAAAGGCGAGATAGCTATCAAGAGCGCAATTGTAACTGATATTAGCTTAATGGATAATAAGTATATTAAATTCACAACCGCATCCCTAAGTTTGTACGCAACCTCACGAGAGATATTTAAATATTATTATGTCCACGGATTTCAATAGTCCCATAGGTGCTGTCAACTTAAGGCCACCCACACGCTTTGTCCATCAGCATGAGCATTTTCAGCCATCAGGCTGATACAGGGGTATTGACTTCCTCTGGCGTGTGGCTAACTAATAGGGCATGAACCTGTGAGGCCTTCCTAACAGTTAGCAGGCAACGCTTGCTTGGAGGAGTTAATCGAGCCTGTCTTAGTCTCTATGGCTAGGTAGCTCCTTCTGCCTCCGCTCATCACGTATTTAGTCTAAATAAGACGCAGCAAGCCTGTACAAGGCCTTCGTCCGTGACGACTGCTAACGTCCCTCCTCTTAAGGAAGTTTCTAGCATTGCCCAGCTCATCTCGTCGCTGAGCTCAGTCAGATCAGTTATCTCAGGGTTCAGCGCCTCCTAGTTGAACGGCTCGTAGTGAAGTTCACCACCGTCTCGTCCACAACGCTACCCTTGGTCTTAGCAGCTAAACTGATTCATTCTAGCTCTAAACCTGTGAACTCGCTTCCTTACGCATCATGGCTCCTCCTGACACCTAGCAAGGCCAAGTTGGCTGACATGCTCAGCTAGGCCCGAAAGTAAGAACAAGGCATAGGCTATACAGCAGGGGTCAGCT
>JAOZFG010000033.1 GCA_027491435.1 Thermoproteota archaeon
TAACGGCCAGGGAGGCTTCTGTTCATGTCCTGAACTTTACAGATATCACATGCCCAGAGGAGTACCTTGATCAGCCTGATGGCTAAAGTGCTCACGCTGCGGTCAAGCGTGAGGGGGCTGAGTTGACGCACCCTTCTGAGAAACACGAGGGGTCTTTCACGTCGCCCCCTGGGCCTGACCTGCTAACTTTATATCCTGAAAGCTGCTTTAACCCCTATGACTGAACTCCTTTACATGGACGATTCTTACCTCAAAGAGTTTGAGGCTGAGGTGACCCGCATCTCTGGAGAGAAGGTCTTCCTGGACAGGACTGCTTTTTATCCAGGAGGCGGAGGCCTCCCAAATGACGTGGGGTGGCTCCACAAAGTTGACGACCCGGAGGAAAGGTATGAAGTGGTGGAGGTTGGAAAGGAGGGGGGAGAGGTTTACCACCTAGCTAAGGGCCACGACCTCAAGCAGGGCGACAGGGTTAAGGGCCTCCTGGACTGGGAGAAGAGGTACAGGGTGATGAGGATGCACACGGGCTTGCACGTCCTGATAGCAGTGCTCAACCAGAAGTACGGCGTCCTCGTGACCGGCAACAAGGTGGCCCCCGACAGGAGCAGGGTGGACGTTAACTTGGAGAGGCCGGACAGGGAGATGGTGGCCCAAGCCTTTGAGGAGGCCAACCAGATACTCCAGAGGGGAATTCCGGTCAAGATATACTACTTGCCCAGGGAGGAGGCCATGAAGATCCCGGGCATAGTGAAGCTGGCCAAGGCCCTGCCCCCGAAGGTGGAGACCCTCAGGATAGTCGAGATAGAGGGCGTGGACGTGCAAGCGGACGGAGGGCCCCACGTCTCAAACACTAGGGAGGTTGGCAAGCTTATCTTCTTAAAGCTTGAGAACAAGGGGAGGAACAACAGGAGGATTCACTTCACGCTGGAGGGATCTTAATGGACCTTCTAGAGGATCCTGTCAGGAAGGCGATTCAGAGGGGAGCTGATTACGCGGAGACCTTCCTCCAGAGGAAGAGGAGGGTCTTCGTTAAGGAGGAGAAGGGGGCAGTGAAGAGGGCCGTCTCCACAGAGTACCTGGGCGTTGGGCTGAGGGTCATTGTGGGAAAGAGGATGGGCTTCGCCCACGCCCTAAACCCTAAGTCCGTGGACGACCTGGTCTCCCTAGCCTTAGACGTGGCGAAGTCCTCGCCCCCAGATGAGGACCTAAACGGGCTCCCTTCCCCCAAGCCTGTGAGCTACCTTAGCTTAATGGACCCCAGGATCAGGGATCTAAGCGTAGATGAGGCCGTTGAACTAACGCTTGCAGCTTCTGAAGCCGCCAGGAAGTTCAACATGATCTACTCAACTTCCTCAGAGCTAGAGGCCTATTACGAGGAGGTGAGCGTCTTCAACAGCGAGGGGGTAAACGTAAGCGAGCCGAGGACGAGCTACGAGTTGAGCATAAGGGTCTCAGCAAAAGAGGGAGACAGCACCGGGGCAGGCCTGGACTTCTCGGCCTCAAGGTTCCTCTCAGACCTTAAACCGGAGGAGCTCGGCGAGAGGGCGGCTAAGATAGCCATGAGCTCCATGAGCTACGAGCTGATTGGAGTGGAGGAGCTTCCCATAATCCTCTCCCCTAAGGCCCAGATAATCATGGTTCCTTTCCTGGTGGGTTCAGCGGCCAACTCTGAGAACATACAGTACAAGAGGAGCTTCCTCTCCGACAAGGTGGGGGAGATGATAGCCGACGAGAGGGTTTCAGTGGTCGACTACGGCAGGTCTTACCCCAAGGGCTCCTCCAAGAGCTTCGACGGCGAGGGCCTGCCAACCCAGGACCTAAAAGTGGTTGACCGGGGCGTCTTCGTGACTCCCATCTACAACCATTACACCGCAGGCAAGGATGGGAGGGAGAGCACGGGGAACGCCTCCAGGGGGTCTTACGACGAGCTCCCTGGGGTAGGAGCTCACGTGGTTAGGATAGAGGCCCCAGACCTAGAGACGGAAGAGGAGGAGGTGATGGACGTCAAGAGGGGGGTCTACGTCTACACAACCTTCGACAGGCCAAATCTGGCCACTGGAGAGTTCAGCGGCCTGGCTGAGACGGCCTTCCTCGTGGAGAACGGAGAGATCAGGTCGTCCCTGAGACAGACCAACGTGGCCTTCCACCTCCTGGACCTGCTGAGGCCAGAGGCTTTGGGGAAGGACGTTGAGGTGTATGGCCCCTTCGCTGGAGGCTCCTTGAGAATTAGAGGGAAGGTAGCAGGTCCAAAATGAGGGTAGTTTACGAGGTAGAGGGGGAGCTAGCCAGGAGGATAGGGGAGGAAGCTGAAAGGATACTGAGGGAGCTGGGAAAGGAGGACGCAACGATCTTCGTGGTCAAGGAGTTCAAGGACTACCCCGAGTACGTAGCCATGCACAAGGCCGATGGGGAGGGCTCCAAGATCTACGTCAGGCTCATAGATGACTTCTCACTGCTGAGAGCGGCCCTTTATCACGAGGCGGCCCACTCAATCCTCCATGGGGATGTGAAGTACTACAGGTTCGAGATGAGCGAGTGCCTCAACTTCCTATCGGAGTACAACAGGTTGAGGGCCCTCTACCTGGTGGCCGTGGCAGTCAAGGATTACGAGGTAGCCCGCTTCCTTATTGAGAGGGGACTTCAGGAGACCCAAAGGCCCCTGGTGGCACTGATGAGCGTTGCAAGCAGGACCGAGCGGGAGGCCTGGAGGCTGTCCAGGGACGACGAGGAGAGCAGGGCCTTACTGCTTGCAGCCTTCATGAAGACGTTCTTCTACGTCGTACCCCTGGGAGGCCCCGCTTACCTAGCCTCCTACTCCTTCCTTGGAGAGCACTGGAATAGGCTCTACAACCTAACTTTGAAGCTCCCCGAAATCTTGGGGAGGGACACTCACGAGAACGTGAAGAGGGTGTCGTGCCTCCTGAGGTCGATAGTATGAGGCACGTCCTGGTGATAAGCTTCGGCGGGCAATACGCCCACCTCATATCCAGGAGGGTAAGGGACCTGGGCACCTACTCAGAGGTGGTGCCCTACTTTAGGGCCGGCAGGGAAAGGGTGCTAGAGGCAGACGCGGTCATACTATCTGGAGGGCCCAGCAGCGTCTACCAGGAGGGTGCTCCCACGATACCGGAGGAGCTCCTTAAACTCAGGCCCACCCTTGGGATATGCTACGGCTTCCAGCTCATGGCCAAACTACTGGGCGGCGAGGTCAAGAGGGGCAAGGGGGAGTACGGGCCCACCAAAGTCAGGGTTCAGGACGGCCCCCTCTTCGAGGGCTGGGGAGAGGAGGAGCTGGTCTGGATGAGCCACTCTGACTACGTGAGTTCACCACCTCCCGGCTTTAGGGTGACCGCTTGGTCTGAAAACGGGTATGTAGCGGCCTTTCAACACGAATCCCTCCCTCTCTACGGGGTTCAATTCCACCCGGAGGTGTCTCACACAAGGAAGGGGAGGAAGCTTCTATCCAATTTCCTGAAGCTTTCCAAAGCTCCCAAGAACTGGTCAAACGAGGAGATGATGAAAGTTGTGATGGAGGAGACTAGGAAGCAGGTTAAGGGTTGTAGGCACGTGCTCGCAGCGGTCAGCGGGGGAGTTGACTCCACGGTCGCTGCCTTGGTGGTCAAGAGGGTCTCTGAAGTGCCCTTCACCGCCGTCCTGGTTAACCACGGTTTAATGAGGAAGGGAGAGCCTGAGCAGGCTGTGAACATGCTTAAGAACCTCGGAATTGACGTTGTTTACGTGGACGCCTCCTCAGAATTTCTGAAGGAGCTCAAAGGGGTCAAAGACTGCGAGGAGAAGAGGAAGGTCATAGGGAGGAAGTTCATAGAGGTCTTCAGCAGGGCTGTAGAGGGCGTGGACTTCGACTGCCTGGTGCAGGGTACCCTATACCCGGACGTAATAGAGAGCGGGGCCGAGCCGGGGGCCGACAGGATAAAGTCCCACCACAACGTGGCGGGGCTCCCCGAGAACCTCCAGGCCAGGCTGGTGGAGCCTCTCAGGTTCCTCTACAAGGATGAGGTCAGGAGGCTGGGCCTCGCCCTGGGGCTGCCCAGGGAGGTGGTGATGAGACACCCCTTCCCCGGGCCTGGTCTGGCGGTCAGGATAATGGGCGAAGTTACCCCCGAGAAGCTGGAGGTGGTGAGGGAGGCCTCCCATGTGGTGGAGGAAGAGCTGAAGAGGGCTGGAGTTTACGAGGATGTCTGGCAGGCCTTCGCCGCCGTGGGAGACGACAAGTGGGTGGGGGTGAAGGGTGACGCGAGGGCCGAGGGCTACTTGGTCACCGTCAGAATAGTGGTGAGCGAGGACGCCATGACCGCTGACTGGTACAGGGCAGATCACGAACTGCTAGACAGGATGGCCAAGAGGATAAGCTCAATGGACAAAGTGACTATGGTCACCTACGCCGTGACTACTAAGCCTCCCAGCACGATAGAGCCCTGCTAGTACTCAACGACTTTTTTCAACTTCTTTGAGGTGTTGACCCACCTCTTCACCTCCTTAAGGGAGGGGAGCCTCCTCACCAACTTTCTCATCCTATTAACCTCCACTAGCCTCTTATGAAGGTTTTCTGGATTTCTCTGAGCGAGCTCAGCCACAGTATCAACGCCCGCCGCCTCAAGGAGGTCGCTGTACTCCTCCCCAATTCCCTTAACCCTGAACAGGTCGGCCTTGTTCACCCACCTCAGGACGACCGACTTGGACACCCCAACGGCCTTGGCTATCTCCTCCCTTCCCTTCCTGGTGGCTCCCCTCTTCAGGAGGTCGCCCACCGTGAAGATGCCGATCTCGTGGAGCTTCCTGGAGTGCTTCTCCCCTATGCCCTCTATGGACTCCACCGGTCTGTTCAACGTGGTCCTTGTCATTTCAATCACCGGCGGGACGATCCTGGCTTCTTTTTTATAAAAGCTTTTCTTTTAGAGGCTTCTTTTAGTTACGCTGATTGCATTAACTGTTTGGGCTCCGTACCAAATTAGATGGGCTTTACTCATTTCGTAAAGGCATATTCTTCATTTAATTTAAATGAAATTCCGATATAAAGGTTAAATTTTATTTTTATTTAGGTGCTTCCAAGATTATGCTAACTAAAAACGCCGATATGCCGTCTGACGTAACTCCTCATGGGATTAGGGGCAGGGCAGCAGGGGGCCTCCCAGACCCCTTCATCAAGCTCCTTTGGGTATGCGTCCATCTTCCAGAGATTCACGGACTCCAACTTCAAAACGCGGCTATGCCTCCAGGACCTCAAGCTAACTAATCGCATCACATCATTGCATCAAAATAGATGTTATTTTTACGGGTGTCAATCTTAAATTGTTGTTATTAACATCAATAACTGATAAATTAAATTGAATTAATGGTCAACGTTTATTATTTACTATTTCAGCAAATATAGGGTGCGTTAATGTCAGGAATCCCTAAGCAAAGTGGCCTAATATCTGTGTGGTTCGCAACACTGGTGTACGCTTTGGGAAGTGTCGGCGTAAGGCCGGCGCTCATAGCTTCCCTTCTGGTCCTGATATCTGCTGAACCTGTGCAGAGGGCAATAGCAAGGAGGGACCTTGTCGGCTTAATGTGGGCTGTCCCACCCGTGTTCGCTTACCTCCTTCTAATTCCGCTTCAACGGGTATTCCTCCTTGTACCTGCATTCTTAGCCCTGCTGGCCGCCATGTTCCCCGCGACCAGAGGGGGGAGGGAGGTGACCCACTGGTCAACTGTGCTGGGCAGCTCGATGGTCGCCCTTCACAGCTCAGCCTACCTGCTCAGCGTCGAGCCTGTTAACTGGATGACCCTCTTTCCAGTGGTTTACACCGCTACAGCAACTTCTCAGGCAGCTCTAAGGGTGCTTGGGGAGAATAAGCGCATTTCTCTGCTGTTTAAGGCCCTGTTGACGTTGCAAACTCTAGTAGGGGTTTACATAGGGGTTAAGGGCCTCGTTCTATTAGCTGACGTCCTTAGCAGGGTACTCCAACCCAGGCTAAGCGTCAAGGCCCACGGCATCCTGGAGTTCCTCAGGATGACCCTGGTCTGCTCGATCCTGAGCCTTTAATAGCTCTCCCTTCCAGATAACTGGATGATCGCCGACCTCTTACTTCACGGCGAGTACCTTAACGTATACACGGGCGAGGTGTTAGAGGGCCCCGTGGCCATCAAAGGCGACAGGATACTCTGCGTCGGCGAGAGGGTCCAGGCTAGGGAAGAGGTTCACGTGGAGCTCATACTCCCCGGATTTAAGGACGGGCACGTACACATAGAGAGCAGCAAGCTGGCGCCTCAGGAGTTCGCAAGGGCCGTCGTCCCCCACGGCACCACCTCGGTCTTCGCGGATCCACACGAGATAGTTAACGTGGCCGGGGTTGAGGGCTTCAAGTACATGTTGGAAAGTTCAAGGGAAGTCCCCCTCAGAGTACACCTAATGGTTCCCTCCTGCGTCCCAGCCTCTCCCTTTGAGGAGTCCCCCCATGAAATCACCCCTGAGGACGTTAAAACGTTGCTGGAGAGTTCCTATGGTCTGGGAGAGGTCATGAACTTCCCCGGAGTCATAGAAGGTGATCTTAACCTCATTGAAGGGATAAGGGCCAGCAGGGAGAGGCGCCTGCCCGTGGACGGGCACGCACCCAAGCTGAAGGGCCTTGACCTCTGCCTCTACCTCTTCAGGGGGGTTGAGTCGGATCACGAGTCCACCTCGGCTGAAGAGGCCCTGGAGAAGCTTAGGAAGGGAATGTACGTCATGGTCAGGGAGGGGAGCGCCTCCAGGGACATGGGTATAGTAAAAGGGATCCCTCACACCAGGAGGGTCCTCTTGGTGACCGACGACAGGTCTGCCTCAAGCCTCCTTAAGGACGGGCACGTGGACCACCTCCTGAGGAGGGCCGTGGAGGAGGGCATGGACCCAGTTAAGGCAGTTCAAGCGGTGACGATTAACGTGGCCGAGAGGTTCAGGCTCTACGAGCTTGACGGGATAGCCCCAGGCAGGCTGGCTGACCTGACCGTGGTTAAAGACCTCAGGTCCTTCCAGGTCTCAAGGGTTTACGTGGGAGGAAAGCTAGTGGCCAAGGACGGCAAACCTTTGTTCAAGGCGTCGAAGCCCAGGAGGATAGGGGTGATGAAGGTCCCACCTCTCAAGCCTGAGGACTTCCTTATAAGGGCCGAGGGGGAGGTAGTGAGGGCCAGGGTAATAGGCCTTACAGGCTCCCTGATAACCAAGGAGTTGGTGGAGGAGCTGCCAGTCAGGGAAGGGTTCGTTAGAGGAGAGCACCACCTCGCTGTGGTGGAGAGACATGGGAGAACTGGTCATGTAGGCAAGGGGTTCGTCAGGGGCTTCTCCTTCACCGGAGCAATAGCTAGCACAGTGGCCCACGATAGCCACAACTTGGTGGTCGCTGGCTCTAACGAGAAGGACATGCTCTTGGCCGTAGAGGAGCTGGCAAGGGTTGGAGGTGGCCAGACAGTGGTGAAGGACGGCGAGGTATTGGTTACCCTCCCCCTGCCTGTGGGGGGCATAATGTCCGACCTGAGCGCCGAGGAGGTGGCGGCCAGAGAGGAGGAGCTAATAAGGGCTTACAGGTCAGTTGGAGGGATTAGGGAGGATCCCTTCATGGAGCTCTCCTTCCTAGCCCTTTCAGTCATACCTGAGCTCAAACTAACGCCTAAGGGGCTGGTCAAGGTGACTGAATCTGGGATAAGCCTAGTCAGTCCGCTTCTCTGAATGCGCGGGCCAGCACAGGGTCTGGGATCCTGTAAGCCCCCTCCACCTTCTCCAGGAAGCCCATGTCGACCAGCCTCCTCAAAACCTTAGCTAAGCTCTTGTCTGGAATCCTGCCGAGCCTGGCCTCCACCCCTCTCTTCACCTCCCCCCACCTAGCCTTACCAAGCAGGGAGACTATCCTCATCACCTCCCCGTACCTCTCCCCCTGAACCGCGTGGTTGAACTCGGATAGCGCCAGCCTGGAGGCCATCCTGACCACCTCCATAACCAACTTCTCGCTTAACTCCCCCCTCATAACTGAGGCGTAGCCGAAGTAAGAGAGCCAGCCAATTATCCCATCGAAGGAGTCCACCGCTAGCTCTAACAACCTTTCTTCAGGGCTTATCGAGTGCTGTGAAAAACCTTCCCTCAAGAACTCCAGGGAGAGCTCCCTGGTGAGGCGAGGAACCCTGACCTCAGCGTAAGCCCTGCCGAACAGCGGGGCTTCGGGGTCCTCTAACCTTAGAAACTTGTGAAGCAAACCTATTTGAGATCCCGAAACGACGAGCCTCACGTTCAAGTGATCGTATATGTAGGCTAGGAGCTTATCAAAACGATGTCTCGACCTCCTAAGCTCCTGAGCCTCGTCCAGCACGAGGACCTTGCCTTCAATGGTTTTAAGGGCCTCCAATAGAGTTTCGTAGGAGGGCCTCACCCTTACCCCCAGCCCAGCTAGCCTGACTTCCTCCACTCGCATCAAGGCGGCCCTAACCTTTCCCCTTGCCTGGGCTATCAGGAGCTTCAGGAAGTCCTTTACGGATATCATGCCAGCTGGAAGGAGCCTACAGTCCAGGAAGACGTAATCCTCGCCCATCTCATTTAAACCGGTCAGTATTAGGGAGGTCTTCCCGTACCTCCTTAGGCCTGTCACCAAGGTGAGCTTGCTGACCCTGACGTACCTCTGGAACTCCCTTAGGGCTTCGTCCATGTCGAAGAAGTCCTCCCTCCTAGTCTTGGGCTCTTGAGTGAAGTACATATAACCCCGGTTAGTAACTAACCCGGGTTAGTAATAAACGAGCTGGGCAACTCTCAACTTTGGTTTATACTACGTTTGTCGTTGAGGCTCTATCTAGATAGGTAAGAAAGCTTGCGGAATAGGAGAGAATCGATACATGGGAGTTAATTTCGTGGTGAGGGGGCTCTGTCCACCTTAGCCCTCTCCCCCACCAAGTAGCTCTCGGCCACTAGCTCCTTCACCCTTCCAGAGATGATGTAAGCTCTCTCAGCCTCAACTCTGTCAACGATGCTGTCCTTGACCTCTACCTCCACTCCTTTGACTAACTTCGCCCTTGAACCTTCTAGCTTCACCACCTCCCCCTGAACCTCGTTAACTGAGGCTTTAACCAGGTTGACGACCCTCCCAGAGACTCTATCGGCCCTGCCATAGATATTCACCACGTCCCCCTCTAAGAGACCCTTTCCTCCGCCCAGAGCCTCTAAGCTTGAAGCCTTCAACGAGCCGTCCACCCTAAGGTAGTTCACCACGAGCTTTTCAGCCTTCAACGAGCCGATCACCCTCAAGGCGTCCTTCACTTTGAGCGTCTTAGCGTACAGGTTGCCACTCACCCTCACGATACTGGAGAAGCACTCATCCAGCCTGACGTTCCCTGACACCCTTAAAGTACCTCTAACTAAGCAAGACTTCACGTAGCTCCCGTCGCCGAGTTCAGCCGACCCATCTACCTTCAGAACGTCCGAGGAGAGTTCCTCGACGGCCAAGCTCCCTTTGACTTCTGCCCTCCTGACCTTGGCCTTCAAAGCCCTGAGGCTCCCCCTGACGTTAAGGGTATCCGCCTCCAAGGTTATGGACTCCAGGGAACCTCCCACCTCAGCTTGCACGGCTGAGAGGTGTTTTACCTTGATTGGACCCCTGCTGACCAATCTGTTGGCAGTGAGTACCTCCCCCAAGGCATCTTTAACGATAACCTCCTTGGCAGACACTTCCTTGGCTAGAAGGTGATCGCAAACCACCCGATCGGCCTCGAGTCCATCGGCCACCAGCTTCTTACACCTGACAGACCTGGCCTTGAGCCTTCCCTCTACCTTAACATCTCCCTCGCCAACCACCTCACCCCTGACGATGGCTGTGTGGTTTTCAGGCTCTATCACAGCACCTGGCTTCAAGAGGAGGTCTCCCTCGTACTCCTTAACCTTTAACCTCAAACCGACACCTCTATTACATCTGAAAGCCGCGAATCATATTTTAATTGATGCTTAGGGGGTTAAAGTGAGGCCCATGAGGGGTAAATTGCTGTTGCTCCTACTACTTGTGATCTCCTCAACTACTTTGCTCGTTACCTCCTGGCCCAAGTTCAGGTACGACGTTCAGAGGACGGGCTACGTGATGGGATCCGGGGACATGCCTGAAGAGGATACGCAGATGCCTAAAACAAAGTGGACCGCTTCATCGCCTACAGGCTCCGGTTTTGCGTCTCAACCGCTGATAGCCGACTGGGGAACTTTCACAGCAGTTATAGCCCTGGATGAGAACACTGTTCCTGTAGTTATAAATGGATCCGACGGGAGCGTCAAGCAAAAGCTGATAGCGGCCGGGATAAACTCTTACACGGGGGCCCACCCTTCTCTTGGGGATTACAACTCCGATGGGAAGTTGGACGTGTACGCGGCGTCCTACACTAAAGCTTACGTGTTCGACCACGACGGCGGCCTGTCTTGGCAAAGCTCTAACTTAGAGGGCAGCGTGAACTCCCCTCCTTTAGTGGACGATTTAGACGGCGATGGGGCTGACGAAATGGTTTTGGTTACTTACAAAGCTATGGCGTATAGGTTTGATCCACCAGCTGCTGGCGACACGTGGAACGTGAACCTCACCTTTTTAGCTTTGAGCGCAGGGGTCCCCGAGTCGGAGGCCCCAAAGGCGTTTAAGGCCCCGGTGGCCGGAGCGGCTTACGGGGGCACATACTACCTGCTCTTCCTCTCCTACAACGGGTACCTTCTCGCCTTAGATCAGAACGGGAATTACCTGTGGCACGCCAAGTTCGGCTCCAGCAACACGGAAATCTCGCCCCTGGTGATCCCCTCCCAGAACAAAGTGGTGGTAGCCAACTCCGCCGGAGAGGTCGCTATTCTCAGGCTGAGCGATGGAGCCACCCTGGACGAGAAAAGCCTCTCCACCTCCGGCGTGGGGTCAAACATAGGGTACGCTGAAGTGTCGGGAAGGCCTGTAGCGATAATGGGAGGGGTTGATGGGAAGGTGTTCAAGCTCTTCCTGGACGACTACACCTTCACTTCCATAAGCACCAATGGGACGTTCGCCTCAGGTCCTGTCATAGCTGATTTCGACGACGACGGCCATCTAGAGGCGGTCTTCGGTTGTTCTGACGGTAGGCTCATGGCCGTAGACCTCATCTCCAATAAGGTTGACTGGTTCGTGGACTTAGGGAGTACCACCCCCCTACCAGCGGCCGGAGACGTGGACGGCGACGGCCTGCTTGAACTGGTAGTCAAGGTGGACGGCGTAGTCAAGGCCTTAGAGGGCTCAGTCTTCAGGCCTTCCAACACGGGAGCCGGCTCAAGGTTATCGGTCATAATAATATCTCCAACAGACGGCCAGTACCTTAACAAGAGCAACGTCACCATAGCTTACAAGGTGTTCTACACTGGAAGCGAGCTGGTCAACGTCAGGGTGAGGGTTGGAAAGGGGGGTAACTACAAGCTGTTGAAACACGCTGTAGAGACGGCTAACGTGTTGAGGAGCGTCGTATGGGACGCAACCAACGCTGATGACGGTCCCTACGAGGTGAGCGTCCTCGCCTCCCTGACCACCTCGGAGGAGTCTTACAAGGTTGAGGGGAAGTCCCTGTTCTACCTGGATAGGGAGCCCCCCAAGGTGGAGGTTATTTCCCCTGAGGAAGGTGAAGAAGTTCCGGTAGGCCAGCCCATAAACCTGACCCTGAACGTGACGGATGAGGTTTCTGAGGTCTGCAGGATCACGATAAAGATGAGGGGCGAGGGAAGGGACTGGGAGCCAGTGACCAAGAGCATGGAAGTTTACGGGGTCGTTCAATTCAACCTCTCCACAAAACAGTTCTACCCCGGTCAACAGGTAGACTTGGCCATGTGGCTTTACGACCTAGCCGGAAACATGGTAAAGAACGAGACCTGGGTCAAGATAGTCCTGCCTCCGGAGGAGGTAAACGTCACCAAAAACAAGACAGAGGAGAAGGTTACAGTAAGGTTCTCATTACCGAACCCCGAGCTTAGGGTGATATCCCCTAGGCCTGGGGAGGGGTCAGACGACTTCTTCGAGATAAAGGCCAGCATTAGGAACAACGCCTTCGAGCCGGCCAGGCTTGTGGTGATGTACACTAGAGTCGAGAAGGAGAGGTGGAAGGTCGTGCTCAACAAGACCACCGACTGGTTCGACCGGGTTGAGTACAGGTGGGACGTCAGGGACCTGTCCCCGGGCTACTACAAGCTCAAGTTCGTACTTCAGGGAGCAGGAGGTAAAGAGGCTAAAAAGGCCATAAAAGTGGTGGTTAAGCCTGATCTGGCTAAAATAGATGAAAGTCCTCCTTCTTTAAACATCGTCAGTCCAGTGAACGGGAGCTCGTACTCGAAGGAGGTGCCAGTGATCTGGGAAGCGAGCGACGACCTGGATCAGTCCCTGGACTTTAGGGTATTCGTCAGGTTCCCCAACGGCACGATTAAGGAGGTGGCTGAACTTCAAGGGGTGGATAGGTACTTTCTCAAGGCCGAGGGGTACACAGAAGACCTGTACTTCGTGATAGTGGAGGCTGAAGATGACGCCGGCAACGCCGTGAACAGGACGGCCAGCTTCTTCATAGACAAGACGCCTCCCAAAGTCCAGCTAACAGTTAAACCGCAGACGGCTAAGCTAGGAGAGGAAATAACTCTGGATGCTAGCAAGAGCTCGGACGACAGGAAGATAGCTTACGTCCTTTGGGATCTGGACGGGGACGGGAAGTTCGAGGCGAACACCACGGAACTTAAGTACTCATTTAAGGCGATGAAGCAGGGAAACTTCCAAGCGGTAGTCCAGGTGTTTGACGAGGCGGGCAACTCGGACAAGGCGGCCATAAAGTACACGGTGGTGAAGCCTTCCGTTCAACCCCAGCCTAAGCCAGTGCCACCTCCGACTAGACCTGCAGCGGGCGTACAGGCTCCTTCAGCTGAGGGAGTTCCAGTGACGGCGGCTATGGGAGCTATCCTAGTGCTCATAATAGCCGTGATAACGGGGCACCTGCTCTACTCCTACAGGGAGAAGGTTAAGGCCTTGATGAAGAAGCCCTCCTGAGGAGGAGGGCTACCAAGGCCACGAGCAGTACGGCCATTAAGGCGAGCGGAAGCAAGTTTATCCCTCCCCTTCCTCTCTCTTCGCCTCTTTCGACCCCTCTCTCAACGACAGTTTCCCTCTCCACCTTGGTGTGGGTGATCGTGACCCTAACGGTTTGAACCTTACCCTTAACCTCCAACCTAGCCGTGACCCAATCCGACCAGGTTCCCTCGTCGTCCATAACCCTAAAGGAGATCACGTGGACTCCAGGCCTGAGGTAAGCCTTAACCTCTTGACTTGACCCCAGGAACCCGTCCAAGTTAGAGCGCCACTCGTACCTGACTATTCGACCGCCATCAGGGTCCGTCCCGTGGCCCTTCAGGGTTACCTCCTCCCCCTCTTCAGCGGTTCCGGGGACCTCGTCGATGAAGGCCTTTGGCCTCTCGTTAATCACTTGAACCGTCAGGTAGGCCCAATCGCTTTCGAGCCCCTCCTCATCCCTGACCCTAACCTTGGCTGTGTAGTTCCCGGGAGCCCTGTAAGAGTGCCTCACCGCAGGGAAGGCCGTCCACCCATAGGTGACGCCGTCACCGAAGTCGTAGTAGTACTCCAACTCGTCCCCGTCCGGGTCGTAGCTTTTGCTGGCGTCCAGGTATACCTTCTGACCCACCCTGGCCTTGGTGAGGTTTGAGGTGATCGAAGCTACAGGAGGCCTGTTCTCAGGGGATATAACGACCTTAAAGGGGTCGCTCCAATCGCTCTCAAGCCCGTCGTTGTCCCTGACCTTCACCTTGACGAAGTAGACGCCAGGCTTGACGTAAACGTGGGAGACCACGCTCTCCCTGGTCCATCCGTAAGTGTTTCCATCCCCGAAGTCGTAGTAGTACTCCACGACCCTGCCGTCCGGGTCGTAGCTCTTGCTGGCGTCCAGGTATACCTTCTTACCTACCCTCCCGTTCTCCCCCTTTACTATGGCCACGGGCTTCACAGGTACCTCTTCAACCCTTATGAAGCAGCTGTTCTCTGAGTACTCAGCGTCATTAGACCAGGCCTTTACCACGAAACGCCTGTATCCGCTTCCCTTAAGCGAGCCAGTGAAGGAATACTCCACGTTAGCTCTGGCGTTGAAGCCTGCTATGAGCCTGGTGGTCCCGTTCTCGAACTCCTCCCAGACCTCCACCCTAGCGTCCTTGTTCACTCTCACCCTAACTTCGATAGGCTCTCCTGTCCTGTAAGTAGATCCGCATCCCCTGTCAACCCAGACCTCAGCTAGGAAGCTGGAAGGAACTATCTTGTAAACTTCAACGTCGTCGAAGTAAGAGGCCCCGTTGGACTTCAAGGCGAGGCCTTCTAGGGTGTAGGGCTCAGGCGTCATCTGAAGCCCCACGTATTCACCGTCCACGTAGCACCAATACCTGCCCGAGGGGAGGTCTAGGACCACCTCTACCTGGTACCACCTAGCAGCAGAGTAGGAGAAGCTCCCCTTCCCCCCGCAGGTGGCCGTTCCCGAGTCGAACTTAAGGTAGGCGATCCACTTTACAGTACCATCGTTTTTAGCAAATCCCAGCAGGACTGGACCGCTGGAGGGGTAAACCCTGGCCACAACTCCCAGCTTGTCAGCGTCCTCTAGGCCGATCCTCCTGGCGACCGTGGAGGAATCCACTTTAAACGACTTAGGCGGGGAGTAGGCTGTGGAATCGCTCACCTCGGCAGTTGAGCCTTCCCAGAGCTCCCAACCTGGGGGCGTAACCCCCAAGTCGAAGGAGTCAAAGCTCTCGAAGAAGATGGTCCTCCTGAAACTTCCTGATAGGCCGAGGGGGGTTAACAGGAGTAATAGTAATAGGCAGACTCTGGCCTTCATCTTGCTATAAGTACCATCTTCGCTTATAAAGGAGACACGACAGGAGGGTCTTTATTGGATCTCCTGCCGATGCTGTACGCTCTTGGACGGGAGAGTACACGCTAACTAAAAGCTGTTAAGTCTTAACTGCAAGGAGGATCATCATGTGTAGAAATAGTTTAATGTTAACAATTCTGTGGAGGCCTACAGTAAAAACGAGGGCGCTGCTAATAAGGCCTGTTATAGAAGGTCTCTGACGTCCTATAAAGAAAAGGAACCTTCAACTCCACAGAAGGGGATCTTTTAATGGCCAGCTTACGCCTTACTTTTCGTGCATCAGGCATGTCGCTAGCTTATAGCGTTAGGTGAGGAAGTAACGAGTCTGACAGGATGAGCTATTATGCGTTAAAAAAGGGGGTAATTGTGGACGAGAGAACAGTGAACGTGACCGTGGGTAGGGACTATAGGAGTTACTTGGTCTAGTAGCTATGCGCTCTTGTCGCCGGCAGTAGCGGACTTAGATAAGACATCAGGCTGGAGGTGATAGTGGGCTTGTGGTTACAGGGTTTCGGAGGACCTCAACGCCTCTGGGAAAGGCAAGGCCTACCTCCACAAGACCAGCGAGGGCTGGTCCCTCGAGGGGGGATGGAGGCCTTTAACGGGGTCAGGATAAGGCCTGGGGGTCCTCATGAAGCTTGAAAGTGGAGATCGCCTCAAGATCTGGGGCAAGGAGTCCATAGTGCAGTGCTGAAAGCGTCCCCAGCTAGTCGAAGGGGGAGTTCCAGGTCTGTCCCGTCAGGCCTTTGCTTGAGAACTCTAGAAAAAGGGGCTTCTAAGGCCTGGTAGCGCTAAACCCTCAAAATCATCTAGTGAACCATAAATTAATCGCGGCTCAACCTCCAAAGGGCCACGAGTATAACTGCCATGAAGGCCAGCATCCCGACGATGGTTAGGGGATCGGTTAAACCCTTCTTTTCCTCCCTCTTCATGCTCTGAACCCTGTTCAGTATCTCTTCCAGCTTGTCAGGGATCGGTTCAGCTTTCAGGGGGGATGGGACCTTGAAGTAGGGTAACCCGTACTCCTTGGCTATCTCTAGGGCCTTCTCCTCTATTTGCTCAGGTTCCCCTTCCATGAGCACGACCACCTGTATCTCACCCCTCTGAGCGGCTCTCTTGGCCCTAGCTAAGTCCTGAGGGGTCGCCGGCACGCCGGCCTCCTTCAGTATCAGGTACCTAACTTTTATGCCCGTCCACTCCACGGCGTATTGGACCAGTGGAGTCGTGGCCAGGGCGTTCATGGACAGGTTTAAGGACCTGGCCCTGTTAATTAAAGACTCAACCCTGGACTTCACCTCCCTGTACCTGGCTTCGTACTCGTCCCTGCACCCCGGGTTCAACTTGGACATGACTGACTTCACAGACTCCATGAAGAGTATGTAGTTCTGGGGATCATATACGGGCATGTGGTAGTTGGGCTTCCCCGTGACCGGATTTTCCCTAATCATTACCAGCGACGGGATTTCCAGGAGCTCGGCCCCCAGCTCCAGCTTCCTGATGGACGTTTCGAATGGTGTGTGGGCAGTCGATATTATCAGATCAGCCCCCTTCAGGGTTGAGACGTCCTCAGGCCTTAGCTCATAGCTGTGAGGATCCACCCCCCTGGGAACTAACGAGGTTACCCTGTCCTGACTGCACGCCAGCAGCTTAACGTCCTCAGCGAGGCTGGGAAAGGTCACCACAACATTAACTCCTGTGGAGGATAGCAGAAGCACCAGAAGCGCCACCGCAGCTCTCATCGAGGATATTGTGCACACCTTTATAAAATAATTTGTGGTATTGTGCACACTATATCTCGATGGAGAAGGCGGACCTGGCCACCCACCCCACTAGGAAGGATATGACAGCGACGCCCAGGCTCATGGCTACCATCTCCAGGAACATCCTGCTCATAGGCTGCTCCTTCACCACAGAGACGAAGAACGAGAAGGCGCCTATTATCAGGATCCCCGCCCCAAGCATTAGGGCCATGGCCGTGAACGGGCTCTCCATCATGAAGTAAGGAGCCACTAGCAGAAGCACCGTGAGTATGTAAGCCACTCCTGTGTAGATGGCGGCCCTGACGGGGTTCTTCTCCCCCTCAGACCTCCTTGATAGGTACTCAGAGGAGGCCATGGACAGGCTGGCGGCTATCCCAGTTATCAGGCCTGCAACTCCTATGATTAGGGGGTCCTGAAGGGCAAAAGTAAGGCCTGCCAACGCTCCGGTGAGCTCCACCAAGGCATCATTCAAACCTAAAACCATTGAGCCGACGTATTCTACCCTCTCCTCCTCTATCAACCTTGCCAGCTCTTCCTCATGCCCTTCCTCCTCTCTAATTAGTTGCTCAGCGTAGGGGAGCTCCCTCTTGATTAGCTCGTAGCCCTCCTGAGCTATCTCCTCGGTCCTCTCCATAAGCTTGATTGTGAAGGTGATGCCGAATATCAAGGAGAGCAGGGAGTAAATGAAGATCCTGAACCTGTTAGGCTGGAGATCCTTCTTTGTGTACTCTTTAAGCATGTTGTAATGCCTTAATTCGTCCCTGGCTATCTTCTCAAGCACTTCCCTGTTCTTCCCCTTGGCCCTCTTGGCCAGCTTCATGTAAACGTGATACTCGGTTATCTCGTTCCTCTGAAACTCCTCCACCAACCTGAGTAAATTCATGGTATCCCCCCTTACAGATCGCCGCTTCTATATGAGCAGAGCGTTGAGGGCAGGTTGATGGCCAGGTGGGCTAGCAACGAAGATAGAAGGCCTTCTAACAGGTAACAATATCCTAGGATGAGTCCATACCCTAAAACTATGGGTAGGTAAATCACCTTAACGGATTTTATGTGCATTACCGTGAACAGCAGGGAGCTAACTAACAGGGCTAAGTGGGCTCCCAAGTAAGGCAGGAGCCCGCCCAGTACCAGGCCCCTAAACACCACCTCCTCAAAGAGAGGAGCCACTAACAGAGAAGCCAGCGCCCTCTCTCGAGCGGTTAACCCCCTGAAGAATTTCCTGAACTCCTCTGTCATGACGTCCCTCCTCAGCAGGCTGGTTGACGAGGCCAAGGCGATTAAAGAGGCAACTAGAGAGGCGAACCCTGGGAAACCCAAGTCGATGAACCATATCGCCGTCAGCGAGAAGGTCAACGACGTTAATAGCCACTGCCTCACGTTTCTGGCTAGGGACGTGAAGAGCAAGAAGGTAAAAGCCATTATAAGCTTCCACACTACCCTCCCCTTGACCTGTTGAGCAGGTAAATTACTGAGTCCAGGTACTTGTAGTTCACGCCCACTTCCTCCTGTACTAGGGCGAACTCGCCAATGACCTCCTCCTGGTCAATCCCGTCCAGTAGGTTGGGGCCCGCCTCCTCAACCTTAAGGGACGATGAGATTAATCGGGTGAATCTGGACTCCTCGAAGAGTGAGTCAAACCTTCCCAGGAGGCCTTTAACCCGGAACCCCACGTCCTTGCCCCTGAACTTAAGGGCAGAAACTACGAAGGTTCTCCTCTTAGCCCCTCTAGTCCTGACCACGTAGTAGGGAACGGCCCCCTCCACCAGAGGGGGTGAGAGGGCCTCTATCAACTCCTGTCTAGCCTCTTCCTCCCTAGACAAAGCGAACCTCACCGTGCTGAGGTTATCCCTTGCCCTACCCCCCTTACCCTGTTTGACCAGCTCCAACGCCTTCAAAGGTGCTGCAACCCCTTCAACCCTCATCTTAATCTCCCTAATCTCCTTGATCTCCTCTTCAAGCCTTTCCGGCTTTAGCCCCTCCAACATCCCCAAGATGCTGTCTAAGCAGTCATCAGAAGGCCTTTCAAGGGATCCCTCCCTGCCAGCCCTTAACAAGTCGGCCAAAGAGGGGTGTACCAGCCCCGGGACCCTCACTTCCCTCCTCCTAACTCTAGGGGGTTGCACAAGTGGGTTCAAAGCCCAGCTCTCGAATATTTTGAGCTCCTCCAGGGGGGCTAACCTGAGGGAGTAGAGGAACCTGCACTCAGGATCGTAGAGCAGGGAGAAGCCCTCTCCCCTGTAGGCCCTCACGTGGAGGTGCCCCTTCCCGACGTACTCTATGAGCTCTTCACCTCCGCTTAGAAAACCTCTCTTCTTCCTCTTCTCCTCAACGTAGGAGAGCAGAGCTAAAAACTCGGCTCCTTCCCCTGACCTGGGATAGTCCAGCAGAAAAGGAGCCAACATGAAGTGGGCTGTCAAGCGCTCACCTCACGGGTAAACCCTGGTTACCTGCCACTCCTCCACGACGCCATTCCCTTCCCACTTCACCAGGACGAGCCCCTTCTCAGCCACGTAATCAGGATTCCTGAGCAGCCAGAGGAGCCCCGCCCTGGTGCCGAACCTAGTTATTCCTCCAACCCACACCCTCATGGAGTCGCAGTCGTAAATTATCACGGCGTAGTCCCTCCTGCCGTATTCAGCTACGTAGTCCACACCCCTAAAGGTGAAGCCAGCGTAATGGCCCCCCTTAGAGAAGAACTTGACCCCGTAACTCTCCCAGCTCAGCTCCTTGTTTATCATGGGCCCACCCAGCGCCACGACGTAGCTGTCCTCCTTCCTTCCGGATCCCTTAAATTCGGAGAGCTGGGGCTTATTCATCTCCTCATCGACTGAGACGGCGTAATACCTGAATAACCGGGGGAACTCGTTGAAGGTGAGGCTGCAGAAGTCGGACGGCTTGTTCATCCCGACTTTAAGCCTTATTAACAGTACGTCTTGGTCGTAGCTTCCCTCCTTCAGGCCCCTGTCTCTGTACTCGAACTTGAGCTCGTCGAAGGAAAGGCGGGCATCCTTCAACTTCAAGTCAAGGTTTTTGACGCTCACCCTGAGGTCCAGGGGCTTTATGTAGAAGGGCCTTCCTGAAATCCCTTGACCCTCGCTGACCCCGGCTAGGTAAGCGTACCCTCCCTTCAGGGCAAGGTCGTGACAGTCGACGCCGCCCCAGGCCACGTACCAGTCAGCCTGACCAGAGCCCTCGAACTGCGCTAGCCAGCACTTACCGTCGACCGACTTGCCCATGACCTTTAGAAGGCCTGACTTCCTGGCAGCCCTTATTTCGCCGGAGGACTCAAGGTATTTGGCCCACTCTAAGGACCCCAAGCGGGTCAGTTTGATCAGGAGCCCGTGAACTCCTTTGTAGGAGCCCACCAGATAGACCCCGTCAGCCGGCTCGACGTCCTTCACCTCAAGCTCGTAGTTGGCGCCAACCCTGACGGCCCACATCACCTTACCTATGTCTGCGGTTAGCTTAACCAGGTGCAACTTACCGTCCACCGTTCCGGAGACGTAGACGTAGCCCATGGAATAGCGCACGACAGAAGGTGTGAAGTCCAATAGCTTGGTCCACACGACCCTCTTCTCATTAACCCTGGTCACGAAGCCCTTTCCCTTTATGACTCCGGCCAGGTATATTTGACCGGCGTAGACGTGAACGCCCGTCACCTTGGTGCAGTCCCCAACCTTCTTGGCCAGCTCTACTTTGCCATCCCTGCTCACCACCATCATGTAAGGGTAGGAACAGCTCCCCTCAACGTTACCGAAGAGGTAAACTTTACCCATCGAAACGTACATGTCCACGGGCTCCTCGGAGAACTTTGACCCGAAGATCAGCTGCCAACTCAACCCCTTATCAACTCTCACCATGAAAGCCTGCCTCTGGAGCTCGTATTTGAAGGCTTCCGTTAACCCGTAAACGTAAAGCTCACCGTCAGGCCCAGACCTCACTGAGACGGGCTTGTCAAGGCCCAGGTAGCCGAACCTGATGACGTACTCCCTCTCGGGTATAAGGGGCTTTCCCACCAATAAGTAAGGGGTTAGCAACACCAATGGTAAGAGTGATATGAGTAGGCGTGAGCACCTCATCCAAATTTCAGGCACCCTCTGAATAAAGTCTTTATTGTAAATGCTCCCTCTTAAACTATGGATTTAGGGATAACCGGCAAGCTGGCTGTGGTGACTGGCGGAAGTAAGGGCCTGGGCAAGGAATGTGCTAGATCCCTACTTAAGGAGGGAGCCAAGGTTCTCATAGCTTCCAGGAGTCAGGAGAACCTGAAGGCAGCAGAGGAAGAGCTATCGTCTTTTGGGGAAGTCTACACCTTTAGAGCAGACGTTACCAGGAAGGAGGACGTGGAATCCCTGTTTAAAAGGGCGGAAGAGCTAGGAGGGGCTTCAATCTTAGTGGTCAGCTATGGAGGACCGAGAGTAGCTAGGTTTCCAGAGCTCAGGGATGAGGACTGGTACAACTCCTTTGACCTCCTTTTAATGAGTGCCGTTAGGCTATCGAGGCTGTTTGGTTACAGAATGAAGGAGAGGGGTTGGGGGAGAATAGTCTACATAACCTCAGTGGCCATAAAAGAGGTTTACGAGAACATTCCACTATCAACCACAGTCAGGATGGGGTTAGCCGGGCTAGTGAAGGTACTCTCTAGGGAACTGGCTCCGGAGGTGAATGTGAACGCAGTTCTTCCGGGACACTTCATGACAGAAAGACAGATGGAATTCTTAAGGGCTAAAGCTGAGGAAAAAGGGGTCAGCCTAGAGGAGGCGGAAAGGGAATCAGCGGAGGAAATCCCGCTGAAGAGGATGGGTAGGCCAGAGGAGCTAGGAGACGTTGTGTCCTTCTTAGCCAGCGAGAGGGCCAGCTACGTTAATGGGGCTCTAATACCTGTAGACGGAGGACTGCTCAGGTCGACCCTGTGAAAACCTAAAGGCTTGAGGAATTCGCTCTTCCTCAGTCCCTCTAGAGGCATATTTTTTTGGATTGGGCGCTCAATGTTAAGGGTTATCATGCCTAGAGTGATCCTAATAACCGGGGGTACCTCGGGAATAGGATTTGAAGCAGCCCTCCTCTTCAGGAAAGAAGGGGACAAGGTCTTCGTGATAGGCAGGTCTGAGGAGAAGGGGAGAAGCGCGGAGAAGCGGGGGCTCACGTATATTAGAGGAGACGTGAGCGACCCCAGCATAACGCAAATAGTTAGGGAGGTGGGGGAGAGGGAAGGCAGGATCGACGTCCTGGTAAACGCAGCTGGAGTCTACAGGGGAGGCAACCTGGAGTCCTTCAGCCTGGAGGAGTGGAACGAGGTCATTGGGGTGAACCTGACCGGCACCTTCCTGGTCACGAAGGCGGCCCTGCCCTACATGGGGGAGGGCTCCGTCATAATAAACGTGAGCTCCACGGCGGGGGTGAGCCCCTACCCCAGGGGCACGGCCTACTGCGCCTCCAAGGCTGGTGTGATAGCCTTCTCAAGGGCTTTGGCCTTGGAGTTAGCTCCAAGAGGTATAAGGGTCAACGTAGTGGCCCCTGGCCTTACAGACACGCCTATGCTGAGGGGAATAGCTGGCAGCGAGGAGAGGATGAGGGAGTTCGCTCAACTGGTGCCCCTCAAGAGGATAGCCTCCCCTGAAGAGGTGGCCAGGCTAATACACTTCCTAGCCTCCGAGGGGGCCAGCTATATAACTGGAGCCGTCTTCGTAATTGACGGCGGTATGACCGCCGGAAGGACGACGACGGCCGGTTCAATAGGGGCGAGAGAATGACGTTCTATCCCTTACCCTTGAGCAAGCTGTACAAGGTGCTAGTCAGGTTGGAGGAGCCGGACCAGAGGTCCGTGGCCAAGCTCCTTGGGGTGAGCAGGAGGACCGCTGACAAGTACGTGAAGACAGCTTCATGGCTGAAGGAGAAGGTGGGAAGGCCCTCAACCCTTGATAGCCTCCAGGAGTCCCTCAAAGCGGTGATGTTCAACGACTACAAGGTCAAGGAGGCGGTGAGCCTGCTCTCCCTCAAAATGGTGCCTCTAACCCCTCAAAGCCTCAGGGAGGCGCTGAAGGCCCTGGGAGTTAAGGTCTCCCTGACGGAGGCTAAGGCCTTCATCGAGTGGCTGAAGCAGATGGACGTCATCAGGGAGAGAAAGGTCCCCTTGATAACTGAGGACATGGAGTCAAGAGTTCTGGAGCTGGTCAGGGAGAGGGGTAGCCTCACCTACGCCACCCTGGTTAAGAGGTACGGGGAGGGGGTGAGGGACGTCCTGTTCAAGCTCTGGTCCCAGGGCAAGGTGAGGGTGCCCGTACTGGACAGGTACAAGGAGGAGCTTAAGGGGGCCAAAGACTTGGACAGGTTACCGGCCATGAAGGGCAGGATATTCTCCACGTGGCACGACAGGATCTCAGGGGAGACTTACTCGCAGCTGGTGATACCAGGAAGGGCGAAAGTTGAAGCTAGGTGGGACTTTGTTTCCTGAGGAGGAGGTAAGGGAGCTCTCTCACAAGTACTCGAAGAAGCTGGCCCCCTCCCAGATAAGGGAGATCCTCAACTACTGGATGGATAGGAGGCCCATGAACCTCCCACCCGAGATGCTAAGGGAGGTCTTCGTGGAGCCAGAATTCCTCTTCAAGAAGGCCGAAGACATAATCAACTACTTGAGGGAGAGGGACTGGAGGGGGGCCATAGTCTCAGTAGTGGGCGAGTACGGGTCAGGAAAGACTCAGCTGGGCCTCATCCTGAAGAGGATGCTCAGGGGAGAGAGAGACGTGAGGTCCTACTTCAAGACCTTGGACTCCTTCAGGGACGTCAGGACAATACTCCTGGAGGACGTGACCCTAGACGACGTGGAGCCTCTGGTGCTCATAGTCGATGAGGTGGACCAGTTGCTCAGCGAGCTCTACAGGGGTAGGAGGGAGAGAATAGAGGAGATGGCTGACATAGTGAGATTCATTACGGAGGGCAGCGCCTCCCCTCCTTTGGGCTCCGTCGTCCTGCTAATGTCCACCAGGGCCAAGGGGGAGCTCGCCTCCGACAGGTCCCTGGCTAACAGGCTAATAGCTAGGGCCAGGGAGTTCAGGCTAACTCTAACTGATGAGGAAAGGGAGAAGGCGGCTTTAGAGGCCGTCAAAAAGGTGATGTCCCTCTACATGGCCCTTGAGTCGGCCTTCGACGTGTACAAGTACTTCGACCTGCTTTACGAGTTCCTGACATCCAGGGCGAGAACCCTAGCTTTGACTTTGGAGATAGGCGGCATAGTCAAGGAGGTGACCCTAACCCTTAAGGAGATACTGGACAGGATCGACAAGGGGGCCAAGGTTCCTGAGGGGACGGAGCTAGGCAGAACTTTGGAGGAAGCCCTCAAAAAGTACTTGAAGGAGAGGGCCAGCGCCGTCCCCTTCGAGGTCAGGGTGGGGGAGAGGGTGAAGCACTACCTGGCCAAGTTCTCGGAGGAGAGGGTAAGGGTGGAGCAGGCCATCTCGGACGGCCAGTACGTGGTGCACACCTACGACCCATCGAGGGGCTTCGTGGGCTCCCCCGTCCTTAGGGTGCTGGTGGAGGTTAAGACCGGGACGAGTTGGTTGAGCGATTCTAACGCTAAGAGGCAGATTCAATCCTTCCTGAACGAGGCGCCATTGCTTTTGTTCTGGCTCTCGGACCATCAGAACGAGATCCCTCCCTTTGAAGGCCCACTAAGGGTTATAGTCCAGGACCCAAGCCCCTTTAAGGTGTCCATGATACTTAAAGGGGGACGAGAGCTCCTGGACTCTTGGGTGGACCTTAAGAGGGACGTAGAGGAGAACGTGGCCCTCCTAACTTTACCCAGGACGGCTAGCAATGACAAGGGAAAGGAAGGGGTTGCCGACCTCGACGTGGTGGCCTCAACGATAGTCTCGGCTGTCCTGATAGAGCTGAAGAAGGCCAGGTCCTACAAGAAGGTGTCTACGCTTCACGCAGTCATACTAAACGCCATGAGGTACGCTTACGAGCAGATGGGCTTAACCCCTCCTCAGCCGAGCTCTACGCTCATCGAATCCTTGTTGAGAGTCTTCGTCAGGGAAGGGCTGGGCAGGTTCTCGAAAACCGGGAAGACCGTGCAAATAACTAAGGAGAGCAGGTTGAGGATAATGGAGCTAGAGTCTAACCCTGGAAGGAGGAAGAGGGTCGAGGAGGAGTTAAGGGAGCTCCTGAAGAAGGTGATGGGCTAGCTTCGTACTCTCCTAACTTATCTCTCTAGCTATACGTCATTTAGTTAGCTTCATTCATTAGCGTGGCCTCATAAAATTTCCTAACCTCCCAGTTATTCATATTCAGTAGCGATGTCCCTTAAGCTCGGTAATCTTGAAAAGCCCCATTGTCTTCTCGTCGGCCCTGCACTTTAGCTCAGGTTAGGTAAGGTGGTCTTACCGAGGCTTTATGAGCCTGTCAACTTATCTGAGGCTCTTGTTTCCTAATTTACTGTGTCAAAGGACGAAATTAGCAATTACTAAAACTCTCCTAGGTTTGAAAAGCAGTCTCCTGATAAGCTTTCTCTTTCCTTAGGCCCTGGAGACCAGACTTGCTGAAGAAAGAAATAAACTCACTTCCTTACTAGTTAGTGATACTACGGATATCTATTCTACTACCCATTTAGCACAGTATGACCTCCCTGAACACTACCTTCTGAGAAAAGAGCCTTACCAATCTCTGTTACTCTATTGAGGTAAGACCAATGTCCAACTTAAAACTCCTTCGGAGTGGTGGTATCATACCGTGACAGAGTGAAGGCGGTTTTCCTCACCACGATGGGTTCTTGGAGGTCCAAGGAAGGTCTACAATTCAGAGAGATCATTGGGGAGGCCTTATAATCAGTTTAAAGTTAGTTGGGAATCCTCCTCGGGGCCTTATCTATAAGGAGGAAGTTAAAGGTTATAAACCAGCTCTGGAACTAATTCCTCTTCTATTCCCAGACCTGGATGCTGTAATATTCACTTATTACACCCGTACAATCGATGAAACTCTCGAAACCTTGCTGAAACATTGTGAAACGATAGTGTGACCAATAATTTTATATAGCCGCGGGTAACCACCCACAGCCATTTGCCGCACCGGCGGCAAATGGAGGTGTTAACATGAGAAAGGTATTGGTAGTACTGATAGCTGCAGTGCTGCTGGGGGCGGCCGTTCTGCCTGCTGCCGCCTACCCCA
>JAOZFG010000007.1 GCA_027491435.1 Thermoproteota archaeon
TAACAGCACGGGTTGTGGTCTAGTAACGGTGTTAGAGCCTGAAGCAAGCTTCTCTACTCACCATTACGCCAGGACTCTTGCCTTACTCATTCTCGGCCTGCTCATCATGCCTCTAGAGAGTCCACAGGCTTTTCAGAAGATATTTGCATGACGGATTGTTCTACTCAGGCGCGCTCTAGAGTGAAGGCCTTACCATTGTTTCTTCGGCTATTGGTAGCTCTGTCCTCGTAAAGATGTTACGTTATGTCTTGATTCAAGGGCTATAAGCTCCCCCAGTAAACTCTCAATTCTTTTGAAAAGATCCCGCCAAATATTCCATAATTTATCAGTTAACCCCTAACTATAACAATAACTTCTTCACATTATTCGGTCTACATTCTCCGGGGGCTTCAACATCCCCTTAGTATGTGCCTTAACAACAAGGCACCCTCCCCGTTCCGTGTACTAATTCTCTACGGAAGCGCACGATCAGAAATTAGTTTAACAAGACCCTATCTTGCTAAGTATTTTCAAGGAATATGTGGCGCCTTCGGTTCCTTCTTAAGAGGCAGAGGCTTAGGATGAACTAAAGCCATTATTAACCGACCCATCTAAGTGGACCAACCCAACTGCCTCATTTTCCGCTCAACACAAGCTTCCGCTTGGGAGAGGAGGTTGAAGCCACTCGCCTTGCTGCTCGCTGGGGGCCTATAGGTGGGAGGGTGGGTCAGAGAGCTTAACTAAACTAGCTCGTATGAGTAGGCGATCTTCCTGCCCAGGACGGGATCCTGAACCTCAATCCTGTACCTGGAGCCGAATTTGAGCCCTTCTAACCACGAAATTGAGCCGGAGAAGAGGACGAAATTCCCTGGAGGTAGCTTAGAGAGCAGGTCTTCTGGGGCCAGTATTGAGGAGAGCTCGGACTCCTGTGCTAGCTCGCCATCCACGTACATCCTCAGGATTAGGGAGTCCCAGTGATCCTTAACCTCCTCATAGGGCCAGACTACTGGCGGGATTATCTTGGGGTAGACCCTCTTCGCGAGGAGGACGCTCTCCCTCTCCAAGTCCCTGGAGGTGTGATCGCTTCCTACAGTCACGTAGAGGGGCTCCCCCTCCCTTACGAACAGGACGTACTCAACCTCGCCGTTGCTCCTGTCCCCGAAGGACCTCACCCTCCTGTTATGGGTGAGCAGGTGAGCCCCTACCCTGTAAAAGGAGGGGATCGTGGTGGGGGGAGGAATTCCAATCTCCTTAAGCTCCTTAACGTGTTTAAGCACCTTTGATTCGTCTCTACCGCTCCATCCAGCCAATATTAGCTCATCAAACTCGAAGTTCACCGGCAGGTACTGACCGTCAGCAGTACTCAGCACCAGCCTCATAGCCTATCAGAGCCCGGGAATGTTATATCCTTTCCCCAGCAGTTGAGTCTCCTAGCCTCCAGGGGATGCCCATAGCGTGACAAGATCTCGGTTGCTGGGAGGGCCGTCAACTTGTAGCAACTGGAGAGACACTTAAATTTTCCTTAGGTAGACTGCGGCTGAGTAAGGCCTCTGTGAGAAGTGCAGGTGAGGTGAATCCGGAGATTGGGTGTGATTTGGTGCAGAGGAGCTGTTGCCACTGACGTAGTTAATTAACTTTAATGAGCTAGAGCAGTCAGCGGCGTTTTAAGTCAGGGCGACAGCGACATCTCGAAGTATTGGAAGGGCTGTGAAAAAGGGGATTTCTGGCGGAGTTGAGGGTCTCTAGGGAACTGACCCCCTCACCCCACCTCCGTGACCATGGGCTGGAGGTATTGCTTTGGGGCGTTGCCCAGTAACCCCCTACACACCTTCTCAAGAGCCAATGTTGCACGCTCACACTGAAAGCTAGATGATAAGCCCTTCTAAATTTTTAGGGCTTTTGATGGGACAAACCTTAGAGCGCTCCACCACAAGTCGTGTGCTCAGGAAATCTAAGGCCTTTTGATTGGGCCACAACCTTTTTACCTTAGTAAGCGCACTTACCGAAGATGTCGGAAGTCCTCATATCTTCTGTCCTGGAGGAGGCCTTCAAGCAGGTCTCAGATAGGATAGCTAGGAAGCTCACAGAGGGAAAGAAGCTGACTGACACCGAGGTTATAGTCCTCCTGTTAGACCTGATGAACAAGAGAATGGAGGAGATGGGAAGGAGCCTGAACCAGAGGATAGACGACACCAACAGGAGAATAGATGACCTGAGCCTGGGACTGAACAAGAGAATAGACGACCTGAGGGAGGAGCTCACGGGCAAGCTGGCCGAGATGGACAGGAGGCTCAGCGAGAGGATAGACGACACCAACAAGAGAATAGACGACCTGAGGGAGGATTTCCTCTCAAGGTTCGATTCAATGGAGAGGAGGATGGAGTCCCTGGAGAACTCCTTAAGGTCGGAAATCAACAGCCTGAGGAGGGAGATAAGGTCCGTGTATAGGGAAGTCTCCTCGGTTAAGAGCGACGTCATCGAGCTTATGAAGAGGAAGCTATTCCCGGAAGAGCCTCAAGAGATTCCCTCAGGGGAGACAACTTCATAACCTATTAGACACCTTACGTCAAAAAGTCTATCGAAATAGAGGCGCCTATCCATTTTAAAATCAACTTATTTTTCGAAGTTTTAGTATATTTTTTAAGTTAAAATGGCTAAATCTCATTGAAATTTAACGTAAACTTGAAAGAGATTCGGTAAGAGGGAGCTAGACATTTATATAGGATGTTTTCATATAAAGCCGGGGGTGTGTAAAAATGAGGAGGAGAAGGGCCTCCGTGTTGGCCCTGGTGTTGCTCCTGGGTCTAATCATGGGCTACGGAGTGGCAAGCCTAACTAGGGAGGTTAAGGTGAAGTACAAAGTGGTATCTCCTGACCTAGGCCTTGAAGTGAACCCAAATGACCTGAAAGAGGTCTGGCCAGGCGATAAGAGGGAGCTCACAGCCGTCGTGACTAACACGGGTGATGCAAAGCTCAAGGTGACCCTCGACGCCAAATACGGGGAGCAAATAAAGGAGGTAGTGATAGGCAAGAATAACTTCGAATTGAACCCCAAGGAGAGCGTTAAGGTGCCCATAACGGTGGTGTTCGACGAGAAAGCTAGCCCAGGAGATGGAGAGCTTATCATAGTGGTGGCCGGGGGTAAACCATAGACTTCTTTACAGCAGTCCTATCAACAACATTAAAACCACCTGCAAGGCGATGGACGCCTGAATCACCTCATCCACGTCTTTTTTCAGGTACCTCATAATTGAGAGGCTTAAAGCGGAAATCGCCAGGTAAGCCCCAACAACTGAATTCAGCGAGGAGAGCCCGAAGGAGGAGAGGATTAGAAGAGTCTAACCCTTCCCTTGAAGTAAACTGCGAGGAGTCCAAATATGATCCCCATCATGGGATTATTCACAGGCATGCAACAATGGTTAAAGGGTTGTGGTAACACGCTGATGCTAAGGAGGGCCTCCAACAACTCGACTAAGTTCAACGCTGTTAGCAGGAGCCCGGCCAGGTATATAGGCTTAACTAGCTTGTGGGGCATGCTCGTTGGAGGGTCCACTAATTTTAAATTTATTCTGAGTTCCCTGAACAAATCCGGCTCTATCACCCCTGCTCTTCCTGTGCTTTGAGTTATTCATATCTGTCACCAATAGGATGTATCACTCAGGTCCCCACACCGGCGGGGCTGTCAACCCACAACCGCTTAAAGCGGCAAGGTCTCGAGGTAGTTAAACTTTAAGGCTTGATGGACGTTGTCAAGGTCCACAAGGAGGGCATAATAGCCCTTCTCAAGTCAGGGAGGGGCTGATTAAAGGGGGTCCTCCTTCTGGACTGCAGAGTGATGGAGGGGCTTAAAAGCCCTCATCCCCCTTAACCCCCATGAGAGTAAGGCTGACGGCCTTCCTCATCTGGCTCTTGACCTTCATGTTTCCTCTTTACGTGCAGGGGGAGGGCTTCACTTACTCCTACCAGCTCGTGTACGAGGTGCTCGGCTCGGCCTTAATATACCGGTTCGTCCAACTGGTCTTCCCTTCCCTGGCGATGCACGTCCTCGCCTTCTACCTAGCCTATAAGGCCTTAAAGGGGGAGGTAAGGCCCTTCCTAGCCTACGCATCGGCGGCTTACCTGGTGATAGCTGTGGGCCAATCAACGGCCCTGATTGGGGGAGGCTCGTCGTAATACTCTCAAACGCGGTGCTGATACTCCTGGTAGGGCTGCTCTGGCTTAGGGACTACCTGAGGCCTGTGAGCTATGAGAGGTCCGGGCCCGGGTGGTTCCTCCCCCTGTCGCTGTTGGCCTTCCTGGCCCCCTGACTTCGGCGATAGAGCCTACTCCCTGGACGTGGATGTGGGAGAACGCCCCCAGACAACCCCTGCTCGTGATCCCGGCCCTCGTCATGGACGCTCTGGCTGGATACGGGGCCGTGGCCTTCTGCTTCTTCACACCTTTGGCCCTCACCCTTGCTGTTAGAAGCGGGGCCCTAAGGCCCATCACTGTGAAGGTGACGGCCATGCCCGGCATAGCTTTCTCCACGATGATAATAGTGAGCGCCGTGGCCAACGTGCTCAGCGGAGTGCCTGAGGGGAGGGCCCTCACCCTGATCTGGAACGCCCTCCTGCACGTCCCCCTCCTAGTGACCGGCGCCTACTACTTTAAGAAATAACTATTTTTCGTCTAATTAATTAAATTAATTTCTGATTAATCGGCTATTATCTTTCTAAAAAATGAAATAAATACTGATAATATATCAGGCATTCTGTTCTATAAATCGATACATGTTTCATAAAATAATACATGTTTCTTTTTATGGTACATAACCAGTTACCTCCGACATGAATTTCTCTATAGTCCCTCTAATTTTACTATCTCCTTTGTATAGAAGCCTTATAGGTTCTATATGACCTCCATTAACGTAAATTTTGGTGACTCTTTTAACCTTTCTTGAGAAACACTCGGCCTGATGGTTGACCGTGCCGTCTGCCATGCCGTCGAGGAGCCTGTCCTCGTTGCCAGCTATTAGCAAGGCTGGAACGTCCCTCACTTCGTCGAAGTCGTCGAAGGGGAAGACCTCCTTTAGAGATACGTTACACAGGTCGAACGTTCCGTTACCCCCCTCCAACCTCCTCTCCGGGTAAACGGAGAGACAGTAACCACCGCTTATCCCTATGTAACCCCTGAAGTACTTCCAGACCCCGTAATCCTCTGAGCGAGGTCCGTAAATCAGCAGGGCTCCTGTTATGGCCCCGGCCGAGGAGCCCACGTAGACGCTTCCCCTTATCCTCACGTTCCTGCTCTCAAGGTAGGCGATTGTGTACCTTATCGCCTCGGCCACGTCCTCAACTGGAGTTGGCCACTTGACTTGAGGGCAGACCCTGTACTCAACCAGGGCCACCGAGTACCTGCCCAGGAAGGGGGAGGCTAGCGCCTTAGCGCTCTTTCCCGTAGCAGAACCTCCCCTGTACCCTCCCCCGTGTACCACGAACACGAGCCAGGTGTCGTTCCCCTTTAAGTAGAGGTCGACGAACTGCCTCTCATCTTGCCCATACCTTATCCTGAACTTTCCGGCTGTCACACCCTTTGAAGGTTTAACCAACAGGAGGTAGGTCAGCGTGAGGCAGAGGGCCGCCACGGCAAGAGCTAGGAGTGACTTACGCATACCATGAGGGGTTAGGATAAAAGATAAGGGACGCTGATGGGACGGACTGGGGACGAATAACCTTCAGGGGTCTCTCTAGGGAGCAAATGTAAAGGCTTAAGAGGGGTTCATTAGATCCCTATTCACTCCATCACTTCGTAAACGAGAGGCTCTAGCGTCTCTTTAACCTTTTTCTGGTAACTCCTCTCCTCCCCTTCAGTCCCCACCCTGGAGACGTGGTATCTGACGTAATAATTCATGAACCTAAGGTTGGGTGTACTCTTCCCCATATCTCCTCTTGTACTCTGGTATTAGCCCCTACTGCTTAGTCTTCTTCCTGTTGAACGAGGGCCAACCTGCAAAAGTTTCTCCTCTGGGATAGCGGCCGCCTTTGGAAGTCGCTTCAGCGTGGTCTGGGTCCTGTACGTCTATTATTGTGGGCCTGAGGGGGACCAGCAGGCAGTCGGAGGCGTGGCTAAGAAGACGCTCTTCCTGTCGAAGAAGGGTATCTATCCCTTTATCGTCATATAGCCCCTAACGCCGAGCTCCTCGAGAACCCAGGCCAGTAGGTTCTCCCTCTTGGCCTTGTTTATCCAGACGTCACTATGACCTCTGTGAGCCTCTGTCAGTTATGATGTCCACGTCCAGCCCATCTAAGCTTGGGTACTTCTCATTATCACGTAGTCGTTGATCCTGACCTCCTCCCCGTTGACGACCCTCTCAGTAAGGTCTTCTTAATCTCCTCGTAGAAGGTTATGCCGCTCACTCCTTTTTGTCAGCCAGGAGAGGGATACGCTGGGATCCATTCAATAAATCACTCTCTTACCAGCAAGCTCAGGAGCCACCCTATGTTGGCCGCCAGCGTCATCCTTCCCGCTCCTCCAGGGGCGAAAAATATCCCGAGGACCTTACCCAACCTTAATCCTCCCCCCTCGCGTTTACCAAGGAGGTCGAACCCGTGATTTCTGGAGATCTTCTCAAGGCCTTTCACCGTCTCGTTAATGACCCATTGAACTAAAACTCCGTTTAGGCCGAAGAGTTCTGTAAGATATGACCTATCCCGTCGTAAAACCTGGGAAACAGCCTGCACGGCCCACTCACCGCACAATATGTCAACTCAACTTCGGCCAGCTTTCTGAGGTCTTAACCCTCCTCCGGGTTCAGCCCGAGCTTCTTTAGCCTCGTAGAGCATGTCAGTCTTGTTCTCAGAAATTTTCGGATCGAGGTCCGGTACCAGGCCTATAAGCCTTCTCAAGCGCAGGCAAGAACTCCATCGCCATTAAGCGTCGATTACATAGTTTTAGATGAGGAGGTAGCCTTTATACAATACCTCGGAGTACGAGGTATCGATGGACCCCCTGTCGCTGGCCGCAATCCTGATCTTGGGAGCTTCCCCGGCCCTGCTGATAAGCAGGATCTCACCTCCCAGCAAGGAGGTCGGTTTGGGCGCTGCTTTGCTCCTGGTCACCCTGGTTATACAGCCCCCAATACAGCTCGTTGGTAAGAGGATCCTCTCCGGGCTCCCCTTCCTGATTTACGCTGCAGCTGTCTCGGGGCTCCTCCAGGAGGGGCTTAAGTTGCTGGCTGTCAGGACTAACAGAAACGCTCTGTGGTTGGGGTACGGCTTCGGCCTAGCTGAGACGGTCCTGGTGGTGTTGAACGGGATTGTAGCTGCGCTCATGGGGTTCGAGACCCCCCTGGCCTACTGGGCAGCCCTGGAGAGGCTGAGCGCAACCCTCTTCCACACAGGCAGCGTTCCAATCCTAAGGTTGAGATACGGGTACCCGGCAATGGCCTTCGTGCACGCCCTGATAAACTTCATAGCCTCTTACTACGTCTCCATCGGGGTTTTAAGTAGGCCAGAGCTTGTCCCGCAGTTGTACGCTCTTATAGTCCCCATATCGCTGGCCGTATTCCTGGCGGGGCTCAAAGTGGTCAGGAATGAGTAGGTTCCTGAGGAGCATAAGGGCGGGGCTCTACACCTTGATGATCCTGAACATACTGGACAGGGAGGGCGTGTCTTACGGGTACAGGCTCATGGTCAGGATCAGGGAGGCCTCCGGATGGACCCTAAACCCCAGCGAGAGCACCGTCTACGAGACCCTAAAGAACCTGGAGGAACAGGGGCTCGTCAGGTCCTTCTGGGGGGAGGGGGTTAAGCACCCCAGGAAGTTCTACGAGATAACCGATGAGGGGAGGAAGGTCCTCTCTCAGCTCAACCGGGAGGTGAGGTCCATCGTGGGGGCCCTGCAGCGTTTCCTGGGGGTGGGATGTTGATGGGAGCTGACCTGTGGACCCCTCTCATCGTGACGTTGGTGGGCGCCCTCCTCTGGGCCCTGGCTGAAGGTTCCCATAACCTTTTCGTGGGCTTCAGGGTGGGTTACACTTGGCCTCGGAGAGGGTCTGGAGGAAGATACGGGCGAGCCGGGATGGCCTTCACCTTAATAGGGGCTGCGGGCCTCCTGGTCCAGCACCTAGTCTGAACCTAAAGGTTTACTTGGTCCTCCTCTCCGCTGACCACGGCGCTGCTGGTCTATCAGCAGGGAAATGGCCGAAAGGGAGCTGACCACGTCACCTGGGGAGGAAGGGGGTTAAGGAGCTGAGGGTCAGGGTTTCCAGGGTCAGGCCCCTCTCCTAGTAACTCGTCCGGAGGGCCTGCTTCTATGAGCTCGCCCACCTCATGCCTCTCACGTAAACCTACTTTAAGTCCCTCATCTTAAGACCGCCTAGGGTTACAGGCTCAAGCTCTCCACCTTGATGCCGCCGCCCCCATCCCTGTAGAACCTGTAGAGGGTCCAGTTGTCCAGCTCCTTCCACTCCCCCGTGAACACCTGCTGCTCCCACGGCTGGGAGGCCAGTAGAACGCCCCTCTCCTCCCTCAAGAGGTAGAGGTTGAAGTAGTCAGGGTGCTTTACGGCCCCCTTGAGGGCGTAGAGCTCCTCACCGGAGGTGAGCAGGAAGGTCATTGAGGAGTCGACCTTCTCCCTGATCCCCCTTATGGACTCGGCCAGGCTTTCCGGGGTCAGAGGCCAACTGGAGTCCACCAGCTCTATTAGCATAGCCTCTGTGTCGGTGCTGCCCAAAGCTTTATCGCTCCTAACCTTAACTGACCCGTTGTGGGCCAAGAACCAGCCCCTGTACTCAAAGGGGTGGGTGTTCTCAAAGCTGACCTCCCCTACCGAGGCGGCTCTGGCGTGCACCACAGCCAGGTCGGCCCTGAACCTCTGGTAGAAAGACCTCTTCCAGGCGGCCTCAACTTCCCTGACGTAGAGGATTAGCCTCCCAGACCTGAAGGCCACCATCCCCCACCCGTGGGGGTGTCCCATGCCTCCCCCCTTCAGGGTTCTGCCCCTGCTGGCCATCAGGGCCAGGGCGTCGATGAGCTCCTCAACCTCGTAGCCCAGAAGCGGCTCCACGGTCATGAAGGAGAGCATCCTACACATAGCCCTTGTGACCCGGTCAGCTTAAAAGCAGCGTGGGAGCCGACCCGGCCTCACATTTATTATTTGTAAGCGCCCCAAAGGTGGATGAATGCTAACACATATAGCCTGCCAATTAAGGAAGTTGAAGTGAAAGACCCTTATGAGACCATTAAAAGGGCGAAAGAGGGCAAGGTAGTGCTATCCGGTCCCAGGTGGTTGGGGAAGACGGAGATCGCCAAAAAGGTAGCTGAGGAGAAAGGTTGGACCTACTGCGACAACCTCGAAAGCCTGGAGAGTGCTCTAAACGAAGGTGAGAAGGGGCTCGTCCTGGACAACTTCTACAACATTGTCTGGGAAGCCCTCCTGAGAGGCGATGGCCAGGGAGACGGCGAAAAGCATCCGGTGGTTGAGGCCCTAAGCAGGGAGCATCTGGCGGTCCTCTCCCTGTACGAGCTCGAGTGGACCCTGAACAGCTTAGGTAACCTAGGGTACGGTTGGGCTGAGAAGGTGGTGGAGAAGCTCAAAGGTGATAAGCTGATCCTGCCGAAGTACGAAGAGAAGCACTTGGAGGGCATGCACAGGATCCTGAAGTTCTCAGTTTGCGGGCTGGAAGTGAAAGAGAAGTTCAGGTACAAGGGGGAGAGCGTGCACGAATTCAGAGCCAAGATAAGGGCGGGTAACGGGGATATAGACTACAGTACACTGATTCCAAAGGCGATAATTGCCGAAGAAGCTCTGGGGGTAGTCTTCCTTAGGGAAAACGAGTACATTAACATAGTGGAGAGGATTAGGGATTTTCTGGAGGGGGTTGGGGCCTTTCAGCAGGCTGAAAGTTTCCTGAGAATGGTCAGGAACGTGCCTGTGGTCGTCGGGCTCAGCCCCCTCACAGGGGTAGTGGGGGCCCTGGCGGCCTTATTCCTTGCCCTCGCCTCTCAGAGAAGGCAAGAATTCCCTATAACGGCGTTGATACACAGGATGCCCGCCTACATGGTTGAGGAGGTGGAGAAGAGGCATGGGGTGCTCCCCAGGACCTATTCCAGCGTGTCCTGTCACCCCATCAAAGTTGAAGGCGAGGTCCAGGTCAACGAGAAGATCTTGAACTCCATTAGAAACGTGGAAAGGGGTATAACGGACGTTCTCAGGGAAAATGTGTCCTTCCATTGGGATAATAACGGGTTCGCCGACCTAGAAAAGCTCAAGAAGTATCTACACATAGAGAGGAGCGAAGAAGGTAAAGATAAGAAGCTGGTGGACATGTTAGAGATGCCGGAGTACCGAAAGCTGGTCTTAAAGGTGTTGAAGAGGGCGAGGGATGACGTGGTGTTCGTTACAGGCCCTTCAGGATCCGGCAAGACTTACCTGCTCTACTTCGCCGCCAAGGAGATGGAAAAGCAGGGAATACCCTACAGCTTCCCTAAGAGGAGGATCTCTGAGCTCGACAGCTTTCACAGCAATTATGGGATCTACTTGCTGGTCGACGACCCGAGCTATGATGAGTTCAAGGCCATCGTAACCTCTCATGATGACCACAGGAAATACGTGATAGTGGCTGTGAGGGACTACGTGCTGAAGGAGTATCTCGAGAGGTACCTCAGGGAGATTAGGGGGGAGGGGAGGTACCACGAGGCCGGCGTGGAGAAGCTCTTGAGTAGAGCCGTTTTCATAGAGTCCGAGGACTACATCAGGTTCCTGGCCGAAGGCCTCTTCAGGAGTGTGGAAGACGAGGCCCTCCACATTCTAGTTGAGAAGGCCACGAGCTCCTGGGAGATAAACCTTGAGGAAGACTCTCTGAAGGGGAAGTCGCCCCTAATGTATTACGTGGCCCTGTTGGCCAAAGAGCATGAACAATTGACTAGAGAGGTGGCTGAGAAGCTTCCTAATAGCCTATTAGAGCTTGAGGCTACCTTTATACGCAGGGCCATCCTTAGAACTGAACCTCCCTACAGCGGGGAGGAATATGAGGATTTCATTAAGGGGTTCGTCTTCCTGATACCCTTGGTGGCCTTGGGCATAAACTCGAGGCTTCCTGAGAGCCTCTTCGAGAGGCTGAAGGAAGAGTCCCTCAAGGTTGCCGAGAAATACGCTGGGGGACATCATCTGAACTGGGAAGATATAAGGAGGCATCAGGCCAACAATTTGAGAAATTTTGTGACAATAGTGAGAGTAGATAGGGATAATTATGTTAAATTATCACACGATTCTTGGGAGATCTTGCTAGATACATCGCCACTCAACAAGGAGTTTAACGCCAAGGGGAAAAGCATAGAGAAGGTGCACAAGTTCATGGGTGCAGTTGCTGATGAGCTGAAGGACGTGCTAGAGGGGATGTTGAAAGTGAGGGGGCTGGACGACGAAGTAAATCTCCTGAAGTCTACTAACGATGATAGAGTGAAATTTACGATAGTAACGAACTTGGTGACTCTCCTATCGTTAGACGATAGGGTGCTTGAGAAGTTTGCCAGAGGGTTAACCGGCAAATGGTATTATAAAACACTTCCTGATATACCTTACGAGAGATCTAAAGATTATGAGTTTAGGGTCACTTCCCTACATTTGTGTAAGAACTTGGACAGGTTACCGACTCTGGTAATAGACTGCTTGATATGCGAGAACTTTTGGAAGTTCACGAAGGATCAGGTCAGCAAGCTTATAGAAGCCGCCAGAGAAGGCGTTTCACCTGCCGCTAAAGCCCTTGGATGGATAGCTATAGCTAACAAAGATTTAGCTAATTTAGCTGTGAGCGGGCTTATAGAAGCCGCCAGAGAAGGCGTTTCACCTGCCTCTTTGGCCCTTGGATGGATAGCTATAGCTAACAAAGATTTAGCTAATTTAGCTGTGAGCGGGCTTATAGAAGCCGCCAGAGAAGGCGTTTCACCTGCCTCT
>JAOZFG010000009.1 GCA_027491435.1 Thermoproteota archaeon
AAACCTGTGAACTCGCTTCCTTACGCATCATGGCTCCTCCTGACACCTAGCAAGGCCAAGTTGGCTGACATGCTCAGCTAGGCCCGAAAGTAAGAACAAGGCATAGGCTATACAGCAGGGGTCAGCTCTCTAACGGAGTTGAAAAGGTTCCCCCTTTCATCTTCTTAGTCGGGATAAAGCTGGGGAAGATATCGGCGATACACAGGGATAAGCTTCCCGACCACATAGCCAGGGTTCTGGCCATAGTAGGGTGGTCCCTGCCCACCTTCTGGTCAGCTATCATATTGCTGGCCATATTTTACGGCTGGCTGGGTTGGTTCCCCCCTGGCAGGTTAAGCCCAGAGGCTCAGGCCATAGTTAGGTCGGAGTCCTGGGTCACTTACACCGGCTTATACACTATAGATGCCCTGCTCAACGGGAACCTGTTCGTCTTCGTCGATGCCTTGAGGCACCTCTTCCTCCCAGTGTTAAACTTAGTGATAGTGGGCAACACCGGGATAATGAGGGTTATGAGGTCCAGCATGTTGGAAGAGCTTAACAAGGAGTACGTTTTGGCGGCTAGGTCTAAGGGAGTTGAGGAAAAGGTCATAATAAATAAGCACGTCACCAGAAACGCTCTGATCCCTGTAGTCACCATGGCTGGAGTTTTGGTGGCTGGGCTGATGACAGGCCTTGTGATAACTGAGACGGTATTCGAGCTAAAGGGGCTAGGGTATTGGGCAGCCCATGCAGCTGAGCAGTTAGACATACCCGCCGTGCTCGCCTTCGCCCTCTTTACCGGCACGGTGTTCGTCATAGCCAATTTGATCGTAGACGTGCTTTACGCCTACATAGACCCGAGGGTCAGGCTCCAGTGAGGTGGTTGAATGGCGACTGAGATTAAGAAGGTTCCGATCAGGGAGAGGATCTGGTACAAGGAGCTTAGGTTTATGGTCAAGAGGATAAGGGAAAGTCCTCTCTCCCTAATAGGACTTGGGATAATAGCCTTTTACGTTGTAATTGCGATACTCGCCCCTTATCTGGCTCCGCCAAGGCCAGGAAGGGATCCTTTCGAGATACCCAGATATGGTTATACTGTTACGCCCTCCCCTCCCTCGCCTGAGCACCCCTTCGGTTTGACCCAGGGCCAGTACGACCTGTTCTACGGATGCATATGGGGAACCGTCACAGCTTTTAGGGTAGGGTTGCTGGGCGTCTCTGGCTCCATCTTGATAGGGCTCACGGTAGGGGCTATAGCCGGCTACTTCGGAGGGCTGGTTGACGAGATACTTATGAGGATAGTCGACGTGGTCTACGCCATACCCGGCCTCATACTTGCCATGGCCTTCGTATTGGCTTTAGGACAGAGCTTGGATAACGTGATCATAGCCCTCATGCTGGTGGGCTGGGCCACATACGCCAGGCTAACCAGGGCTGGCGTCCTTCAGGTTAAGCAGGAGGATTACGTAGAGGCCGCCAGGGCCATAGGCTCCTCCCACCTCAGGATACTGCTGAGACACATCCTGCCGAACAGCATATTCCCCGTGTTCGTGGTGGCTACCCTTGATATAGGCTCCATGGTTCTGACAGCTTCAGCCCTCAGCTTCCTGGGAATAGGGGCTCCTTTAGGCTACGCCGACTGGGGTCAGCTCATAGCCCTGTCCAGGAACTGGTTGATAGGCACGCCGGAGAATCCCTTTGAGTACTGGTACACCTACACTTACCCAGGGCTGTTCATCTTCACCTTCGTCCTGGGATGGAACCTGCTGGGAGACGCCTTCAGGGACATACTGGACCCGACTTTGAGGAGGAGGTAAGTATGCCGGATAAGATAATGGAGGTGAAGGACCTCTATGTGAGGTTCTACACTTACGAGGGGGTAGTCAAGGCCGTCGATGGCGTTAACCTGGACGTCTTCAGGGGCGAAACTCTGGGAATAGTCGGGGAGACTGGCAGCGGGAAGTCAGTCACCACTTACGCTATGATGAACATGGTACCTCCTCCAGGCAAGATTACCAAGGGAACGGTGATTTACCGGAAGGATGGAAAGGAGTACGTGCTCACTGAGATGCCCGAAAGCGAAATAAGAAAGCTCAGGGGCTCGGACATTTCCAGAATATTTCAGGAGCCTAAAGCCGCTTTAAACCCAGTTTACAAGGTTGGTGATCAGGTTGCTGAGGCCATACTCATACACAGGAGGAGGGAGATGCTCGAGAGGGCCCTTGAGTCTCTTCAAGGATCCTTGGTTGGCCTTAAGAGAGCTGTGCTCGAGAGGGCCCTGAAGTCTGAGGACGACCTCTTGGTCAGGATCGTCAAGAGGTTGCCCCTAGTGAGGCGCCTCTACTGGAGCCCGGTGAAGGCTGAGGCGAGGAAGGAAGTAGTGAAGATACTCAGCTTGATGGGCATACCCGACCCTGACAGGGTTTATGACATGTACCCTCACGAGCTGAGCGGAGGCATGCAGCAGAGGATAGTAATAGCCATAGCCCTATCCTGTAACCCTCAGCTGTTGATAGCCGACGAGCCTACCACTAACCTGGACGTTACGGTGGAGGCCCAAATATTGGAGTTGATGAAGGAGCTTAGGGAGAAGTTCGGCATGACCCTAGTGTACATAACCCACGATATGGGCGTGATAGCGGAGATGTCCCAGAGAGTTGCGGTAATGTACGCTGGTAACATAGTGGAGATAGCCGACGTTTACACGATATTCAAGAAGCCCATGCACCCCTACACCAAGGGGCTCCTGGAGGCAATTCCCATGCCCGGGCGCCCCCTGAAGGACATCCCGGGAACCGTGCCTAACCTGATAAACCCGCCATCAGGGTGTCGCTTTCACCCCAGGTGCGAGCACGCCATGGAGAAGTGCAAGTCCAGCAGACCCAAGCTGGTGGAGGTGGAACCGGGGCACTGGGTCGCGTGCTTCCTCTATCACGATGAGGCAGAGGTGAGTGAAGAGTGATCTCGTTAGAGCATGATGATTGGCTTGCCAAGACCAGGGGCTCCCTGATCAGGACCTATAGGTTGAAGAAGCACTTCCCCGTCCTGGGAGGCGTGTTGAAGAGGCCCGTAGCCTGGGTCAAGGCGGTGGACGGCGTTGATATGTGGATAAGAAGGGGGGAGACTTTAGGGCTAGTTGGTGAGTCGGGCTGCGGGAAGACCACGCTGGGAAAGACCATGATAAGGTTGCTCGACCCGACAAGCGGTCACATATTCTACGACGCCCCCGAAGATGTGATCAAGAGGATAATTGAGGGGGACACAAGCAAGGAGCTGAAGGAGCTCAGGAGGAAGTACGACCTGGCCTTCATGAAGGGAAGGGACTTGAAGAGGTTCAGGAGGAAGATGCAGATAGTCTTCCAGAACCCGTTGACCGCGCTTAACCCGAGGATGATGGTGAAGGACATAGTCGCCGAGCCCCTGGTGGTTCAGGGGATAGCCAAGGGTGAGGAGGCTTACGAGATGGCCCTCAAAGCCTTGGAAGACGTAGGCCTAGGCAAGGAGCACATGTGGCGTTATCCTCACGAGTTCTCTGGCGGACAAAGGCAGAGGATTGCCATAGCTAGGGCTCTAGTCCTCAAGCCAGAGTTCATAGTGCTGGACGAGCCAACCTCGGCTGTAGACGTCTCTGTTAGGGCCAGGCTCCTGAAGCTCTTTAAGGAACTTCAGGAGAAGTATGGGTTGACCTACCTCTTCATAAGCCACGACCTGTCCCAGGTTCAGGTGATAAGCGACAGGGTTGCAGTCATGTACCTGGGCAGGATAGTGGAGCTGGCCGACGCTGAGGAGATTTTTGAGAAGCCCCTGCACCCGTACACTCAGGCGCTGTTCTCCGCCAAACCCGTGCCGGATCCCACAGTTAAAAAGGAGAGGATAGTGTTAAAGGGGGACGTGCCCAGCCCCGTCAACCCGCCCTCAGGTTGTCGCTTCCACCCAAGGTGTTTCAGGAGATTCGAGCCCTGCGATAAGGAAGAGCCTCCCTTGGTGGAGGTGGAACCGGGGCACTGGGTTGCATGTCACCTTTACAGGTGATTCCATGAGCCTTAAGTCCATCGTGGCCGCTCTGGCCCTCCTACTAATTTCTTCCACAGCAAGCTACCTCTTCTTCACCAGCCTGAAGTCATCTGAGCTCCCTGTACCTCCAGATGACTACTACATAACCAGGCTTCCAGAAGACTTCAGGTGCGAGCCCCTTGAGGTGAAGGGGAGCATGCCCATAAGGACGACCCCTGAAGGGCTATCCCTGAGGGGGGGTTTAGGAGTCCAGCTGCTCTGCAGGTACAACCCCCCTGAGAAGGTCCTGGTTTACTTGGCTTTCATGAAGCTGCCTGATAGGGAGACAGCCAGGAGGGTCGCTGAGGACATAGTGAAGTACGTGAACACTTCTAGGGAGAAGTATAATGTGTGGAGCTACCGCTTGGGTTCTGATGAGGGCAGAGCTTACTTTGACTACCCTGGCTTGAGGTGGGAGATGTGGTACAGAGGAAGGTGGATAGTGGAGGTGGGCGTGGGGAAGTCGGGTCAACCAGGGGCGGAAATAATAAAGAGGGTTAAGGAGTGCATCTCTAGGCTTGGGAGGCCTTAGTTATTACCCCTGGCGGTCAGTATTTAACCCCCACCTGTGGTACCTCCACCTGCTTCGCCACCAAGTAACCCCCCTCGTCTGAGACCTCCATGACCACTTGATAGCCCACGAACTTCCTCAAATCGTCCAGCACCTCGTACCACTTCAAGTCGTGATTTCCGTACCACCCCCTCAGGTAGATCCTGTACTCTCCACGATCCGCTGAGACCACCACGTAGTAATCCCCAACTTCCTTCAGGACTCCAGTTATCTTGAGCTCTACCTCTCCCTCCTCGCTGAAGAGCTTTGTTTCTACTCCTGTGGTCAAGGGGTACCAGAAAGGGAAGGTCGCTATGGCTAAGGCTGCTATGAGCGCTAAGGCGAACTTGTACTCTTCCCTCATAATATCACCCCGCCAACCTCTTCCACAGAACCTTGAGGGCCCTGAAGTTCAGATCTACGTGTATCAGCGCAGTCCCTGCCATTAAGAAGCCTATTATCGTGTGCCAGTACTCCCAATCTGCCTTGGTCATCATGAGGAGCCATGCCTCCGAGCTACCCCTCCCGTGAGGGGCTACGTACAGCATGATCCCGCTTAGTAGCAAGAAGGCTCCCATGAACAGCTGGGATATGCTGACCACCGACCTTACCTTCAACTTGAACTCGTTGAAGTTCATCACATCACCTCCAAGGCGTTCTCGCTATAATCGCTTAAATGGGATATGAACGAATTGTCCTGGTTCAGCTAAATTGGTTTTAAGGGTTTAACGAGGGAATTTATCAGGGAGTTAGCGAACAGGCTGTGCTGAACCTGTGGGATGGAGGCCTTTATGCTCCCGTAATGAAACTGTACAGTCACGTGTTGAGGGCAGGCTGCGTTCACAGCGGTGCACACCCTGAGGTGCTCTAAATGTAAAGGCTGCCTGAATCCAAGGTGGATGAGCAACGGAGCTCCTAGACTTCGTCTAGCTCCTTCTGTTTAACCACCTCCAGGACAGCCAAGTTAAGAAGGCTCCACCTAGGGCTGACAGTGGGAATAGGAGCAAGCTCATCCTCTCGCTCTCGAGGTAGCAAGCGCTTAGGCAGGGGTTCTGAACCACTCCAAGTAAGCCTAGAATTCCCCAAAGGGAGACGGCCAGCACCCAGATAGATAAAGCTAGAGAGAGCTTCCTAGCCCTAATCAGGAAGGTTAAGGCCAGTACAGCGTAAGAGTACCTGAGCACCAGGCATGTTAGGCAGGGCATGACGTTAAGGACGTGTTCGACGAACAGGCTAAGGGCTAAGCCGGATGCCGCGACCGAAGCGCCCAAGTACCTCTCATCTAACATATGAAAATTCATTTAGATAAAAAATAAAAACGTAGTTGTGCGACGCCCTCAGTCAAGGGCCCTTTATTTCACATTTACCTCCCTCAGGAGGATTTTTGGGATGACAAGCTTTTCAACTCCTGAACATCGTTCACCTTATGAGGGAAACGCACGTAATCACCTGTGGGGTGAGCCTCCTAGTTAACACCGCCAGGGCCCTTAAGGGTAAGGGGATTCTAGACGACGAGAAGCTGAACTCTTTGAGCAACTATGCCAAGATGGAAGAGGTCTTGAACTCTCTATCGCCTGAGGAGAGGAAGGAGCTAAAGGATCAGATGCTGTCTTTCCTCAGACAGGATCCTAGGAAAGCTAGCGCCGAGATGAACGCTCTCCTGGGTTACTTGAAGGAAGCGGTAGGGGTTGAGGTGGAGAAGGTCCACCTGCTAGTCTCGGACACTCAGGCCGGTAAGATCACGGCAGACGCCCTGCTCAGTTATCTGGAAGAGGACATGGGCATTGACACCGACAGGCATGTGGTTCAGGGGTTCGGCTCCGAGGACTTCAAGAGGGCCCTTAAGAACCTGACTAACACGGTCAGGGGGGTAGTGAAATCCTCGAAGAACGTGGTCCTCAACCTGACTGGAGGTTTTAAGGCTGAGATAGCTGCCCTATCGGCTTTAGCTGCTGAAAGCGGGTTGAGAGCCTATTACATCCACGAGAAGTCCAAGAGAGTGGTTATGCTGCCCACGGCCGAGGAGCTTAAGGTTAGGGTGACGAGGTGGGAGAAAATAGGCGGAATCTTAGCCCTCCTGCTGGGTTTACCCTATGATTCCCTCTTGGGGTCGCCTGCTTTCATACCAATAACCGCGGCCTTGGCTGTGGTGACGCTTTGGATCATGTGGACCAAAGCCTGATCAGGTCACGGCCACTATTTCCCAAAAATTTTTTATGATCGGCGCGAGCCCATTACTTGAATAACATTTTAAGTGACCTGAAATGACAGCTGAAGCCTTAGTCAAGGTTGAGGGGGTGAAGAAGAAGTACGAAACTTACCTGAGGAAGGGCTTGAAGCGAGAGAAGAGGGTAGTGGAGGCTTTAAAGGGCATATCCTTCAAGGTGTATTCCGGAGAGGTCTTCGGGCTTCTAGGCCCTAACGGAGCTGGGAAGACAACCACCGTCAAGGTGATCAGCACACTACTTATCCCCGATGAGGGAAGGGCTGAAGTCATGGGTTACGATACGGTAAAGGAAGCGGTAAAGGTTAGACAGAATATAGGCGTGTCTCTGAGCGTCGAGAGGGGTTTCTTCTGGAAGCTTACTGGAAGAGAGAACCTGACCTACTTCGGGATGCTTTACGGGCTCGATGGCGAACGGCTTAGGGAGAGGGTAAACGAGTTGTTGGAGCTCGTCGGTTTGAGCGAGATGGACGCCGCCGATAAGCTTTACGAGGAGTACTCCTTGGGCATGAAGGCAAGGCTCAGCTTGGCCAGGGCCCTGATCACAGACCCTCCTGTGATAATACTTGACGAGCCCACTTTGGGGCTAGACCCTCCCTCGGCCAGGAGGCTTAGGGAGATATTGGTGGACCTAGCCCACAACCAGGGGAAGGCCGTCATAGTCACCACCCACAACATGTTCGAAGCCGAGATCATGTGCGACAGGGTGGCAATAATTAACGAGGGGAGGATTGTGGCCTTAGACACGGTGCCAGGGCTTAAATCTAGAGTTGCTGACTCCATAACGCTTGAGATCCTCGCTAGAGTGCCGGCTAACGTGTCTGTGGAGGAGCTGGTTAACGAGTTGAACGGTTACGAGGCGATAACGGCCAAGCCCGAGGGAGAGGGAGTGTCCATCAAGATAATGATAAGGCCTCAGGAGAAAGAGGCTGTCACAGCTGAAGCCCTGAAGGCCCTGCACTCTAGGGGAGTTGACGTCAGGAGAGTTGAGGTGAAGGAGCCCACCCTGGAGGAGGTGTTCGTCAAGCTCACTGGGAGGAGGGGGTTCTGATGGGGGCTCTAACTCTTGTGAAGGCTGGGCTCTACTCCGAAATCAATTTCATGAAGAACAACAGGGCTTCCTTTATCGCCGGTCTCGTGTGGCCCTACCTGTTGCTGGGCTTCATGGTTGGGGCTGGCCTCCTGTTAGGGAGCGAGCATAACTTCAAGGTCAACCTGAAGGTGGACGCTAACCCCTTGCTCTTCTTCGTCGCCTCCACTTTCGTAGCCTCGATCTCACTTAACGTGATGTGGCAGGTTGGCGGGAGTGTCCTCTTTTACAGGTGGGTTGGCGTGCTTCCTTACGTGCTCCTGGCTCCCCACAGGCCCTCCACCATAATAGTGCTGGAGTACTTGCCAAAGTACTTCCTTAACTCCCTCATCATGCTCTCAGAATTCTTACCTTTAATCTTCCTGACTGAGGGCTTAGTTGAGGGCGTCCTAGACGTGTCAATCCTGTTGCTGGCCATGGTACTGGGGATGCTTCCCCTAATAGGCTTTTCAGCTATACTAGCCTCATTCCTGCTCACCACTGAGGAGGAGTCCAACTTCATGAGCTGGTTGAACCCGCTCATCCTAATACTTTCTGGAGCTTACTACCCGGCTTACCTCTTCCCCCAGTGGATGCAGATGGTATCCCAGATCCTCCCGACCACAGTAACCCTTGAGATAGCTAGGCTAATAGCCCTGATGAACACGGAGTTCAGTCACGTTATCTTCTTGGCCGGGGTACTTCTGGGCATGGCTATGTTTTACAACGGCCTTTCCCTGCCCATGATAGAGAGAGCGGAGAGGAAGGCCTTGAGGGAGGGAGTTATAGATGTCTACTAAGGTTAAGGCCGTGGTCTGGCTACACCTGATAAGGCTCTACAGGTACAGGCTCTCCTTCCTGGGGTTGGTGCTTAGCAACATAATGTGGGTTCTCATGGCCCTCCTGGGAGTGCTCCTGTTCATATCGCCGGAGCAGTTCAACGAGGCCACTAAAGCAGCCTTCTGGTCCATAGTAGGGTGGATCTTCCTGGCAGACTTCTCCAACCTGGTGGGCGGGTGGACCAACTTCTTCATATCCATACACATGGTGGAGGAGCACATCCTCAGGAACACTTCCCCCTTCCTAGCCCTGCTTGGTAGGGGGATAACCGCTCTAATAGTGACCGTGGCCTCTTCCGCTGCCATGGGGCTGGTGTTTGGGTCTCTATTCTCTGTGGATATACTCTGGCTGTCTAATCCTGCCCTGTTCCTGGTTGCAGCTTTACTACTGGTGGTGGAGGCCCTCTCCTACGGACTGATAATAGCCTCACTTGCCATGAGGACGACTATATCCTATAACTTCCTTGAGATAGCTTCCTTCGTGCTGGTAGGTCTGTTCATAGTCCCGCTAGATTCGATACCCCCGGAAACCAGGACTGTATTCCTGGCCGTGCCCTTTGTGGCCCCTGTTCACCTGATGAAGGTAGCAGCTGGCGTCTCTTCGGGTTACTTGCTGGAGTCGTTGGCGATTAGTTTGCTCGAGGCTTTGATCTTCGTTGTCTTAACAGTTCACTCGGCTGTAAAGACCATGAAATACGTGATGAAGCAGGGAGTGAAGGCAGTAGGGGCGTGGTGATGAGAGTTATCCAAGTAGCTCACAGGTTCCCGCCCCACCCAGGGGGGATAGAGTATCACGTGATGGAGCTCTCTGAGTTTTTAGTTGAACGAGGGGTAGAAGTGTTGGTACTTACTACCACCCCCGAACCGTACCCCGGAAATCTTCCCTTTAGGGTCTACAGGTTCAAGCCATTAGCTGAACCATTGAGAAATCCCATCTCCTTTAAACTGGTCCTCCAATTTAGAAAATTAGCTAGGGAGAGTATAGCACATTTGCACTCTCCTTATACCTTCTCCACGCTTTTAACCTACCCGTTTGCAGAGAAGGCAGTTATAACCCTCCATGGGAGGCCTTATTACGGAGGAGTCTTCAGATACTTAGCCAAGGTCCATGAAAAGGTCTCGATAACTCTCACCAAGGGGGCTCATTTCATATCCTTGACTGAGTTAGGCGCCTCCTACCTAAAAGCTATGGGCATCCCTGAGGAGAGGATACACGTTATACCAAACTTCGTGAACATCGAAAGGCTTCAATCACTGGCTAAGGGAGTTGAAGGGGGACATGCCTACGATCTTCTGTACGTAGGGGGGCTGGTTGAGGCCAAAGGGTTAGATCAACTAGTTAGGGATCTAAGCGAGCTAGAGATGAGTCTAGCGATAATTGGGAAAGGTCCCCTTAGAGAGAAGCTTGAGGAGCTCGCTAAGGGGCTTGGGGTTAGAGTTCACTTCTTGGGAGCCCTACCCAGGGAAAAGGTTATTCGAGCTTATCTGTCTGCCCGAGCTGTGATACTGCCTTCTAGAAGTGAGGGCTTCCCTACAGTTGTACTAGAGGCTCTATCTCTTGGAAGGCCGGTGATTTTGTCTGATATAGAGGTTCACAGGAGGCTCTTTAAGGACGTGGCCCTCTTATATAGGCCAGGGAATCCCTCGTCTCTGAAAGAGGCCATCCTTTCGCTGGACAGCTTTTCCCCGGAGAAGGCCGTCAAGTTTGTCAAAGAGAATTACGACATACGGGTAGTTGGCTCCAGGGTACTCTCCCTGTACAAGTCAATCTGGGAGTAACCGTGGGCCCCAGAGGGACCCGCGGGAGTCAGGTCATCGCCCTACCCTTGCGGGAGGGAAAACGCAGCATATGGCTACCTTTCCTTTCTAGGGCTCATCCGACCGATTAATAAAAGCTAGCGATATTTAAAAGACTTTATAGGGTTGAGGGCAGTTTGTCTCACATTGTCATGTACACAAGGGCCTGCTGTAGAACGAAGTAAAGGATGATAATTAAAGTGTCTCCAGTGATCTTTAAAAGAGCTCGCTTCAACCTTCCCTATGAAAGTTCGGTATCTACTTCCCATGATCCTGCTCTTCACCGCAATCGTTGGACAGGGCGTTCAGGCCAGGATTGAGCCGACACATCTGAGTACATTTCCAGGCGAGAAGGTTGAGTTGACCCTCTACGTGAGGAACCTGGGAAAAACTCCAATAGAGGTTAGGGCTCTCAGGGTTAAGGTGACCTCAATCAGGCTTTTCTCGCTTCCCATCTCCCTATATCTGGGAGAGTATGAGATACCGTTTGACGAACCAGTTAAGGTTGATCCTGGGTCCGAGGAGCCCATAAAGAAGGTTATAAGAGTACCCGACGTCCCCCTAGCTGGAGACTTTTCCCTAGAGGTTCAGGTGGTGACCAACGGAGGGGCTGCATCAACTTCGCTGAGCCTGAGGTTGGGCTTAACCCCAGTAACTGCCGGCTTCATGTTCCTCATACTGCTGGTGATACTCGGCATAATCTACGGGATCTACAGGTACGTAAAGGGGAAGATCTCCAAGGAGGGAAGGCTTAAGAGAAAGATAAGCAGAATTGATAGCCTGCTAGTTGAGAGGGAGAGGATTCTCGGCCTCAAGATGAGGCTGGAGGAGAGGAGATCTGAAGGCAGGATAGGAGAAGAGGAGTACAAGAAGCTGAAGGAAGAGTACGACTCCTCTCTGGAGAGAGTACAGGGACAGCTGGACCAGTTCGTACCCGAGCTTGAAAGGGAGGCCTCTAAAGTTAGAGAGAAAATAGAGGAGTTGGAGAGGGAGATAAGGGAAATAGAGGCTAGGATAGAAGTCGGGGAGATTAAGAAGGGAGCCGGCAAGTCCATGATCAAGGACAGGAGAAAGAGGCTGGAAAAACTGCAGAAAAAGCTGAGCGATTTGGAGGCTAGGATCAAGGCCATTAAAAGTTAGCTCTAAATTCCTCTAACCTTATAACTTTTTCATCCACTTTCAGCGTGGGCTTGGGAATCACGAAGTCCACGTGCATGTCAGCGCTAACCCTGCCCCCGAAGTGGGAGTTGTCCCCTATAGCCACGTGAACTGTCCCTAGTATCTTCTCAGCCTCTAAGACGTTATCTGGCCTTTTGGCGTTGGGATTGGTTCCGACGCCAAGCTCAGCCACGTTCCTCCTGTGGAGCTCAACCTCTGAGGGTTCCCTCCCTATGGCCAGCAGCTCCCTGAACTTGTCTCCAACGTCCCCTCCACCCTTGACGTCCACCACTAACCCCTTCTCCACTTCCAACACCATGTCCTCCTTTAGGTTGGGGAACCAACCCCTCTGAACTACCACCCTGCCCTCTGCAGTCCCCTCAACTGGAGCTATGAAGACCTCACCGGCCGGTAGGTTGCCGAAGCTACCTGGTGAGGTTAATAATCCGGTGTCCAGGTTCCAGACCCTCCCTTCAATTGATAAGGTTAGCCTTGTGCCGTTCTCACTCTCTACAATAACCTTCGAGCCAGTCAGCTCTTTAGCTAGTCTCTCGCACAGCTCTGCTACCTTCCTATAGTCAACGTCCATAGGACCACCGGGCATGAACATGTCAGCTGTGAAGGTGGGCATGCTGGCCACCCTGACGCCTTTTGAGGTTGCCTTCTCCCTAGCCTCTGTGTGGGAGATGGAGTAAGTGGTTATTGCTACTACCACGTCGAAGTCCAGCATGGCCTTCCCAACGTAGTCGGGAGGCTCGGCTCCATGCCTTCCTGTGGCCGGATAAGCCAGGAAGTTCGCCTTATATCTCTCTGAGATGATCTCATGCACTGCCTTAGCTAGCAAGGAGCGTTCGGCCATGTCCTTCAACGTATAGTAATCCAGGTTGCACCACTGATCCTGATCAGGGTAGTCAGTCAGTACTAGGACCTTCTCTCTAGGGCCTGCCCCCAGGTTGACTTCCATCATCCTGAGCACCGATTCCCTAATGTCCTCCTTCATATCACCTGCACCGCCCGGGCCTCCTCCTGAGAGAGGGCCACCTCTACTCCATCAACTTCGACTATAACCTTTCCTTTGATCCTTTTCACCCTGACGGTCACGCCTGGAATTATCCCTTTGTCCAACACGGACTCCCTGACATTGGGCTCCCCTAGCACCCTAACCACTTTGACTACGGCACCTTCCTCTGCCCTGTCCAAGGTGCTCATGTTGACGATCACTGCGTTTGTCTCGCTGAAGCAGTATATTGGCCTTTTGCCGTGTTTAAGGAAGTAGTGAAAGCTAGTCAGCCATAAAGGCTCTCCCCTAGGACACCCCTCCATGAACTCAATGAACTTTATCAGCCTTTCGTAGGTCTCGGGGCTCATGTGGTGCTCCATTCCGCAGGCGTCCCTCTCGGCTATCTCGGGGTCTATGTTCAAGTATTTTATCAAGAACTTCTTCAGGAGCTGGTGTCTCTCGTAAAGTTTTTTTGCTATCTTAGCTCCCTGTTCGGTGAGCCTTATCAGACCGTGGTTCCCGTATTTGAGCAGCCCGGCCTCTTCAAGAGACCTGAGCATTTGTATAGCTGAGGGCATCTTGACTCCCAACTGCCTGGCCAGTTCGCTAAGCCTAACTGTTGACTTCTCCCTAGAAAGCTTGTAAATTGTTTTCAGATAGTCCTCAGCCCTGGGAGAGAGTTCAACTTCCATCTTTCCCCATACTTCCAGAAGAACGGCTATAAAAAGATTGGGGGAATCCCCATGACGCTTTATAAATGTGGAAAGCACCTTTATGGTGGCTAACCCCTAAGAGTCGAGAGGGCCTTCTCTCAGTAAGTAAAGGGTTTCAAATAGCTCAGATAGAATATTTTATCGTCTGGAGGGATAGTCTGAGGAAGCTAAAGGACATAAAGTCATAGTTACCTTGGGTGGCCTAATTACATAGATCAGAGATCTACTTAACGTATCGACTCTCATAACCAAAATTTCTTTATAATTCTAGCTAGATCCTATAAGAAGTATGAGTATAACTCCGCTGAGAGTTGGTTAACTTAAGTTTTTATAAGATGGCTCGCTAACGCTATAGCTGGAAGGATAGCCCCGTTAGAGAACAAGCCCTTGTAGTCATAGCCCGCTGGCAAAGATCTAACCCCTGAAGTTGGCTAGAGCCCTAATCTAAATTAAACTCAGCAACGGTGATTAGAACAAGCTGACCATCTAAGAAGGTCAATAGGGAGTTAGCAGTTACCATGGCAACCTTGTACAGCGTATTGCAGCCTCTCCTTAACCAATGCTGATGAACATAAAAACTCTTTAATAATAATTAGACATTAAGACAGCTGGGTTGACAACACATCAATCTGAGCTGCAAACTCAAGCTAGAAGACCCTCCTCAACGGACCTCTATCGAAGTCCCTGTCATTGCTTATGATCTCATCAGCCTTCATCCTCATAGCAACTGCCAGGTGGAGGGCATCCTCTAGATCATATTTGTCGACGAAACTGGCCGCTTTAACGTAATCATTCCAAGTTAGAGGGACGACTTTCAACCCTCTAATCGATCTAATTGCTTCTAGGATGTCTCTGATGAAGTGAGCATCCTTGATCGACTTATCAGTTATACTAGCCAGTACGACGGCCACCTCGTAGGGAGTCAGGGATGAGGTGTAGGCCCTACCTAATTCAGCTTCTCCGATCCACTTCTTGGCCCTTTCGCCGTACTCTGGATGGCCCCCCAGCCAATATACGAAGACGTTCACGTCGTAATAACGTCTCAATCGCTCCACCTGATTACTTCCTTCTCTATCACTTCATCCAAGTCCCTAGGCCACCTCTTAACCTTGAACTTGCCATAATACCTGTCAGCAGCGGATTCAGCTCTCTTTATGATGATAGAGTCTCCCTCAACGTTTATGGAGACCAGGGTGCCCTCTGAAAGGTTCATGGAATCCCTGACTTTCTTGGGTATGAGGATCCTGCCCTTCTCATCCACCTTGGAGATCATCGCCTATTAGTTACCCACCTAATATATAAGTCCCACTATGAGAATGGTGGGAAAGATGCTGCCAACTTAAGCTTGTTATAACAGGAGGTCCGCTGATGTCATAAGGAACGAAAGAGAGCCTACTCAACCCCGTCAGATAGGTTAGGAACTATACAATATTATCTTTTATGGATAAGCTATATGTAAAAAGAGACGTTGTTAGCTTAAGGGCTGATATAAGTAGAGAGTCCGTTAATGCATGGAAAAAGGTATATTACACTCAACAGATAACGAGCTTCTGCAGTTATAGTAAAACCACTAACTTAAAGGTCTAAGGCGTATCAGCTAGTCATATTTGGGTTAAGAGGGCAAAGTAGTGAGGAAGGTGACAAGTTCATGTTTGGATGAGTCGCTTACCTCTAAGAGTAGAGAGTGGCTGCTGTAGACGAAACTGAGAACTTCACGTAAACTTTTTACTGGGCTCTGGGTTTGTAGGGCCTTAATCTTTTGAGCTCAGTGATGAAAGGAGCTGAATAGAAGCTGACCTTCCTAAAATAAAGTAAGATAATGGAAAGAATCGTTATAACCGATGGCACTAGTTCACGTTTGTTACTATGCCTCTCATAAGTAACCAGTACAGTTGGCAGCTTATAGCTGAAAACTCCTAACTTCGATCAAAGCGTATGGATTTGACAGCGTTCCCTGTATAGTTTAATATATGGAAATAATTAAGACTTGATACTGAAAAGCTCAATTATTAACGCATGCAGGTGCACAGACATCTTCTAAGTTAACAGTGACCTCTCCCTAATAAAGATCGTTTATATTGAAGGGTTAACTTTCTTTCTCAGATATAGTATGTCCACTCTCACTTCATATCCCAAGCTAGAGAATAGGGCCAAGCTAGGTTCATTTCTAGAGTATACGAGCGCTGATACTACTCTAGCCCCTTTTCCGACAAGCATACTTTCGGCCTCCCTAATTAAGGCCTTTGCGATGCCCCTTCTCCTGTACTCAGGCCTAACCGCCAACCTGTTAATCCAGCCCCTCCTTCCGTCATAAGAGGCTATGAGTGCTCCCACCAAAGTTTTCCCGTGAAAGGCCCCCAGAAATCCATCTGAGTTGAGCTCCATCTCCCTAAGCAAGGATTCAGGAGAGTCCCTTCCTCTTGGCTCGTGAGGTAGGCCAGCCAACCTCCAAAGTTCGAGAAGAGCTGGAATATCATCAGGAGTTAGCTTCCTTATCAAAAAGGGAAGGGAGGGTTTTACCATGGAAGCTCCCACGGGAACTCCACGCCCACCTGCTCGGCCACCTCTTTCATCATTTGAGCCGTCTTCTTGTATATTGGTATGCCATGTTTCATCCTGTGCTGGGTGGTAAGCCAGGATTTCTCGCCGTGTATCCAAATTCTCTTGAAGTCGGGGTGCAACGGAGCGCTTTTCAGCGTCTTTATCATATAGTCCATCCTTTCTTTAAACTCCTCTAAGGGCATGAACGCTTCGACGTTGATCGCCATGAAGAAATGACCCACGTTGCTGGGACCTGGTCCCTGAGTTTGACCCACGTCCCTGAGCATGGCCGCCCCGCTCAGCGCTGCAGTTAGTATCTCAACCATGACCGCTAACCCGTAACCCTTGTGACCTCCAAACAATTCTCCAAGGCCACCGAGTGGCAGTAAGGCTCCCTCTTTTCTTATCACCATAGGATCATCTGTTAACTTGCCTTCCTTGTCTATCCCCCATCCCAGCGGGGCCTTCTTGCCCTTCCTAGAGTAAACTTCCATCTTCCCTATAGGCACTATGCTAGTGGCCATGTCCAAGACGAACGGGGGCGGCGTCTTGGTGGGGGCAGCTAATGATATTGGATTCGTCCCTATCCACTTACCCAAGGCCCCCGTGTGGGCTACAAGAGGCCTAGCGTTAGTTAAGCTGAAACCGATCATATCGTGCTCCAATATCTTGAGGGCGTAATAGCCAGCTATCCCGTAGTGGTTACTCATCCTAACAGTGACTACCCCTATCCCAGTCTCCTTAGCCTTCTTAACCGCTATATCCACGGCCCTTATGCCGACTACCTGTCCTAAGCCTGAATCTCCGTCTATAAGGGCGTAGCTGGGCCCTTCCTTGACGACCTTTATGTTAGGGTTTATCTTGACGGCGCCGTTTATTATGCCATCGGTATACCTCTTGAGCCTAGCCACCCCGTGGGATTCTATCCCTCTGAGGTCAGCCGTCACGAGATTCTCTGCAACGTAAAAGGCGTCCTGATCTGGGACGCCAAGTTTGATAAAGACTGACTTAACGAAGTTCATTAAGTCATCATACTTAACAATTAAGTAGTCTTCGGGAGGGACAGGTTCGCTCTTGTCAAACTCCATGGGTAACCCCGGTTACGTCAGTTCAAAAACTTAAAATCTTGATCTTCGGTCGAGGACGCCCCTGGTATATTTGTTAAAAAAGTTAACGACAATTGGCGGACTTAAGCTTCCCTGGTAAATGAATTAAATTAATTTATTATCTTACTTTCAATTGAACTTTTTAGGTAAACTACCTCCGAGGCTCTGGGAAGATGCCCTGGCTGATAGCTGTCATAGGCCCAAGTAAGAGCGGTAAGACGCTACTAAGTAAGGAGTGTGCCAGTAGAATTGGTGGAGTGGTCAGAGCGTCCATTAAAGATATGAGGGATATGCTATTCAACGGAAAGAGAATCGATGAGGATCTAGTGCTGTCCTTAGTTAAGGGGACTGTCCAGGTCTTGCTCAAGGCAGGTTATAACGTTATATTCGATTTAGATCCGGTGGATCTAGTCTACCTAAATGAAATACTTAGGTTGGGAGAGAAGAGAGCTTTAATAGTGTTGAGGGCTGAGGGGAAGACTCTTAGAGGCCGGGGAGCTGCTCAGGAAGACGTGGAATCCTGGATTTGGGAGGAGCCAGAAGTTGACATAAATTACGTTCTAGAGCTGGAAAGCGAGGTTGAGGAGGATCTGGAGGAGATCGTGGGGATTGTGGAGGAACTCGTGTCAAAGTGACCTTTTTCATCTTAACATTAACCGTGTTATATATAAACTGGCTTCACATATGATGCCGGACACCCTTTTCTACTAAATCAGTATAATTATAGCGTTAATTTTGTTTAAATAGAAATTGTTTTATTAGTTATATTGCTAATTTAGTAAGTGATGGCCATGACCGGGAGCAGGTTAGCGATCAAGGTGAGCCTGTTAGCTATGTTCTCCGTGCTGGCCTTCTTAGCGGCCATCATAGTTAAGCTAACCGTGAGTTATGGGGCCATAGTTTACGCTATAGTTTTGTTAGTGGGTGTATTGACACTCAAGGAGCCCTACGGCGCTACAGCGATATCGCTGATAGCCGGCTTGCTGTACAGCTTTCAGTCCGCCCTTTTCCTGTTCATACTTGGGGCCTTCCTAGTTAGAGGACTTAGTATAGACGTTCTTTTTAACGCCCTAGGAGTCTACAAGACGAGGGATTACAGAATCTGGGCTATAGTGCTTACCATGACCGTCTCCAGCTTCCTGGCTGGAGTTTACCAGTACTTCTTCCTGGTCCTGTTCCTGAAGAAGCTCATCGATTTCGGAGCCTTCATAGTGTCGACAATATTCTTGGTGGCCTTAGTCTCCAACGCCTTAGCTGGATACTTGGTGCCCAAGTACGTGATGCCCAAGGTTGAGAAGGCCTTAAAGCTATGAGGTGATCTAATGACGCATTTAAGGGCCTTATTCACGCCTAAAGATCCTTTAGAAGATGCAGAGAGGGCGGCTATGGCTTCTTTGAGGAGAGGAGGTGTTAGCAGCGTTATCTGGGTGGTAACCGAGAGGTGCAATCTCAGGTGTGTCCACTGCTACGAAGGGGGCAGAGAGCTACCCAAGGAGCTCGGCAAGGAGGAAGCTTTGAAAGTCGTAGATAAGCTATATGAAGCCGGAAAACCGCTTACCTTCATATCCGGAGGGGAACCTCTGCTTAGAGACGATATAATGGAGATACTGGGCAGGCTGAAAGATCTGGGATTTAGGGTGATTCTTAGCACTAACGGAACCTTAGTTACACGTGAAGTGGCCAAAGAGCTGTCTAGAATAGGGGTGGACAACGTGGCAATACCCCTTTACGGGCCTAGGGAGTTCCACGACAGCTTCACAAGGGTGCCTGGATCGCACGATAAGGTGATTAACTCGCTGAAACTCCTGAGCGATTTGGGGGTTGGATTAACCGTTAAGACGGTAGTCGCCAAGAGCGTGATGCCTCACATCAACTACATATTCGACGTGGCCGAGCAATATGGTGCTAGAGCTGTGTACCTCTGTGATTTCATTCCTATAGGGAGGGGGGCTTATCTCAAGCACGAGGTTCCGACTAAGGATCAATGGAGGAGCCTCCTAGACTCATTTATAGAGAAGATGATCCTGGGGAACGAATACGACGGCGTGGAGATAGATATAGGGCTTCACCCCTCCACGGCCATATACGTCATGAGGAGGTTGGAGGAGCTGGGATATGACGTGTCTCAGGCCAGGAGTAAAATGGAGAGAAGAAGGCTTTCTGTGGAGGGTAGAGGTTTCCTATCCATATCCCCTCAGGGAGACGTTCTTTTAAGCAATTACCTGCCGATAAAACTGGGCAACGTGCTTGAGGACGACTTGAAGGAGATCCTCGAGAACCCCATATACAGGGATGCCGGCGATTCGAGTAAGTTGAAGGGGAAGTGTGGTTCTTGCCCTTACAAGGAGCTCTGTGGAGGGTCCAGGGTAAAGGCCTTCGTCTACACTGGAGATCTGCTCGGGGAGGATCCGACTTGCGTCATATGAACTTCAACGAGAGGCCCATCCTGGTCTTCTGGGAGACCACCAAGGCGTGTAAGTTGAAGTGCAAACACTGCAGGGCAGAGGCGATACCTGAGCCGCTGCCTGGTGAGCTGACCACTGAAGAGGGCTTCAAACTCATCGAGGAGCTGACTAAGTTCGGGAAGCCTTATCCGATCCTCATATTAACTGGAGGCGATCCTATGCTCAGGCCCGACCTTGAAGAGCTGCTGACCTATGCTGAAAGTAAGGGCGTAAAGGTGGGAGTGGCCCCTGCCGTAACGGAGCTTCTGAAGGAGAGGTTAAACCTACTCAGAAAGCATGGAGTTAGGTACATATCAATAAGCCTGGACGGCATGAAGGAGACCCATGAGAGGATAAGAGGTGTAGATGGCCACTTTAAAGAAACGGTAGAGCTGCTCAAATCGCTAAAGGGGGATTGGATGCTGCAGGTCAACACGCTCGTCTCCAAGGAGACGGTAAACGACCTTCCCAAGGTGGCCAAACTGTTAAAGGACTTGGGTATAAACGTGTGGGAGCTCTTCTTCCTGGTTAAAGTCGGAAGAGGGACTGAGCTTGAAGAGCTCACCCCCGAGGAGAATAGAGACGTCTCTCACTTCCTATTCGAGGTTTCTAGGTATGGATTCGAGGTAAGGACCGTAGAAGCTCCTTTCTTCAGGAGGGTCTACTTGACCAGGTTAAGAGATGGGCTTAGCGACTTGAAGGAGGTTGTTGAGCGTTATAGCCTAGGAGAGCTGTACGTAAAATTAACAAAAGAGCTTATTAGTTTGCTAGGTGAGCCAGGCAAGCCCAAAGAGCTTAAATCGGCCTTCACGAGGGATGGATATGGTGTAATATTCGTATCTTATGATGGCAACGTCTATCCAAGCGGATTCGCCCCTTATAGCTTGGGAAACGTCAAAGAGGATAGCCTGGTCAGTATATACAGGAGCCATCCCGTACTGATTAAGATAAGGGCTGGGGAATTCAAAGGGAAGTGTGGAACCTGTGAGTACAGGGAGGTATGTGGGGGAAGCAGAGCTAGGGCCCTGGCCGCAGGAGACATACTCGGGGAGGACCCTGGCTGCCCATTTTAGTGAGAGAGCTAATACATCCAGTCAATTGATAACATCCAGGTCCTCCAACACTATTATCTCATAAAAACCCACTTTTATTATATTCATTTAACTACAACTTGGATCGTATTAGAACTTTCGAAATCAGAGGGAAAGTTTATTTTGTAGGAGACCCCTTAGTCCAGGTGCATTGATGAATCGTATCTACGTATACATATTAATTATTTCACTCGTAATGCCCCTAACCCTAATATGGGTGGGCGGCGTTCCCCCAACTGAAGTCAAGTTGATCCCCCTGGACGTAAGGGAGAGGTCGGGGAGGGACCTGCATAACTACACGGTAAGCGTATACTTAAGGAATTGCGATAATTATGAGGCGATAGATGAAGAGGGTAACGTCCTCAACACTTTCTGTGACCATGGAAGGCTCTGGATTAAAGTTCCATGGATACCGGCCAACGGCAACGTCACGGTTTACCTGAGGAAGGGCAAGCCGGGAAGGGCTCAGGACGTATTCCTGCATTACGACGGGTTCGACACCTTGCCAGATTACAGATTAGTTGATTACGCCTTCGTTATTCAGGGAAAGACCTATTACTGGTATCCATACGTGGTGGGCAATGAGAAGACGTCCCCTAGCCTCAAGGTGTGTAAGAAAGTCAAAGTGTTCACTTATAACGGAGAGCTTAGGGCCACCAGGTATGACATATGCGAGCTCGAAATACTGCTTAGGATATTAAAGGTTCCTGATGATGCCGGCATAAGGGTAGACTTCAGGGGCACCATCATGAGTAAAAGCAAGGACAAGGATCTGTCCTTGGGACTGTTCGGGTTTTCCGGGCCGACGAGTATGGAAAACGTCACCTCAGATGTGATAAACAGGTGGCTGGGCTTCTACCATTACTACCACTATAGTTATACACAGAGCGGCGATAGCGGTTGGAGGTTTGCCCTTTACAAGGAAATCTATAGAAAGGGCTTCTCTACCTACAACACGCTTAAGATTAAGAGGACTCGCCTGGCCATAGACTCACCTCACGTTTACGGGGTAGCCTATTTCAACCAAAAGGTGTACGGATTTGTTGATGAGAAGCTGGTTATATCAGCTGAATCAGGTAAATTTGATAACGAATACGTGGGAGTTTTCATAGGGTTTGATCTAGACTTAACAGGAGCCGAATACGAGTTGGGGATTAGGCCTGACATAATAGGGTCCGCTGATTGGATAATGGTCAGAAAGTTCGTGGATCCCGAGCCTAGGGTTACTATTAAGGAGCCCATACTGCCGCAAACTCCCAGCCAGACCCAAACAACGCAAACTCAGACGGAAGAGCAGATAGAAGAGATGACGAAAAGCTTTACGGTGATAACAGAGACCGTGACTGAGGGGAGCACTCAATGGACCCCCAAGACCGAGGCTCAAGAAACTACAACTACGCAGCCCACAGTTAAACAGCAAGAGGAGCAGAGCTCTCCTCTTGAGACCACAGTTAAGGAGACGTCCCAAGTTAAGGAGACTCCCTCCGAGGTGACCATTACTACTACGGAACAGGCGGAAGGCGTCCCTGGGGCTGAACTGGCGATGCCCGTAATGCTGATAATACTGATAGTGACCGCCTTGCTGCTCCTAGGTAGGGGGAGGAGGGGCTTCTAACCTTTTTTCTGCTCGCTCGATGAAGGTGGAAACATCAAATAGGATCAACGCTTTGTTTAAGGGGGGCTAATTGAAACTTAAGCCCAGAGATTACCAGAGAGAAGCGGTTGATTGGGCGTTGAATGAAGGGAGAGCCGTTGTCGTAATGCCTACTGGAACTGGGAAGACGTTAGTGGCTTCCATGTGGGTAGATGAACTTATGAGAAGTGGTAAAGTGAGAAAAGCCTTATTTCTAGAGCCTACTCGTTTTTTAGTAGAGCAGAGCGCCAGATTTCTTAGGGAACAAGGGCTGGACGCATCTCCTGTTCATGGAAGCCTACCTAAAAGTCTGAGACGTGAGGGGTGGGCCAGCAAGGTGGTAGTAGCTACCCCGGAAGTTGTTCTTTCTGATTGGGACAGGTTCAAGAGCGAGAAGTTTGACGCAGTGGTGGTGGACGAGTGCCACCACACGACTGGGAAGGACGCCTACCTTAAGGTAGTGAAACATGGGAGGTTCGAATACAGGCTAGGGTTAAGCGCTTACGTCCCTCCCTCCAGGAGGAAAGAAATTGAGGAGAACATAGGTAAGATAAGGAGTTGGAGCTGGAGCGATCCCAGGATAGCTCCATACATACCGGAGTGGGAAGCCGAGGTTTACGAAGCCCCTTTAAACCCGGAGGAGTTCTCCCTCTACGAGGCCATGGAATCCTTATGGGAGTCCCATCACGGACCTGACAGGGCGCTCTTGGGCAACGCCATAAGGTGGTTCGTTAGGGATGGAGCCTTAGCCTTGCTCGAGTCCATAGAGAACAGCGAGAGGCTGGCTGACCTGCTAAAAGACCTGAGAAGGGATGTCATGACCGTTAGACCACTCCACAAGCTGGGTTCATTGATGAGAGTCCTGAATGATCACGAGGGGTTTGAAAAGTCGATAATATTTGTGGAAAGGGTGTCTGTGGCTGAGGCCTTGGCTGAGAAGTTAAGCACGGACGTCCTTATACTGGGGAGGAGGAAGGTGAACCCTAAAGAGGCCATAGCCAAGGCAAAAATGCCGGAAAACAGGATTATAATTTCCACTAGCGCCGGGGAGGAGGGCATAGACCTCCCTGAAGCTGACCTGCTAATTATCTGGAGCAACGTTGCCAGCCCCTTAAGGTTCATACAGAGGATTGGGAGGGTGCTTAGGGCCGGCTTAGAGAGGAGGTACAAGTGGGTAGTTTTCCTGGTCACCCCAGATACCGTTGACGTGGATAGCCTTATAGACGGCCTCCTACAGGCTAAGATGGCAGGAGTATCAGTCAACATAAGCGAGGAGGTCGTAGAATACGTCTGGAGTTTAAGCAGGAGGAGGAAGTTCTTAGACGCTTTAGACGAGGAGCCTATGCCAGCGGACGTTTTATCAAAGGCTCTGGGGGCCCCGATCAGCAGGACAAGGGAGGCGTTAAGGTGGCTATGCTCTAGGGGACTAGCCTTCTACATTTTTACGCCTGTCGGCAAGGTATACTTTACAAAGAATTCCTTGAAAAAGTTAAAGGTTAAGTTTAGGGAGTACCTAGAACCTGACCAGATAGAAGCTAAAGTTAGGGTGAGAAACGATAGGGAATTATCTGTAAGGGGAGGTTACGAGAGAGTTAAAAGGAGGTTAGCCAAGGTAGGGGCCGTGAGCTGGTTGCACTTCTCAACTGCGCTCATGAGCGGAGGAGTTGAGAGGCTGGTAAACTTAACCTATAACTTTAGGGTTGAAGACAGAGAGATCCTAGATATTATCCTCAGGAACGCTTACAGTGTCAAGAAGTTTTACCTGTCTTGAGGGTGATCAAAGCTTACCTTAAGCTGACAGCACCTTAAGGCACTCCCATAGCTAGGTGGTTGTCTGTCCTCTGTCTCAACTAGTATTGCTTTGATGAGAGCCTCTCTAATCCTGGGGTCTCTCCAGAACTTTTGGTCTGCCTCTAATGCCTCCCAAAGCCACTATCCCTAGCCTCAAACCATTTCCTGCCGAGCTTTCGAACCATCTCTGCCTCCCATCGGGCGTGACGCACAACGTCCTCCAAGTTACGGAGCCTATCTTTTCTAACTCTTCAAGTAATTCCTCACTCACTCGAACTCACCTCTCTACCATGTTACAATCAACTTCAAATCTTCTACACCAAATTAAGAGCTCTTAAAGTCTTATAACTTCCCTAAACAAAGTGTATAGGAAGACTGCATCCCCAACGTCCGTATCGGAGTTGAGATAAAGCTCATACACTATCTGGAGCTCTAGAGACGAGACCCTAACGACAGGTTCATCGTTTACAATGACCCTGAAACTATTGCTCATAGCGCGTCTATGGATGCCTGTCTTCGCCAGCCTTAGCTTCCACGCTAGGTACTATTATATCTCCACACATAAACCTCACATTATAGCCCTCCGCAAGGAGGCTTAAGAGGTAAAGGGGGTTCGACTTCTTTTACAGAAGCGTATTAACAGCTGGAAAGGCTTTACAGGTTCGGTCTCTACAACCCCTTTGTCACCTAGGGGGGTTGGAGCACTTGGCAGCCTGTAGCTGAAGATGCTCATGCTAGTGACAAAGTTAGCCTCAAGTTGACAGCGCCTATTGAGCTAATGTGCTAGCCACCAGAGGTTCTTCAAGGGCTTTGAAGCTGCTTAATACCTATTGTAACAGGAGCTAGCGTTGAAGGCGACTGGTTTACAGCCCGTCTTAACTATTCAACGTGGGCTGACTAGAAACTTTTTTCTTTAGCCCGTCGGTAAGGCAGGATGCTCGGAACCTTAATCAATGCCTTAACTGTCCTGCTAGGAAGCGCTGCTGGGCTGCTTGTTAGGAAGAAGGTGAAGACTGGCTTCGTGTTCGATGTTGTAGGCTTATTCACTTTTTACTTAGGGGTAGACATGGCCCTCAAGACCTCTAACCCAGTTGGGCTCATATTGGGGCTGCTTTTAGGAACTGCCGTCGGGGAAAAGCTCTCTCTAGACACTAGAGTAAAGAACTGGGCTGAAAACCTAAGAAGGAAAGTTGGAGGTGACTCCCTGTTCGTTGAGGGCATGATGACAGCCTTCATAACCTTCTGCGTGGGCCCTATGACCGTAGTCGGGGCTTTAAAGGACGGGATGGGTGACCCTTCCATAATAATGGCGAAGGCCGTGATGGACGGCTTCACTTCAGCGGCCTACGCATCTGCGATGGGAATAGGGGTTCTGTTCTCAGTTATCCCCCTGCTGATCTTTCAGGGAGGTTTAGCTCTAGTGGGCTCTTTAATCGGCCTCTCCCTACCTGTTAGCGCTGTAGCTGATCTAACGGGTGCTGGGGGGGTTATCTTGCTGGGGCTGGCCTTGGACCTACTCAAGGTTAAGGAAGTTAGGGTTACCAACATGCTGCCCTCCTTGATCACCGTGCCTCTAACCTCTGCCATCCTCGCGTTATGGTAATAAATTGTCATCGCTTCCAATGATGGAATCTAAATGATCGTCCCTGAGAGAAGGGAGGACAGGTGGAAGAAGCTTAAGAGAGTGGCTGGCAGGTACGGCAAGATAGAGGTCCTCTCCGTATTCGTGGGGCTGATCTCCGGGATCTCGGCGGTGGCCTTGGACGCTGCCATCTCCGAGTTCAGGGACTTTCTGGAGTACCTAGAGAGCACCTTCACGTTGGGCCCTGTGGACGTTGGGCTCCTGCTGGCTCCGGCAGTAGGTGGGTTAGTGTCGGGGATAATAGTTTGGAGGATAGCTCCAGAGGTTAAGGGGCACGGGATTCCCAGCGTCCTGGAGGCGTTCCTGTTCAGGAGGGGGATCATAAGGCTCAGAGTGCCCGTAACTAGGATACTAGCCTCGGGAGCCCTGATAGGAATGGGAGGGAGCGCCGGAAGGGAGGGACCTATTGGACAGGTGGGCGCGGGAGTTGGATCGGCTGTAGCGCAGTTGTTTAAACTCCCTGAGAGGGCTAGGAAAATACTGCTGATGTCAGGCCTCTCAGCGGGTATATCAGCGGCCTTCGACACACCGCTAGGCGGAGTACTGTTCGGGGTGGAAGTTATAACCGGAGCCATATATCCCCTGGAGCTCATACCTATATTCCTAGCTTCAATATCCGCAGTTTCCCTGTCCTGGACCCTTAGGGGAGAGGAACCCATAATTAAAGTTCCCAAGATGGGGATACCGACCACAGCGGAGGTTTTGGCCCTCCTGGCTCTGGGATCTGTGGTAGCGCTGGTGGCTAAGCTCTGGGTTGATTCCCTCTACTGGGCCGAGGACTCCTTCAACAAAGTTAAGTTGCCGACCTGGGTCAAACCAGCCATAGGCGGGTTAGGAACTGGAGCTATAGCCTTCTGGTCCTTGGGTTGGGGGATAATGGGGCCTGGCTTCGATGGGTTGAACAGGATAATAAACGACGAAGTTTACCTACTCTTCCTCCTGCTGTTGGCCTCCATGAAGATAGTTGCCACCTCCCTATCTATAGGGTCAGGCGGATCTGGTGGCATTTTTACCCCTACCCTCTTCATAGGGGCTGCCGTAGGGTCTGCTTTTGGTCACCTTCTAAACCACTTGAGCCCGGGGACGTTCCCCAGGCCTGAGCTCTTCGCAGTCGCCGGCATGGCCGCGCACTTCTCGGCGGCCGCTAGGGCGCCCCTGACTGCGGTCGTGCTGACGATGGAGTTGGGCAGGGATTACGCCTTGATACCCTCCCTACTAGCCGCATGCTCTACCTCTTACTTCCTCTCCCTCATATTGATGGATTACACGATGTACACCAGGGAGCTTGAGGAGAAGGGCGAGAGGGTGCCAATAGCCGGGCTTGAGGTGCTTGATCACGTTAAGGTGGAGGAGATAATGGCCAGGGATGTGGTGACGGTTTCGCCAGAAGATACCCTGGATAAGGTGCACGACCTAATAATGAAGACCCACCATCAGGGCTTCCCTGTGGTGGAGGGTAAAGACCTCAGGGGCATGATAGCCTTCTCAGATATAATGATGGTGCACAGGAAGCTCTGGCCTAGGGTGAAGGTGAAGGACGTCATGAGGAAGAACGTCATAAAGGTTAGCCCGGATGAGACGGCTCATTCAGCTGCACTTAAAATGCTTAGATGTGACGTGGGGAGGCTTCCAGTAGTAAAGGACGGGAAGCTCGTTGGAATAGTGACTAGAAGTGACGTTCTGAGGGCCTATAGTAAGGCGGTACACCTCAAGGACTCCGAGGAGGCGGCTGAGCTCTAACTTTATATATACCTACCTCCACCTTACGGAGGGCGGGCGAATACGGGTAGGGACTTCACATATGAACACACCACACCTTCCCACCGATCCAACCGCCCGCCCCCCCATCACCAGGAGGGCATTTCTCAAATCTCTCATGTTGGTTGGGCTCTCAACTCTGCCCATTTCAACCCATGACACCCTAAGCTTGGAAGTTAATCACGTTAAGATTAGGCTAAACCTAGGCCGGAGGCTGAGGATAGGAATAGTAACAGACGCTCACCTCCACACCTGGGGACCCTGGGAGAGCAGGCTCAAGTCCTTACTGGATTCGGTGGCTAAATCAGTTGACTTGATGGTGGTTTTAGGGGACATGTACGACTCGGCCACCCCAGACCTCGACCTGTTACCTAAACTTCTCAGTTTGAAGGTCCCTTCAATGGGAGTTCTCGGTAACCACGAGATTTGGGCTGATAAGCAGGGCTTTCACAGTCTCTCCCATGGTCTAGAAGTTTATGAGGAGGCGGGGGTTACGGTACTGAGGAATGAGGTGGTGAGCTTTAAAGGGGTTAAAGTAGGTGGAGTAGGTTGGCTCTACTCCATAGATCCAAAATTAATAGACGAGTTAGGCGAGGTGGACGTGCTCCTATCGCATACCCCGGACATAGTTGCTTTCTCTCCAAGAGCTAAGCTGATCCTTTCGGGACACACCCATGGAGGACAGATATGCCTTCCCTTCGAGGTTCCTTTGTTCGTCCCGAGCAGGTTCGGCACCAAGTACTCCAAGGGACTTCATAGAGTAGGTCCCTCCCACCTGTACGTCAGTAAGGGGGTTGGGGAGAGCTACGTCCTTCCAATGAGGACTTTCTGTCGCAGGGAGCTAACCGTAATAGAGCTGAGTTAGTTTTTAAGTTGAAACTTCCTTTGAGGGGTGGATGACCATTGGCAGGTTTCAAGTGATGGCCCTGCTACAGGCGGCCAGGTACTACCTGTTGAAGGGGGATCTGGAGAGGGCTAAATCGTTCGGTTTAAACAGGGCCATATTTTATGCCTGGGCCAAAAGGACCGGTGGTAGGAGGCATAGGTCAGCGGGAGCTAGCCACTACTCTAGGGTGCCCTCTAAAAGCGAGAGGGTTGAAAGTCTGGGGGATGAGAGGGCGTACGTGTCGCCAACAGGCCTCTTCGTGATAGGAGATCAGGTGCAGAGGCCTCAAGACTACGACAGGCAGGTTGTCAGGAGGATAGAAAAGTACGTTCCATATGAGGTGGCTTGGGAGGCCGCCCTGAAGTACTTGTCAACCTTCCCCAAGTCCGTGCTGCTCAGTCAGAGGGAGTTTTATGAGAAGGTGTACAAACCGGTTAGGGACAACTTCGAAGAGGTGATAAGGAGGTACTCCAGGCAATCGAGCCTCCCTAGTTAAAGAATTTATTATGTACGGGTACCAGCTCAGGGGGTCGCTATGAAGGTTAGGAAGAGGGACGGAAGTGAGGAGGACTTCAACCCGGTTAAGATAGTGGCTGCAGTAGTTAGGGCTGGAGCTAGCGTGGAGTTGGCTGATAAGATCTCCAAGGAGGTAGAGGAGAAGTTCAAGGGGGTTGAAACTGTTAACAGCTCTGAGATAAGGGAGTTCGTGCTAACCAGGTTGAAGGAGAGTGAGCCTTCAGCCTATGAGAGCTGGCTTAGGTACGATAAAAATGTCAAGGGGATCTGATGCTAGATGATCTGGTAAAGCTCGCCCTTCGGATCAGGGAGAAGGCCTTATCCTATGTAGGGATGGACTCTGAGGAGGAGAGACGGAGCTTCGGGGGGGACACTGTAAGGGCTGTCGACGAAGCTGCTGAAGAGGTCCTGAGCTCCTGGGTTAGAGGGGGTAAGAGGCCCACCGTAATAAGCGAGGAATCTGGGGTCTTGAAGGGGGAGCTTCCGGGCTTCATCATAGTGGATCCTGTAGATGGAAGCGTCAACGCGGATAGGGGCATACCTTTCGCGTCGGTTTCAATAGCCTACACGTTGGATGGCAGGCTCTCGGGGATGAAATATGGGGTCATCTTAGACATCTTCAGCGGAGACCTTTACGTGGCTGAGGAAGGGGGCGCTAGGTATAACGGAAAGAGAATCAGGGTAAGGAGATTTAGAGGAACCCCTCTTATATACTCCCCCTGCGAAGGAAGATTTGTAAGCATAAAAGAGCTACTTAAGGTTAACAAAGTGGCTAGAAGAGATTTCGGCTCGGTGGCCTTGGGGCTGGCCCTCGTGTCTAGAGGAGTCATGGATGGAGTAATTGACCTAAGGGGCGAGTTGAGGGGGGTGGACATAGCTGCAGGCCTTTACATGGTTAAGAAGGCAGGAGGTAGGGTGGCCATGAACTCAGATGAACTAGTTAAGCGGGCCTTTGACAGGTCCATATCTTTAGTGGCGTTATCTCCAGAGATATTCAGCAGGTTGGACCTGAGAAGCCTAGGTCTAAATGAAGTTTAAACAGAGAGTTTAAGCCCCGGGGGGGCTTCGAACCCCCGACCTGCCGCTTACAAGGCGGCCGCTCTGCCAGCTGAGCTACCGGGGCCAGCTATCCTAGAAGTCTACAAAAATAAATGTTACTAAAGGTGTAGGCATGGGGCCCTTGAGACAGGATTAGACTTGGCAGCCTACAGATATTATCATTATGTCTCTGGCCCCTATTCAAAGATAAATACTATAAAGTTTCCATATATCCCCGATTAACGCTAAATATTAAAGGATCATGTCAACTTTAATGGCGTCACTAAAGCTTGTAGTTATATTAAGCTGAGAGCTTTCTAGAACTTAAGATATGGGCGCGATGTTAGCAACTAGACCTGTTCAGCGGGAAGGAGAGCGCTTGACTTCAATTTTTAAATGAGTAGAGTGGAGATTCCATGGGGTCATGGCTCTATGGAAAGAGAGGAAGTCCTGATTAAGTTAATCAGCGCTTTAGAGAAGACTCTATGGAAGGTTTTAGGGGATAAAGCAATAGTCACAGCCTCTGTAATAGGAGAGAGCTTCTATGATTCCTTGGTCAAAAAGGGCTTAATGGAGATGGAAGAGGGGCCTGCCTTAGAGGTTATCTCTAAGTTCCTCACAGAAGACCTAAAAGTAGCTGAGTCTGTATCGATAAGAAGGGATGGAAAGGAAATAAACATGGAGGTTAAGGGGTGTATCCTACTGAAGGCTGAAGAAGAGCTTATCAAGGAGGGAGTGAAGCCCTTCATTTGTCCCTTTATGAACCTAACTGCCTACGTCATGAGGAAGAGGGACAAAACCCTCACAAGAATTAAAGATATAGACGTAAATCTCGATCAAAGAGTCTGCCATCTTAAGTTTGAAGAGTTTTCTTGAGCTCTATCTTAACTAATTTCTTTATAAGAGTCCTAGGAACCCCCTTACTTATGCTCAGCCCTTCTATGGTGGATTCGTGATAAGCGTTGGCTAAGGTAGCCATTATCCACCACATTACCTTGTTGAGGGACGTGAATAGGTCTTCCTGGGATATCCTCTTCTGATATTCAATTAATATAAGGCCGACCGTTGGCATGAGCATCCATAGGGGAGTGCCTAGTTTTAGGTGAATTGCTCCTGACCTAAGTATGGCCTTCAAGGAGGACTCAAAATCGAAGATCATACCTATTATCATGCCCATGTACCTAGGCAAGGCCTCCTCTGGGACCACAGAAGTTACTGCCTCCCTGAACCTGTCATTAGATAAGAGGGCCCTTGAAACCTCCCTTGAGACTTCATCCTTGTAAGCTTTTATTAGCTCCTCAGCTTCTTTCACCCTCTTAAGGTCATCATCGCTTATTCCGAGTATTTCCTTATAAAGTAATGCTTGTTCATATAAGAATTGTTTAAAGGATTTATTATTAACCCCGGAACTTGATGACATATCATTGTGTCACAAATAATACTTAAAAAGATTTCTGGATTAAGGAGTTATGTCCATGAGTGGTAAGGTTTACCTAGGGTTGGCCGCTTTCCTCTGGGGAACTCTAGGCCTAGCTGCAAGCATAGCCATGAGAGAGGGCATGAGCCCTGAGTCCATAAGTTTCTTCAGGGCTTTCATAGGTTCGTTAGTCGGGATCCCGTTGGTGGGCAAGAAGTTCTTAGATAGAAAGCTTATCCTGTTGGGATTGGCGTTTACCGGGCCTCTCTACCTGAGCTACGTCTACAGCGTCAGGTACTCTGGGATAGGGGTGGCCGCTGCCCTACTCTACTTGGCCCCTTCGATAGTAGTGCTGCTCTCCCCCAAGCTCTTGGGGGAGAGGATAACTCCTAGGAAGGGGCTGGCCGTATCCCTAGCCACTATAGGGGCGGTGATCACCCAAGTGAGGGGAGGGGAGTTCAGTCCCAACCCTGTTGGAATTGCCTTCGGCCTTATTACCGCCTTCTCCTATGCTGGAATAATAATGTACGTCAGAAAGTTAGTTTCCACGGGCTATGAGCCCATACACGTGGGGATAGCCCCTCAGCTATGGGCCTCCCTCGAGCTACTTCCTTTCTCGTTCAGGGGGGAGATCACCCTAGCTGGGTTAGGAGCCGTCCTTTACTTGGGAGTCTTCACAGCAGCCTTAGCTTACGTCCTTCAAGCTAAAGGGCTGGAGTTAATGGATGCAGGAAGCGCCAGCGTGATGTCCACCTTGGAGCCCCTTGTAGCTCTCATTATAGGGCTGTTGATCGGGGAGGACGTGGGACTAGGGGGGATTCTGGGATCCCTCATGATAATATTGGCGTCAGCTATCATTTAGGCTGTAAAGTGCCACTTTTCTTCTTCCCCTCATGACGTGCCTTACCCTAACTTTGCGCTCCGACACTAGCCTGTTCAAAGCCAGATACACCCCTTGCAGGGTTGCCCCCTTGAGCTCCTTCCATATCTGGTAGGCGGTCTTTTCCCCCTCGGATAGGGACTTAATTACCTCCTCTTGCAGGTGGCTAGATTTCTCCCTTAATTTGGGAACCTTCCTCATCCCTGTTGCGGTTAGGACTGCCACGTACCCAGTTGACTTGGAGACGTGATACGCCATGGCCGACACCGGCTTTACCACTACTCCGACCCTGGATAAGGAGAGAAGGGCATACAAGGCGTCTCTAGCCTTAACCCTGACCACCTTAGCCCCTAGCCCTTCCACGAAGTCCAGCATGGGGTGGTTAGCCTCCTCGTGGGCAGCCAACACCACTTGAGGTGAGTTAAGGAGGCCCAGTTCCTCGAGCTCCTGAAATCCCCTAACTACGCTGTAACCCAGGAACCCGGTCTCCGCTGGCAGCACTACTCCCCTAGGACTTAACTGCTCGTACAGCTCATATGCCAATGTTTTAAATCCTTCCAGCATTAAAGGGTTATGATATGAGAGAGATGGATCAATTTTATCAAAAGTTATGTCAACTCCTGTGTTCGCTAAGTAAAGCAGCTCCGTCAGGTCCACGTCTTCAGGATCGACGCTCACCCTTACTCTAGAGCCTAAGGCCAGGAGGTACTCCGAGATAGAGAGAGTCAGGTCCTTCTCAAACCTGAGGCTAACTTCGGAAGGCCTAAGAACGTTTGCCAGTACAGCTGAGCCCCTGTCAGCGTAAGATCCAGTGGGATTCCTCGTCTCATCTTTGACCTGAACTCCAAGGACCTTTCTGACTGGAGTTACCCCCTCTCCCAGGCTTACCCCCTTATCTCCGGGCAACATCCCCCTGTAACGCCATATGCTGGCCTCCTTCTCATCGACCTCCCACCTCTTATCCAGCATGAGCTCCGTGTAGAAGCCACATCGGGGGCACCTATCCTTAAGCCCGGAGAACTCAGCCCCGCACTTGATGCACCTGACCCTCAGCTCGGGCACCTTCCCTTCCTCTAAGCCTCTTGGTCTCCTCCCAGTCTAACTCGTACCCGCCGTCCTTAACCTTCACCTTGACCCTATAGTACTTAAGGGCAGACTCCGGCGAGACTTTTCCGTCCATCACATCCTCTAAAACTAGCTTCGGATCCCTGTTTGCGGGATTTCCGTATCCCCCGCCTCCCGGGGTGTTTATGCTCACAACGTCCCCCTTCCTCAGCTCCACCGTGTCCTTAGCTGAAAGCCTGATCACAGAGCCGTCTGACCTTACGACTAGATGCTCTCCACTCGCCCCTTCCATTCCCCCTCTAAGGCCCCAGGGCCTGAGCTTGACCCTCTCACAGGCTATTGACAGGGTAGCCCTCTCCGACAAGACCTTGAACTTCCTGGTTATGCCCAGACCTCCTCTGTATTGACCTGGACCCCCTGAGTCCTCCCTCAGGCTGTACTCCACGATGAGTTTGGGATACTCGCGCTCTATTACCTCTATAGGGGTGTTCATCGTGTTTGTCATATGGGTGTGAACG
>JAOZFG010000014.1 GCA_027491435.1 Thermoproteota archaeon
AGGCGTGTCAGCCAGCTTGGCTTGCTAGGCGTTAGGAGCCATAAAGGTAAGGATGGTACAGGTTTAGGCAGGATGAGCAAGATCAGCTGTTAAAAGCAGGGTAGCGTTGTGGACGAGACGGCGGAACCTAGCTGTAAGGTTTACTGGGTGACGCTTGACCCAGAGACCGCTGACCTGGCTGTGAAGCGATGGGAGGAGCTGAGGAAATGCCAGGGCCTTCTAAGAGGGTCAAAGGGAGGGGCGTTCAGCGTCAAAAGCCCCCTGGTATAGGAGTACTGCAACTTCCTTGGAGGAGTCAGTACCTTTACCAGCCTGATGGCTAAAAGCTCACGCTGGTGGTTAAAGCGTAGAGGTGGCTTTAAGTCGACAGTGCCTCTCCAGATTATCTACATTGAAACCCCCTAACGATAATCAAGTGAAAAGTATGGAAACCCATAACTAAAGTAGCTAAAACCGGAAAAGGAACTGAAACAACTAGCGCAAACCTAACTGATCCAGGACTCGACTACTTCTTCAACTTCCTCAAAACAGGACTCGGCCAACTCCATCAATCTAGGGGAATCAGAAACGAACCCGGAGAGGATCTCCATCAGGTCGTCCATCACCAAACTGTAGTAGTAGGTCAGGGCCCTCCCTTCCTCATCCTCCCACTCCATGTTTAACATTCTGGCCAAGGAGAGGGCCACCCAACCTAACAACAAGATCATTATCCAATCTTTATCGCTCACGTTACTTTCCAACTTCTTGAACACAACTAACAACTTTCTGTACAACTGTGCGAACTTTTCCTTGATTTTCTCGTCGTTCTTTACAACTAGCAAATCAACCACTGAACTTGATGTGTTGGGCAGTACGTTCATTTTTTCACCTATACTCCCCTGAGTCTACTTCTATAAAAACTTAACGGTTTATCGCTAACTATAATAAATTTGTAGGACGATCAAACTTGTACCTCCACAACTTTATATAAATTTGTGCGCAATAGTTAGTGGCCTGTAGGCACTCCGTCAACTTAATAACAATTATCCGACATATCTCTCAATAACATTAATTTTAATATTTAGTTAGGAAAAATAATTTAATTATTTTAAGGCACCGCAGGACTGGTCGAGGAGCTTAAGGCGATCATAACTGCGGCCTAAGCCAGTTATGAAGAGAGTGTAGAGTTCCAGCAATAGTAATTTATGTGCACGCCTCTGGGGTTACAGGTGGTCACATGGCCTCCAAGGTGGTGGAAGTAGCTCTCTACTCACACCCCGATGATCCATCAAAGGTTATTGCGGAAGCAATCTGCTGTGATGAGGTATTTTCAGCTACAGGCGACTCAGAGGAGGAAGCTTTAGCCAAGCTGAAGGATAAGTTGGCGCCGCGCCTGGGAGAGTTCAAGTTTAACGTACACAGGATTCATTAGAAATAACACTTCTATATCTTTATAAGAGAATAGAAGCATAACTTCTAATGCTTGACTCGATAAACCCCTGGTGGTCAGGGGAAGACAGTAAGGCAATTCGCAGCTGGGAGTCGAAACCTGTTAAGTGGACTCCCCCATGGATTAAGTCTATTAGCTTGGATCCATTCTCCCTTAACTTTTTGATAGGGCCTAGGCAAGTTGGGAAGACCACGGGGCTTCACCTTCTAATCAGGGACAGGATAAGGGCAGGCCAGAACCCGCTCTCGATTCTCTACGTCGACCTTGACTTGGTCTGGGATTTAGAGCAATTTAGGAGACTAATTGATAAATATTTAAGTTTAAGGAGGGCTGAAGGGATTAAGTCAAGCCTGATAGTGCTAGACGAGGTCACCAGCCTGCCTGGCTGGTGGAAGCTAGTAAAGGGATACGTGGACCTGGGGATCTTCGACGAGGACGTCCTGGTGCTCACGGGCTCCTCCACTTTAACCCTGAGGGGTGAGGCGGAGCTCTTCCCTGGTAGAAGGGGTAAGGGGGTCGACGTTTACGCATGGCCCCTTTCTTTCAGGGAGTTCCTTCAGGTACACGGTATAGAGGTTAAGAGAACCGGAAACCTGGCCCAGGATATGGACAGGTTAATTCCCATGGAGTCCAAGGTTAAGGAGCTTTTTGAGCTCTACATGAGGGTTGGCGGGTTTCCCCTGTCGATCAACGGGGACCCTGAAGCTGAGATTTCCTTCATCAAGGCCTTAATAGGGGAAGTGTTGAGGCTCAACAGGAGCCCCTCCTTGATGCGGGCCATCATAGGCTCGGTGCTCAGGAAGGCTCCCTCCCCAGTTTCTTACAGCTCTATTGGAAGCGAGGTGGGCACCTCCTACAAGACGGTCAGGGATTACTTGGAAGTCTTGAAGGGGCTCATGGTCTTCGGAGAGGCCCCCTACTTGGACGGGAGCGTTAAGCATAGGAAGGAGAGGAAGTACTTTCCCTTGGATCCCTTCATAGCTAACGCCCTAATCGAGTGGACTGAGGTTACCCCTTTCCCCGGGGCCGCCTACGAATGGGTTGTTCAGGCGCACCTGTACAGGCTGGGTCCCATCTACTACTACAGGGACGGGTATGAGGTAGACGTCATCTTCAGGGACTTTAAAGTGGAGGTGAAGGCGGGGAAGCCCCACAGGAGGTACCCGAGGGGCGTGCTCGTAGTGGATCAGGAGAACGTGGCTCGATTCCTGGCGGTTATATAAAAAATTTATTTGGAGAGTTTCTTCAGAGTTCCCCTCACCTTCCAAGCCACGAAGGCTACTACAGCTACCAGAATTGCTGTAAGGACCACCAAAACCTTAAGCTCCTGCTTAGGCTGAGGGGGTGAAGTTGTAGTCTTAGGGGCGGACTTAGAGGCAGTTGTGGTTATACCCAGGAGCTCTGAGACCTTAGCTACTACCTGATCATGCTTTCCCTCTCCGAGGTAGACCCCCTTTATCTCCCCATCAGAGATCACGTAGGTTAGGGGGACTGCATAAACTTTGTATGCTTTCAACACGTCTATTGGCGGCTCTCTAACCAGGTGCCAGCCCTTAGGCGGATTTATCTGTTCCCAGAAGTCCTCCTCAACCCTTTTAGTGTCCTCGTCGTCCTTGCCCGTGTACATGAAGACGAAAACGTTGACTTTGTCCCCTATGCCGGAAGCCTTCCAGGCCCTGGAAAGCCTTGGAAGCTCGTTCCTACAGTGGGGACAGTAGGGAGAGGCAAAAACTAGAACGCTAATCCCCCTAGAGGTGATCACCCTGGTCCCGTCCTCGGCCACCACATCAACCATCGGCGCCTTGTCCCCCTCCTGAAGCACGTTCTGCGCCGATACCTTCACCAGAGGAAGCAGGACTAGGAGGGCCAGGATCAGCACTTTCTTCATGAGATCCCCCTCCATACTGACCTAAACCCTTATAGGTTTATTCAGTCACAGGTTCTCTACTCTCAGGGACTTCCCGTCGTAAACGGCGACTGCAGGCGTTATCCCGTAGTAGCGACAGCTGAAGACCGTCAGGAGCAAGTGTCCGTTAAGCCCGCCCTTCTCTTCCTTGAACATGAACTCGTAACCCCTATCCTTTGGCTCGTGGGCTCTTATCAACCCCTTAAGGCCGTTTTCCTTGAGAAACCTCTTAAGGGCCTTCTTGCCGAAGAAGAAGGTCCCCTCTCCCCTCACCGTGTTGGGGGCGAACTCCTCCACCTCCTCTCTGGGGTCGTTCCAGAGCAGTTGAAAGGCTCTCTGATCCTTTGGTAGCATGTCCTTCCTGGGGAGCTTCTCCAGCTCCTTCAGCTTCTTTACGCCCTTGGCTACGCCGCCGTGTACCAACAGGAACCCCTTCACCCTAGCGGCGTAAGGCATTAAAGAGAAGACCTCGTTGTACCTAACGTAGAGGTCCATCCAATAAGAGCTATACTCGTTTATTAGAACGTCTGAGAAGCCGTAAGCGTAATTTATGGGCATGGACTCGTGGTTGCCCCTGAGGAGCCAGGCCTCTCCCTTGATCAACTTGGCCAGTAGGAAGTTCACGTTCTCAAGTTGACGCTCTCCCCTATCCACGTAATCGCCCAGGAAGACCTTCTTCTGCTTGTACCTCTCAAAGACCTGAAGGGAAGTTTCAAAGTCCCCGTGAGTGTCTCCCACTATCACCAGAGGGGGCTTCACCTTCAGGAGGCTCTTCTGCCTCTCCAAGACTTCCTGGGCCAGGTCAAGGAGCGTCATGGCTTCGCCGTATGTCAGGCGTTCTCCACCCTCCACCTTTCTCTCTATATCCCTGGGCAGTTCTCTGGACATAGGGGGTAAGCTCAGGTCCCCAATATAGAGTTGAGCTTGCGGAACGCTAAGCGGACTTCGACCGGCCTGACGACCAGGTCTTCGAACACTATGGTGTGGACGTGATAGTGGGGAACCCTCTCGAAGTATAAGTTCACCACCTGGAAGTCGCCCTCGTGGCCGAGCTCCTCAGGCTCCCTGAACACTTTGGGGTAGTCCCTGGAGGGCACCAGCTTGAGGAGGCCGGCCACTACGTGGGTCTTTACGGCCAGGGCCAGGGGATAGCTCCCCACCTTGTTAACAACGTCCCCGTTTATCAAAACCCTGTCAGCGCCTATAAGACCTACAGCCCCCTCCTCCTTGGATATTGAGGGGAGCAGGGCGTCAACTACCAGGGTTACGTCCAGCCCCAGGTCCGCCAGGGCCTGGGCCGTGTAAACTCCCTCGTAACCCGGCCTAGACTCGCCCACTATCACCTTGGACACCGAGGACTTGGAGAGGCAGTTAAGTACAGAGGAGCTTCGGCTTATAGTGGAAACGACCTCAACCCCTTGCTCTTCCAAGAAGGAGGCGCAAGTCCTGGAGAGGGAGTCTCTGCTCTCCATAAGAAAGTCTTCCAGCTTTCTGAGGGCCTTCATGCTTGAGCAGGCTGCCTCCTTCAGGTGGATGAAGGGCGCCATTTCCGGGTGGGCCTGCAGCAGCTCTTCAGCGTCTGAGCACGGGTCGGGGGATTCCATCAGGGCCTTGATGGCCTCGGAGAGGAGCTCGAAGGCTCCTCTCCTCCTGTCCCGCTTAATGGCCGTAAGCAGGTCCTTCCTCGAAGGCATACTTCACCACTTTAAACCTCTCCCTGAGCTTAGCCACGTCCTTTGCCACTTTTTCGGGCTCTTCCCCGTCTAGCAGAACTCTCCTGTAGAATTTAGCCACCTCCTCCATCTCATCAGGTCCCATCCCAAGCCTTGTGAGCTCTGAGACCCCTACCCTTATCCCTCCCGGATCCTTGAAGCTCCTGCCCCTCTTTATGTCCCATGGGAGGAGGTTCCTGTTCACTACTATGTTGGCCCTCTCTAAGAGTTTCTCAGCTTTGTAGCCGCCGATCTCGTGGACGTCCAGGAGGACTTGATGGCTCTCAGTGAAGCCCAAGTGCTCACAGGGCACGTTAAGCCCCTGGTCATGGAGGGCCTGAGCTAAGGCCTTAGCGTTCCTGATGACGTCCTCAGCGTACTTACGACCGAAGGCTAGCATTTCAGTGCTGGCCACAGCTAGCGCTGCAACAGCGTTCAAGTGGTGGTTGCTGAGCAACCCCGGGAAGTTGGCCCTCTTTATCTTCTCGAAGTGCTCCTCGTTATCCGTGACAACGGCCCCATGCTGTGGGCCGAAGAAGGTCTTGTGGGTGCTCATGGTCATGGAGTCGACCCCTTCCCTTATCGGATCCTGGAACTTACCCCCAGCTATGAGACCCGCTACGTGGGCTGCATCGTAGTTCACAAGGGTCCCCAGAGAGCGAGCTGCCTCCACGATCTCCCTTACCGGCTGCGGAAAGAGGATGACGCTTCCTCCCAGCATGACTAGCTTGGGCTTCTCCTTCTCCATCCTTCTTATGGACTTGTCCACGTCTATGTTCATGTTCTCGTCGTCGAACGCTAAGTACTTCACCTTTAACCCTCTAACGGCTCCGGCAGTCCCTCCAATGAACTGCCCCTTGCTACCTGTGAGGGGGCCCATGCTTATGTGTCCCCCCTTGGTTATCGGGAGGGCCATCATCACGTCTCCAGGCTGGGTGAAGGCCGTGTACACTGATAGGTTGGCTACAACGCCGCTTATGGGCCTGACGTCCACGTACTTCACCCTGAAGAGCTCCTTCATCAGATTCATAGCTAAGGATTCGACCTCATCTATGTACTTGGTCCCAGCGTAAACTCTCTCCCCCACCCATCCCTCAGCGTACCTGTGACCGAAGTCACTCATCAAGGCCCTTCTAACAGCCGGGCTCGTCACGTTCTCGCTGGCTATCATGGGAAGGGAGGAGTCGAACCAGGAGTGGTGCTTCTCCATAAGTGAGAAGACCCTATCGTGAGCTTCCTTGGGATCCAACGTCTCACCGCACTATATGGAAAAAGTAAAAGATAAGCCTGACCTTTCAGTCAGCCCATGTACTTCCTGAGCCAGTTTCCCAGAGGGTATATCAGAGTGAGTATATAGAGCACTTGAAGTACTGGCTTAAAAGAGATAGCCAACACGGTGAGGGCAGGGAAAAGGGTTGCTGCCACCGCCAAAGATATGGCTTGAGACCTTGCGACAGCGGCCATTAAGAATATGAAGCCTGTCTCGTACTTGAACCTGAGGATCTTTAGGGCTAATAAGGCCAGGCCTGTCTGAACAAGGTAGAAGGCCATCAAGGACAACAGTATGTAGGCTATCAAAATGGGTTGAGCGACCACCACCTTGCTAGCCTTTAAGGAGGCAACAAATACTATCAGGAGAACCCCTAAAGCTGAGAAACCTGGCAATACATCCTTCAGCTTATTGAAGTACTGAACTCCCTTTCTCCTTATTATTTGCTTCCTAGTATAGTAGCCCAGGAGGAGGGGCAACAATATGTAGGAGGCTAAGGTCAAGAATAGCTTTACCAGATCAACCTGAAGGGTTGATCCAAGGTAGAACTTAGTTAGGGGAGGTGAAAGGATGGGTATTGAAAGCAAACCTATAACGGCAACCACTAAAGCATCCTCTACACTAGCTCCAGCTATGCCTGACCAGCCTATCAACATGTTGCTGCAAGGTATAGTTCCAACTAAGATCAGGGCCGCATAAAGCTCCGGATAATCGGAAAGAAGGGATTTGCCTATTAAGTAGGCCACGAAGGGTCCTATGACGTAAGCGTAGATAAGGGATGCCACTATTAGCCTATAGTTCTTGACTGATTTAGCTAACTTCTCTACGGCAAGCCTTACCATCATGGGATAGAGCATTAGGAAGACTGCTAAAACGCTGACAGCTCTCATATACTTTGTATTCACCTCAACGTAGTTGCCCAAGATTATGGCCAGAAACATGACAAGCAAGGTGTAAACGTAGAGCCTCTTCTTTAGGTCCATTAGCAGCTCTCGCATATCGCTTCTTAAAAACAGTCGTTTTAAAAGTTATTGAGTGAAGCGCCTTAGGCTTAAATGAAATGAGAGCTGTAAAAAAAGCCTTGGCATCATCCCGGCTCCTCCCATCGCTTCACAGCCAGGTCAGCGGTCTCTGGGTCAAGCGTCACCCAGTAAACCTTACAGCGAAGTTCCGCCGTCTCGTCCACAACGCTACCCTGCTTTTAACAGCTGATCTTGCTCATCCTGCCTAAACCTGTACCATCCTTACCTTTATGGCTCCTAACGCCTAGCAAGCCAAGCTGGCTGACACGCCT
>JAOZFG010000019.1 GCA_027491435.1 Thermoproteota archaeon
CCGCTTGAGGCCTGTAAAATCACTATCGGTGATAAATGGTCACACTTTTTCTCCTTAGCCTTCTTAGGAGGATCAGCTCCCTCGGCTCTTACTTACTAAACAACCTTAGAGCTCTGTGTTCCGCGCTATCCAGCAACGGCTAGGGGAAGTTCATCACAGCTTCGTCCGCAACGTCCCTTTAAGGTCCTCCTTTCCACAGATGGCAGCGGCCCCTTCAGAACATTAATTTGTAGTACCACCCTCGGTTATTAGGACAAATTTTTGACTTAAATGGATGGCAACTAACTGACATAAAATTTAAAAGTATACCCCCCTGATGGATTTCACGTTCTAGCTATTGATAGGGGGTGAACAATCCATGACTTCTGGGAGCTCTCCACAGGGAAGTAGTGGAGATGACTGTGCTAAAATAAATTTCGAGAAGAACTTATGTGAAGATAAAGGTAAAGATATATCCGAAATGTTTGGGAAGATATGGGGTGTAACCGATTCATCCTTAATAGTAGTGAGAGATATTATAGAAATAAGCAACGGACAAGGGGCAAAGAAATTAGCCATAAATAATGATAAAAAGAACGAGAAGAACGAGAATATAGATAACAATACAAGGATTAAAAAGATCTTCATATTATTTTGTAAATTAAGTAAGAAAACCTATATAAATAGCTTATTCGATAGTAATTTCTCTATAGGTAGCAAATCTATTATTAAATTTCTAGACTTCTGTTACGAAATAAACAATAGTAAGTTGTGTATAGCGGGTGATGCCATAGCCACCGACGTATGTGGTTCAGTGTACGGCTTCCTGAAAATCTGCTTCGATTTGTCGAGCGGGCAATCAGAAGGACAGTCGAGTAACTCCAAAAAATCGAGTAACTCCAAAAAGGTAGTAGGGAAACTTGTGCTACTGGTGGAGAAAATAGATTCGAGCACAGACAAGCCAGCCAAAGGAAGGACAACAACTAAGTGAGAGAACCATGACGGATGGCCTTACCCCCTACGTGATCCTTCCCAACGCCCCCCTATTTCTAGGGTCAGGCAGGGGCTTCTCCCCATCCACCTCCTTCTGGGACGTCACTTTACCCTTACCTACTCCTTCCACCCTGTTTGGGGCGTTTGGCAGGGCAATTTACGAGAACCTAGGCGTTAAAGAATGCGACAGATCTTGCAGAGAGGAGATACTGGAGAAAACGCCCAAGTTCATACCTTCGATAGCGGAGGTCAGCGGTGATGAGCTAGAGAATCTATATAGCGGGAACGACGTTAAGGCCAAGCTGTACCTGCCATCTCCCCCGATCGTGAGGAGAGGTGAGTGTATAAGCCTGCCCTGCCTGTCAGAATCAGATCGTTTACTGTTCAGCCCAAAATCACCAGACTGGATTTCCCTTGAGCAGCTCGTCCATCTGCTTAAATTTAGACGCCTTGAAGGAGAGCTAGACGCCATAGAGTTAGGTGAGGCCCTCTCCTTCGATGACAGGGTCGGGATTAAGCTCTCAGCCGATAGGACGGCAGAGAAGGGTTACTTCTACAGGATCACATTGGTGAGTCCTAGGATAGACTTTGATGAGGAAAGGGCCTTCTTCCCTTCATTCCTGGCTGTAAATGAGGGAAATCAGGAGATAGAAGATTACATGCAGGTAACCTTGGGAGGGGAGAGGAGGGTCGCCATCGTAAGGAAGGTCGAGGTAGAGGGACTAAATGACTTAGTTGACCTGCTAGCCAGGGAGAGCAGGTACTACCTCCTGCTGACCCCCGGCATATACTTGGAAACCCCTTGCAGCTTCTCTGAACTCTACACTAATAGATCCTTTATAGGCTACTCTCGAGCTAGCGTTTTAGATAGGAGCTCGAGGAAATTCCCATCGAAGTATAGCTCTGTTCTAAGCTGTAGAAAGACGCTCCCAGCCCCAAAAGGGTTTAAGGCTTACGTGCGAAGGTGGGTGAGCCTACCTCTCACCCTCTGGCATAGGACCCAGGAGAGGGTACTTCTAAGAGCGGTTTCCGAGGGATCCGTACTGGTTGGAGATGAAGTTGATCGTAGGCCGGTATCCTTTGCTGAGGAGATTGGCTTCGGTTTTACGGTCTCTATGGAGGTGTGTGAATGTTGCACCTGATCATGGTGACTCTAACTCCCCTCCTGCCCTCCAGCGGGTTGGGCAGGGGAGTCATAGATAGGCCCGTTCAGAGGGACCAGGCCACGGCCTTGCCCACCATATACGGGAGCAGCGTTAAAGGCGCCATAAAGAGTTACCTGATCAGGAAAGGTCATAGGGAGAGGGCTGAGAGGGTGTTGGGAGGAGAGGAGGGAGGAAAGACTATACCATCGAAGGTTTCCATAGGAGACGCCCTTCTAATGGCCTTGCCTGTGCCTTCAAGGGATCGCTTCATCGTATGGCTGGTCCCAAAGATCAACCTGCTGAGGATGCTTAGCTACATTAGGGACTTCCGGCCCTGTGAAAGGGATTCGGAATATGAGGTCAAGGAGAACTTCAACCTTTATACTATGGCAGGGCCTGACCCTAACGATTCTGACCCTAATAATGAAAAAATTAATGTGATGGATTCGGTGATTCCGTTAAAAAAGTTAGAGAATAATGAGTTAAATCTTAAGAAGGTAACGGGTATCTTAGTTGACTCGTTAGACAAGACCTTCGGGGAGATGTTCGAGGAGTACAACGTGATCCTGTTGGAAAATAAGTACGTGAGGCACTTCGTCGAGAAGGGGCTCGGAAAAAGGGCCAGAATAAAGATAGACTACGAGACTGGAACTGTGGAGTCTGGAAAGCTCTGGTACGAGGAGTATTATCCACCCTACACGGTGTTTTTCGTGCCGGTACTTCCAACGAGGACCTGTGAGCACCGAAACCTCCCTGAAAGGGGCGTATGTGAGCTCTTCCGAGACCTTTCAGGTAGAACTGTGCCCTTCGGTGGCTCCTTAACCGTCGGGATGGGCTTTACAAAAGTCTACATGTTGGGTGATATGCTTGACCTTATATGACGGAATCTTCTACAGTAAGGAGTCTTATAAGGCGGCCTTAGTGGCCATCAACTCACTAGGTAAGGCCTACTCGCCGACCGTAAAGAAGTACCTGTTCATGCTAGAGCTAAGGGGCGTCGCCCCAACTCTGCTGAACCTGATAAAGAGCTCAAAACTTGATAACGGAAGATGTAAAAGCTTCTATGATAATCTGATCAGCTATCTAAATGAAGAGGTAATTAGAGAGCCGGCTGACGGGGAGGATATTTTGCTCATACAGGTGCTCTCCCTAATTATAAGGATGAAGCCTGAGAGGTTCCGATGCAAAAACTTAAGGGTCCTCCTCTGGTGCCTCATCGATGAGCTCATTCACGATTACCAGTTTAACCTGGAGGTCTACAGCTTGATCAAACCATTTCTTGAGAATTTAGCTGAGATATCAGAGGCCCTAGAGAGCGTCAGGGGGTTAAAATGACAGAAAATGAGGTGAAAAATCCCCTGTACCCGATTTACTTCGTTCCGGAAGAACTTTTAAGCTCTAAAGTCGACTTTCCAAAGCTCCCTATAGAGCTAGTAGAGATAAAAGATAAGCATAAACATAAGAAAAAAGGGAAGGATTTCCGTAATATGTTAGGGGAATCCTCTTATTTTATCGAGGAAAGAGGAATTACTAAAAAATACTATGAGGCGGTGGTGAAGTCTCTTTCAGGGCTTCAAGATATCACCCTAGTTGAAGTGACCGCCGTAACTGAGACGAGGCTTCTCGTAGGGGCCGGCCTTCCCCTGGATAATCTGGGCATATTCCTGGAGTTCCCTCACGGTTTACCCGTCATACCCGGTTCCTCCCTCAAGGGGTTTATCAGGAGCTACTTAAGGGCGGAGCTCTTTCAGGGATCTAAGTGCTTCCAAGAGTACGAGGAGCTGTTGTTCGGCAGTTCAGGTGAGGAGGGCTTTTCAGGCTCTGTTGTATTCGTTGGAGGCTTTCCCGTTGAGAGCGAGTCCGGCTTCTTCGACTTGGACGTGTTAGCCCCCCATTACTCGAAGTACTACAGGAATAGGGGTTCCATTGGCCCTGATGATTTTAAGGATGATGTTAAGCCCGTAAGGTACGTGGTGGTTAAGCCCGGAGTCACTTACAAGTTCTTGCTGCTTTTCCGGGATTTTCAGAAGTTGCCTTCCACTCTATTCTGCCGGTTCATCTCGGAATTTCAAAGGGCGTTAAAGGAGTACGGAGTTGGTTACGGGATCTCCAAGGGGTATGGGGTGTTCTCCTCGAAGGGGGTGAAGATAATCGATGAAACCGAGGGAGAGCTCATGCTTAGAAGCTGCTAGGATCTGGGGCCTCCTGCACGATCCTGTCATTAAGCCCATTATCATGAGAAGAATATCTCATAAAGAAGTAGCTCAAGAAATATGTAAAAAATTATTTGGGGAAAGAATCAAAATTAAAATGCCCTTGGAGATTGAAGAACATCCGGATTTAATAGCTTCCGGCAGCGACAGGGAGCTTCCAACAAGCCGTCTTTCAGTGACATGGGCACATGAGGAAAGCATAGAGGTGCTTCACCCCCTATCCTACAGGAGGCTAGGATGTTCTAGGGATAAATGTTTAAATTATAGGAGTCCTGAGGGGATATCAGATTCGGAATTGCTACTAATGTCAATATTAGTTAAATTATCATTGGCAAGTAACTACAAAAAAACAAATAAATTCTCAGATTTCTATAAGAGTGTAGTCCCTGAAAAATTCAAGGAAATTGCCTACAGATTGTTGGGCTTCTTCGGCGATAACCCGGCTAAGGACCTCTGCTCAGATAACGATGGGGTTCCGATAACCTCTTCTCTCCTGTGGAGGGCTCTCCCCAAGATAACTGCTTGCCTCTACCTTTACAGCAAGGATTACTTTAAAGAGAGTGCGTTTGAGGATCTCCCCTTTGATGAGAAGCACGTCGGGTTTGTGGTTAAGAATCTACTACCTGCAGACACCAGATTTCCTTACAACCCTATTTATGACCATTTGGAAGCCACGATGGCCATAGCCCCTCTCTTGATGTTTGAGAGAGAAAAAGACGACTTCATCCACTACCTAATTTTCAAAGTTGATTCTATCGATGAGTTCTTGGCTGAATCGAGGACTACCGCAGACTTTTGGGCCTCTAGCATGTTGGTAAGCCTGATAACCTGGAAGGCAATTTACGACATAGTGAAACCCGAGCCAGATAACCCTCACAGCTTGGCTAACGTAGTTTATCCCTCCCTTGACGGCTCTGTGTGGGCAGACCTTTATTTAGCGTCACTGATTAAGGATAAAAGAACCAGAAGTTGCTTCTTGAGGAACGTCGTCTGCGATAGGAGGCCCCTCCACGAGCTGCTGCTGAGGCCTGAGCTTCCAGGCACGTTCTTGGCCTGGGTGAGCAAAAATTATTTGAACGATAGGGTGTTTATAGAAGATTCATATGAAGATTTAGTCGGCGATATAGTACGCAATTTCCTAAAATTGATCGAAAATGCCTCTGGTGGAAGCTCTAGCGATATGGAGAGCCCTCGGGAGGTCGTGCCTGCCACCGGCCATACGAAAAATGCCTCTGGTGGAAGCTCTAGCGATATGGAGAGCCTAAAACTGATAGAGGGAGAGGCCATAGTACAGCTTGAAAGCACCCTGCCTAAAGTTAAGTACGAGCTGGTAGATTGGTTAACCGGACAGACCTACCGTAAAGGCTACGTTTTCAATAAAAATAAGTTAGGAGGGCTTATTTGCCAGATGGAACGCCTGAGTAATGAGTTATCCTACTATTCCGACTACCACGGAGATAATGCCAGAAGACACGTCGGAGTTATAGAACGGCTTAGAGACCTCTTCTACTCCAAAGTGGCTGTAGGTGAGATCTACCCGGAGATTCACCACCTTGCCAAGTTCAGGCTAATCACCCAGCCCAGCCAGGAGAGCTGGTCCGTTCAAAGGGCGCCTATGTGCACGGTCTGTGGGAAGAGGACGGCGCTGTTCGATAAAACCTTTGACCCCTTGGACCTGATTAGGCCTAGGGAAAGGCTTTGCGCCGTCTGTTACATGAAGAGGTCTTTAAGGAAGGTGAGGGACGACGACTCCCTCCTGGTGAGTTTGCTAAAAAGAGTGGGAATCCTAGACGACTCGTGTCTGTTTGAGGACAACATCAAGAATGAGTTAAGGAAGAGGTACCCTTCAACTGATGACTTGGCAGTGGCTCCCTACCTAAAATTATACCGTGATAGATTGGAAGATTTTATCAGTAAAATTAGAGAAGAATTAAGAAAAGAATTGGGAGAAAGGAAAATAAATGAAGAAAAGTTTGGAGAGAAAGAACTAAAGGAAAAAATAAAGGAATTGAAGAACGAGTTGAGGAAGAGGGATAAAGGGGAATCTAAGTGCAATGAGAGGGGGCTAAGGGAGACAGTCCAGAGTTTGGATAGCCTGATCTCCTACCTCACTTACTACGAGTGGTTTTTGGATTCAGAGCCAATTCCCGGGAGCCTCCTCTACAGGGAAGTGCATGAGGGAGCCCTTGAGGAAATAAAAAACCTGAAAAGGTTGGAATGTCTGCAGGGCGACTTTCAGAACCTAGATAAAGTTAGTAATCTGGCTAGTAGCGCCTTAAATAAATTGAAGGAGGTATACGGGGACGTGGGAGCTCCCAGCGATTATTACGCTGTCTTAATAGCCGACGTCGACGGAGTTGACGACTACATCATGGGGGTGTTCGGGCCCTCCCTCAAGGAGGGAGTGCACTCCGGGGTCCTTAAGCTCATCGAATCAATAGAGGACTTCACTTCCTGGGTAGTCCCCACCAGGCATAAAGCGTTAAGTAGGCTCCTTAGGGAGTTCTGTCTATACCTAGGGCCTAAAGTAGTTGAGGAGAACTTAGGAATAACCGTTCTAGCTGGCGGCGATGAGATCTACGCTCTGCTCCCTGGAAGCGAGGCTTTAAACGCTGCAGTTGTGATTGAGAGGGAGTTTTCAAAGCCCATCGTTGATTTGGGCGACAGGTTTATCTTCGGATCCGACAAATCGCTCACCGTCAGCTCCTCGATTGTCATAGCCCACAGGATGTTCCCCGTCGGCCAGGCATTCAGGAAGGCTAAGGAGCTCCTTGACAGGGTTAAGGCCTTTAGGAAGGGCTACGGGAGGATGTGGCCCGAAAGGATACGTCTCAGATGCAGGAACGTTGAGGGGGTTGAGGGCTGGATTGGGGTTAAGCTGATCAGCAGGGGAATGAAGGAGACAGAAGCTCTGCTGCCAGCCTCCGTGGCATCCTTGGCCCTCGACTTGATAAAGGTGGTGGAAGGCAGAGGGCCATGCCTCTTTTGCCTTGATGGGAATGGCCGTAGCAAGTTAAGCAGGAACTTTCTGTACGACGTTCAAGACGTCAAGAGGCATTGGGATAGATCTCAGGACTTGAGAGACCTCGTGAAGGTGCTTATCTGGAGGTGGATTGACAGGAACAGTTTAGAGCCTTCAGGGGTAGAGGACGTCAAGGGCTTAGTGGGAAAGGCGTTAAGCAAGTTGTACTGGTACGAGGACAACTTCGCTGAAAAGGGAGGAGAGCCTCAGAACCTCGTTGAACAGTTCCTGAATTTCCTGCTGATAGCTGATAAGGCCACGAGGGGAGGGACATGAGGGCTAGGGCCGTAGTGAGGTCCATAACTCCACTCCTAATAGGAGGGTGGTGCGGTAAGGCCAGGTGTGACGGCTCAGATGAGGGGCTTAGGCCCTCTTCCGTGAGAGGCGTCGCCAGGGAGTTCTTCAGGAACGTGGCGTATCGCATGATCCCTGAGAGAAAATGGGAACAGGTCTACAGGTTGGAATCAAGGCTCTTCGGGAGCACCGAGCAGGCATCCCCTTTCATCGTGAGGATCAGGCCTAATGGGATTGTGTACGATGTAAGGCCCTGGTGTACAGCCGCTGGTAGGGTATATAAGGGCAACAACAGGATATCTAGGATGTTCTACCCGTTAAGACAAATGGACAACGTTAGCTGCTACAGGGATTTCACTATAGACGTGCTTCCAAGAAGGTCCATCCTCAACAGGTTGTCCAGCAGGGAAGAAGATCAAGAGAGCCTCCTTAGAACGTTCGTCCTCTCTATAACTACTTCCCTAGCCATCTTAGGAGTAGGAAAGAGGAGAAGCAGGGGGATGGGGAAGCTCCTACCGATAGAGGTTGAGGTTAACGGAGAAAACTTGTTGAAGGATGCTGTTGACCTTCAGAAGGCGTTGTGGTGTCGTAAATCAGATGAAGATGGCTGGGCACCCTTTAAGAATTCAGTGAAGTCTCTGGGAGGTGCGGAGCCAGATCACCCTAGAGGATTGTGCGTGGATTACGTCAAGTCCTTAGAGCTATGTCCCCTAAATAACTTTCTCACCGAAATCAGGAGAGTTGTTAAGGCGTGTCGAGATAAGGTCTTCGTGACAGTATCCGTTGAGGATTACCTGTTAAGGAACGATTATCAAGTGCCCTGCACGAACCTAACAAGAAAGAGTTATCTTATCGGAAGGCTACAGGGGTTCTACCTATTCGTTAAGGACAGAAAAGTCATGGAGAGGGATAGAGCAGTAAAGAAAGTCGTAAAGACTACCTAGAGTGCAAGGAGAGGTAAGAGAAAGACATCTAAGGGGGGCCCTAGGAAACTTCGGTAATTCTGGGCTCAAAGGCACTAATGCTTTTAGCCAGCGTGACGATCGGCTGCTCCCTAGGCGACTTCAACCGATGTGAAAGTAGGGTGGTGCTGTAACCTTAAGGTCCCCCGGCTTTGACCACAGCAAGAGTTTTCAGTTATAGGCCGATAGCAGCGTTATGGCTCCCTATTATACGTGAAAACGAAGTTCAGGACGTGAACCCCAAGCCCTCCCAACCGTAAGGTGGAGCTCGCTGAACAGAATAGAACGCCTGTCCTGGCCTCTAGACTATGGCCCCAAATCCACGATCAGCCTGTAGGGTACACTCTCTTACGCGTGAATACCTGAGCACTTCCCAGGGAAGGCTAGCAACCCACCTCCGTCGCTTCTCGCCACATCAGCGTGAGTATGGAGCCGCCCGATAAACCTCATAGCGGGTCCAGCCGTCTCGTACTCAGAGCTGCCACTTTAGACGAGCTGGCTCAAACCGTATCTTTATTAACCTCACGGCCCCTCTAAAGTGTGAGGTCAAACTGGTTGGCACGCCGTTGAGTTGGACGCTGAGAGTAAGGGAGCTAGAAGGTCCCTTCAACCTTCCTATAGGGCTCTAGCATACCACATCTCTCCCTGGGAAGGCCGCCAGGGTGTTAGCCGGTACAGGGAAGTTTCCTCAGGGGGTCACCTAAGATAGGGCAGTGGGATATACCTGGCCCCCTTTGAAGAGAGATCAATTTCGAAGATGCTGCTTGAAGGCAAGGTTGGGGAAGGGTCTACTACGACTCCCCGGTATGAAATACCTCTTCAGTGAAGATGCAATGGAATTCCAGCGAGCTAGTTGCGATGGTCTGGCTGCTCTTAGAGGAGGTAAACCTTCTGGAGCATCAGGGGATCTGTTAGACCAGCTATAGTTGCCAGAAACTAGAGTGTCGTACCACAGGAAGATTTGAAGTACCCTGAGGAGGTATTGTTAAGGGTTAACTTTACCTAGATGAGGGGATTGAGAAGGATTATCGGATGTGTAGGGCTTTTTTGGAAAACGGGCGACGTTCCTTTTTGAAGAGAAATCAATTTAAGAGGTGATTAGGGCGGTGAGGGTTCCCATAATAGTTTAGGTTCAAACTAAGGGGCCCCCATAAGTTACTAGGGAGCGTCCTTCGACTAGAGCTGTCGTGAGGCAGGAGGGGCTCTGTATACTCAAAGTTAAATAATGTGCTTAACATCAATTTTCCATTTTATAAATGGCAGATAAAGAACATAATTCAACCTCATAAAACTGGTGCTGTCAACTTAAAGCCACCTCCACGCTTTAACGCCAGCGTGAGCATTTTCTACATTCTGGGCCTGACACAAGGTACTGGCTCCCCCTGAGGGTCATGTGGCTGACGAAGTTTAAGACATGAACCGAAGCCTTCCTAGCCGTTAGCAGGTAACGCTTGCTGTGAATAGACGTCGAATCCCCTAAGCCTCTTTATGGTCTCTATGATCTTAACGTAGCTCCTCTCGCCACCGCTCATCATG
>JAOZFG010000036.1 GCA_027491435.1 Thermoproteota archaeon
ACTGTCTCGTCCACGACAGCCACTCCCTTGCTTTTAACAGCCATGATCTCGCTCATCCTGCCTAAACCTGTACCTTCCTTACCTTCATGGCCCCTAACGCCTAGCAAGGCTAAGCTGGCTGACACGCCTGGCAGGCCCAAAAGTAAGCAGGGAGTGGGCTATACCAATAGGGTTCTCTTTCAGTTCCATATGACATCAGCAACCCTGCTTATAACCATAGCCCTTAAGTTGACAGCACCGTGGTTATAGAGTTCGTTGTGGTTGGATCACGTTTCAGAGCGAGGGAACTTTCAATATATACAGCCCTGACAAGGAAAAAGTAGATACAATTCATAGCCTTGAAACTCAGGATTTAGTGGACGTGTACCCTTTCTCAGACAACCCTTAAATTTATCGAGGAGGCCGCCGGGCTAAGCGTGAGTGTGACTCAAATAGATAGGGAGAATAAGGGAGGTGGGGCTGAGTGTATAAGGGCAATTCCTATGAGACCGTGATGGAGGGAAGAGAGGATGGATGCCATAAGGCTCACGCTGGAACAGCTTAAGAGGTCGAAGGTTTTCTTAGCGATCCTATTCGCCCTGCCCATATTGGCCCTGCTTCCGGGCTTCGACCTGAGCGCGCCCATATACCTCATAGTTTTAGAGGTGATGATAGCCTCTGTGATCTCTGTTCACGAGCTCCTGCACGTGAAGAAGGCTGAGAAAATGGGCTATTCTGTTAAGGTTGAGGTGTTAGCCCTGGGGAACATCAGGTATGACCTGAAGGCCCCGCCTCATGTTATCAGAGAGGTAGCCAAGGCCCCCTATTACAGCCCCACCCCGTACTTGCTGGAGCTGGTGTTCATAGCGCTGCTCCTGTTAATAGCGATAAACGCCAAGTTTCCTATGAAATACTTCCTGGAGGGGATAACGGTCCTCCCTGTGATTCACCTAACATCTATGATCTGCGCCTACCTAACACTGGAGGGGCATAAATGCGAGAGGTTAGCTAAACTAGCCAGTTCTAAGGACTTGGAAGAGGCTAACCAGCCGCTCACAACTTGAGAATCATCTGCAACCTAATAATGCTTTATCTACCACAAAACTACTGAGGGGGAGGCTCCTTTTCATCTCTCAGGATTCACCTGAAGCTCTCGCTTTCAACCCTCTCAGTTAGTTGGGAATGCCTCTCACTAGCCCCTCTAACCGTCTTGGAGCCATCTTAAGGGTTCCTTACCTTCGTCTCGGAGGACTGTTACTGAGCGTTTAGGGCCTCACCACGTGTCGATTCTCTTTTGTGTATCACGCTAAGAGAACCTTTTTTATAAGTTGGGAGTTCACGTCAGGATGAAGCCGGAGATAATAGCCCTAGGCTCGCTCTTTGGCGCCCTTATAGGCTACCTGGCGAACAGGCTAGCTATATGGATGCTCTTCCACCCCATAAAACCCGTTAAAATAGGCCCCTTAACCCTACAGGGAATCTTCCCTAAGAAGAAGGGGGAGATAGCCGAAAAACTGGCTTCAGTGATTTCCGAGACTGTGGTCACTAAGGAGGAGATAGCTGGCATGACTAAGGAGGCTGTGGAGAAGATGATAAGTTCCGTTAAACTTCCCTTCTCGGGGCCGGTCAGCTCCCTGGTGGAGGGAGTTGCCAAGTCTGTGATGCTCTCCTTAGCTCAGAAGTTCTTGAGTGAGGCCTCAGATCACATAGATGTGGCTGAATACGTCAGGAGGAAGTTCGACGAGATAGACGACGAGGAGTTTGAGAGGATGTTCAAGGAGGCCATAGGCAATGAGCTCAAATACATATCCTTAAATGACGCCATGATTGGGGCGATCGTCGGGGCTCTAGAGGCCATGATAATGTCCCTAGTTCACTAACTGAAGGCGACGCATACTCTTAGGAAGGCGGCGCTGTCAACCCAGTTGTTTAAACGGGGACGCTGATGCCATGAAGTGGGGGTCTTAGGTTAAAGAGGGTCCCTCTACCTCCTTCTAGGCCTCAGACATTCAGTCAGCCCACCTTACTGGTCAGAGAGGGGCGTAGTAACACATAGAGGCTGGTATGGGCCTAGACGTTAAAAAGGATGTTATGTACGAACTGGAAGGAGGGTGCAAACCTATGAGAAGGCTCGCATATCACCTACTCCCAGTTATCGTGCCTTTAGCCTGCATAACAATTTCAATAGCCCTGTACCCAGACTTCTCCTTCATGAGAAACGCCTTGAGCGATCTAGGTCACGCTAAAAAGGCCACAGCCCTCATCTTCAACTTCGGCCTGGTAACTGGGGGCCTCTTGCTGGCCTTGAGGAGCCAACAGATCAGGCTTAAGATGACATCCCGCTCGCTTACGCTCACCTCCTACTTCTTGACGCTAGTCGGAACCTTCGATGAAATTTACGGGAGGTTCCACTACATAGTTTCGGTTCTCTTTTTCCTCGGGCTGATACTGACATCCTTTACCTTCTCCTGGGAGAGTGGAAGGAAGTACCCAGCCGTTCTAGGGGTTCTCTCAACTCTAACTTGGCTTCTACACTTCTCCGGCGTGAAGTGGGGCGTCGCCGTGCCCGAATCAATTTCAATAGCCTTAGCAGTCCCCTGGTACCTGGACTTGACCAACTACTTAGAGAACTGCCAGGAATAAGGGGACTTCCCCCTCACCCAAAACCCTCACGCCCTTGGGGTACCTTCTGTGGGGCTTCCCCGCCTTGACCTCCACCTTTAAACCGTTAGCTATAACGTCTATCTCATAAGAGTTCCTCCAGTAGTAGACTTCCCCATACTTCCTGTATACATGTTCTTGCACGACCCACTCGTACATGGCAGACTCTAGGAAATCGGTGGTGGCCCAAATGGAGAGGGATCTCGCTATGAATGGGTCCCTCACGAAGATCTTCCTCTCCTTCCTGAACTTAGGGGACTTCTCAAAGTATAGTGCCTGTCCCAGAACCATTAAAGCCTCTAGAAGCTCCACGTACTCCCTAACAGTTCTGTGCGACAGCGAGAGGTCTGAGGCCATGGAGTTAAAGGACGCTGGCGAGGGAGCAGTTGCTAGCACCCTGGAAATGACCCCCCTGGCTATGTCCAAGCTCCTGCCTGCCCTCAGCACTTCCCCAGTTATGGACCTTATCATGTGCTCTTCAGCCCTCGGATCCCCATTTATTGAGAGGGGGAAGCCTCCCACCTTCAGGTACTCCTTGAACAGCCCCCTTATTCTGGGGGCTTTGGGCAGCAGGGCGTCCTCGCTTCTCTCCGTTACTATAACACCCTTAACAGAGAGGAACTCCCTGAATGAAAGGGGAAGGGCTATGACCTCTTTCCCCTCGCCCATCCTACCTGGAAAGAGCTCTACTTCACCCTTGAGCCTCATAGATGAGGAGCCCGTCAGCACCAAGACGTCCCTTCTGAACACTCCAGCGTCCACGTAGCCCTTAACTAATTTCCACCATCCCTGAACGCTTGTAACCTCGTCGAGAACTATAAGCGAGCTCTTTATTCCCTTATCCCTTCTCATCCTGAGGTAAGCGTCTAGCAGGGATTTGAAAGCCTCAAAGCTAGGGGCCAGATCCAGGTTTAGGTAGAGAACTGAGAGCGGGTCCCTGTGGTTCAATTCCTTCTCGATTAGCAAGTGAAGGCCTGTGGTCTTCCCTACTAATCTGGGTCCCATGACCAGGTTGAGGGAAAAGGGCTTCAGGCTTATAGCTTTGAGCCAACCAGGCACCCACTTAAGCCTTTTGTTCTCCCACTCTTCGACGTAAGGGCTTCTGAGCCCCTCCCACCACGGATTTAATAAGGTCAGGGTGTCCTCCAAACTCATTGATAGTAAAAGTATCAACATGTATATAAAAAGTGGGTAGTTCGGGTATCAAGAAGTGACGAACGCTTATCCTACAAGCGGGAACCACGTGCCCCTACACGTACGTTTCCCTTACAGTCGACACTGAACTGAAAAACGCTCCAGGTTAAGCATGGAGATCAGGATAACATCCAAAAAATTAGGAGAGTAGTTTCTCTATTGCCTCCACGAACAGGGGCAGGTCCTTGGGATACCTGGAAGTGACCAGATTGCCGTCCACCACTACGGGCTCGTCAACCCACTTTGCGCCGGCGTTCTCAAGATCGTCTTTAATCTGTCTAGCGGAAGTTAGCTTCCTTCCCTTGACGACCTTGGCGGATATGAGAACCTGATGGCCGTGACATATGGCTGCGACCACCTTATTGGAGTCCATGAGGGACTTCACGAACTTCAGAGTGGGCTCGTCCAGCCTTAGCTTATCTGGGCTGAACCCCCCAGGGATTATGCAGGCGTCGAACTCCTCAGGCTTCAGGGACTCGGTGGGCACGTCCCTCTTCCACTTCCTGCACCCGTGTTTGCTTCCGAACTCCTCCAGGGGAGATGCCACCACCACTTCGTAGCCTTTAGCCCTGAAGTAGTACAGGGGATAGGTGAACTCGTCATCTTCGACCCTGTCAGTGACCAGGATGGCTATCCTCCTCATGGTCCCCCCGATTAGCTGTAACCCGAAAATTTTAGTTTGACGGGAAACCTTTTCATGGACTCCTTCCTCAATAGCCGATGGAAGGCGACGAGGCCTGGGCCCCCGCAGTGAGAAGGCCTGAAGGCAAAGGAGTTTGGATGCCTTATAGGCTCTTGAGGACATCCTCCGGAGAGTACATGTTAAACGAGCACTTCCTACAATACGTTCAGGAGAGGAGGAATGTGGCAGCCTTAATTAGGCCTCCTCCCGAAGAGCTGGCTTTAGCGCCCAACGTGAATATGAGGGTGCTTGAAGGAAGCCCCCTGGACGATGAAGGCATTCAGGAGCTACTTCAGTCCATCTTAAATGAGGAGATGAGAGTCCTTAGGGGGATGCCCAAAACCAGGCCAGTCATAGAGCTGATAAAGATATTTAGGAAGAAGCTGGACGAAAGCGAGTATGTGAGGAGGGAGAGGAGGAAGAACGAGGCCAAGTGGGTGATCTGGATTCTAGGCAAGAGGATGAAGGTACATGAGGGCGTGAAATGCCTGAAAAGGGTCTACATACCCATGGACCTGCTTGAAGACTCGCTCATAGACCTGAACAGGGGAGAGGAGGACAGGGCCCTTACCCTGCTCATGAGGAGCGACATCGGTATAAGGAAGAGGGTCAACGACATAATGGTGGGCCTGTGATGGAAGTAGTGGTGTTGGCTGAGGAACACGCATCAGGAAGGCTCTGGGCTCAACATGGTATTTCGTTTCTGCTCAAGGTTGAGAGGGGGGGCAAGGCTTACAAGGTGCTCTTCGACACTGGTACGAGTTGGGAGCCCATACAACATAATCTGAGGCTGCTGAACGAGGACTTAAATGAGTTAACTGCAATAGTACTTTCCCATAGGCATTACGATCACACTGGAGGCCTTCTGGGGGCTTTAAAATCTGTAGGTAAGCCCGTACCGGTGATAGCCCACCCAGACATTTTCTCGGTGAACTTCGTCCTACCGATGAGGGAGATAGGCCTCCCCTACTCCAGAGAGGAGCTAAAAGAGGCGGGGGCTAGGTTCGTCTTAAGCAAAGATCCAGTGGAGGTAGTTCCGGGGGTCATTACCACAGGGGAGGTGCCCAGGGTTGATCCGGTGGAGAGAGAGATGACGTTGGAGGCCTACACGGTCAGGGACGGGAGGCTCGTTAGAGATCCGATGATGGACGACCTCTCCTTGGTGGTCAAGACTTCTGTTGGAGGGATCGTCCTCACGGGCTGCTCCCACGCTGGCGTCCTGAACATAGTCAGGAGGGCTAAACAGCTTGTCGGCGAGGTTTACGCCGTCATGGGAGGGTTCCACCTGATAAGCGCTGACGACAACAGAATCGAGGCTACTGTCAGGGGTTTCAGAGAGTTAGGGGTTAAGAAGGTAATGACTGGCCATTGCACCGGCGTGAGGGCGGAGTGCGCCTTCCTCAGGGAGTACGGGGAAGACTTCGACCAGCTGGCCGTGGGGAAGAGGTATTCATTCCCCGACTAGGCTGACCCGTCTCAGGGAACCCTCCATCGCCTGCCTGAGGTCCTCCACCACTATCTCTGGATCCTCAAGCCCCACCGAAAGCCTCAATACGTTCTCTCCTATCAGCTTTGACGTTAGCTCCTTTGGAAGCGAGCTTGTAGAGCTGACAGGCTTTATCATGGACCTCGTAGCTCCTAGGCTGGGGGCAGGGATCACGTGCTTGAGGTTCCTGATGAGCTCCTCAGCCCTAACCTTGGGCTTGAAGGTCATGACGCCCCCGAACCCCTTGAAAATCCTCCTGGCCAACTCGTGCTGGGGATGGGATTCCAGGCCCGGGTAGGAGACCCACTCTACGAGCTCACACCCCTCCAAAAACCTCGCGACTCTTAAAGCGTTCTCAGAATGCCTTCGAACCCTAAGCTCCAGGGTTTGAAGACCTCTCATCACTAGATAAGCCCTGAAGGGGTCCAGAATCGTCCCGAGCTTCCTCCTCCACTCCCAGAGCTCCCCAAGGTTATAGCCTGTGACGACCCCGGCCACCACGTCGTTGTGCCCTGATAAGTACTTGGTAGCGCTCTGAACTGAGAGCTCAGAGTAATAGGAGGGTCTAAGCAGTATTGGGGAGGCAAACGTGTTATCAAGGGCTAGGATGCATTCCCTCTCCTCACAAACGTCAGCCAAAGCTGGCAGGTCCGGCACCTTAAGCAGGGGGTTTGTCATGGTCTCCACGAAGACGACGCCTCCCCTGGGCGCCCTGTCCGGCAGCTCTTCAACGTGGGCCAGCTCAACTTCTAGGCCCATCTCTCTCAGGTCTAAGGCTAACCTTACCGTGGTCGGGTAGGACTCCAGCGCAACCAGCAGTTTCCGGGCCCAAATGAAGAGGGAGGAGATGGCTGCCATCCCGCTGTTGAACGCTAATCCATCAGGAAAGCCGTCAAGCTCGGCTACCCTTCTCTCCAGCTCTCTCACGGTAGGGTTCTCCTCCCTGGAGTACTTCAGGTCGAAGCCCCTATCGGATAGGCTCCTGTCCCCATCTGACAGGGGGTCCCTGAACGTGGCGGTCATGTAAATGGGGGGCTCAACAGGTAGCATGTGCCTTACCGAAGTTCAGGTTAATTAATTTCGGTGGTTACACATTCCAAAAGGAATAAGGTGGTGCTATGCGGATAAGGAGGATGAAAAAAGAAGACCTAGAGGAAGTAGGGCCCATGTACGCAGAATTTTACACGTATCACAGGAGGCTCATGGGAAGCGATCAGACCTACTCCCCAGAATGGGGAGTTGAGGAAGTGAGTAAGGCTGAAGGCATCATCCTGGTAGCTGAAGACGACGAGTTACTGGGATTTGCCAGAGTTAAAGAAGATGAGAGGACTTACTTCCTCAAAGAGATTTACGTAAAGCCTGAGCACAGGGGCAAGGGGGTTGGGAAGGCCCTTCTTGAGGCTTGTGAGAGAGAGGCTAACGGAAACCTGTACTTGAGCGTCATTCCAGCTAATCTCAAGGCCCTAGACTTCTTCCTGAGGCAGGGTTACACCTTCCTGAACACCTTGGAGTTAACTAAGTATAAGGGTAAGGCCAAAGTGGTGACGTTGGGGAGGGTCTTCGAGGCCATAACCGAGGCTGGCTTCAATTTGAGGGGAGTGAACTTTGAGGTAGTGGAGGGCGAGTACTGCCTAGCTATTTGCGACGAGGTGCCCCCCAACTATCTTGCAGTGATAAAGGATGAAAGTATTACCGTTATCACTAAGGGCAGGCCTTCATGTGAAACTAAAGATGTACACTGCGGCTATAGGGTGATAAAGTTTTCAAATCTACCCCTGGAAATGGTGGGGCTAATGGCCTTAATATCGAATGCTCTGGCCTCAGAGGGAATCTCTCTGCTGGCTCTGTCCTCCTACAGATCGGATTTCGTGATCGTTAAGGAAGAGTATTTGGACAGGGCTATATCATCCATAGAAAAGGTCCTTAAGGCCCTTAACAGCTAACTTAACTCTTAGGCTTCAATGACGGACTTAAAGACTCATTAATTTGGGAAGTCGATGTGATTGCGCGCATTTAGTGCTTAAAACGTCCTTATCAACTTTATATCAAAAAGAAAGTTATGTGAAGCCCCCCGCAAGACTGGTGAGTTTAAGTTTTAGAGAGCCTCAACTCTATTTCCGGTTCCTTTACCTCTCTAAATACGGTCATGCTCACTATGTCTGAGACCATCAAGGCTAACACGTAAATCAGGGTTCCGTGAAGGCCGTAGGAGTAAAACAGGAAGGAGACTACTATGAATGAGAAGATCATGAGGGAAGCCCTTTCTCTGGCGTTCCTACCCACCCTGAGCATGTTCCTCAAAAGGTCGTATGACAGGGTGGCCACCACTAGGACCACGATGGCCGCGGCGATCAGGGTGAGGGCCGGGTTGAACCCCTGCCCCGCTGAATACCTCCCGTAATAGTACTCAGGGCCAGTCACCGCTGCCTGTTTGGGGGCCGTGACCATCAAGGAGAGGGCAAGCGTTAGCACCACTATGAGCTCTAAAGTCAGCCTAACGTGGTCCCACTTCATCGGCTCCCTCGTTAGAGTGTCATCGTCTATTTTTAAGGAAATCGCAAATAGAGGTTTCAGATTTCAGTAAATTATCTTAGTGTTAAGCTATTGACTTGATAATATATCTGGGAAAGGTCCATAATGAAGCCTCCTTCAACACATCCTAATCATTACGTCCGCTACACGTAAATTTAATTTTTAATTAAATCTCATTCTACTGTTTATGTTACCCATTCATCAGTTAAATATTTAAAGAGCTGGGTCCGTAACACATATGTTACTGACGAGGGACCACCTGAAGCTGCTGATCCACTTAAGAGGGGGATCTGAGGAGGCCCTGGAGTTCAGGAGTAAAAGGAAGGTCTCGGAAGTTACCTTCTCAAGGAGGATAACCGAGTTGAAAATTTTGGGTCTAGTTGACGTAGAAGATGGCAGAATCTCCTTAAGTCAGGCAGGTAGATTGTTGGCCGACGCTGTGGTCGAGGCAGGTCTAGACCCTGAAGGGCTACCTGAGGTCTGGGTGGACACGTCAATCTACAAGATGGTGGAGCTTGCCGTCAAGACGGGCACCATTCTGGACATGTGGGAGGATCAGTTAAGGGAGAGGGGCTTCTGGTCCGATGGAAGGCACACACAGCTGGCTGAGAAGTTGCTGGAAGCCAGGAAATTGGCTAGGCCGTCCCTCTTCATAGCTGCCGAGCTATCTGATTTCATAGAAGTTCTGCCACCGGGGCCTGAAGAGCTAAATGAGCTAGTTAGGATAAGGGATGAGCTGGGTTTCGGGAAGTGGGTGCTGAACGCTTTGCAGGCCATGGACCTACTTTACTTATCCCCACCGGACAGGTACGGAGTTGTCTACACGCTCACTCCAGCAGGGAGGATTGCCAGGGAGAGCTTGTGGCTAATTTCCGTTATCTCTACCCAAATAACGGTTGACAAGGTCACTGCAGAACAGATAGAGAGAGGGGAAAGCACCGAAAGGTTGAGGGAGATGGGGTTAGCTGACAGGGCTGGGATCACCGAGGCTGGTAAGGGAATGCTCAAAGCCTATAAGGAGATGGGCGCCGTCAAGACTCCAACGACCCCCTTCTACTTCACCTTGGAAGAGGTCAAGGTCATGAAGGCCATAAAGGAGGTGGAAGGACTCAGGAAAAACAACCCAGAGATACTGCCCACCAAGGAGTGGATAGAGAAGAAGACTGGCATAGAGGACGTTGGTGAGCCCCTCATACTGCTGGAGTCCAAGAATCTGGTTGAGAGGAGGGAAGTTAAAGGTAAGGACACTTACTGGCTAACTAAGTACGGGGAGAGGGCCCTATCCCTCGTGGGCGACGCTGCCGACGACGTGACTAGTAATGCCGTTAAGGCGGTGACGTTTCCTCTAGCTGGAGACGTGCCTGTGGCTGAGTGGGTTCACCTGGCAAAGAAACATGGGCTGGTCAGCAAGGACATAACTAAGAAGGGCAGGGCGCTGGTTGAGCTCTCCAGCGAGGTGACTAGGAGGCCCATCCTCACCCAGTACGATGTGGCCCTGCTGATGAAACTTCCTAAAGGCAAGTTCGTGGAGAGGGAGGAGCTTATAGGCGCCATGCTCGAGTATCTTGGAATTAAGGATGAGGAGGAGGCTAGGAGGGCCTTCAGAAAGGCCATATCCGAGGCGGAGTCTAAGGGATACGTGATAATGCTACAAAACAAGGCCGTGGGCCTGACGCCCATAGGGGAAGTGATGAAGGACGTGGTCACCTTCGGAAAGACCGAGGTCATGAAGGGCATGAAGTTCCCAGTCACGCCCACAACCTACTGGGTGTTAAGGGTGATATCCGAGAACTTGGAGGAGTTGAAGGAGGCCTGGAGGAAGGGCGTGGATTTGGTCAACGTTGAGGCCAAGATAGTCTACAACCACCTCAAGAAGTACACGTCAGTAACAGACGAGGAGATAAAGAAGGCCTTCGCCATACTAAGGGGTACGGGCCTTCTGGGGAAGATGGGGCCCACCTCAGCCGGGGAACTCCTGCTAGAAGTTGGAAGGATGTTCGAGAGGCTCCCGGAGGAGGAGAAGTGGGTCAGAGGTTAACTCGTTGGAAATACCTTTTCAAAATAATTTTTTGTAATTAATACTTTACTATTTTTTGTCATGGTACCATATGGGCGTCAACCACGATAAAAGGACTAAAAATGATTTATTTAGTTGACGGTTTTAATTGGTCTGTGATCTTCATGGTCGATTGGCAGGCCTTTGATGTCCGCCCAAAGAGAGCTTAGATTGCTTCTCCTAAGAGCCCATTAATGAGCCAAGATATCATTGAAAATATTCAGCTAGCATACTCTATCTTGTCTAGAAGCCACGATGAATCAAAATAAAACATCTGCTTGGACTCATCCCATAGATCAACAGGTATCCTCCAGCCACTCAATCCTATATCTCTTATTAGGCTCAGCTCCTTGAGACTACCTCCGTAGGCCATGGAGATCAACCTCATCAAATCGCTGGTAAGCTCCTGCTTTACGAATATAACCCCCATTATACCTCTTAGGGTTCCATTCACATAAGTTATTGAGAATGGGGCTATCCTAGATAACCTATTCACGAAAGTTGGGAAGTGCTCTTGAGATACGTCTATATGTAAAAATATCTGATCTCCTAGCCCGAGTCCTGAGGGAAGGTATATTCTGTAAATGATTCCCGCCCTTCTCAATCTCCTGAGCTTTATATCAGCGTTTCTGATGCCCATGCTCCTTAAGTAATCCCTGGTGACTGATCCCTCCATCTGCACTATATTTAAAATCTTAAGGTCTTCTCTGGTGATTTCTTTAGCCTTTTTAGGCTTAGACAACACTTTAAACTTGCCTTCAATGGATTTAGATGGAAAGTTGTTAATTAACTCTACAAGATTAGCTCTACTTCTGTGGAAGTTGTAGCTAGCTGACAGCATAACTCCAGCGTCAACAATACCTTTGCTCATCTCCAAGAACTTCTCTGTTAGCTCTACAGGTACCAGTATAGATGCGTAAACGTATCTACCTGAGGACAATCTGAACACCTTGTAGGTGAAAGGAAATTCCCTGAGAGCTTCCACGTTGTTTCTATTGTAGGGAGCTCTCACCATAACCGATTGGAGACCTATAGCGGATATATTAACGTTATATGGTCCAAAAATAATTCCTTTATTCCTTAAAGACTTCAAATGTCTTGATATAGTTGGCTTAGATAGTTTTGTGGACCTAGATATCTCATCCAACTTCATCATACCCCTCGCTATAGCCTTGAGGATCTTGCTTTCCATGTCAGAGATCTCATGGAAGAGAAAACGTATTAATAGAAGGCTATATATGGAGAAGAATTCATCAAATTCTACCTCTGAAGATTTCCTGATGTATAGAGTTAGGGCCTTTATTACAATTTCTTTATCTCTCTCGTTGAGCAGAGGGAGGTGTCTCGCCGGCGCATAATAATACAAAGAGTCAACCACCGGCAGGCTGTTCTCCCCCCACCAGCGAGGCTCAGCTCCTGAGTAAGCCCAGGCTAGGTCGTATATTTGAGGAAAGTCTACTTTAGGTAGAAAAGTTATAAAGGCCTCCCTCTTCAAAACCGCTTCTATCTTATGTTCAGGCAGTCCTCTGGATATAATGAGGCTTCTACCCCGCTCTATCGATCCTGCTCTATAGCCCTTTTTTATTTCTATTTCTTCCAGCAGGATTTTCTCTGGAATTTTTCTTACTGGATCAACGCCTAAAAGTTCTTTAATTTTTTGTATTTCAGCCATGAAATGCTGGTTGAGCGTGGTGTGGACATCCATTTTGTATTTCTTCTTGGCCATTTTCAGGTTCATGTTATCATGAAAAAGTCGCCCCTTATTTCCCTTTCGGGCCATATCTCAGCCCTCCTTGATTGTAAGTCTAGAGGTCAACAAAACGAAAAATCCTTGGCTTGAACGATCATCACGAGGAGGTGACTTTATGGGACCGATAATGCCGCCTAACCCACCTGTACAGCCGCCTGAGTAAGCTCATTTTTCCTCCTTCACCAGTTTTATTACATCGGCCCTGGTGACGATCCCCTTTATCTCCCCATTTTCAATTATGAGTATCGCGGGAAACTTCTCTAACATTGGTAGGACGAACATGACTGGGGTCTCAGCGCTAATTATGGGAGGTGGGGCCCCCATAACGTCGCCGGCCTTTGTAGCGGTCACGTCCTTTCCCTTGAGAAGGCACCTCACCAAGTCAGCTTCGCTTACCGTGCCCAACACTGTGTTCCCGGATATTACTGGAACCTGACTTATCCCGTTCTTCTCTAAAAGGTTGGCCACCTTGCTCAGGCTGTCGTTGGGCCCCACGTATATCACGGGGGAGGTCATTATATTCCTTACCTTCTTGCTTCCCTCCATCAGGCTGAGCAGGGCTTCGGAGATGGCCTTCAGCTTAGAGTAAGTAGGATCTATCTGCCCCTGCTCAACCTTGGCTATAAACGATTGACTTACCCCAGCTAGTTTAGCAAGCTTCTTCTGGGTGACTCCCAGGGACTCCCTTATCTTCTTTATGTCCTTAGGGTCTATTATCATCAGTTAGGGAACCCGAGGGTCCAATAAATCTTTTAACAGCCTTAGATTGCAGGCGACAACTCCAGGTCGTGGGAGTTGTACTGGAGCGTTTAAAAGCTAATCCTCAGGCTAGACCTGCGTCCTTAAGCTGGACAAACGTTTAAGGAGGTGTTAGAACGGCTCCTCGTTAAGCTAGGCTTGTCAGCCACCTGGGGGATAAATTTTATTGAACTTCTGTAACCTTCTAGCCTATGAAACCTACTCTGGTTGGCATACATCCAAGGCCCGAATGGCTCGTTAAGCTGACCAGGGACTACGATAGGGGGAGAGCCTCTAAAGAGGAGCTAGATGAAGGATTTGACAGGGCTGAGGAGGAGCTGAAAGAGCTGCAGAGTAAGTGGAACTTTGACCCCAAGGTAGATGGGCTCTTCAGGTGGCAGGACATGTTCAGGCCCCTAACCGAAGCGATAGACGGAGTTAAGGCCGGTCCTCTCACCAGGTTCTTCGACAACAACACCTTCTACAGGAGGCCCGTGGTAAAAGGCCTCAAGTACGTTGGGGGCGTCCCCTTCAAGGGGGAAAAGCTCATCCTCCCAGGTCCTTACACATTCTACGTCCTCTCAGAAGTTGAGATGGGGAAATCCTCCTTTTATCAAGGCCTCCTGTCTGTTTACAAGGATCTGGTAGACGACCTGAGGCCTAAAGCCGTTCAATTAAACGAGCCGGCCTTGGCCTACAGGTACAGGAAGTGGGAGCCCTCGGAGGAGGACTACGACTGGGTCGCTACCTTCGCCAGGGAGCTTGACGCCTCAGTTCACCTTTACTTCGGCGACCCCTCCGAGGCCTACGTTTTTCTAGCTGAGAGGGAGGTTCCTGAGATAGGGCTAGACCTAGTGGAGGGGCCCGTCCTGGAGGACCTGGGCGTCCCCCTAACTCTGGGGGTGGTGGACGGGAGGAACACCTACATGGAGGACCTGAACTACCTGGTGAGAGTGGTCACCTCCTTCCAAGAGGTGAGGTACGTAGCACCTAACTGCGACCTCGAGTTCCTGCCCTACGAGTACGCCAAGAGGAAGATGGTCCTTCTGCACGCTTTGGTGGAGGTGTTATCATGATAACCCAGGAGATAGGCAGCTTGGCCAAGCCTAACTGGAGGGTTAAGTATCTGAGGGGCCTTCCCCTTACCGATGAGGACTTTCAGGAGATAAAGAGGTGGGACCAGATCCTGGGCACTGAGTTCGACTACGAAATACTTAAGCAGGAGAGGACCCCTGAGAACAGGAAGAAGATCGTAGAACACTCAGCCCTTCAAGCAATAAGGTTCTTCGAGACGGCAGGCCTTGACATAGTTTTCGACGGAGAGCAGTTCAGGACTGAGATGTACGAGCATCCAGTGAAGAGGATAGAGGGCTTCGAGTTTGTAGGTCACGTCAGGAGCTTCGACAACAAGTACTACAGGAAGGCCGCGGTTGTGGACAAGCCCAGGCTCAAGGAGCCGTACCACCTGGAGGAATTCCTGTTCACCAAGAGGCACGCCAGGAGAAAGGTCAAGGTCCCCGTTACAGGCCCCTACACATTGGCTGAGTGGAGCTTCAACGAGTACTACATGAGGAAGCACTTCGGAAGTGAAGAGGCCAGGTACGAGGCGAAGAAGGAGTTCGTCTTCGACTTGGCCAAGGAGGTACTAAGGCCCAACCTGGAAGCCCTGATAAGGGAGGGGGCTGAGATCATACAGATAGATGAGCCGGCTGCCACCACCAAACCAGATGAACTTCCCATATTCGTCGAGGCGTTTAACGAGATGGTTGAAGGGCTACAGGCCAAGTTCGTGATGCACATCTGCTACAGCGATTACTCCCTGTTGTTCCCCCACATCTTGGAGATGAAGAGGTGTGAGCAGTTCCTGCTCGAGTTCGCCAACAGGGACGATGAAAGGAGGTCGGGGTATCAAATACTCCACCTGTTCAAGGAGTACTCGTACGACAAGGAGCTGGGCTTGGGCGTCGTGGACGTTCACTCCGACTTCATAGAGCCGCCTGAGCTAATAAGGGATAGGATAGTTTACGCCGCAAACGTCCTCTCGCCTGAGCAGATATACGTCAACCCCGACTGCGGCTTAAGGACCAGGACCTGGGACGTCGCCTACCAGAAGCTGAAGAATATGGTTAAGGGTACCAGGATGGCCGAGGAGGCGCTGGGCCTTGCTTGACTTCTCGAAGAAGGTGATCACCGTAGAGGTGAACCCTCCCAGCACTCCCGACCTCAACTCATTTTTATCGGAGGTTCAGGAGCTTAAAGCCTTCGACGGGGTGAACGTAACAGAGCTGGCCATGAGGAGGAAGCGGGACAGGTGGATGAGCACCGTGTACACGGCCATAAAGATGAAGGAGGTTGGGGTGAACCCCATACCCCACCTGACCTGTAGGGATCACAACAGGAGGGACGTTATAGCCAGCTCCCTGGCCCTCATGAGCGCTGAAGTTGACAACGTCCTGGCTATCACGGGAGATGAGGGCATATCCAAGGGCGTTTACGAGTTGACAGTCACTGAGATGCTCTCGTTAATTAAGGAGGTTTACGAGGAGCAGGGCCTACAGGTTCAGCTATTAGCTGCAGCTAACCTGCACAACGAGCTAGAGTTGGAGGTTAAGAAGGCCAGGGCTAAGGTGAGGGCCGGGGCTTCAGTTCTCCAGACACAACCCGTCTTTGAAGTCGAGAGGTTAAGGAGGTTCATGGAGGAAGTGGGAGGGGAGGTAAAGGTCCTGGCAGGGCTGATGCCCGTCAGGGGTAAAGAGCACGCCCACAGGCTGGAGAGGAGGCTGGGGATAAGGATACCTGAACAGGTGAAGGACAGGTTCTCAGGCCTTAGAGGAGATGAGTTGAGAGAGGAGGTGCTGAATCACGCTGAGGCCTTGTTCAGGGAGTTGATGGAAGTGGCCGATGGCGTGCACGTTTACCCCATGGGCGATCCTGAGGTCATTAGCAGGATCAGGGGCCTGATCTAGGTAGGATTGCCTTTATAAACCTCCCCCTGTAGACGACTTCCCCCTTTATCGGAGCTCTTCTCTCAGTTACGATCAGAACAGGTGGTCTAGCCTCCTCTAACCTCCTAACAGCGTCTAGATCCATGGTCTGAACCCAATAGAGAGTCTTGGGATTTGGGACCACCAGGGTGAACCTAACAGAGAACTTCTGCACCACTTCTTTTATCTCCCTAAGCTCCTCCGGCGGTAAGCTGGGCCTTATCGAGTTTAACTGTCCCCAGGACATTGGAGCCAGGATGCCGAAGATAAGCAAAGATATGGCCAGAGCCAGCTTGACGTCCTTAACCTCGCCTACCAGCGTTCCAACCACTATTGGAGCTAGGATTGCCGTCATCAAGTCGAACCTCCACAGGAAGTTTCCGGGGATGAAGGGGAGGTTCATGAGCAACAGCGTAGTTGAGGCTGTGAGGGTAAGCCCCCTCTCAAGCCCCTTCAGCTTCAGCGAGAGTACAACGCCTGTCAAGGCTAGCACAAGGGAGTAGGCAAGGTTTACCCAGTTCCTACCTCTCCTGGGGCGACTAAGCTTATTAGAGGACACCTGCTCCAACAAGGCAACTCCCTTGTAGGGATCTCCTCCCATGATCCCCGTGGTGAAGCCCAAGGCGAGCAGGGCCAGGGCCACAGCCAGCGGGGGGATTAGCTCCCTGGACCTAGTGTAGATTAAAAGGCCCAGGAGCAGGAGCAAGGCCACTCCGAAGTCTAAGACGTGCGTGAGACCTGTTAGCGCTATGAAGACGGCCGACTTCCAGGAGTACCTTGAATCCCTTCTTTTCAAGGCTAAATAGGCGAAGGCTAGCGTAGAAGCTAAGAAGGTGAGGCCCATGGCGTTCTTTATCAGGTCCATGCTCATCCTTATCAGCCAGGGGTTGAAAACGTAGAAGGCCGAGGCCACGTAGCCTCCCAAGTCGTTGGTGAGCTCCCTGACCAGCAAGTACACGGGTAGAGCCCCCAAGACAGTCACCAGTATGGACCCCACCTTTATGCCGGGGGTTATGCCCAGTGGGGAGAAGGCCGCCAACAGGTAAAAGGCCAGAGGGGGATCTGGGTAGAGCATCTCCCCCCTTTCCAGAATACTCTTCACCTGAACGTAGTAGTAGGGCCCATCAATGCCGTAGAGCAGGTCAGTGGAGAAGGCCTTAGCCTCGTAAACGAGGAAGGCCGCTGCCACTATGACCAGGACGGGAACCCACCTTCTCATCGTGAAATCATAAAATGAAAGAATTAATGAATTTCTAATTGCTTAGCCTTCGGGCTTTGCTGCCTCGGCCCCCTTAAGGTCGTGTTAGACGTTGAAGTTCTTGTATTGAGCTTCCTTAAATTTCATTTGTTTTTTATGGTAGGGGCGTTTTACCTCGCAAAAAGATCTCCTATTTACCTCCTTCCTGCCACCAGAGCGGGCAGTACCCGGGCGGGTCCACCCCCACTGTGAAGGCCTCAGTCAAGTTGTAGTTTGAGGTCCCGCAGGCAGTAGAGGAGAGTTGGTACCTTATCACGACGGTGTCGGTAGGATCTCCTGCCGGCCCCAGTGAAATTAGCCACCAGACCACCTGTCCAGAGCTTCCGGACGCTGGAGGATTGGAGTTAATTAACTCGGTTCCGTAGGGAATCACGTCATAGACCTTTATGTAAGCTGGAGAGTCCACCAAGTTCATTACGGTTATCGTGACGTTGTTGACGCAGGGGTCGTCCTCGTAAACCTCCTTCATGACCTTAACCCCGCTGACGTAAGTTATCACCTGGGCGTCAGGCCCGAACTCTGAGGTCCCATAGCCGTCTAGGGTTGTGGTCCCAGTTATCCAGCTCCCCACGGTTAACCCGCAGCAGGCCTCAAGCCAGCCTCCAAATTCGCCTTCCGAATCTACGGTTAATTCCCCCAGGTAGTAGACTCCCTCACCGTAGTAGCTGGAGCCCTGTTGATTTCCTACCAGGTTATCGCCTCCAGAAGTCCCGTTCACCAGGTAAACGTGCACTTTACCCCCTGCGAAGTTCGAACTTCCGGCCCCTGAACCTTCGACGTTTACGTAACCCTTAACGTAGACGTGAGTCCCGTTGAAGGCCGCCTGAGTTATCACCGGGTAGTCCACGCCGCCGTTAGGCCCGTCGCTGAGTGAGCCGTCATTTGGAGAGACCCCATCCCCGTTGGGGTTTGCCGTTGGTGCGGTCCCGGAGAGGTCCAGGTCTATTCCAAGCTCCGTGTTGTTGAATATGGCGTTCTTAAGCAAGGTGTTGTTGAGCGTCAGCTTATCGTCCATCCTGGCCACCACTATTCCGTTGGCGTTACCGCTTATCACGTTCCCTAGAACCAGGGAGTGGTTCCCGAACACCCTTATTCCGCCGTCCTCTCCCTGGTCTGCCACCACTCCGTTATCCGTCACGTTGCAGTACTTGATCACGAACCCGCCCTTGGAGTCCCAGGAGTCGAAGCCGTAGGCTGCGTTGTGGTGCAGGTAGGAGCAGTACACGGTTACCCCTTCAGCTTCTGTCTCCACCCCTATCCCGTCCTCCACCCCCACTAGTTGACCGTTGTAGGCCACCTCGCTCTGGTTGACGGTTCCCTTCGCGTAGGGAGTTGAGAAGTGTATGCCCGTCATCCCGTTGTACATCACCAGGGACTGGACGACGCTCACGTTGAGCAGGGCTCCCCCTCCCACGTCCTTGACCTCAACCCCGTAGTCCTCATTCCTGAGCAGGGAGCTCCCCTGAGGATCGGAGCCGTCAGCCCTCGCCCCTATAAGGCAACCTATTATGGACACATTGGTGTAGCCTGAGGCAGGTGGCGTCCTGGAGAAACCAGAGGGGACGAAAATCCCGTCTCCGTGATCCCCGGAGAAGCCGTATATGGAAAGGTTCATTATCCAGACGTCTGAAGCCTCCACAGTTATTCCGTTGTCCACGCCGTTGCCGTAGATCTCAACTTCAGGCCCGCTAACTCCGGTAAGGTAGCACTCGTCTCCTGACCCCACGATCCCATCTTCGCCAGTTCCCAAGTGGCCTGATGAGCCCAGGGTAGCTGCGTTGGTGTCGGCTACGTTTTCCGTCTGTGTGCCCCCGTCGAGCACCGTTCCGTCGTCGACTATTGAAGGCAGCGGGCCCAAAGAGGAGTTCAAAGTTATGGTCCAGTAAGAGCCGGTGAACCCGGGATCAGAGGTTGGGATCCAGAACTGGGACCTGTCTGGCCCTGATAAAGCGTTAGCGTTCACTAAGAACTGCCTTAAGGTTCCCTGAGCGTACCTAGCGTCAGGGGAGTCGTCTGAGTCCCTAGCGTTTACGATCACCTCGAAGGAGAAGGCGAAGTCAATTCCAGATACTGAGGAGGTGGCCTCGACCTTGGAGACGTGCTCGTACCTGTTATCGGAAACCGCTAGCGAGGTGTTCCAGAAGTCGCTGACCTGGGGGTTCACCCCTCCCATCTTCTTGGAGCACGAGAGGGAGCCTGCGTAGTCACAGCCGTAGGTCTGATCTGCCCACACCTGATCCCATGTGTAGCTCGGGTTCAGTGGCCTGGAGCTCCTCACGTCCCTGGAGTTAACCACCACGAAGTAGGTTCCAGGCCCGGGAATACAGGCGCTGTAGCTCCCGTCCGCTAGGGTGACGGTTAAGCTGGTGAAGGTATCGCCGTCGTCCAGGAGGCCGTCGCCGTCGTCCTTATATACTCTTATCCCGACGCCCCCAGTTCCGGGTTCCCCGGCCTCCACTACCCCATCCCCATCTAAATCCTCGTAAATCTTTCCGGAGATTTGGAGGGGGGCCACTTCCTCGGCGCATACCCTGCTAACAGGCGGCGGGTCCACGTACTTAGCTATTGGATAGGCCCCCTCACTCTCTACAGCTACCCAGAAGACGTCCTCAGTCACGTGCCTAGTCCCCCCTTCATAATCACTGGATGAGTAGACTGAGTGGGTGTAATCCTCCTCCACAGCTACCTGAAAGCCAGTAGTGCCCAAGTTCCTGTACCTAAGCTCAGAGTTGTGGCCGCCGTCGTAGCTGCCATACCCAAGTATTAGAATGGGAGCGTTGTTGAAGGTCTGCGTGAATGACGCTGTATACCAGCCATTGCCAATGCCCCTGACGGCGTCGTACGCTACACCTATCTCGTAGGGGACTGGAGATGGGTCATTAGTGAACCTGGGCAACCTCCCTACCCTGGCTTGATCCAGAGCGTCCCTCTGGAAAGCTATCCAGGCCACGGTCTCTGGGGTGGACCTCTGGGCGGAGTTGTCGTACTCCTCCTCTAAGGCCAGTTGAAATATCCCGTCGTAATCCCTAAGGTAGCGCTCTCTCGTCTTGACGAACCTAGCCTGTTGGGAGATGTCGTTAGAAGTCATTGGCTGCGATATGACGATGGGATCGACGGGGTAATCGAGGCTCACCTGAAGGTTTACCCAGACGTTTGAAACCCGGGCCCCTACGGTAGCTGTGGTCTCGAACTTGTGGGCCTCAATCCTAGTCCCGTCCAAGAACTGGTAGGTGCCCTCGTTCAACACTATGACGCCGACCGTCTCAGATAGATGTACGTTGTCCCTGAGGCTAGGCTCTATCACCCTAACCTGCATTGATGTGGAGGTCACGTCCCTTATCCTGATAACGGCACTATGTCCCCCGTTATAGCTGAGGAACTGGGCCACGATCACGGGGTTCTCATAGGATTTGTAGAAGGTCAGGGCGTCCCAGGTCCAGGTGCTCGGGTCGTTCCCGTCCTCACCCGTAGAGATTGTGTTGGTTGTGGTCACCTTCCTGAACTCTATGAAGTCCATGGTGGCGTCCATGTCGCTGACCGCTGAAGCCTCTGGGTTGCCGTAGTACATGAACACGGGCACTTCCCACCTGGCGTAAAGCCTTGGGACCTTAACCCAGATTACGCTCTCGCCTGAGGTGTCCCATCTCTCAATCCAGTAGTTCAGCTCAACCAGGGAAGAGGAGGACCAGTCGTACCAGACAAAGCGCAGGTCATCGCCGTTGGCGCTCACCTTGGAGTAGTCGAACCAACTCGAGTCCAGAACCACCCTTATCTGATAATCTGAGAGATCCCGCTCGCTGAACACGTTAACAAGTCTCCTGTACTGCCACGAGGAGTCCCACCATCCGGTGACTATGAGCCTGTGCCTCTCGTTGTTCTCGTCGTTCAAGTCGTTGTAGGGGTTAGAGGTGTCTGGATCTAACAGCCTCGCTGATATGTTGAAAGTCCCTACGACGTATATGGGCTCATCAAACGAGACTGTAACCTCCACGCTGTCCCCCGCTGGCACTGTAGTGTCCTGATAGCCCTCCCTGAAGCTAGTTTGGTTGTAAACCCTGACTAGAACTCTAACAACGTCTGAGTCCGTGTCTCCCCAGTTGGTTAAGTTCACCCTAACCTCGGAGATCGCCCCTCCACAGAGGAAGCTCCCGCAGGGCGAGGGCACTTCTATTCCAGTGACGTCCACGTCAACCCCTGACGTGACGACCCTAAACGTCTGCACGTCGCTCACCACGTACCCGTTGTCGAAGTCAGGCGGCTGGCCGGCCCAGACCATAAGCCTGTAGATCCCGTACTGTTCAGCTGTCCAGTCGGCTGTGTAAACGGCGTAATCGGTGTATGAGGTTGAGTAGGTGAAGGTTAAGGTTGTCTGGTTGACCCAGTCGGCTCCGTTCCACCTCTGAACCACTCCGTACATGGTATTGCCGGCTCCCGACTCAAGGTACTGGCCTACGTCGCTCTGAACCTGGAAGGTGACCGTATCCCCCTCGGAGTAAATGGACTCGGGGTAACCGGCGGCGGTGTCGGCTGGCTCAACTATGTTTATCCCGAAGCCCTGGGCCGTACCAACGGAGGCTGAGGTGATGAACCATTCGGCATCGTCCAACTTGATCCAAGTTTTGTACCAACTATCAGAGTAGTGCCTTATAGTTATTCTAACCTGGGCGTTGCTCCCAGCGTAATCACTGAGGTTTATTCTAACTAGCCTCCAACCCTCGTCAGAGTAATTCCCGTACCCCAAATAATTCTGATCCCTGCCGAACCCGTAGTAGTTGGTCTCAGGGTCAACCAGTATGTGCCCATCGTCGTTATCTACGTACTCGGGCCTCACGTTAGTTCCGTTCACGTACACCCTTACGTAGTCGTAGGCGTCATTCTGAGCCTTGGTGTCCCAACCCTGCAGGCAGAAGTAGAAGTCGAAGTAGCCGCCTGAGGCCGGGACGTAGACCACCCTCTCCACGTAAACTTCTTCATGGACTCCGGAAGACCCGTCCTCCGAGTTATCCCTGTAGCCCAGCAGGAAGTAATAGTTGCCCGTCCTAGGCGTGTTATCCACGTTGGCAGTTCCGTCGTTGGGGTCGCTTACGCTTACTGTGGTCCCCTCACCTGAAAGCGGATGAATCTCCCTGTTCTCCCCTCCACCAGTGTTGATGGAGCCTGAGGTCCACCCAGGCGGATTGACGTCACCAGGAGAGGAGTGCTCAAAGTTCCCATTGATCACGTTGGTCCAAGCCGGCTTCGCCCCGTTCTCAACTATGTCAAAATAAATGAAGTAGGTGGCGACGTCGCTCTCGAGTATGAACTTAACTTCCCCCTTACCATCGTTTAACGCGTCCGTGGCCCCCTCGTATATTACATCGTTAAACTCTTGGTAAGTTAGCAGGTTGCCGTAGACGTCAACCACCCTGACTGAGTTCTCGTCGAAGTCCCCGGTCACGCCGAGGATTTCAAGTAAAGAGTTGAATTTGACGTCCACCTTGGCAGTCTTCCCCTTCTCAGGGGAGTTAACGGTCACCTCAACCCTGTAGTGCCAGTCGTAGCCAACGCCCACTCCGTCTGGATCCCACCACTTGGGGTCGGCCAGGCTTATCTCAACGGGGGCTGGGTCCGTGTATATTATCAGGAAGGGCCCCTCGAAGAAGGTTATAGTCCCGGGAGGGGCCTTAACCCTGACCACGGCCTTATCTTCGGGGACAGCGTAGACTATCCTTATCCACTCGCCACCTGCCTTCTTCGGTATAACCTTCACCGAGTTCCCCGAGTAGACGACCTCAGCAGGGAAGGAAGACCTCTCGCCCTCGGGGGCCTCTAAGACCTCCTTCACGTACCTCCCATCCCCTAGGCTTATCCAGCCTCTCTCCTTGGGTGGGTTGCTCGCCTCCCTCACTAAGAGCTTCCATGAGGAGCCTGAGAGGCTAACAGCTCCTATCTCCTTTGGCGGAGGTCTTTCAGGCACCTTTTTGTAAATTACAGTGACCTCCCCTCCGCCCACCACGTAGGCGACCACCTTATCCCCTAAGGACTTCCAGTGAACTAGGACCCCTCCCTTAACCTGAACGTCCTTTGGGACCCCCTTAACTGGAATTACAACCCTGGCGGCTCCCTCGTAATCCAAGGACGCAACCCCCACCCCGACCTTGGCCTTAACCTTTGCAGGGAGCTTCAAGTTGGGCAACCTAACCTCCATGACCCTGCTGGCCTCCAAGACGCACCGCTTTAACCTAAGGCCGAACTCGCACAGGTTTACCTTCTGACCCGGGAAGATGAGCAGGTAGGAGTCTCCTGTTCTCACGTCTAGGAATTGACTGAACACTTTAACCCTCTTCTCCACTCCATCGGCCCTCACGACGACCTCATCGGTAAGGGGAACCATCACTTTCCCTTTACTGAGTCGGTAGGCCTTCCCCTTGACCAGCACCTCCGCCTCAGTCGGCCCCCTAACGGCCCACCAGGCCTTGACCATCACCTTGTCCCCGACCAAGGCGGCCACTACGTGTAACTCGTCGACGATGAAGGAGACGGATGCGCCCCCAGCAATTAGCCTGTACTTCCCAGGTTTAAGCCTCAGTTTGGCTATGGATTCTCCGTCTCTCCTGTGGAAATTAACCTCCTTCTTTTCGGGCATCAGTACCCCCTTATCAACGGGAGGGGAGGCATGTATCACCACCTCTTCCTGAGCTAGGTAGACCTCCTTGTCGGTCCAAAGCTCGACCTCAGGCCTGGACACCTCGAAGGATACCTGAACCCCTACCTCCAGCCCCCTCTCGTCAATCACCCTGAGGCTGCCCCTGTACTTCCCAGGAGGCAGCTCTACGGACCCAACCCCAGATGTCAGGTTAAAGGCCCAAGCCTTCTCTCCAACCTTCAGCTCCGCTGACCCGTTAACCCCCTTCCCGGTCAGGTAGTCCTTCACCTCCACAGTCAACAGGGGGCCATTAACCCTGTAGCTCACGTTAAGGAAGGTCACCGTGAAGTTCTTCTCCTCCTTAACTCCGTAGCAGGCTCCAATTACCGTGTAATTCCCCAGTTCCACGGCCTCCTTCAAAGGAAGGCCGAACCTCCAGATCGAACCCTCTCGCTTAAGCCAGCCCTTTAGCTCCCTTCCGGAGGGAGTTCTAAAAGTTACGTTAGGCTCCCCGTGACACGTGAGCTTCCCCCTTACCTCATCTCCTGGCAGGTAATACTTTGACTCCAGCGTTAGGTTCAGGTCGCCGGAGGCGTTGATGGTGAAGGAACCGCTGCCCTGAACCCCGTCCCTGTCCACAACCTCCACCACCGCGTCGTAACTTCCAGGCGTTAAATTCAGGTTTATGAGGGCCTCTCCAGTGAAGTTGAAGTTTAGCACCTCCCCGTTGACCTTTAAAACCCCCTTGCCCGAGACGGGCTCCCCGGTCACGTAGTCCCTAACTCTAATAAGCAAGGAGGGGCCTTTCCGCTCCACGCTCACGTTTAGGGTTGTGTACCAAAATGGGAGGGCAGCTGACGTGTTCTCCAGGTACGCCTTAATCAAGTACTTCCCCAGAGGGATGGTTTTCAGCCTTACCTTCACCTTCCTCTCAGGCTTAAGCTCTATCGACCCTAAGGGGGTGAACAGCGTTACCTTCCTGGGTTTCTGGCTGAACTCGACGTCGAAGGATTCCCAGGGATTGAACCTCTCCTTAGGCAAGGTTATGTTGGGCCCCGCCTCCACCGAAACCTGCTTGCTCGACCTAAGCCCTAAGTATTCGGTAGACACAGTTAGGGTGTGATTTCCGGGCGTTAGGTTTAGTGGAATCCTCCCTGTGACCCCCTTGTAGAGAAGGGCTCCCCCCTCTAGCACCGTGACGTTGGCCTTGACCTCCCCCTTCGACGTCTCAACCCTGACGTGTAAGTCCCCATCCCAGCTGACGCTTAAGTTAAGGACCTCAACTGCGAACTCGTACTGAGTTCCGTTCACCACAAGCACGTAGCGGCCTGGCTTCAGGTTACCCAAGGTTACAGGACAACTCACGTTTAGGGCCTTTCCATCGATCAAAAGGGTTGCGCTGGTGCAATTGACTGGTAAAGTTGATCCAGGAGAAAACACGCCTAGGAATTTTGGAGGGGCTGAAACTACCGGGTGAGGCGTTAACAGGAGCGTTAGCAGCAGTAACAGGCCCCTCCTCCTCAAACTCTCACCTAACTTCCCGTTTAATTGTTAAACATACTATTTACCTTATGTTCTCGTGATATTTGCAAGAAATGAACTTATAAGGCTTCTAAGACGAGGTCCAAACGCCCCACCTGAAATCGTTTCACTTACCCCCCTGCTGCCGAAATAAGCTCGGATTTCCTGGACCTTACCTCCTCCAGAGCCTCTTCTACAGTCTTCCTCCCCACTATTAAGGGGATTTTGCCTGCTTCCCTGACCCTCAGGTAGTTGGGACCCATCCTGCCGGCTACAAACACGTGAACGTCCTTGAGAAGTTCTGCCACCGCCTTAAATTTCTCCGGATCTCCGTGCTCCCTCTCCTCAACTAACTTAGCCCTATTTTTCCGCTTCTCCAGAAATGAGAGGGTTCCGTCTTCCTTTAGCTCATATATTAAGAAGAAATCTGAATCCCCAAAGTGTTCACCGTAAAGCTCTCCTCTTGAATTGACGCCCAAGGCCAGCCTCACGGACTTCATATCATAACTAGGGCCTGGATCCTTTAATCCTTGATGTAGCCATTTCCCGCTCGTCAAGACCCACGAAAACCAATTTTTCCATAAAAATTATGTATAAGTTATAAGGCTTGGAATTCCGGTAAATAATTTTAGTTAATATTCCCCAGATTCATGAATTTCTTCATTGTCGTCCCTCGATGCTGTCAACTTAAGGCTACCTCCGGCGCTTTGCTCATCAGCATGAGCGCTTTCGCCGTCAGGTTGATAGGTACTAGCTTCCTCTGGACGTGTGGCTGACGAAGTTTAGGGCATGAACCCGTGAAGCCTCCCTAGCCGTGTTGAGCAGGCAGTGCCTGCTGAATAGATTTAGAAACCTCTAAGCCTGTCTTAGTCTCTAGACTAACGTAACTCCTCTCGCCCCGCTCATCACGCGTTTAGTTAAGGAGGCTGCAGCACGCCTGTATGCTCCATCCAGGAGAACCTCTTTACATGGACCAGGGGGCTTGTAACTTGTGTGAAGCCAACTTCAAACATGATAAAGCTAAGATGGGCCCTCATGAGGGACGGCCTCAGCTTCAACGAGGCCGGCTACCATAGCTCCTAGGGGAACTCACCGAGACGCCGTGATCCTCAAGAGGAGTTTCGTCAGGGAAATTTCAGAAGTTAGGTTTAAGGCAACTTCTCTCCTAATGACCACCACTGAGGCCTTGAGAAAAGGTATGGTAAACTTTAGAGAGCTAGAAGAGCTGAGTCAGGCCCTGGGGCAAGGAGTTTGATTGAATCAGAAACGGAAGATTTCATGGGAAGGATTTAAAGGGCCTGGCAGGAGGTGGAAGACGTAAGGAGGGGAAGAAGGAGAAGGTATGCCGTGGCCGCCGCCTTCACGGCCACAGACGTATTTCTGCTCTTCATTGCCATAATGATGCTGTTAGAGAGGATATACCTACCTTTCATGATCGTTTTCTGGACCTTCATACTGTTCACCTCCATGGAATCAGTCTTCTTCGGATATGGTTTTACGGGATAGGAGTGTCCTGCCCCCCCTCATCAGGTCCTCCAAGCCCAGTGCCTTCTCCGCAGGTTCAACGGTCCTACCAACTACCAGATACTCCTTCTCGTATCCTGGAAGCAGGAGCTTACCCTTCTCCTTTAGCCTATCTAAGATTCTGTCTATCTCCCTCCCGCTCAAGTCAGACCACTTTACCTCGACCAGCAAGGCCCTCTTCAGCTCGTCGTTTATTGCAACCAAGTCGACCTCCACGTCCTTGTCCCACCACCTCCCCAAGCGGGTGGGGGTCCAGCTCATTATCTCAGGGAGGAGCTGCCTCACCACTTCCTCGTAAACGGGTCCCAGGAATTGGTTGTACTCCCTCCTTATAGCTGAGGCCCTTAACAGACCTTGTTCCAGTAGGGATAGGTTGGGGTGGATGAACCTGAACCAGAACCTCAGGAAGTTGTCAGCCAGGTAGTAGCGCCCCTTCTTGGAACTCCACCTCTCAGTCACGGGCACCTCCCTTCTGACGAGCTCCACCTCCATCAGGTTCCTTAGGTAGGGCATCAGGTCGGTGTGCCTCATGCCAGCGTAGTCCCTTATCTCCTTAGGCGTCGTCTTCCCGTAAGCTATGGCTTCGAGCACCCTCTTGTATGTGGTTAGCTCCAGGAACTCGTACCTTAATAGGAAGTCCGCCTCGTCCCTGATGAAGGTGTCCGGCGAAGTGAGCTCCTGATCCAGCCAATCCCAGAAGGGAACCCTCACCCTTTTTAGGTAGTAGGGGATGCCGCCGGCAAACCCGTAAACTTCGACAAGCTCCTTCCAGCTTGCCCTGAGGAACCCTTTCAGGTCCTTGAACTTTAGAGGGGTGACCTTAAGGCTTACAGTCCTCCTGCCGTAGAGGGGGCTCTTGTAGGCCAGCACCTTGTCCTTCATCATAGAAACTGAGGAGCCTAAAATGAAGAGCTTGGTCCTGCTCCCCTTAAGCTGCAAGTCAACTATCCTCTGGAAGACGCTCAAGATCCTGGGATCCTCCTTTATCATGTTTGGGAACTCATCTATCACCACAACCCTATCCTTAAGGAAGGAGAACACGGACTCCCACTCCTCCTTAACGTGCTTCAGCTCTGGGGCGACCCTTGAGGCCGTGTTTATGAAGTGCCTGACGTTGTCCCCCTCAACCGCAAGGTAGTAAATGTGGTCCGTCCCCTTTAGAGCCTCCAGGATCAGCCTTGTTTTGCCGACCCTCCTCCTTCCGTAGATTATCACGAGCTCGAACTCATCTGAGCTGAGCTTCTCCCTGATCAGCTTGAGCTCCCGCTCCCTGTCCACAAACATAATCTCAATTATGATAATTTGAATTCACATAAAAGGTTAACCCTTAATTTGGGCACGATGAGGTGAGGGAGATGGCATGGAGGAAGCCATAACTGTAAGCAAGAGGGGGAAGAGGGAGCTCAGGACTATAGTGTCAAGGGGGAGGTTTGCCTTGGTGGAGTACAGGGACCCTAAGACCATGGAGAGGGTGGAGGACAAGTACAAGCTAGTGCTGCTGCACGACGACGGGAGGGTGGATGAGTACTTCATAATACCGACTAAGACCAGGAGTAGGCTCCTCATGATCGTGCCGAAGGAGAAGAAGGGGACAAACCTTAAGGTCTGGAACCCAGAGAAGGGAGAAGTGGAGGACCTCTTCCCTTGAGCGTGTTGAGGCAGTTTGACCCCTGGAACAGTCCGCTGTGCACTTGTCCCAGGAAGTACTCCCTTCACCCCTACACGGGGTGCACCCACATGTGCCTCTACTGCTACGCCACGGCTTACGTAGGCAGGCGGCCCAGCCAACCCAAGAGGGACTTCATCAAGAGGCTGGCCAGGGATTTAAGGAGAGCCGATCCTAGGCTGCCTGTAGAACTCTCCTCCAGTAGCGACCCTTACCCGCCTGAGGAAGGCTTCTTCGGCCTGACCAGGTCTGCCTTGAAGCTGCTGAAGGCCCATAACTTTAGGGTGCTGATAACCACTAAGGGAACCCTGTTTACCAGGGATCTAGAGCTCGTGGACGGGGTCATGGTCACCATAACCACTCTTGACAGGGAGCTTGCCAGAAAGCTCGAACCAAACGCTCCTCCACCTGAGGAGAGGTTGAAGGCCTTGAAGAAGGCCTCAGAAGTTGTTAGGATTGGAGTCAGGGTTGATCCGATAGTTCCTGGGCTTAACGACGATAGGAAGAGGATTAAAGAGTTGCTAGAGGCCATTAGAGACGCTGGGGCTGAACACGTGGTGACCTCTACCTACAAGGCCAGGCCTGACAACTTCAAGAGGATGGTCCAAGCCTTCCCTGAGATGGAGAGGGAATGGAGGAGGCTCTACTACAGTGAGGGGGTGAGGGTAGGGGGCTACAGGTACTTGAGTGCTCAGCTCAGGAGGAGGATCATGGAGTACGTGGTAGGGGAAGCCCTTAAGCTAGGAATGAGCGCCGCAACCTGTAGGGAGGGGTTTCCTGACCTGTTAAGGGCCAAGTCCTGCGATGGAACCCACCTAACCTTGAGGGAAAAGGGTATTTAGTAACCCCGGCTTGAATGGTTGATGGGGTTGGACAGCTTCTTCACGCCAGAATCGATAGTGGTGGTTGGCGCCTCCACTAAGCCGGGAAAGATAGGCCATGAGGTCCTCAGGAACGTCATCAGGTCTTTTAAGGGGAGGGTTTACGCGGTCAACCCTAGGGCCGATGAGATACTGGGCGTCTCCTCCTACCCCTCGGTGAGGGAGGCCCCTCCGGCTGAGCTAGCTGTGATAACCCTTCCCGCCAGGGCCGTACCTCAAGCCGTCGAGGAGTGTGGTGAGAAGGGGTGCAAGGCGGCGGTGATCATATCTGGGGGATTCGCTGAGCTAGGAGATGAGGGCAAAAGGCTTCAGGATGAGCTGGTCAGGGCTGCCAGGAGGTACGGGATAAGGGTAATAGGCCCCAACTGCATAGGGGTTTACGCGCCCAGCACCGGGGTGGACACCTCTTTCCAGCCGGTTGAGAGAATGCTGAAGCCGGGAGACGGTAACATAGCGTTCACCAGTCAGAGCGGCACCTACGCGATAGACTTCCTGGAAAGGTTGGCTTACGAGGGGGTCGGCGTTAGGTACGGGGTTAGCCTGGGCAACAGGGCTGACGTGGACGAGGCCGACCTGTTGGAGCACTGGAGCGGGGACGGCTCAGTAAAGGTGGTGGCATCCTACATGGAAACTCTAACTGATGGCAGGAGGCTTTACGAGGCCGTCAAGGGATTGGGCAAGCCCTTCATAGTGTATAAGTCTGGGAGGACCAGCGAAGGGGCTAGAGCAGCCTCCTCGCACACTGGCAGAGTGGCTGGAAGCTACAGGGTCTTTGAGTCCGCCTTAAGGCAGGCCGGCGCCCTGGTGGTTGACTCCTTCATGGAGCTTTATGAGTCCACCAAGGCGGTGTCCCTGGCACCGAGGCTTAAGGGGAATAAGGCCTTACTCATAACGAACGGAGCTGGTCCCTGCGTCTCCTCCATGGACCTCCTTTACAGGTACGGGTTCACATTCCCTAAAAGCGACATGGGAAACCCGATAGACCTGACGGGGTCTGCCAGGACCCAGGATTACCTTGAGGCAATGAGGAGGGCTGGGGACTACGATCTGGTGCTGGTTTACGTGGTCTACCAGGACTCCCCGCTCGAGGAGGAGTTCACCGAGAGGCTTCTGGAGGAGTGGGACGGAGAGAGGCCCCTACTAGTTTACGCTTCAGGGGTAGGCCCCTACACCATGGAGAAGGTGAGGGCCCTGCACAGGGAGGGGGTGCCCGCCTTCACCACCGCCGAGGGAATTGCCTGGGGGGCCAGGGCCCTTCTCCACTTCTCCAAGGGTACGGGTTAAGAAGGGCTTTTCAGGTGAGACTCACCTTATCGGGCACCTAAATCTACCTGACGAAGGCCCTTGGACTTAAAGAAACTTGATGAGAGATGGGAGACCAGCCCTTTCATTATATTGAACCTGTTCGACTGTTTCAACTTGAAGGACTCTGAGAGGTGCTCATGAAGGCGTCTAGCCAGCTCCTGCCCTGAGTGAGAGTTCGATGGACTGCTCACTAGTTAAGAGTCTTAAACTTTGAGTCAGGAAGGTTGCCTCTCCACCTCATGAGAATGAACGCCTGCAGTCGACGCCTATGCTGGCAGTTTGGTCGATCGAATGAGGCAGTTCCTAGGCCTTTTGCCAGTTACTCTAGGGTATCTCCTAGGGCAGCACCTGTTTGTCCCCTTAAGCCCATCATCTAGCTTCTTAGAAGTGAGAGCTAATGGTGATGACCGTGATGGTGATGATCTATCAGCCCCAGATGATGGGCCAGCACGTGGTGGTAGCTGTGAACGTCCATAAGGGACTGGAAGGCCCTCTCCACCACCTCGCTTAGGGCCGGGTGTATGTGCATCCCGCTGACTATGGGATACAGGGTCGGGTCCCTGGAGTACATTAGGGCTATTACCTCGTGTATCAGTATTGAGGCGTGCGGTCCAACTATGTGAGCTCCCAGTATGGTGCCCGTGGCCCCGTCCACTATCACCTTGACGAAGTAGTCCTTGGCGTCCATCGCCAGGCCCTTGGCGGTGTCCTCATACCTGTAGAACCCTATCAGAACCCTGTCGGCCCCCAACGCCTTTAAGGCCTCTTCCTCTTTCATCCCGACGCTGGCCACCTCAGGGTGTATGAACACCGCGTGGGGTACTGCGTGGTAGCTCATCTTAACCTTCTTTCCCAGTATAGCGTTGTAGTAGATTATCTTGGACTCGTAGTTGGCCACGTGCTTGAACAAGTACTTCCCGTTGGCGTCGCCGCAAGAGTAGATGCCGGGGACGTTGGTTTCCATGTACTCGTTTACCTTTATCCAGCCCTCCCCCCAGGTCTCTATCCCCCCCTTCTCCGGCTTCAGTATGTCGGAGTTGGGAGCCCTGCCGGCGGCTATCAGCACCTCATCGCCTTCAAAAGAGACCTTCTCGCCGGTAGCCCTGTTAACTGCTATCACCTCCTTAACCCCGTTTCTCTCCCTGAGCTCAACCACCTCGTGGTTGGTGAATATGTCAAGCTGCTGACTAAGGTGCTTCTTGGCTATGAAGGAAATCTCTTCCTCCTCCTGGGGGAGGAATTGGGGATTCCTGCCAACTATCGTCACGTCTGAGCCCATGGAGGAGAAGAAGTACCCGAACTCCGCCGCTATGTAGCCGCCCCCCACTATCACAAGCTTCTGGGGGAGCTCATCTATGTGGAATATGGTGTCGCTTGTGTGGTACCTGACGGAGTCAATCCCCTTTATGGGAGGTATTTTGGGCTTTGAGCCCGAGCACACTAGTATCAGCTTAGACTCGATCAGCTTATCCCCAACCTTGATGGTGTAGGGGGCCACGAACTCGGCCACTTCAGGGTAGTAATCTATGTTGGGCGAGCTGGAGAGGCCCCTCCTTATCATCTCTATGTCCTCCCTGATTAGGGAGCGCATCCTCTCCATAACGGCCTTAAAGTTAACCCCCTTTAGCTCCACGTCTATGTGAAATTTCCTAGCCTCCTTAACCGATGTGACCATGTCAGCCACGTGCAGCAATATCTTTGATGGTATGCACCCCCTGGTAAGGCAGATGCCGCCTGGCTCGTCCTTGTCTATCACTGCCACCTTAACGTTAGGGTCCCTATGCAGCAGGGCGTCTATAACGTTCATGGCCGAGCCAGTGCCTATAGCTATAGCATCATACTCTATGACGCTCATCCGGCATTCTGGCCCTTACCCCTTTTAATCGCTCTCCTCCAATCCACATTGTTCATATGTTTTAACTATTTATGAGGCTTACGCTTTATTTGTGAGTCCTCAGATTGGTGGAGAAGCCGAAGCGGCCCTCAAACTTAAATAAAATTCATGACTTCATTCCTGAAATGATTAAAGAGAACGTAGACGTGATCAAGATAAGAGCCTGGTTGACAATTCAGAATATCAAGGAGAGCTGGAGAGAAGCCCTCCTAGTGGCCATTCCAATAGTTGGATTCATAATTAATTATTCACTGATCTCCGTGGTCAACTTGTACAGGTTCATGGACAACTGGGACCTGGGCACTTTTACCCAAGCCTTCTGGAGCGGTCTTAGGGGTGAACCTTTCCTTATATCCGACCAAACCTTCTTCTTCAAGGGCTTCCCTGAAGTCAAGTACGGGAGCTTCCTAGCGATCCACTTCAGCCCCATAATGTACGCCTTCATTCCCCTATTCTCCCTAAACCCGGGACCTGAGATCCTTTTAGTGATACAAGCTATTTGGATGGGTCTTGGGGGCATCCCTATTTACCTAATAGGCAAGAAGTACCTGGGAAGGGAGATTGGTTACGCCTTCATGCTTTCCTACTTGCTTAACCCAATAACCGCCGTGATAACCCTGCACAGCTTCCACATAGAGAGCCTTTTGGTGCCCATATTTCTGCTCTCATTTTACTTCCTACTTGATGGAAAACTCGCTCCCTACTTTCTAACGCTGGAGGTTGGCACCTTCATTATAGAATACGGTCCCATAATAGCTGCGGCCTTCAACGTCCTCTACGTGGTTTACCACAGGAAGAGGTTGACCAAGTTGGTCCTACTGGAGATATCCGCTATAACGGCGTTGCTCCTGACCTACATATACGTTGCAGAGAAGCTTAGGGTGGCCTTCGGCCTGGACCCTGAAGGGGCGATCTTGACCATCAGCGGTCAGGCCTGGAGGGTTCTGGGCGCCTCATCACCACTTCAGGTCCCATTTGCGATCCTAAGTAATCCTAGTAGGGCCATAATGGCCCTTACCTACGACTTAAACGCTAAGCTAGATTGGTTCCTCAGGATCATAGTGCCGGTTATGGGCCTCCCCCTGCTCTTCCCTGAGGGGTGGATGACAGCCCTCCCTTGGCTCACCATATCCCTCTTCTCTAACCACCCCCCCTACTACTATCCCTTTAACTTTAAGTACTCCTTCTTGTACTTCTTCGTCTATCCAAGCGCGATAATAGGGCTAAAAAGACTTGTAAAAAACGTTAGGAAGATAAAATTCAATTACAAGGCCCTCGTACTCCTAACCATAGTAGTCACTACTGCTTACAGCTACTCCTCAATACTGCAAAGGTCCCCAGAACTCCCTACAGATCATGCCCTGATTAAACACCAGTTGATAAGGTTAATACCTAAGAACACCTCAATCATGCTGACTAGCGACGTTTACCCTTACTTCGCCGAGAGCAGGGAAGTTTACGTTGTCCCCCCTCCATCTCTGAAAACTGGTTACAGGTTAGTTGGGGAGGAGATGTTGAACAACTTGGAGCCGGAGTACATATTTGTGGACTTGCTCTCCCCTTTCAGTAGGGTGAGGGAAGAATCTAGGTTCGTTCTAGATGGGTTTAGGGAGAGGAGCTTCATATGCGACGTTACCGAGGACTTGAGGGGGATGTACTGTACTCTGAGGAAGCCCATCGCTCAGTACGGCCTCTACGCCTACATGGACGGCATCTTCATATTCAAGAGGGGGTACTCTGAGGAGCCGGTGATATTCGAGCCCTTAGTTTTCTCCCTGGGGCCGTTAAAGTACAAAGAGGGGGAATGGACCAAAGTAATTCCTGGAGATCCAACAAAGCTTTGTGTAATAGGGGGAAACGAGAGCACCGCCTGGTTTGGACCCTTTACATTCCTGCCACCAGGCAGTTATCAAGCGGAGGTGAGTGTGAGAGTATATTACGACCCTAAGGTACTTCCTATAGATAAGAGGCTCTTCTTCGTGGACGTGGTCTATGATTTAGCCAGTAAGAGGGTTGCAATGAAAAAGATAACCGCTGAACAGGTGAATTCAGGGGAAAGGGCATTAATCAGGGTTAACTTCACGTTGAACGAGCCGGCCTTCGATTTGGAGGTCAGGGGAAAATACCCCTGGCCTGGTACTTGCTTTCAGGTGGAGTACGTTAGGATAAAGAGGGGGTAGCATGAAGCTGGTTATCTGCCATCACCTCAGCCTCACCTACGGAGGAGGGGGCGAGTGGGCCGTCATCAATATGGCCAATGAGGCCGTCAAGAGGGGGTATGAGGTTGAGGTGAGGTCACTCCCCTTCTGGAGGAGTGATAAAATAAACCCAGAGGAGGTGCTTAAGGACGGGGTAGCTTACAGCGAGAGGTACAAACACCCCAGGGTGAAGGCCGACGTCTCTTACTACCTGTACGCCCCCTACCTTCATAAGCTCTGCCCAGTAGAGGGGGCTAGGATGGCCGGCTTTCACTCTCTCCTCTGGTTCACCGGACCCACCGATGGCTACTCTCCTTTAGCTAAGCTTGCCTACAAGGTGTGGAAAAGGAGGTGGAAAGCGGACCTCTCAGCGTATCACGCTTATAGGGTCTACTTCGTAGAGATGCTCAAAATGATCCCATTAAGGGAGACTAAGAAGCCCATCTACGTGATAGGGCCTGACGTGGACACTGAGCTCTTTAGGCCGGGGGAGAAGTGGGAGGAGTTCACGGCCCTTTACGTGGGTAGGCCCGTCAAACAGAAGGGATTTGACCTATTCCTAAAGGCTGCCAAGGAGCTAGGTGATAAGATCAGCTTCCTAGTTGCAGGCTCGGACGTAAAAGCTGAGAAAGTTAGATCCCTGGGTTATCTTCCTAGGAAAGAATTAGCTGACGTAGTCTCCAAATCTCACGCCCTGATATCGATGCAGAGGGTTCCCACCTTGAGCAGGGCTGTTCTGGAGGCCCTATCAGCTGGTACCCTTTCTATAGTCTCCACTAAACTGTATGGTCCCTACAAGGGCGTAAAGGCTCTAATGAGAGCCAATAGCCTGGAGGAGTTAAAGGAGCTTCTAATTAAACTTAAAGAGGCTTGGTCTCAAAACAAGAGGGAGTTCGTTGAACTGTCTAGGAGCGGCAGACCTCTTATTCAGGAGATGCACTCCAGGGAGAGGGTAATGGACAAGCTTTTCAAATCTTTCAAGCGATTAAAGATGATTCCGGTAGCCTACCGGGGATGAGGACAACCAGGAGTGCTGTGACCAAAAGCAACATAACTGAGGTTATCTCCCCGGGATCGAACTCTAGTAAGGGCTGCTTCTCCCTCTCCTCAACGTAAAACTTTCCAGAGTATATTACTTTTCCATCAACGGCGCATTCCTCGGAGAACTTTAGGGTAACGTTATGGAATCCACTTTCGAGCCTGTTTGTCATGAGTTTAAGCTCTACTTCCCTTCCTTTAGATTCCCTAATGTCTTGTAGCAGGCCGTCAACGAAGACGATGACGCATCCCTTCCCGGGAACCTTAACCTTAATGTTCAAGGGGACCCCCCTTTCAACCTTAGGGGCATACCTAACTTCGGGCCCATCACCCATCGCAACTGCCGTAGTAAAGCTCACTAACAGAGCAGTTGCGATAATAACTTTTATGCAGGTCCTCATGGGAGTCCCCCTTATACCAGTTGATCCGGACTTAAAATCTATTCTTTTAACATGTAGTTTCTATGTAAAGTGAAGCGCTTAATTTTCTGAGGCGTAGAGAGTTCGGTACCTTAAAACCCCCTCACCTCATTAATTAGCGATGCTCGTGGCGGAGGACGTCTGGAAGAGATATGGAGACTTCGATGCATTAAAAGGAGTTTCCCTTCATGTGAGGAAAGGCGAGATATTCGGCCTGCTAGGTCCCAACGGGGCCGGGAAGACCACCTTCATGGAGATAGTAGTTGGCCTTAAGAAGCCTGACAGGGGGAGGGTGCTGATCGGGGGCAAGGAGGTGGGCAGGGAGACTTCCGGGCTCATAGGTTACAGCCCTCAGGAACCCCTGCTCTACTTCAACTTGACGGGTTTGGAGAACCTAGAGTTCTACGCCTCCCTGTATGGGCTATCCAAGGGGGAGGTCAGGGAGAGGGTCAGGGAGCTAGAAGACCTGGCCGGCGAGGACGTCCTGAGGAAGTTAGTCTCGAAGATGTCAGGGGGACAGAGGAGGAGGGTCAGCCTCCTCGTGGCGTTAATACACAGGCCCTCCCTTCTAGTGTTGGATGAGCCCACCGTTGGGCTGGATCCCGATACCAGGAGGGAGTTTTGGGAATTGATTAGGTCCCTTAGGGGGACTACTATACTGCTCAGCACTCACTACATGGAGGAGGCCGACGAGCTATGCGATAGGGTAGCTGTAATGGACGCCGGCAAGGTCGTAGCCCTGGGAACGCCCAGGGAGCTAAAGGAGAGGTATGGAGGGGCTAAGAAGTTGATAGTCGAGGTCAGGGAGTTGCAGAAGGCGTTAAGGCTCCTTGAGGGCGCTAGGCCAATTGATGGCGGGCTCATCATAGAGTCGGATAGGGCCGAGGAGCTAGTTCCAGAGGTAGTCTCCAGGCTTCAATCCAACGGGGTTGAGGTTGATAGAGTAGAGATAAGGGGGCCGACGCTGGAGGACGTCTTCTTAAACCTGACGGGGAGGAGGTTGGAATGAGGCCTGTCTTGGGGGTCATAGTGAAGGACCTGAAGGCCTTCTTCAGGTCCAAGACGACGGTCTTCTGGACTATAGCCTTCCCCATAATGATTATGCTCCTCTTCTCAGCCATCTTCAGCTCGGATGTCAGCTTCAGATTAGCTGTGCTCAATCAGGACCAAGGAGAGCTAGGGAAACTATTCTTGAAGGGGTTAGAGAAGGTTAACGCCACCGAAGTCTTCTCCTGTTTCAGCGAGGAGGAGGCCAAGGAGAAGGTCTCCAGTGGGGAGGTCGTAGCGGCCATTATCGTACCTGAGAACTTCTCAAGCAGTTTGCTCTCGGGCAAGAGGTCCTTCATACGACTCTACACTAGAGAAGACCCTCAACTCAGCTCAGTGGCCGTTAGCTTGGTGAGCGGCTATGTCTCGTCGTTCAACAAGGTTTACAGGGAGAAGTACCTGAAAGCCCTCTCTAGGGCTCTGCCTTTAGACGTTAGGGAGTTGGTGCTCAGCTCCGTGGAGACCTTAGCTGAGCCTGTGAGCTTAAAGGTGGATCGAGTCAGCGAGCTCCAGTACAGGGGACAGTGGATCGCTACCATGATCGTTTACACGTTTTTGTTCTCAGGAATGGTTTCTGCATCGGCCTCGCTGGCCTACGAGAAGATCTCAGGGAATATAAAGAGGATCAGGGTCTCTCCAGCCTCCCCCTGGTCCATACTGTCTGGGAAGATCTTCGGGGGACTCCTCACGCTCTCCTTAAGTCAGGCCATATTGCTAGCCGTAACCATGCTTTGGCTTCGCCCGGAGGTCAACTGGTCTTGGGAGCTAATCCCCCTAATAGTGGTGGGGGACATGGCCAGCCTCAGCCTGGGCCTGCTGATCACAGAGGCATCTCCAGATCCTAAGGCGGCAAGTGAGGCTGTGACTGCAGTTGCCGTCATAATACAGTTCTTCTGCGGCATATACTTCCCACTTGAATTCCTCCCCGAACCTCTGAGGCAGGTGGCAAATCTAATACCGTTCACCTGGGCCAACGAGGCTTTGAGAGGGATCCTGTTGAGGGGATATGGGCTAGGGGACTTAACTCCATCCCTGTTAGGCCTCACGGCCCTGGCCGTCGTGGCCACAGCGGCTTCGGCATGGCTGTTCCCCAAGTGGGCTGAGAGTTCCTAGCCTCTGGTATTGGAGCTCCGAGCTCTTCCGGTAAAATTCTTTAAGAAACCACTTCCGCTTGAGCGGGGGAGCAAATGAAGGGGTTCTTCCATCCCAAGTCAGTGGTGATCGTCGGGGCCTCGAGAACCCCCGGGAAGGTGGGCTACGAGACCCTGAGGGTAATGGTCGAGAACCAGAGGGCCGGCGCCTTCAAGGGTAAGCTTTACGCCGTTAATCCCAGGTCGGATGAGCCCATATTGGGGGTCCCGACCTATAAGTCCGTGTTGGACCTGCCAGAGCCGGCTGACCTGGCCGTAATAGTGGCGCCCGCCAAGTACTGCCCATCAATTCTAGAGGAGTGCGGTAAGAAGGGGATAAAGAGGGCCATAGTCATCAGTGGGGGCTTCGCTGAGGTAGGAGGTGAGGGGGTCAAGCTCCAGGAGCAACTTAAGGAGGTGGCTGAGAGGTACGGGATAAGGGTGATAGGCCCCAACTGCGTAGGGGTGGTGGTCCCGTCGAGCGGAGTTGACACCATGTTCCTCCCAGTACACAAGGACATGGACGGCAAGCCATTGGAGTCCTCGCCCAGGCCTAAGCCGGGGCACATCTCCCTAATATCCCAGTCAGGGGCCTTTGGAGTTGCCTGCTTGGATTACATGTACGGGGAAGGCATAGGGCTCGCTAAATTCGTAAGTTATGGGAACAAGGTGGACGTGGACGAGGTCGACGTGCTGGAGTACCTCGCAGTGGACCCTGAGACGAAAGCCATACTCATCTACGCCGAGTCAATAGACAGGGGAAGGGAGTTCCTAGAGCTCGCCAAAAAGATAACCAAGGAGAAGCCGATAGTGATCCTCAAGGCTGGGAGGACTAGCGCCGGGGCTAAGGCCGCTAGCTCTCATACGGCAGCTTTAGCGGGAAGCGATAAGATCTACGACGCCGCTTTTAAGCAGGCTGGAGTTATAAGGGTGCTGGACATGGAGGAGCTTTTCGACGTAGCCAAGGCCTTGGTCATGCAACCCCCCGCCAAGGGAGATAGGGTAGCGATATTGACTGACGGGGGAGGGGTAGGCGTCATGGCCTCCGACGAAGTCGAGTCCCTAGGCCTCAAAATGGCTAAGTTCTCGGAAGAAACCCTGAGCAAGTTACAGGGCCTGAAGGACGAAGGAGTCATCCCACCAATAGCCGCCATCTGGAACCCAGTTGACTTGACTGGGTCGGCCACCGATGAGTCCTTTACTAAAGCCCTAAGAATACTGCTGGAGGACGAGAACGTGGACGCCGTGGCAATACTGGCGCTTCATCACGTACCGGGGCTTACCTCTAAATTGCCAGAAAAGCTAGCCTCAATAGCTAAGGAATACGACAAGCCAGTGGTGGCCATGGACGTCGGCTCTTCTACCTACGCCAGGGCCTTCAGGGAGAAATTTGAGGAGGTTGGAATACCGGCCTACCCAGAACCTGAGAGGGCCATCAGGGCCATAAAGGGGTTAGTAGAGTTCGGTAAGGTGAAGTATGGCTTCTAATCCCTCTTTTTAGCCATCTTAACTATTTTAGCAAGCTTAGCGTGATGTTCCATCTCATTCTCAGCTAGAGCGAGGGCTAACTGTCTTATCAAGGGGTGTTTAGCCACCTCAGCTATCTTACTGTAGGTGTCTATCATATCCTTCTCTATCTTCAGGTGTTGCATGGCGAATTCGGCCACTATTTTGAGCCCTTCGGGGGTTGCCTTGGGCTCTTCCTTTCTACCCTCATCGGCCAGTAGCTTATCAGCCTCTGACTGAGCCTTCAGGAGGGCCTCCACTATGTGCTTGTGAAAGATCGTTTCCACGGCTATCCACCTTATTACTTGCTCCAGTCCCTCTTCCCAGGTGCCAAACGCCTTGAACAGCTTAACACCCTTAACGTAAGCCTCTACCGCTTTGTTTTCTACTACGTAGGCTTTGTTCCAGAGTTTCACATCATCTCCCAGAAGCTTTCCCTTGGCAGGCATGTTTATCCCTGCGGGATGATGGGACTAAAACTTAAGTTTGTCGGGAGTTATTTAGCTAGGCATCTGCGATTTCAGGTCCTTTAAGCTTATTCTAGCAATAGATCTCCCCCTACTTCGGTGCTCGGCTACTAAATTTTATCCTTTTATCCTTATGCTTGATCTCCTCTATAATTAAATTGAACAGGTCGTTAGCCTCTTTTAGGACGATCTTGGCCTCTCCCTCTGAAGTGAACTTCTCCCTATAGTCAGCCCTCTTCCTCATTTCATATAAAGCCATCATTTTGATTTTCCCCTCGTCTCCCAAGAAATTGGCTAATGCGTTGGCTACCTTGTCGTCCCTCCTAGCCCTAGATCTAGTTAAGTGAGATGCGACCATCCTCACGGCGAAGTATGCGGCGCTGACGGCTTTATCGTAACACCCCATCTCTAGATCCTTAAATGCTTGATCCATCAGGGCCTTAGCTTTCTCTAGCTCGCTCAAACTCCTTCACCACCAGCTCGTCTGGAGTGGCCACCGTGGGGCTTAACAGCCCCTGAACCCCTACTCTGCGCTCTGCCCTAGAGGCAGCCTCCATCACCTTGAGCACCACCTGGTAGCTGTACTCCCTGACCACCACCAGCACGTTGCTCCCGTAAATCCTGTCCCGGGGGGAGGGGAGGGCCACCAGCTTAAGGACTTCAGGAAGCTTAGAGAGCTCCTCTGAAAACTTGGAGAGGAGGTTCCTCCAGTC
>JAOZFG010000002.1 GCA_027491435.1 Thermoproteota archaeon
CGAAGAGTATAGGAAGGGCGTTGCTATGACTGCAGGGGTCCGCTCTCTGGTGGAGTTGAGGCTCTCTTTCAGTTACATATGACATCAGCGGCCCCCTGCTTATAACAAGCCTTAAGTTGACAGCACCCTAGGCGAGGGTCCTAATGAAGTTCCCCTTCGTCAGAAATGCATTATAATATTTATGAACGGCCGATCACCACCCTATGGGCTTTACTCCCTCTGCCCACGCTACTCTCGCCTGTTCTGAGTCCAAGGTCAGGAGAGGCAGGGCCTCTTTAATTGATAGGGCTATGTATACGGAATCGTATACCGTTATTTTGTGTTTGAGTGAGATCTCGAAGGCTTTATCTAAATACCAAGCCTGAGGTTTTAAAATCACGTTATACTGGATGAATTCCTTCAAAAGAGAGAAAGAGTCCCTGGCATTCTCCTCGGAGATCCTACCTGAGAGGTGTGCAGCCCAAATGGCGTTGGCTACCTCCTTATGGAGCAGATCGACCGATATGAAGAGGTCCGAGACGTCAAGCAGGCTCTCCCATCCTTCCTCCTTCAGTATTATGGCGGTCAAGGCCGAGGCGTCAATGACTATCACGGTCCTTCCTCACTAGCCTTGTGGAAGACCCCCTCTGGAGGGACCAAGGGGCTCTTCTCAACTTTTCCCTTATTCTCTCCTTACTTTCCTTGGCCTCTAACTCCTTTATCTTCAGTTCAACGAATTTTCTCAGCTCCTCGGACCAGTTAACTCTGTCCTTAAACGCCTCCATCTTTTTCTTCAAATCCCTTCTTACCTTAAATGACACTACTTCAGACACAAAACTTCATACCTAAACGTAATATTTAAGGTTTACTGTAGGTATTACCCAGCTAGAAGGCCCCGAAAGCGTCCCTCAACACAATCTCTACGAGAGCTCTTCTCGTAGGACCCTCCTTCTCTGATAGGCCTTTAGCATTGAAAGGATCGCCTTATCCATCCATCTCCCCGACGGTTCGATGTGACAAAAGAGAAGTCCATGTCCACGCTTATACGCGGGAGACAGCTCAGTTAATTCCCACATCACTTCACTTCTATTCCCTTCCTCACTTAAGGTACCAACACTCCTCTTCAGGCCTCAGTAGATTTATCCAGACGGGAGCGTCCCACACCCACTACCACAATACTAACAAACTTAGATCCCTGATTGGGGGACCTCACGTGACATCACAATTATGTCCATATTTCTAGACGGAATATCCGCCCTTCAGCAACCGAGCGAACAGGCAGGCCCTACTTCCCCAAATATATCTCCTCCACAACCTCTTCGATAGCTTTAGCTGTTTTATGGGGCCCTCTTGTACTTTATCTCCCTTCCAGGGTCTATTAAATGCTCAAACTACTTCCTCGCCAGCTCTAATGGGGAGAGTTAAGTCCATCATACTCATCACTTCCTCCTGAGAATTCAGCGGGAGATATCTAGAGGCCATGTAGAGTTTTCCAAATTCGACAGGTTGTTTATACTCTCCCAGACTGCTGACAACAAGGAGTTTAACGAGAATATAGGGGTATACCCCACCCAGCCGGTTAGCTTGAGGAGCGTTAAGCCACCTGTTAATCTACAGGAATCAAGCGGGCTCAGGAGGGGGGTAGTGATGGCTCTTCTGATACTTTGGTGGCCGATCCTCACTACCAAGCGGTCCAGAGCATCTATTGGCCATCCTGTACACTGAGATAAGCGACACAGACAAGAGACCCTCCCTGGCTGGTGGGGCCTGTACGCTAGTACACTACGTTTATTTCAAACTACCCCCAAGTGTGTAGATTACAGGGAGATGTTTTAACGCAAGAATCGAGAGCGACGACCTCCCTACTCAGGCCTTCAACGAATTTCTGAACGGAATTAAGGTACCTGAGCCCAGATGCCGTCGATAGAGGGCTGAACCTTCCTCTTTTTGAAGGTGTCATCGCGAATTGCAGATTAAGTTCAGTTAGTAACTACAATCTCTCTTATCGCTTCACACTCAGTTGTTTCCTACCCGTCCTCATTACTCGCGCTCATCATAAGCTTCACCTACGTGGACTACAGCTTCCAGTGGATTTGAGTCGAAAAACTACGTGAAGATGGTAGCGATAGCGGGGCAAAAACTCTCCTAAGAGGGCTGTATGGGAAGATTCAGGTAATCCGCGACTGGGAGAGCGGTATCGATCAGGATTGGATGGTCAAAGGGAAAGCTAAGCCCCTCATCAAATTTTTCACCCCCTCGCTGTGAGGGTAAGAGATGGAACCTAAAACTTAAGGCGGGGAAGACAGCTCGTGAATAGGTCAGCATGCGGGAGGGAATGGGTTCAAGATCTCAGGAGGTTCGAATGCTCGGTGAAAACTACAAGGTCCTTGCAATTATAGAGACAGCAGTCTTTGAGGCAACCTTCTTCCTCGTTGCTTAGTACCTGTCGGCCCACTACGGCTATGATGGCTGTCCAAGGTTGCAATGATCCTCCTCTCATTCTTGGGGATAGCGATCCATAGGGCAACTAGGAACTATGGGTTCTCAGTGAGAAATCTGCGGATGGACCTTAAGTGGAGCATCTACGTGCTCTTAATTATGTTCGGCCTCGGTGGGATCATCTCTTGCCTGTGCATTATCCTCGGGCTGGGTGGGTGGGATAGGTCGGGACTGGTAGTCGAACCCTTCAGTATCTGGTGATAGTCGGCGGGTTCGCTGAGGGGCTGTTCTTCAGGGGCTACGTTCAGTCTGGACTCAACGAGGTGTTCACACGAGGGTACAACAGCCTGCTTGGATTTAGGTGTATCTGGCATCAGGGAACTCTCATAACAGCTACTTCTACTTCGGCCTGCCCACATACTGACGGGCATCAACCCATTTACGGGAAAGTTCGGGGTAAGCCCGAGAACCCTCTTGATGACAGCGTCCGCCTGCTCCCTCAGGCTGATCTTCGATGTCACGCGGGAGAAACGGAAAACATAATCTTACCTACCGTGGCCCACTTTAGCGTTACGTACTCGACGCTCTCCCTATTTCCAGCTATAGCAGGAGGTTTCGCTGCAATTATCGCCCCAATGGTTGCGCTATTCGCCTTCTTCCTGAAACCCTTCCAGGATTTCCTGGACGAGGAGTTCTAGCGCCTAGACGGGGTAGGGTCGTATTTTAACCCTTGGGACGAATTCCTCCTAAAGTTGGCTGAGCTTTACAGGAGTGAGAAGGTCAAAAAAAGCCCTCAAGGAGTTGAGGGAAATAGCCTCTGATCTGGACTACGAGGAGGTGAGGCTGAAGTTAAGGTTAAGGGAGTGATGCTGGACACGGACGTCTTCATAGAGGTTGGCAAGGGAAGGGAGGAGCTCCCGGACCTCCTCTGCTTCATAACCAGTCATAACCCTATATGAGTTCGTCAGGGGCGAAGTTGGCCCGACCAGGGCAAAAGAGCTGGTTGAGGAGATGTGCATAGTGCTTCCCTTAAGCAATGGGGTCGTTAAGAGGGCCTCCATCATCTGGAGGGAGTTGAGGGGGCCGGCCAGCTCATGGACGAGGGGGACCTCTTGAGGGGTTACCTCCATAGAGGCCGTCCCCCTGTGGGACTAGTAACAGAAAGCACTTCCCCAGGCTAGAGGAGTACGGGCTGTTCTGGCCTTGACTCTTTCACGAGAACTAGAGATAAAGGTGAAGGAGTCACTAAGTCTCCCACCACAATGTGTTCTAGAGTGATCACTTTAAATTTATAAGATATAACTTCATATTCCGCCTAAAATTTTAAGAATTAGAGCGTAAACTCGAAGGGAGGACTTAGCACTAATGGCTCAACGTTCTCAGGAAACTTTTTATCATACAAGGGGTAAGTTCCCCAATGCATAAAAATAGGTTAATATTTTACTTCATATTGGCCTTAACTCTCTCCCCCTACCTCTTCAAGCTCATACCAGCGAGAGGAGACCTCGCCTCGCCTTCCTGGTGGGACCCCGATGGGGTCTCTAAAGGTCACGATTGGCACTATAGGGTTCCCGTCCACGTCCCCTACGGATCCCCCGGGGACTCAGTTAAGGTGGCCGTGGACTTCGGCTCCCTCCTCTCCGAGCTGGGGGTGTCTGGGACCTTCGACCCTAACTCAGTTAGAGTGGTCTCCCCAGGGGGGTTGGTCTCATCGCAGAAGTTCGACGACGAGCACTACATGGGAGGCGCTGATGAAGTAGGTAACGCTAGGGGAGACGTAAGCTTCATTCTAGAGGACGCAGCTCCCGTCACCTACTACATATACTTCGACATCGAGGAGAACGGGGTGAAGCCCGCTCCCTCATTCCCGGAGCCAGCCCCAACTAACTTAGTGGGGGACGGCGACTTCGAGGGAAGCCCTCCTGGGACTGAAGATCCACCCCCTTGGGAGGGGGGAGGGGTGGATCACCCCCTAGCCGCTCACTTCGTGGTAAGCGGGAGCGATCCCCACCTGGGGGGAAGCGTTGCCTACTCCGGATCTCAGTCCTACAAGATAGGGTGGGACTACTCCGGCTCCGGACCTAGTGAAGCCAGCAACACCATGGGAGGTTACGTTTATCAGGACGTGACCTTGCCCCCAGGGGGAGCGACCTTAACCTTCTGTAGGAGGATGGTGTCCTACGATTACGCCAACTACGACAGGTTCAGGGCTCAGATAAGGAGCACTTCTAACGCTGTGCTTCAAACCCTGGTGGAAGAGACCGCCCCTTCTGGAGGGGCTGGCTGGAAGGAGAGGCCCTGGGAGTGTTTCACCTTTGACCTCTCAGCCTACGCCGGGCAGACCGTCAGGATTTACTTTGAGGCCGGCAACACGGTTGACGCCTATTACGGCACCTACGTCTACGTGGACGATGTGAAGGTGCTTGCTTGGCTTTCAGCGGAGCTTATGGACCCAGAGGGCTTCGGGCTGGACGTAACATCTGTCACCAACGCTGCGGACCCGGCACAGCCTTTGAAGTGTGGTGGCACGGCCTTAATAGAAGTGAGGTCTGACGTGGGCCTCTACTTGGACAGCGGTGATGGGTCTTATCTGGTAGCTGAGGTGAGAGACTCCTCCCACAACCCGGTCACCACGGTCACTTTGAGGGATGACGGCTCTCCGCCCGACGACGTCGCCAACGACGGGACCTTCCACGGAACCTTCACGATACCTTCAACGCTCGACGAGGTAGGCGGCACTTGGACGGTGATTGCGTGGCCGGGCAACCCGCCGAACTACGATAACGGCTATCACGTCTCAGACAACCTGCAGTTTATTGTCGAGGGACTTGACGCCACCCCAGAAGACATTAGCGTGACGGCTGTAGAGGGCTCCCCAGTTCAGGTCACTATACACGTGACAAACCTGGGCGTCGAGGGCGCCGATCACGTTAAGCTAAAGATAGATCCAGCTGGAGGGGTTAATCCCTCTTACGTGAGCTTCTCCTCCAACGACTTCCCCATCGCAGCTGGAGGTTCTGCCGACGTGATCATGACGATAAACGTGCCAGTAGGAGATCCCACTGGCACCTTCACCACTACCGTGTACGTCTTCGACGACGAGAACCTAGACGACACGCCCAACGACTGCAGGGTTGACTCGCTCTCGATGACCCTGACCGTAGAACCACCGCCAATCTACGTGACGGCCGATCCCACGTCCACGAGCTCCACAGTTCAGCCTAAGTGTGACCTGGAAGTCACCGAGTACTACTACGTGGTGAGCTTTCAGAATTCGGGCTCCCTGGATGACGTATATGACATATCTTTAAGGTCAGATCCCGACTGGAACGTCTCAGTGTACTTGGACGTCAACGGGGATGACGCCCTAGGCCTCTCCGACTCCGAGCCAGCCAACTTCGCTGACGACGTGCTCATAGCCTACGACTTAGACGGAGACACCACTAACGGCTGGACTTACGTGAACGACGCCTATGACACCTACTCTGACGGGATTCCTGACACTGGGACTGTCCCAGCTGGCAGCTCCGTGAAGGTGGTCTTCGTGGTGCACCTGCCAAGGGATGAGGTCACAGCGGGCGATAACTACAACTTCAGGTTCAGGGCCTCCTCCTACAACGACTGGCAGACAAACAACCCTGCAGCTCCCTACTACCACGACGACGTGATGCACGCGGACTCCTTCCTCACCCTAAACATAGGGCCCGTCCCCTGCGGCTTCATAAACCCTGAGTCGGGCTCCTTATCTGTTAGCCCCCTGACTGAAGTTACTGTGAGCTTCGTTCAGAATTGGGCCAACGCTGCTACCGTGACGGACAGGGGCAACGTTAAGGTGATGGAGAACACTGGCTCCTTCAGAGTCAGCCTCTTCAGGGACGAGGGCCTGAACGACCCAGTCGGGGCCTTCACCACCTCAGTGAAGAACGGCGATGACGTACTGCTTGCAGAAGATGCCGACGGAGACGGCAACTGGGACGTAGTGAACCCTGAGCACGACACGGGGGGAGATGGAATACCTGACACGGGAGACCTTACCCCGCACGGCGGGCAGGCGAGGATGGTGTTCCTGATAGACGTCCCCAGGAGAGCTCCTCCGGGAACCTACCAGCTGGTCTTTAGGGGGTCAAGCAATTTCGACTGGCAGACGAACTACCCAACCTATCCCTACTACGCTGACGAGGTGTTTCACGACGAGGCCGTGCTCACCCTAACCGTTTTGCCCACAGCTCAGCCAGATCTCTCAATAACCTTACCTAACGGCTCTACTCTCTGGGATGATGTTTACGATTCCGATGGCGTTGTTCAGCACGCTTCCTTGACTCAGAAGTCATCTGAGAGCACTAGCTATATCATTACTGTGGAGAACGACGGCAATCAGCCAGATAACGTAGTAGTCAGGGTCGTCACCCCCGGGAACGCAGTTAGAACGGTTATTTTCGACGGCCCAACTAACGTGACCGGGGAGGTAACTTCAGCTTTAGGTTACTCCATCCCCCTCAACCCAGGGGAGAGCAGGGACCTCATAATAACTGTGAAGCCACTGATTCACAGGGACAGAGGCGTGCTCAACTACTACGTTGAGGCCAAGTCCTCCAACGATCCGTCCAAGGAGGAGAAGGTTAGGGCTAGCATAATAGTACTGGACGACGTTCCCCCAGTGGTAATCCTAGCTTCCCCGGCTGACGGCTCAACGGCGGATGAGGGAGACGTGACCTTCGTAGCCTCAGCCCACGACGACACGGGCATCAAAAACGCCACCATAACCGTTTACAGCGGTAAGTCCATAGTTTACCAAGAGAGCAAAGACCTTAGCGGCCAGGACGTGTTGGTAAACTGGACCTTCAACCTAGAGGAAGGGACCTACCTCTGGTGCGTGACCGCCTGCGATTCGGCCGAGGGCAGGCAGAACTGCGCAACCTCCACTAACTTCTCCCTAGGGATTGAGGTTCCGGTTCAACCCGTCGGCAGGGTTCCGCCTCGGGGATTTGAAATGGTTAGCAGGGGGAGAGTACCTCTGAAGGTCTACACCTACTTTTCCCCGCCCAGCGCTGATGTGGGGGAGGAGGTAGAGGTTTACGTCCACATAGAGGGAACTACCCCCAGGGGCCAGCTGGTCTACAAGCTTCCATACGGGCTGGAGTACGTCGAAGGTAGCTCGGTGGTGGATGGAGCGAGGGTAGAGCCCATCAAGAGGGACAGGGAACTGGTTTGGAACGTGGGCCCGAGCAGCAGGGTCGTCAAGTTCAGGGTGAAGGTGCTAAGATCAGCTCACGGAAGCCTTTGGGGCGAGGCTTCCATATTAGATGCCGTGGGCACCTCCCCCCTGATGATAGGGGGTAAAGAGGTGGAGGTATCGGTGACCCCGCCTACTATGGAGGTCAAGTCCATTTCGATGAGGGTTAGGGTAACCCCGGCCAAGGTCAGGGTGGGCAGCCCGGTCAAGCTGATAGTGGAGCTTGAAGGAGAAGGGAGGGTTCCCCTTTCTCTGGAGGTATCCGATGGTCTTCAGCTCACCGGGGGGAATCAGGGAGAGGTGGAGCTCCCAGCGAAGTTGAGCTACGAGATAATACCCTCAAGAGCTGGCCTTGAACTCGTGAAGATACTGGCAGGCAACGAGACCGTTAGCATACCCTTGCCCGTCATAGGAGGGGGAGTAACGGTGACTAAAACGATCACTAAGACAGAGAGGATCACTAAGACAGAGAGCGTCACCTTAACCGTAAAGCCAACTGGAGAAGCTAGCTGGGAGTGGGCAATGCTGGCCGTCATAGTTGTGGTGGTGTTGCTCTTGTCCCTAGCTGACAGGAGACCTTTCCGTTCATAAGGATTAATGGTTGAAATAAAATCTAATTTCCCCATTATACCTTACTCTTTTTTAAGAAAAATGATAAACTTTGAAGGTTAATGACTCCCCACACGGGGAGTGGAACCCAGCGTGAGGAAAAGTTTTTAAGAGCTCGTGGTGTCACGTGAAGATGTCGGTGAGCGTCCTTCGGCCTTCCCTGTCGTGAAGCCTTCCTCCTACTTGAGGATGGCACCTACTTCAAGGGTTGTGTCAGGACTGAGGCTTCAACGGCGGTAGGAGAGGTCGTATTCACCACGGGCATGGTGGGATACACCGAAGCCTTCACAGACGCCAGCTACAAGGGCCAGATCTTGGTGATGACGAACCCCCTCATCGGGAACTACGGGGTGAACCCTGAGGACTTCGAGTCTGATGGGATCAAAGTTGAGGGGCTTGTGGTTTACGAGGTAACCAGGCCGAGCCACTACACTTCCAGGAAAGGCTTGATAACTTGGTTCTCTGAGGAGGGCGTCCCAATCCTGGAGAGAGTAGACACCAGGGCGCTAGTCAAGAAGTTAAGGGACGAGGGCGTTCAAATGGGTATAATATGGCAGGGAGACCTGGAAACTGCCTACCAGAAGCTGAAATCATCCCCTAGGTATGAGGAGGTGGACTACGCCAGGCAGGTCTCCCCAAAGGGGCCCGTGGTGGAGAGGCCTGAGGTTCAGAGGGGGTTGAGAGTAGCAGTAGTTGACTGCGGTCTCAAGAGGGGGATAGTGAGGCAGCTCCTTGAGAGGGGCCTGGAGGTAATCAGGGTACCTTGCTGGTGGAGGGCTGACCAGATAGCCCAGCTAGAACCTGACGGACTTCTGCTTGGAAACGGCCCAGGAAACCCAGAACTAATTAAGGGTTTGGGCGAGGAAGCCGTAGACCTAGCTAAAGACGGGATCCCGGTTATGGGCATCTGCCTGGGCCATCAGCTGATCTCCCTGGGGCTGGGGGCCAGGACCTTCAAGATGAAGTACGGGCACAGGGGTCAGAACAAGCCCTCTGTGGACCTGAGGACGGGGAGGTGCTACGTAACGAGTCAGAACCACGGGTATGCGGTGGATGTTGACAGCCTGAGGGACGCTAACCTGGTAGCCTGGTTCATGAACCCTGACGACAACACTTTGGAGGGTGCCTACCACCCGGACCTTCCCGTAGCCACTACCCAGTTCCACCCTGAGGCCGATCCAGGCCCCCAGGACACCTCCTGGATTTTCGACCTGTTCGTTGAGGCGATGGGTGAGGGAGTATGGAGGTTCCAAAGAAGGTGATGTTGCTGGGCTCAGGGCCAATCAAGGTGGCTGAAGCTGCTGAGTTCGACTACAGCGGAAGTCAGGCGATAAAGGCCCTTAAGGAGGAGGGGATTGAGGTGGTGCTCGTCAACCCCAACGTGGCCACCATACAGACTGGAGACATGGCCGATAGGGTGTACCTGCTCCCCCTGAAGCTGGACTTCCTGGAAAGGGTTGTGGAGAAGGAGCTACCAGACGCGATAATGCTGGGCTTCGGCGGTCAGTCAGCGCTGGACGCTGGAATCAACCTGTGGAGGGCGGGAGTCTTGGATAAGTACGGAGTTAAGGTTCTAGGGACGCCTCCCGAGGCCATAGACAGGGCACTCAACAGGGAGAAGTTCAAAGAGGCCTTAGCCAGGAAAGGGGTGCCGATGCCGCCCAGCAGGCACGTCTCCTCGGAGGAGGAGGCCCTGGAGTTCGCTGAGCAGGCTGGGTACCCGGTCATGATAAGGGTCTCCTACAACCTCGGGGGGAGGGGCTCTTTCATAGCTTATGGCCCGGAAGAGCTGAGGGAGAAGTTTCTCAGGGCTAAAAAGGCCAGCTCTATCGGGATGGCCTTGGTAGAGAAGTACCTAGGTGGTTGGAAGGAGATAGAGTTTGAGGTGCTCAGGGACGCTTACGGGAACACAGTGGCTCCAGTGTGTCTTGAGAACGCCGATCCCATGGGGGTTCACACCGGCGAGTCGGTGGTAGTGGCCCCCTGCCAGACCCTCCCGGACTGGGAGTACCAGATACTGAGAACCGGCTCCATGCTAGTTGCAGAGGCCGTCGGGCTTGTAGGGGAGGGAAACGTCCAGTTCGCCCTGGGAGTTGGCGGCGAGTACTACGCTATAGAGATGAACCCGAGGATGTCCAGGTCCTCGGCCCTGGCCAGTAAGGCCAGCGGCTACCCCCTAGCCTACGTAGCGGCCAAGTTGGCTCTGGGGTACAAGCTCCACGAGATACTCAACAAGGTGACCGGAATAACCTGCTCATGCTTCGAGCCCAGCCTCGACTACATAGTCGTTAAGGTGCCGAGGTGGGACCTGGAAAAGTTCGAGGGCGTCGAGCAGACCATAGGGACTGAAATGAAGAGCATAGGCGAGGTAATGGCCATAGGCAGGAACTTCCCGGAGGCCCTTCAGAAGGCGTTGAGGATGCTCCAGAAGTTTGAAGGCCTTCCCCTAACGGGAGACAGAGAGGAGGCCTTAGAGAAGCTCAGGAGGAGAGCTCCCTACTGGCCAGTTTACGCCGCCATGGCCTTGGCTTCAGGGGCAAGCGTCGAGGAGGTTAGCGAGGCAAGCGGAGTGGATCCCTGGTTCATTCACTCCATAGCCGAGGCCGTCAGGGTGGGCAAGTCCCTGAGGCTGGACCCCTCCTCAATAAGGGAGGCCAAGAGGATGGGCTTCTCGGACAGGCAGATAGCCGAGGTCCTGAAGCTTAGTGAGGACGAGGTCAGGAGGTTCAGGAAATCCTCAGGCATAAGGCCGTCGTTCAAGCTGATAGACACTCTGGCCGGGGAGTGGCCCTCCGTCACCAACTACGTATACGCCACCTACGGCGGACAGGAGGACGACATAAGGCCGAGGAATGGGGTCATAGTCCTGGGAGCGGGGGTCTTCAGGATAGGCGTCTCCGTGGAGTTCGACTGGGGGGTGGTGGAGTTCTCCAAGGCAGCCATGAAGTACGTGGACAACGTCACCATAGTGAACTATAACCCGGAGACAGTCTCCACCGACTGGGACGTGGTGGACAGGCTCTACTTCGAGGAGCTGACCCTGGAGAGGGTCCTTGATATCTACGAGAGGGAGTCTCCCATGGGAGTAGTTGCCTTCCTGGGCGGACAGGTGGCCAACGACCTCTCCAAGCCCCTGGAGGACAGGGGGGTTAGGCTGCTGGGCACCTCAGGTAAGAGCGTTGAAGTGGCTGAGAACAGGGCGCTCTTCAGCTCCTTACTTGACAGGTTGGGAATTAAGCAACCTCCATGGGTTGAGGTGAGGAGCCTTAGGGAGGCGAGAGGGTTCGTGGAAGAACACGGCCTCCCCGTCATGGTGAGGCCTTCCCACGTGCTCAGCGGGACTAAGATGTCCGTGGTCTGGACCGAGGAGGAGTTGGAGGCTAGGGTAAGGGACGCCTTAACCCTGGGAACGAGCGTAGTTATCTCCAAGTTCTTCCCGGGAGAAGAGGCCGAGATAGATGGGGTAGGAGATGGTGAGTCGGCAATAGGCGTCATTATAAGGCATGTAGAGCCTGCAGGCGTCCACTCAGGGGACTCCACTATGGTAATCCCCGGGGAGGGACTTCCCTCTGAGGCCATGAAGGAGATAGCACTGAAGCTGGTCAGGGAACTCAACGTCAGGGGGCCCTTCAACCTGCAATTTGTGATCTGGGAGGACGAGCCCTACGTGCTGGAGCTTAACTTGAGGGCGTCCAGGTCCATGCCCTTCTCCAGCAAGGTCACCGGGTACAACCTCGCACACCTGGCAGCTAAGGTGGTTTTCGAAGGTTCTTTGGGGGTCTCAGGTTTCATGGAGCCTAGGATAAACCACTACGGGGTTAAGAGCCCCCAGTTCTCCTGGTCACAGTTCAGGGGCGCCTACCCCTACCTGGGAGTTGAGATGAGGTCCACAGGCGAAGTGGCAGCCCTGGACAGGAGCTATGAGGGAGCCCTGCTCAAGTCCTGGCTCTCGGCCTCCCCCAACAGGGTCCCTGAGAGGGGGGTGGTCATAGGCTGGGAGGGCAGGCCAGAGGAAAGAGAGTTGTTCGAGGGGGTTAAGGAGAGGCTGTCAGAGCTGGGGCTCAAGTACTGGAGCGTCGAAGAGGACGGGCCAGAGGAGTGCCTGAAGGCCCTCAAGGAGGGGAGAGCTGACCTCTTAATGGCCACTGGCTACGCCCCTGACGTGGACTTCAAGGTTAGGAGGCTAGCCGCCGACATGAACTACCCACTAATCCTAAACGCTAAACTGGCCTACGAGCTGGCGAAGGCCTTCGGAAGTGAGATAGAGGTGGAGCCAGTGTCCTGGTACAGGGGCAGGGAGGTGAAACTTAGTGGGGCAATCAGCGGGAACTAGTGAGCAGGTTATCGCAAAGGCAGCCGGCGTGGGGCACCCTAACCTTAGCGATGGAGTCCAGGGCCTCGAAGAGCTCCATGTAGTAGTAGACCTTGAGGTCCTCAACCTTCCCTTCCCGGTATATGGGGTAGAGGGACCTCACAGAGTAGTGTTGAATGCCCGCGTGAGCCACCAGGTTCCTTATTAGGTCTACAATCCTCTCTCTACTAACCTCCTCCCCTCTTATTATCCTGAAGGCGTACTCCAGCATCTCCCCCATACGCCCCTCCAGCTGAACGTTTCCTAAGAGGACGTCCTCCAGATAGGTGACGAGCTGCTGATCGTAATAGCTCCTTTTAGGCTTCCTGACCATGAAGTAGCTGTAGGCTTTAGCCTCGTACAGGGCCCTCTCATCGAAGTTGTCAGCCATCAAAGCGTAATAAAAGGGAGCTAAGAAGCCTGAGGCTGTCCCTATCATCTTTTTATCCCTTATCATCTCCTCTAGCGATTCCATGGATGAGCCCGCCCTCCTGAAGTCCTTCTCGTATCTGAACTCGTTCACCAGGAAGTACTCGTTTATGTGCATCCCCCTCTCCCTGTAGTAGGATATTAGCCTGTCCACCAGCTTCAGGGGGAACCACTCCTCCCCCATGAACTCGCCTAGCTCCTCCCATATCTGCCTGTAGGCTTGGAGGGTGGCGTCGAGCAGAGCATACGATGAGGGGACTCCCCTGTACCTGATCACGCCCTCTTGCCTGTCGAAGCTCACGTAGTAGTTGGAGGAAACCCTCTCCTCGTAGCCCCTGAGGAGCTCTTTGAACCTGGGATTGTTGACGGAGTCGTGGAGCTTCCTCAATGAGTAATGGAGGTAGGGGATCACGTTTGTTCTGAGGGCGCACGATACCTTCCTCAGGGTGGCCAGCGGCTTGAAGGTGGTTTCATCGTCCCACTCCCTTTTGAATATGTCCCAGGCTAGTTCCAGGTCCCTGGGCCTTATCTCGACCGATGAAAAGTGAGCGATAGACCTGATCAGCCTCTCCAGGTCGTCAAGCTCGTAGAGCTCTATAAGCTTAAGTGAGGTCTTGTCCACCCTCTCAAGCCTTTTAGAGGGCCTCTTCCGCTCACCCCCGTTACAGGTTCTTGTGGTCTGGGCGTTGAAGGGCTCGTAGGTTAGGGGGATAACCTTTACCCCGTAGACTTCGCCGAAGGCTGTTGCCCCCAGGAAAGCAGCTACGGTCAAATAGTTCCACCCTTGTGATAAGTCCACTAGCACTTCCTGGAGGTTATCAACAGCTTTGAGCTCGTGATAGACTGTGGTGAAGGCGTGGACTGGACTTCCCTCGAACCTGACCAGCTCGCCTCTGTACAGGAAGGACCCCCTTACCTGAACAACCCTGGGCCTCACGTTCGTGTTCTCTAGACCGGTCCTCCGCAGGAACTCATTTACAAGCCCTTCAAAATCGTTTAGATCCAAATCTAGCTCGATAACCAAGGAGTGGGGGAGGATGGGGATGAGCGTGGCCTTATACTTCCTAGCTAAGGGGACTAGGGTGGTGGAAGCGCAAAGGCCTTCATCGTAGTAAGCGTAACTGCCGCGCAGGGCAGTTGCACCTGCCACGTGAACTACGGCCTTCATAAGCCTTCCAACCACTACCTCTTTTCTACTTTTACCTCAAAAATTTCTGTTAGTTAGCCCCTGGTGGAAGTTATGCACACCTCTCCGTCCCTGTACACAATCAGGGAACCGTCGGCCCAGCCAGCGAACTCGCCGCTTAAGAGGGTCACCTCCCCTTTAATGAATCCCACTCCCTTAGAGTAGGTGAAGGCAAGCCTGCCGTCCCACCACTGAAGGTTGTAGGGCCTGTCAGGCACATTGTAGAACTTCCCCTCTAGGAACACGTACCATTCGCCATCAAGCTTCACCACGCCCCTGAGGGGGTTACATGAGAGCTCGTAGAACTTTGCCTTTATAACCGGCTTTAGCCTGCCCTCGTACCTGTACAGCCCGCCGAGCCCGTAGAGGTAGAGGTCGCCCTGCCAACATCCCATGTCAGCGGGGAAGTCTATGGATCTCACGACCTGCCCTTCCTCATTTATGAGGAGCACCTTTTCCCCGGACCTGATGGCCACGGTTTCGTTGGCGTCTAATATCTCGTCGCAAGTCAGCCTCCACTTCAGCCCATCCTTCAGGAAAGATAGGGTGTGATTGACGAAGCCTAAGAGCAGCCCTCCCTTAAACGATTTCACGTAATAGATGCCCCTGCCCCTTATCCCCAACGGGTAAACGTATGAAACCTCACCTTCAGGCCCGAAGCTTCTGGCGACGACCACGAAGCCCTCAGACCAGTCCATCAGGAAGGGCTCCCCGGGCAACTTCTCCTTCATTAGCTGCTTCCCTTCCTTGGAGAAGATGAACAGGTAGCCTGAGTCTGTTCCCACAACAAGCCCCTCACCAGCCCAGGATAATAGAGTGACCCTCCCAGGGAGCTTCCGGGACCACCTCAGCCCCCCGCCGCTGAAGGCGTAAAGGTCAACTCCAGGGGAGTCCGTGGCCACCACGAAGAGGGGGCCTGAGGTGAAAAGCACAGGTTTTCCCTCTATTTCAGAGCAGTTTGGGGTGGGTCTGTAGCTGTAAACCGCAAAAAGAACCAGAGCTATAGAGAAAAGGGGTAAAAACCATCTCTTAAACATCATCTCCCCCTGCCCTTATATGGCCTTGCTGAGTAGACCTTGGTGATCACGGCCTGGTAAACGTAGGGCCTCTCCCACTGGTACATAAGACAGTTCCCATGCTCCCAAACCCAGTATTCAGCGTCCAAGTAGTAAGAGGCCTCCGGATTAAATGGGAGGTCAGAATACCTCTTGAAAGGCTTTCCTTCAGCGTCTACAGTTGTGCTGAGCCCGCATCCCTCGTCCGGACACTTACAGCCGCATATCACCACCAGCCCGGGGACCCACCTGCCGGCGTCCCAACACTTTCCAGGAAGCTCCTCGGGGAGCTTTACCCAAGCTTCCACGTGTATGTCACAGTAACGCTCATCGTCCAGCTTTAAGCTACAGCCGCTGTCCTCTTCTACGTTATCACACAGGTGGGCAAAGTATTTGACTCTATCACCACGCCAGAGGACCTGACCCCTGCCCTTCAACCTGAAGGCCTTACAGTCCACAGGTGGTTGGGGGGCTACAACTTAAAAGCCGTCGCATGCCCAAGAGGTAATTGCGTAAAATTGTATACGTCTACTAGGTGGGATATGAGCTGCAAGGAGCGCTGTGTCGCCTCCCTGGAGCGGGCTTAGACTAGTCATCCTTACCATGGGGAGCTCTCTGGGTACTAGAGGAGCGATCTACTCATTTTTAGTCACAATTTACGGGGAGATGTTGAAAGAAGTTGCTCTCTGGCTGCTATTAGGCCTAGGAGCTGTAATGGCAGCTGGTTACCTGACATAGGGTAAAGTGGAATTTTAATGGGGGTAGGCTGCTGAAGGTTCCATTTAGCCGTGAGTACAAGCTTAACGATCTTGTGGAGTTTATAGAAGTAACTTAAGTTGAGGAGTAATTGCCGCTTAAGGGATACGTTGACCGAGCGTTCTCTTCTAGAAATTGCTTTAATCCTAGCTAGAGGTTTAGCTCTGGCCAGTGAGCTCAGAGTCTCTGGGCCCCTCGCTGGGTTAGGCTAGTTGCCGTCATTCAGGGATTTCTCAAGGGGACTGGTCAGCGTTCAATCTGAAGTTTCAGGATGGGAGCTCAATCTACCTGCAGTACCCCCTGATCCTGATCTCACAGGGAAGGTAAAAGAGAGCCTGCTCTTAACGATCGTGGCTTAGTTTTGAGGTTAGCCGGGGCTTGGCGACTAGGGGTGGGGTATCCCCTTTAGCTGGGTTCCTTTTATCAGGAGTTCTGAGCTACAGATAAAGGCGCACTTTTTTCACGCTTGAGAGGTTAGAAGGGCAGGGGTCTCATGAAGGGGAAGGAGTTAGTCGTTCTGTTCGCCCCCTTCCTGATAAACCTAATCGCTTCCTTGGCCATTTACTTGACAGTCCCTCCTCAGCCTGACATCTCTCAAGAGATAAAGATCCTTTATTCCAGAATTTTCAGCTACCAGTCGGCCCTGATGGTGCTTATTCAAGTAGGGTTCGGGCTCTACCTCCTTCGCTACTACAGGGGGCTCTACGACTTCAATCTGAAGGACCTCCTGTTGGCGGCGGGGCTGGTAATCTTCTCCCTGATGATCTTCACGGTCGAACACGTAACCTCGTCCCTGATCTACGGCATGAGTTATGAGGAGTACTCCAAGTGGTTCAGGGACGTGGTTTCCATGACTCCAGCGTGGGCTAGGTACATGAACGCCCTGATTGTGCCCTTCACGGCAGGGATCTTCGAGGAGGCCATATGGAGGGGCTACGGGATAACCAAGCTAGAGGAGTTCACTTCGACCAGGGTTGCTGTGTTTGTGCAGGCCCTGGCCTTCGCTTTGTGGCACATCTCGCCGATACACGTGCTGTTCGTCTTCCCCGTAGGGCTGGCCTACGGTTACGCTTTCGTCAAGAGGAGGAGCTTAACCCCCCTCACGCTAGCCCACGTGGTCACAGACCTCCTAGGAATGAGCGTCTGGCTAACCTGACCCAGAGGCCAGGGGAAGGGTTGTTTCCTCCCTTCCAGACCTTATAAGCCAAATTCCCCTCTTCTCTGCCTCTTCCTTTACCCCTTGAGCTACCCACATTGTGTATACCACCTTTATAGCTTTTTTAGAGGCGTATTCCCTACGGATCTTCAGGAACTTCTCCATCCTCTCATCGGCTTTCACGAGCTGCTTAACCCCCAGCCTGACCGTCGCCTCCCCTATAACTACGGCCTCGTCGTCCGAGCCGAACAGGTCAAATTCTACGTCCTCCAAGACTAAGGGTTCTAGCTTGATTGAGAACCCCTTTTCCCTGAGCATGTATTCCACGACTTCTCTAGCCTCCTCTTCTAGACTGAGGGACAGCCTTTCCAACATGGTCATCATTGAACGCTGCCCCTCCTTCAGAGAGGCCACGTCCTCCTTAAGGGAAGCTACGTCCTGCTTCAGATTGGACACGTCCTGCTTCAGGCTCGACACATCTTGCTTGAGAGAAGCTACATCTCCCTTCAGGCTCTTCACGTCCTTCTTGAGATTAGATACGTCCTGCTTCAAGCCAGCCACATCCTTCTTGAGGGAGGACACGTCCTCCTTTAGATCAGACACGTCCTCCTTCAGGCTCTTCACGTCCTTCTCGATAATGTTCAGCTTCTTGATTACCTCTTCAATTTTCTTACCGTGTAACTTCAGCTTTTCGAGTATCTCGTGATAGCCCAGGTAAGCTGCCACAGCGTATCTGAACTCTTCGTCCTCCTTAAGGAGTTTAAGCATTCCCTTTTTTAAGGATTCCAGGGAAAGCTCGCTCATCAAGTCAAAAAGAAGGGGCCACGATTTAAGGCTTACTTCCGCGGCAGTTTCACCTTAATTTCAACGTATTACCAGGCTGCCAACCGCACGCTACCGCTTTCAACGCCAGGCCTTGATGAGCTCTAGGGCCACCGGATGAACCCCAATCCCTTAAGGATCTCCTCCAGCTCTGATAGATCTCTGACCAGAAAAAGGTGAGTCTCATCCTCAGGCTTGTCAGAGCTTCCGAACCCCTTGATTATGGGTTTAGCTGCCGAAGCCACCGTCTTGGCTAGCCAGCTTTCATCAAAACCTCCTGGTAGCACCCATGCCTCTACAGGTTCGCAGACCTCAGTCAGGTAATCTATATGCCACCTTTTCGCCTTCCCTTTTTTGAAGTGCCTCCTCAACCTAGCGTCAAGCCCTCCCGGCCCTCTGGCTGATCCCACGTATGCCAGTAGCCCCTCAGGCACCTCTACAGGGCCCAGAGATCCAATGTTAATCTTGAAGGACCTGCACTCAATGATGAGCACGTACAAACCTTTCGTACCACTCATTCGTCCTCCTGAGCCCCTCCTTAAGGTCAACTTTAGGCCTCCAACCCCTTAACATTAGCTTGGATGGATCAGCGACGCTCCTCCTTATGTCGCCTTTCCTTGGAGGCGCATGCTCGACCCTGCACGGAATGCCAACCACCTCGCTTACGAGCCTGGCGAGCTCGATGATTGATGTCTCCTTCCCCGTGCCCACGTTGTAGGCCCCTGTAAACTCCTCCTCTAAGGCCAGTTGAATGGCCCTCACCACGTCCTCAACGTAGATGAAGTCCCTTGTCTGTCTGCCATCACCTTCTATCCTGAAAGGTTCATTCCCATGGGCGAACTCTAGGAACTTAAGTATCACGCCGGAGTAGGGGCCGGGCCTCATCCAAGGGCCGTAAACGTTAAAGAACCTTAAGGACACGGTGCTTAGCCCATAATTACCCGAGTAACCGTTGACTAACGCCTCTCCTCCCAGCTTGGTGGCCCCATAAACGTTCACGGGAAAGTTTGGGTGTCTTTCATCCACTGGAAGGTAGAGGGGCTCCCCGTAAACGGCCACGCTGCTGGCGTAAACGAACCTCCTCACCCCCTGCCTCCTGGAGGCCTCTAGTAGGTTGAGGGTGCCCATCACGTTTATCTCAGTAGCTTCTTCAGGCTTCTCCGTAGCCTCCACGGCGCTCACCATGGCTGCAAGGTGGACGACAGCCTCTATCCCCTCAACTGCCCTCTTCACCGTCTCGTAGTCCCTTATATCTCCCTTGACGTACTCCGCCTTGAAGTTTGGACTCCTTAAATCCAGAACTCTGACCTCGTGCCCCTCCTCCGTTAAAAAGAGGGAGAGGTTTGTGCCTATGAAGCCAGATCCCCCCGTGACAAGTACCTTCATGAATAACCCCTAGAAGACGAACCTCTCCGGCTCTAGCCTCCTGCCCCTCACCTCCAACTTATTAGAGGGGATCTTATAGCCTCCGTAAAGCTCGGCGTACTCCTTGCCCAAGAGGAGGGCTGCAGCTATCCTGCCTACGGCATCTCCCTTCAGTATACCGCTCCCGCTTCCGCCAGTGGCCACGACCATGTTTGAGCGTTTGAAAACGACGGGATTCTCGTCCACATAATTTATAGCGTAGAGACCAGCCCACATGTTGTCTATCCTCACGTCCTCGAACTGCGGGAAGTACTTCACTATGATCGGGTATATATTGTCGTAGTAGTAGTTCTCCTCCGGGTTCTCGTCAGTGGAGAAGGGCCTATAGTAGTCTGAGAAGCCCATCCAGAAGGTGCCGTCCCTCCTGTCCACCCTGAAGTAGTGGCCTGTGGGCAGGAAGGTCATGGGGAGCACGCCGTACTCGTTAAACCCCTGGGTGTAGAAGAGGGCCTTCTGCTCCTCCGTCCTGGGCCTTATGGTGAATATCTGCCTCTTCTTGGGCCTGGCCAGGCACTCAATTCCCAGGGGATTGAGGAGATCCTGGGTCCAGCCGCCAGCCGCTATCACTAACCTGTCAGCCCTTATCTCACCCTTATTGGTCTTCACGCCAGCGAACCTTACCTGCTGCCAAGCCCTAGGTTCCCTAGGTATCCCCAGCTTAACTTCAGGCTCAACTATTATCCCCTCAACCCTGGTGTTGAAGATGAACTCAGCCCCTCCTGCCTTCAACTCGTCCCTGTAGAAGTAAGCTAACTTGTCAGCATCTATGTGGCCGCATTTAGGGCCGAAGAGCCCGTAATCCACGTTTTTAACTCCCAGGATTTCCGCCTCCTCGTCCCCGTCGAAGTCGAAGTTCATGTCTATCATCTTCTTGAGCTCTTCCTTCCTGTAGATTCGAAGCTTACCCTCCTTCTCCATCTGCAGTGCAGCGCCCTTTATCTCTTCGAACTGTTCTTTGCTCCTAAGTATCAGGTAACCGACTAACTCCATTCCCAGGTCCCTTCCGCCCTCCTGAATGCTGAGGTAGAAGCTTATGGAGCTGTCAGCTAGCATCCTGTTGGTTTCAGAGGTGAAGAGGTTCCTGAAACCCCCAGCGCTCTTGGCGGTGGCCCCCTGACCCACATCGCCCCTCATGTCCACTAGGGCTATTTTGAGACGAGGATTAGCTTCCATGACGTGATAGGCTGTAGCGAGGCCGAAAATTCCGGCTCCAACCACTAAGACGTCATAATCCAAGGGGATTCACCCCGACGAAGGGAAAGTAAAAATGAAAAAGTTATCCTGTTTTACGGGTGCGCTTATGATAGAGAGGGTGAACTTCGTCCTCCTCCCTCGGTGGACGCCGCCCTTAATGTACGCCCTCCTCCTGGCGTTTACAGCAATATTCTTGAAGAACTTATGGGATGAGGTTAAGAAGTATGAACTTCTAATGGCCTTAAGGTCTTTAGACGCTGAATCCCTCCTCAGGGGGGCTAAGAGGGTCTTCTCCCAGAGGAGGGTTGTGGAGAGGTTGAGGGGGGCGCCTCACCTATTCCTCTTCTACGGAACCCTAGTCTTGGGCTTGGGGACCCTGACGGTGGCCCTGGACTCAGACGTCTTGGCTCACTTCGGGGTGAAACTCCTTAAGGGGATTAACTATCTGGTGTTCGAGTCCGTGATGGACGTCTTTGGCGTGCTCTTCCTTGTTGGGGGTCTTCTGTTATTGCCTTCAAGGGATAAGGAGGGCAAGCTCCTGCTGGGAGGCCTTCTCTACATAGGGGTGACTGGCTTCCTCTTGGAGGCCGTCAGGATATATCAGGGCTACTCCACCAGGAGCAGCGTGGTGGGCTTTGCCCTAGCTCCCTTGGTCGGTCCCCTTCTGTACCCAGCCTACGTGGTCATCTGGTGGAGCCACGCTCTACTAGCCTTTGCTATGGTCGCGTTCCTACCGAAGACCAACCTGTTCCACTCCTTGACCGCCCTCCTAACCTCTTCACTCCAGCCCGAGTTACCCTCGTACCCAAAGGAGCCCTTCCTCCTAACGGAGCTTGAGGATGAGGGAGAAGAGGAGATAAGGTTGTTCGAAACCGTGAAGGACCTGAGCTGGGAGGAGATATACCCGCTGGCCGCCTGCGTTAAGTGTGGCAGGTGCACGGACAGCTGCCCTGCCAACGCCGTTGGAAGGCCCCTCTCACCCAAGGATGTGGTTCAGGAAGTTAGGGACGCATTAACAGGGGAACTTCGTCTGGATGACGAGACCGTCTGGTCCTGCGTCTTCTGTGGGGCCTGCGCCACCTCCTGTCCCAACTACCTGAGCCCCTTCACCTACCTCATGGAGAGGAGGAGGTACCTGGTGATGGAGGGCTCCCTAGTCAAGGGAGGAAACGACCTGCTCAACAGCGTTGCCAGGTACAGGAACTCGATGGGAGTCCCACAGAGGGGGAGGCTCAGCTGGCTGGAGAGCGACGAGGATCCAGACTATTACGTTTGGGTAGGCTGCCACCTCTCCTTCAGCCCTGAAGGTAAGAGGATAGTCAAGGAGTTCTTCGACCTGATGAGGGGTGCCGGGATAAAGCTCGCCCACTTCGGCGAGATGGAGACCTGTTGCGGCGAACCCGTCAGGAGGCTTGGAGAGGAGGGCAGGTTTCAGGAGCAGGTTCTCGAGAACGTGGAGCTCTTCAAGCAGCTGGGGGTCAAGAGGTTGATAGTGATGTGCCCTCACGGCCTAACGGTTTTCAGAAAGGAGTACCCCAGGATAGCAGACTTCGACGTGGAGGTTTACTCCCACGTGGAGGTTCTGGCGGAGCTCTACAGGCAGGGCAAGCTAAGGACCAAGCAAGGGAAGGTCACGTTCCACGACCCCTGTAACTTGGCCAGGTTCAACGGGGTGGTTGAGGAGCCCAGGCTGCTGCTCTCTGGGGCCGAGTTCGTGGAGATGGAGAGGCACGGAAAGGACACCTTCTGCTGCGGAGCTGGAGGGGCTAACTACTGGTATAAGGTGGAGGAGGAGGTAAGCATGAGCAAGCTCAGGGTGGAGGAGGCCCTAAAGACGGGAGCTGAAAAGCTGGTCGTCGCCTGCCCGTTCTGCTATGCAATGCTGAGCGACGCCGTCAGGGGCATGGGGGTGGACGACAGGTTAAAGGTAGTGGAGATAACCGAGATGCTGGAGGTGACCCAATGAGGTTGATGAAGGGCGACATAACGGAGCTGGAGGTAGACGCAATAGTGAACCCCGCCAACACCAAGCTGTTAATGGGTGGAGGGGTTGCAGGGGCCATAAAGAGGAAGGGGGGAAGGGAGATAGAGGAGGAAGCCCTGAGAAAGGGACCGGTTCCCATAGGGGAGGCGGTGGTCACCGGGGCCGGGCGCCTTAGGGCTAGATACGTGATCCACGCCCCCACCGTTATGACCCCTGGAGGGAGGAGCAGCCCCCAATATGTTAGGAAAGCTGTGAGGGCAGCTCTGAAGAAGGCCAAGGAGCTTGGGTTAAAAGTTGTAGCCTTTCCGGCAATGGGTTCGGGTGTTGGAGGAGTTCCCGTAGAGGTTTCAGCAAAAATATTAAAGGAGGAATCGGAGAACTCCGGGTTAGACGTCATCCTGGTCCTTTACACAGATGAGGATTATGAGAGGGCTGTGAAGGCACTGAGAGACTAAGGAAAGCCGTACTCAGCGCAGTTTGGGCTGCCGAACTCGTGGGTTTTCATCGCCTCCTCCCTTCCTTTCTCGAAGAAGCCCTTCACTATCTGGGCGTGACCTTTGATCACGTCGAAGGCGCAGTCGTTGTCCGCCCACTTCTCTACAACTAGAACATCGCCCTGAAAGTACACCTTCGTGTGTATATATTTGGAGAGCTTGGCCTCAGCTTGAAACGCTGGATCATGAGCTCTAGGATTTCCTCCGCTTTCTAGGATGCACTTCATCTGCTCTATGTGATCCTTAAGCAATTTAAGGAGCTCTGGGTTCTGATTCACCTTTATCCTCCAGACTAACTTCCTCTCTTCGGGAAAGACCTGGTAAGAGGCCTCGAACTTGTCGTGGTTCTCAAAGAGTTCATTTATCAGGTGGCCTGGCGGGTTCTCACCACACATGTTCATCATGCGCTCCATGTGACCATGTCTCCCTTCAGGAGGACCATGTTCGCCAGCAGGGAGACCGTGCCCCTCCTCAGGCCCTTCACCCGTCTCAACCTTTACAGGTTGGACCTGATAGTAAAGCAGTAAGGCGACTGCCGCGACAATTACTAAAGCTATAACTATTGGAACTGGTCTCATATTCTACTCCTGGATTTGGTGTAAGGAAAGACTTATAAAGGTACCTACGGTGCCGTCAACTTAAGACCTCCACGCTTTAACGCCAGCGTGAGCACTTTCGTCGTCAGGCTGATACAAGGTACTGGCTCTTGAGGGTCATGTAGCTGATGATGTTGGAAGACATGAACTGGCCTTCCTAGCTGTTAGCAGGTAGCGCTCGCTGAATAGACGTCGAAACCTAAGCCTGTT